>NZ_JAERKB010000001.1:0-602928 GCF_018257325.1 Nissabacter archeti
CCCGACCGGCCCGCCCCAGCCCCACGGGCCGGTCGGGCCGGGCGGCATCACGACCTGCTGTTGCAGCCGCCAGCGTTTGTAACTGTTGGCGTTCATCACCACAAAGGTGTAATCAGTCTGGCCGATTTTCCCCTGCTCAGCCCCGGTGATCGGCCCAACGACCGTCACCAGTTGCCCGCGCAGGTCAACCGGGTCAACAAAGCCGTTGATGTACGCCACCAGCCGCCCGGTAGAGCGCTCACCCAGCACCGGCCGGGCAGCCGAGTCGAGCGGGACCGCCGCGATTTCAAGGCGCGTGCGGTTTTTTTCATTGGTCATATTGACCACCGACCCGCCAAAGCGCGCCTCCTGCCCGACATAGAGCTGGGGGGCGTTCTGCACGGCCGCCAGGTTCTGCTGCGGCGTGGCAGTGGTACCTTTAATCACATCCGGCACCGTGACGCACCCTGTCAGCGACAGGGCAGCCAGGCTGAGGATGGCGACAACGATCGGGCCTTTCATAGACGGCTTACGCATGACCTGCTCTCCGGGTTGAATCTGACTCTTTGACCACATCACCAGGTATAAGTTGCCGTATCTCAGCGGCCGGGAAGTTTCTTCCAGGTCACTTCATTGCGCAGATAGACCGGTTCAGCCTGGTCGACCGCCACGGTACGCTTTGCAGACCAGGCCTCCAGGGCCGGCGGCAGCATATCCTCAGCATGGGGCAACTGCATGTCGCCATCGTTCAGCGTCAATGCGGCACCTGCCACCAGATCAGGATAGCTCGTCCAGCCGGTTCCGGCTGTGGCCCACTGCCCGGAAAGCGACGCTGCACGGGCCAGCGCCTGCGCCGGTGTGAGCACGGCCTCACTCTCTTCGCCTTGCCAGCTGCCTTGTTCAGTGCGGCAGTATTCGCCCCAGTAGACTTCGCCCATCCGCGCGTCAATGGCGGTCAGCACGCGGGTTGCGCCGGTGCGGCGGAACGCGCCCTGCGCCATGGTTTGCAGGGTGGAGACACCAATCATCGGCAGATCGGCCCCCAGTGCCAGCCCCTGCGCAATGCCGATGCCGATGCGTACGCCGGTAAAGCTGCCCGGCCCGCGGCCAAAGGCCAGGGCGTCCAGCTGGGAGAGGGTCAGCCCGGCTTCCGCCAGGATCTGCTCCACCAGCGGCAGAATACGCTGCGTGTGCTCACGCGCGCAGAGTTCGAAATGGGCGAGGGTTTCGCCGTGGTTCCAGAGCGCGACGGAACAGGCTTCCGTGGCGGTATCAATGGCTAAAATTCGCGTGGACATGCCAACCTCAGGCAGGAAAGATGGGTTTTTATTAAGGGCGCGCATGATAGCACAGGGCAGCCGCTATTGCTGCCCTGCACCCTGCCGCAGAAAGGCGGCAGCCTCGGCCAGGTCACGGGTGCGCGGCGTCGGCGGCAGGCTGTTGAGGAACACCGCGCCATAGGGGCGCATCACCAGCCGGTTATCGCAGATCACCAGCACGCCGCGGTCATCGGTGTCACGGATCAGGCGGCCGACGCCCTGCTTCAGGGTGATCACCGCCTCCGGCAACTGCACATCCGCGAACGGGTCACCGCCGCGCAGGCGGCAATCCTCAATCCGCGCTTTCAGCAGCGGGTCGTCCGGGGCGGTGAACGGCAGTTTGTCGATGATCACCAGCGACAGCGCATCACCGCGCACATCCACCCCTTCCCAGAAGCTGCTGGTCGCCACCAGCAAGGCATTACCGGCGGCGATAAACTGCGCCAGCAACTGGCCTTTGCTGGTTTCACCCTGCACCAGTACCGGCAGCGTCATGCTGGCGCGGAACTCCTCTGCCAGCTGGCGCAGCATCTGGTGGGAGGTGCAGAGGAAGAAGCAGCGCCCGCCGTTGGCCTCAATCAGCGGTTTCAGCATCCGCGCCAGCTGGCGGCCGCCACCCGGCTGGTTCGGCTCCGGCAGGAAACGCGGCACGCAGAGCAGCGCCTGGCGGGCGTAGTCAAACGGGCTGGCCAGCAGCAGCGACTCGGCATTCTCCAGCCCCAGCCTATCGGTAAAGTGTGCCAGTTTGTCATCCACCGACAGGGTCGCGGAGGTGAAAATCCAGCTGCCCGGTTTCTCTTTCATCACCTCGGTGAATTTATCACTCACCGACAGCGGCGTCAGCGCCAGAATGAAATGGCGTGAGGTGCACTCGAACCAGTAGCTGAACCCCGGCTGAGACGTCTCTTTCAGCCGCTTCAGGCGGGCGCGGTAGAGGGTGGCGCGCTCGAAGGCCGCATCCAGCAGCGCCGAGCGACCCAGTGACAGCTTCACCACGTCGTAACAGAGCTCCAGCGCGTCATCAAGCCGCACCAGCGCCCGCTGCACCTGCGTATCCTGCAACGCTTCCCGCAGGTTGCCGCGGTAGCCCGGTTCCCCCAGCGCCAGCCGGAAATCCTGCGCGCTCTGCGCCAGCCGGTCAGCGCTTTTCTGTAACTGGGCTGAGTCCCGCACTTCGGTGCGGTAAGCGATGGTGATGTCTTTCGCCAGATCGATAAGCTGGCGGCTGGAGAGTTGCTGGCCGAAATACTGGCTGGCGATATCCGGGATCTGGTGCGCTTCGTCGAAAATCATCACATCCGCCGCCGGAATAAGCTCCCCGAACCCGCCCTCTTTCACCACCATGTCCGCCATAAACAGGTGATGGTTGACCACCACCACATCGGCATCCATCGCGCGGCGGCGCGCCTTGACCACGAAGCACTCTTTATAGAGCGGGCAATCGCTGCCGAGGCAGTTGTCATTGGTGCTGGTGACCAGCGGCCAGACCATACTGTCTTCCGACACGCCGCCGCAATTGCTGATGTCGCCGTCACTGGTTTCTGATGCCCAGCGCCGCAACTGCACCAGTTCAGCCAGCGCGGAGTTCGCCAGCTCGCCCCCGGCCAGCGTCTGCTGCTCGAGCCGCTCCAGGCAGAGGTAGTTGGAGCGCCCTTTGAGCAGCGCCAGTTTGCCGGTGTAGTTGAGGGCTTTTGCCACCGTCGGCAGGTCACGGCTGTAGAGCTGGTCCTGAAGGGCTTTCGACCCGGTGGAGATAATCACTTTGCGATCAGCGCGCAGGGCCGGGGCGAGATAAGCGTAGGTTTTGCCGGTACCGGTACCGGCCTCGACCACCAGCGGCTGTTTGGCCGCAATGGCACCCGCCACGGCGGCGGCCATCTGTTGCTGGGGTTCACGGGGTTTAAAACCAGGGATATGTTGCGCCAGGGCGCCATCAGGGGCGAAATCGTCGGTCACACTGCCTCTCAGCCGGAAAAAATCAGCGCTGATTATGCCAATCCTTCCCGCCGGCTACCACACCCATCTTTCCCAGGCTGTGGTACGCTTAGCCTGCCGCCGGGGAAGCCTCCCGGCATCCCCTTGAAAAAACAGCCAAAGGAGCTGCCCATGACCATTGAGCGTTATCTGCCGGAGCACCGGATGTCTGAAGCCACGATCTTCAATGACACCATCTACTACACCAGCGTGCCGGAGAACCTGGAGGCGGACGCCGAAGCGCAGACCGCCAACGCGCTGGCCACCATTGATGCCGTGCTGACGACGCTCGGCTCAGACAAGAGCCGCATTCTGGACGCCACCATTTTCCTGGTCGAAAAAAGTGATTTTGCCGCAATGAACCGCGCCTGGGATGCCTGGGTGTCACCCGGCAACGCGCCGGTGCGCTGCACGGTGCAGGCCGGGCTGATGAATCCCGGCTACAAAGTGGAGATCAAGGTGATCGCGGCCCGCTGAGCCCCGGCCCTGACAGCGCCATAAAAAAAGCCATCCCGGAGGATGGCTTTTTGACAGCAGGCTATGGATCAGCCGCGGGCACCGGCAACAGCCTCACGGGCCAGCTCAGTGATGCGGCCGTAGTCGCGTTGCGAAAGCGCATCCGCCGGCACCAGCCAGGAGCCGCCGATGCACAGCACGCTTTTCAGCGCCAGGTAGTCACGGTAGTTGTTCGGCGTGATGCCGCCGGTCGGGCAGAAACGGACCTGCGGGAACGGCCCGGCAATCGCCTGCAGCGCTTTCACGCCGCCATTGGCTTCCGCCGGGAAAAACTTGAACTCGCGCAGGCCATAATCCATGCCCAGCATCAGCTCAGAGACGGTGCTGATCCCAGGGATTAACGGGATCGGGCCGTCGGTGGCCGCTTTGAGCAGGGACGCGGTCAGGCCTGGGCTGATGGCGAACTGCGCACCGGCGCTTATCACCTCATCCAGTTGCTGCGGGTTGATCACCGTACCGGCACCGATAATGGCGTCCGGCACCTCGCGGGCAATCGCCCGGATCGCTTCCAGGGCGCATTCGGTGCGCAACGTCACCTCCAGCACCTTCACCCCCCCGGCCACCAGCGCTTTAGCCAGCGGCACCGCGTGTTCCAGCTCATTGATCACAATGACCGGGACCACCGGGCCTGAGGTGAGGATCTGTTCCGCGCTGACTTTCCAGTTTTTCATCCGTTTACTCCATCTATGCCGTACCGGCATCGGTTGATATATGGCGCGCCCCTGCCACAGGGACTTATCAGCGAACTGACAAGTGTCCGACCGCACCTTGTGCCATACTCACTTTTTGTTACCTAATACTGGCTGTTACGCAATACGGGCTGCTGCGCAAACTGGCCGGTGCCGCGGCACCGGGTGCTGCATACTGCCGGTCAGGCCGTCCAGTAGACGTCGACCGGTGTTTGTTGCTGGTGCAGGATCGCCCGCACCGGCATCTCATTCACATCCTCACCCTGCTCGGCCTGCTCATACCGCTCGCGTTTGGCCTCACCCACCAGATGCAGGTAGATGTGGCGGCTGCTGAGCAGCACCGGCAGGCTCAGGGTCAGCCGCGCCAGCGGCGCCGTCACCGGGGAGATGGCGAAACAGCGGCGGCCCGAGTCCATCGCCAGCGCGGCGGGGAGATTGGCGGCACCGGGGAACAGCGAGGCGGTGTGCCCGTCTGCGCCCATGCCCAGCACCAGCACATCCGCCGGCCACGGCACCTGGGCCAGCGCGGCCTCGGTGGCGGCCGCGCCCTCGTCCGGCGTGGCCTGGCTGTTTTTCAGGCCGACAAAGGTGGCGGCGGCCGCCGGGCCGGTCAACAGCGCGCGGCGAACCAGGCGCTCGTTGCTCAGCTCGTCGTCCGGATCAACCCAGCGCTCATCCGCCAGGGTAATCACCACGTTGCCCCAGTCCAGCGGCTGCCGGGCAAGCTGTTCAAACAGCCCCAGCGGCGTCCGCCCACCGGAGACGACCAGGGTGGCATGGCCCCTCGCTTCAATTCCCTGACGCAGGCTGTCGGCCACCTTACGTGCAAAACTCTGGTTCAGCGTCACTGCGCTGGGAAACTCGGCGAAATGTGCCATGCCCTGCCCCCTGTTATTCAAACTCGTTCCAGGAACGGCCGTCACGGGTGATCATCGCCACAGAGGCGACCGGCCCCCAGGTGCCGGACTGGTAAGGTTTCGGCGCTTCATTGTCCGCAGACCAGGCCTGCATGATGGAGTCGACCCATTTCCACGCCTCTTCCACTTCATCGCGGCGCACGAACAGCGCCTGGATGCCGCGCATCGCTTCCAGCAACAGCCGCTCGTAAGCATCGGCGATATGCTGCTGGTGGAACGTTTCGGAGAAGCTCAGGTCGAGTTTGGTGGTCTGCAGGCGGTGCTTGTGCTCCAGCCCCGGCACCTTGTTCAGCACCTGGATATCGATGCCCTCATCCGGTTGCAGGCGGATGGTGAGCTTGTTCTGCGGCAGTTGCTGGTAAGAATCACGGAACAGGTTGAGCGCCGGGTTCTTGAAGTAAACCACCACTTCGGAACATTTGGTCGGCAGGCGTTTGCCGGTACGCAGGTAGAACGGCACCCCGGCCCACTGCCAGTTGTCGATGTCCACGCGGATCGAGACAAAGGTCTCGGTGTTGCTGGTTTTGTTGGCACCCTCTTCTTCCAGGTAGCCCGGCACTTTTTTGCCCTGCACAAACCCGGCGGTGTACTGGCCGCGCACCGTGGTTTCACGCACGTTGCTCTGGTCAATGCGGCGCAGCGAGCGCAGCACTTTCACTTTCTCGTCACGGATGCGGTCGGTGGTCAGGTCAGCCGGCGGCGACATGGCGATCATGGTAAGGATTTGCAGCAGGTGGTTCTGGATCATATCCCGCATCTGGCCGGCTTTGTCGAAGTAACCCCAGCGGCCTTCGATGCCCACCTCTTCCGCCACGGTGATCTGCACGTGGTCGATGGTGCGGTTGTCCCAGTTGGTGGCAAACAGGGAGTTGGCGAAACGCAGCGCCAGCAGGTTCAGTACCGTCTCTTTGCCGAGATAGTGGTCGATGCGGTAAACCTGGGACTCATTGAAGAACTCCGCCACCTGATCGTTGATCACACGGGAGGATTCCAGGTCGGTGCCGAGCGGCTTTTCCATCACGACGCGTGCCGGATCTTTGTTCAGGCCCGCTTCGCCCAGGCCACGGCAGATCGCACCGAAGGTGTTCGGCGGCATGGCGAAATAGTTGATGGTGACGCGGTTTTCCTGATCGAGCATTTTGCCGAGGTTGGCAAAGTGTTCGCTGTCGTTGACATCCAGGTTACAGAAATCGAGGCGTGCACTCAGGGTTTCCCACAGCGTGTCATCCAGCTTCTCTTTCATGAACGTGGTCAGCGCTTCTTTCACCACCTTGATGTAAGCCGCTTTGTCCCAGTCTGCACGCCCAACACCGATGATTTTGGTGTCCGGGTGGATGTGGCCAGCCTTTTCGAGCTGATAGAGCGAGGGCAGCAATTTGCGGCGGGCCAAATCGCCTTTCGCGCCGAAAATAACCAGGTCACATGCCTGGGCTGTAGAGGTTACCGCCATGTTCTTCTCCTCATTGCAGGATATTTGTAATTTTCTTACATGAATAATGTACTCTGTTTAGCCGCAACCCGTAAACCCGGATCTAAGGCCTTAATAAACGTCCAGAAATTACACCCGGCAACCCTGTGGAAACAGACTGACCATATTCCCCGTGCCTATGATGTAATTTTCTGACGTTTTTGACACCCGTTTACCATTATGAAAGTTAGACACAGTTCAAATTCTGGTGAAAAAAGAGGAAATTATCTCTTTTGGCCGGTGCCAAGCCCTTTCGGGTCGTTGTATATTTTCATTAAACCGGTATTGATTTCTCCTTTGATTGAAATCGACAAAACCCATGAGTGACCGTTAACGAATGAACACGCTGGACATTATCCAGACGCATCTGGAGATCCTGAGCAAGTCGGAGCGCAAAGTGGCCGAAGTGATCCTGGCCTCGCCCCAGACCGCCATCCACTCCAGCATTGCCACCCTGGCCCGCCTGGCGGACGTCAGTGAACCCACCGTCAACCGCTTTTGCCGCCGGCTCAATACCAAAGGCTTCCCCGATTTCAAACTCCATCTGGCACAAAGTCTGGCTAACGGTACGCCATACGTAAACCGCAATGTGGATGAAGCGGACAGCGTCGCCGCCTATACCGATAAAATTTTTGAATCGGTAATGGCCAATCTTGACCATGTCAAAACCACGCTGGATATCGCCGCCATTAACCGCGCGGTGGATCTGCTGACCCAGGCAAAGAAAATCTCCTTCTTCGGCCTGGGCGCATCCGCCGCGGTGGCCCACGATGCGATGAATAAATTTTTTCGTTTTAACATCCCGGTGGTCTACTTCGATGACATCGTCATGCAGCGCATGAGTTGCATGAACTCCAGCGAGGGGGATGTGGTGGTGCTCATTTCGCACACCGGCCGGACCAAAAACCTGGTCGAGCTGGCGCAGATTGCGCGCGAAAACGATGCGACGGTGATCGCCCTCACCTCCCGTGACACGCCGCTGGCGCAGGAGGCGACGCTGCCGCTGCTGCTGGATGTGCCGGAAGATACCGATGTCTACATGCCGATGATCTCCCGGATTGCCCAACTGACGTTGATTGATGTGCTGGCAACCGGTTTTACCCTGCGCCGCGGCACCAAATTCCGTGATAACCTGAAGCGTGTAAAAGAGGCGTTGAAAGAGTCACGGTTCGACAAAGGAACGGCACCCCCACGAGAGCCCGGCAACAGCTGACCCGGCCTGCCGCTGACAGCGCGCAAGGCGTGTCGTGCCCGGCGGGCGTCATGTTTCACCCGGATGAAACACTTTTGTCGTAAAATTACAATTACTGCATTGTTTGGTTATCCTGCTTCAGGGAACAACCCATGCCTTACCAGTCAACGGAGTTATACATGTCCAGACGGCTCAGAAGAACCAAGATTGTAACCACGCTGGGGCCGGCTACCGACCGCGACAATAATCTGGAAAAAATTATTGCTGCGGGTGCCAACGTAGTCCGCCTGAATTTCTCCCACGGTACTGCCGAAGACCAGATGCAGCGCGCCAACAAGGTGCGTGAAATCTCAGCCCGGCTGGGCCGCCACGTTGCCATCCTCGGTGACCTGCAGGGGCCGAAAATCCGGGTATCCACCTTCCGGGAAGGCAAGGTGTTTCTCAATATCGGTGATCGTTTCCTGCTGGATGCCAACCTGGCCAAAGGCGAAGGGGACAAAGAGCGCGTCGGCATTGACTACAAAGGGCTGCCGGGCGATGTGGTGCCGGGCGACATCCTGTTGCTGGACGACGGCCGGGTACAGCTGAAAGTGCTGGAAGTCCAGGGCATGAAAGTCTTCACCGAAGTCACGGTGGGCGGCCCGCTCTCCAACAACAAAGGCATCAACAAGCTGGGCGGCGGCCTGTCGGCGGAAGCGCTGACGGAAAAAGACAAGGCAGATATTGTTACCGCGGCCAAAATCGGCGTTGATTACCTCGCCATCTCCTTCCCGCGCACCGGGGAAGACCTGCACTACGCCCGCCGCCTGGCGCGTGACGCCGGCTGCCACGCCAAAATCGTCTCCAAGGTCGAGCGGGCGGAAGCCGTCGCCAGCGACGCGGCCATGGATGACATCATCCTCGCGTCAGATGTGGTGATGGTGGCGCGCGGCGACCTGGGGGTAGAAATCGGTGACCCGGAGCTGGTCGGCATCCAGAAGAAGCTGATCCGCCGCGCCCGCACCCTCAACCGCGCGGTCATTACCGCCACGCAGATGATGGAGTCGATGATAACCAACCCGATGCCGACCCGTGCGGAAGTCATGGACGTGGCCAACGCCGTGCTGGACGGTACCGATGCGGTGATGCTGTCGGCAGAAACCGCTGCCGGCCAGTACCCGGCTGAAACCGTGGCCGCGATGGCGCGCGTCTGCCTGGGGGCAGAGAAGATCCCCAGCATCAATGTCTCCAAACACCGGCTGGATGTGCAGTTCGAGAACATTGAGGAAGCGATCGCCATGTCCTCGATGTATGCCGCCAACCACCTGAAAGGGGTGACTGCGCTGATTGCCATGACGGAATCCGGCCGCACGGCGCTGATGATGTCCCGCATCAGCTCCGGCCTGCCGATTTTTGCCATGTCCCGCCATGAGCATACGCTGAACCTGACGGCACTCTACCGCGGTGTGACGCCGGTATACTTTGACAGCAACAACGACGGCGTTGCCGCCGCGCACGATGCCGTGACCCTGCTGCGCGACAAGGGCTACCTGCTCTCCGGCGATCTGGTCATTGTGACCCAGGGGGATGTGATGAGCACCACCGGCACCACCAACACCAGCCGCGTGCTGCGTGTTGAGTAGCGTTCGCCCCTGCTGAACCGGGCCGGCCCTGTGCCGGCTTTTTTATTTCCCTTTCCGGCCACCCGTTATTTCCCCGCCCGTTTGCTTTCCCCTGATATCTCCCCACCCAGGCTACGCCCATTATTTCCTGGTAAACCGGAATACCAAGATAATAGCCTTATCGTTGTTATGACTTATCGACTTTATTTCCCTTTTAATACGCTTTATTTAAAATTTTATGACAGGCAAATAAACAGAACTTTCTTATTTTAATTCATTTACGCGGTAATTATCCCACATGGAAAGTGTGACGCCCATCACATTTTTCACCCTGTCTCTCCTTAATTTCTGCATTTTCACAACTGATAACTTGAATGATAATGATTTGCATTTATAATGCTTCGCAACCGTTAAATGTTTGTTACCTCTCGATCTGTGAGGCTTTACCTACTGATTAACAAAGAAATATTTTTTAACACCTGCTGAGCGCCCCGCCGCCCCTGATCCCGTATCGGGAGGCCGGCACACGCCGGCACTGCATCGTTACCTCCTTTTTCTCTCTTTTTTAGGGCGATTCCTGCACGCGCCGGAAATAACCTTAAAATAAAACAGGGCTCTATTATGTTTGATATTGATCATGCCATTGCCAGCTATGAAAGCCGCAAAAACAACAGAGCAGCGGCCTCGTTTATTTTTAATCAGCACAGTACGCAGGAATGGCAACAGCAAATTACTCAGGCCGCTGAATTGGTCAGTGAACATATTAACGGCGCTGAGAAACCCTTCAGCGGAATATTGCCTTCTGAACTGGTAGAGGAATTTACCCAGGTTGACCTGCACCAGCCGCTGGAAAGCACCGAAGCCGCGCTGGCCGAACTGAATACCCTCTACCTGCGTGATGCCGTTTACTTCCATCACCCGAAATACCTGGCGCACCTCAACTGCCCGCTGGTGCTGCCGGCGTTGCTGGGGGAAGCGATCCTCTCCAGCATCAACTCCTCGGTGGATACCTGGGATCAGAGCGCCGGCGGCACGCTGATTGAACAGAAAGTGATTGACTGGACGCTGGACCAGATCGGCCTCGGCCCACAGGCAGACGGCATTTTCACCAGCGGCGGCACCCAATCCAACCTGATGGCGATGCTGCTGGCGCGTGACAGCCATTGCAAACGCACTCACCCCGGCCACAGCATCAAATATCAGGGCCTGCCGCCGGATGCCGGCCGCTGGCGCATCTTCAGCTCCGGCGTCAGCCACTTCAGCATCCAGAAATCCGCCGCGTTGCTGGGGCTGGGCTACAACGCCGTGGTGCCGGTCGCCAGTGATGACCGTTTCCGCATGGACCCGCGCGCGCTGGACACCGCCATCGAACAGTGTCTGGCCGAGGGCAATATTCCGCTGGCCGTGGTCGCCACTGCCGGTACCACGGACTTCGGCAGCATCGACCCGCTGAACCCGATTGCAGAGATCTGCCGCCGCCACCAGGTCTGGATGCATGTGGATGCGGCCTACGGCTGCGGGCTGCTGGTTTCCCAGCGTTTTGCCGACCGCATTGACGGCATCTGCCATGCGGACTCCGTCACCGTGGACTACCACAAATCCTTCTTCCAGCCGGTCAGTTGCGGCGCGTTCTTTGTGCGGGACCACCAGCACCTGGAGCATGTGACCTGCCACGCCGACTACCTCAACCCGCTGAGCGCCAAACTGGAAGGCACGCCGAACCTGGTGAACAAAAGCATCCAGACCACCAAACGCTTCGACGCGCTGAAAATGTGGCTGACACTGCGCATCATGGGCGAGCAGAAGCTGGGCGAGGCGTTCGACACCCTGCTGGATCGCACCGCGGAGGCGCACCTGACGCTGGCGGCCCACCCACACATTGATGTGCTGCACCAGCCGCAGCTCAGCACCCAGGTGTTCCGCTTTGTACCGCGCCAGTCACTGGCCCCGGAAGTGATTGATGAGATCAACGCCAATATCCGCAAGGCGATTTTCCGTTCCGGTAACGCCGTGGTGGCCGGCACCAAAGTGGACAACCGCCAGTACCTGAAATTTACCCTGCTCAACCCGGCCACCACCCTGGCTGACGTTGAAGAAGTGATCGACCTGATCGTGCATTACGGCAAGGAACTGACTGCCCAGCACCTCTCCCTGATGGCTACCGAGTAAACATTATGTCCAGCAAAATTTATGACTTTATCGCCATTGGCATCGGCCCGTTCAACCTGGGGCTGGCCTGCCTGACGGCACCGGTTGAGCAGCTCGACGGGCTGTTTGTTGACCAGAACCCCGGCTTTGACTGGCATACCGGCATGATGCTGGAGAGCGCCATGCTCCAGACGCCCTTTATGGCCGACCTGGTCACGCTGGCCGACCCGACCAGCCCTTACAGCTTCCTGAACTACCTGAAGCAGAAGGGCAAGCTCTACTCGTTCTACATCCGTGAAAACTTCTTCATGATGCGCAAGGAGTTTAACCAGTATTGCCAGTGGGCCAGCGAGCAGCTGACCAACCTGCGCTTTAACACCCGCGTGGAGCATGTCAGCCATGATGCGGCGCTCAACTGCTACCGGGTGCGCACCTGCGACACCCGCAGCGGCGAACGTACCGAGCTGCTGACCCACCGGCTGGTGCTGGGCACCGGCCCTGCCCCGTGGCTGCCGCCCTGCGCCGCCGCGCTGGGTGACAAGGTGCACCACTCCAGCGCCTACCTGCCGAACAAAGAAGCGATGCAGCAAAACCGTTCAATCACGGTGCTCGGCAGTGGCCAGAGCGCAGCGGAAATCTTCTATGACCTGCTGGGCGACATCGATAAACACAATTACCAGCTGAACTGGATCACCCGTGCGCCGCGCTTCTACCCGCTGGAGTACAGCAAGCTGACGCTGGAGATGACCTCGCCGGAATACATTGATTACTTCCACGCCCTGCCGATGGCGAAACGTGATCAGCTCAACCGCGAGCAGAAAGGGTTGTACAAAGGCATCAACAGCAGCCTGATCAACGACATTTACGATTTGATGTACACCAAACGGCTGGACGGCCCGCTGAACGTCAACCTCTATACCCACTCTGAGCTGACCGGCCTGCAGTGGCGCAGCAGCGGCGAGCTGGAGCTGGCGCTGATGCAGCAGGAGCAACAGGTGGCCTATACCCACCGCACGGATTCCCTGATCCTTGCCACCGGCTACGCCTACCGCCAGCCGGACTTTCTGGAGGGCATCAGCGACCGCATCAACCGCGATGAAAAAGGCCGCTTTGCCGTTAACCGCAACTACAGCATTGACGACCATAACGAGATCTTCGTGCAGAACGCCGAGCTGCATACCCACGGCTTTGTCACGCCTGACCTCGGCATGGCCTGCTACCGCAACAGTACGCTGATCCGCGAAATGGTCGGGCGCGAAATTTACCCGGTGGAGAAGGCCATCGCCTTCCAGACCTTCTGCACCCACAAAATCGGAGGCCAGTGATGGAGAACCACGCGCCTGATACGCTGTTTTGCGCCACACGCCCGGCCGGGGAGTTCCGCCTGCGCCCGCTGCGCCTGCCGGAAGATGCCGCGCTGCTGCACCGCTGGATGACCCAGCCCTATGCCCAGTTCTGGGGAATGCTCGACAGCACCCCGGACGAGGTGCACCGTTTTTACCATGACCTGACGCAGGACAACCCGCAGGCCGCGCTGATCGGTGAGCTGGCGGGGCAGCCGGTATTCCTGATGGAATTTTACCGCGCACAGGATGATGAGATTGGCCGCCACTATCCGGCGCAGCCGGACGACTACGGCATGCACCTGTTGCTTGCCCCGGCAGACCAGCCGCTGCCGGGCTTCAGCTGGCAGGTCTTCACCACCGTGATGGACTACATGTTCAGCCTGCCGCAGGTGGCGCGGGTGGTGGTTGAGCCGGATGTCCGCAATGAGAAAATCCACCGCTTGAACAAACGGGCCGGTTTTGCCTACCAGCACACCGTGACCCTGCCGAACAAAACCGCCTGGCTGGCCTTTTGCCGTCGCGAAGATTACCCAGGCTATGTGGCCCCCGCCTCTACTTTTCCCGTATCACAGGAGCAGACTGCCATGACTACCCCCGCCGCCGACCCGCGTGCAGCGGCCTTACAGGCCGGTAAACACCTTGAGCCTCAGCGCTGGGCGCACGCCAATGCCCTGCTGCTGCGTAAAGCGATCTCAGAGTTCGCCCATGAGCGGCTGATTACCCCGGAACTGCTGGGGTCAGATCAGAACTGGAACCATTACCGCCTGCCGGTGCCGCATTCAGAGGTGGAGTACCGCTTCAGTGCCAGCCTGTTGCCGCTCAATGACTGGCTGATTGACCTGCCCTCCCTCACCCGGCTGGAAAACCTGGCCCCGGTGCCGCTGGACGCGCTGCAATTTATCATCGAATTCAGCGAGCAGCTCGGCATCACCCAGGAACTGCTGCCGACTTACATGGAAGAGATCACCAGCACCCTGGCCGGCAGCGCCTTTAAAATGGCGCGTAACGCCCCGGATGCCGCGGCCCTGACCCAGGCGGATTTCCAGACGGTGGAAAGCACCATGAGCGAAGGCCATCCCTGCTTTATCGCCAACAATGGCCGCATCGGCTTTGATGCCGGTGACTACCTGCACTATGCGCCGGAAGCCGCCTCGCCGGTGGCGCTGATCTGGGTCGCCGTGCATGACAGCAAAGCGACGTTTGCCAGCATCAACGGCCTCTCCTATCAACAGCTGATGCGTGAGGAGCTGGGTGAGGCGCAGGTTGCGGCGTTCACGGCCCAGTTGCAGCAGCAAGGCGTTGACCCGGCGCGCTACTTCTTTATGCCGGTTCACCCCTGGCAGTGGCAGAATAAATTGCTGACGGTGTTCGCGCCGGACATCGCCGCCCAGTCGCTGATTTACCTCGGCACCGGTGAGGATCACTACCTGGCGCAGCAATCCATCCGTACGTTCTTCAATGCCAGCCAGCCGCAGAAGCGCTACGTGAAAACCGCGCTGTCTATTCTGAACATGGGCTTTATGCGCGGCCTGTCGCCCTATTACATGGCGACCACGCCCGGCATCAATGAGTGGCTGGCCGAGCTGGTGGAGAAGGATGCCTGCCTGCAATCCTGTGGTTTCGGCATCCTGCGGGAAGTGGCCTCCATCGGCTATCGCAACAGCTATTTTGAGTCGGCAATTAAAGCTGACAGCCCCTACAAGAAAATGTTTGCCGCCCTGTGGCGGGACAACCCGGTCACGCACCTGCCGGAAAACCACCGCCTGATGACGATGGCCTCCCTGCTGCATGTGGACGATGCCGGGCATGGCGTGCTGCCGGCGATGATTGCCGCATCAGGCCTCAGCGCCACGGACTGGCTGTCGCGCTACCTGCGCTGCTACCTGACGCCGCTGGTGCACTGCTTCTATACCCACGATCTGGTGTTTATGCCGCACGGTGAAAACCTGATCCTGCAATTCGAGCACAACATTCCGGTACGCGCCTGGATGAAGGACATCGCCGAGGAGATCGCGGTGATGAACCCGGATGCCGACTTGCCGGAAAAAGCGAAACGGGTGGCGGTGGCGGTGCCGGAGCCACTGAAATTGCTGTCGATCTTTACCGATGTGTTTGACTGCTTCTTCCGCTTTATGGCGCGCATCCTGCATCAGGAAGGCACCCTGCCGGAAGAGGCATTCTGGCAGACCGTGGCGCAGACCATTACGGATTACCAGCAGCAGCACCCGGAACTGGCGGCCAAATTTGCCCGTTACGATCTGTTCGCACAGGAGTTTGCCCACTCCTGCCTGAACCGCCTGCAATTGGCTAATAACAAGCAGATGATCAACCTGGCCGACCCGGCACAGAACCTGAAATTTGCCGGCACCCTGAAAAACCCGATCGCGGCGTACCGCCCCTGATCGCAGCCTTCAGTGCCCTTTTTATCCTGCGCGGCCCCGGCCGCGCTTTTTCCGTTTTTAACGTTGACTGGATGCCATCATGAGCCCCTCTTTTTCCCCGGCGGTGACCCTGACCCGCCGGCATCTGCTGTTTCCCCTTTCCCTGGTGCTGTTCGAGTTCGCCACTTATATCGCCCACGACATGATCCAGCCCGGCATGTTGCAGGTCGTCAGCGATTTCAGCGCCGACAGCAGCTGGGTTTCCACTTCGCTCACGGCTTACCTGCTGGGCGGCATGACGCTGCAATGGCTGCTCGGCCCGCTCTCTGACCGGCTGGGTCGACGCCCGGTGCTGCTGGTGGGCGTCGCGCTGTTTGTGGCCACCTGCCTGCTGACACTGTGGGTCACCAGTATTGAGCAGTTTATCCTGATGCGCTTTTTGCAGGGCATCAGCCTCTGCTTTATCGGTGCCGTGGGGTATGCGGCGATTCAGGAAGCCTTCGCCGAAACCCTGAGCATTAAAATGATGGCGCTGATGGCTAACGTGGCGCTGATTGCCCCGCTGCTGGGGCCGGTGGCAGGCGCGGCGTTTATCCATGTCGCCCCGTGGAAAGCGATGTTTGCCCTGTTTGCGCTGATTGCGGCGTTCTCACTGTGGGGGTTATGGCGCGCGATGCCGGAAACGGCCGGCAACGCCGGGGAACGCTTCTCCGTTGCCCGGCTGCTGGCGGATTACCGGCAGGTGTTCAGCAACCGCCGCCTGCTTTGCGGCGCACTGGCGATCGGTTTTTCTGCCCTGCCGTTGCTGGCCTGGGTGGCGCAGTCACCGGTGATCCTGATACAGGATGGCGGCCTGACGCCGCTGGAATATGGGCTGGTGCAGGTGCCGATTTTTGTCTCACTGATTATCGGCAACCTGCTGCTCAGCCGCCTCAGTGGCCGGGTGACGATTGAGAAACCGCTGTGGCTGGGTGCCTGGCCGATTGTGCTGGGCCTGGCGATCGCGGCTGTGGCCGCGTTGAGCGACCCGCACCAATGGGTAGTCAGCGTCATTGGCCTGAGCCTCTATGCCTTCGGCACCGGGTTGATTAATGCCGGGCTTTACCGCCTGACGCTGTTTGCCAGCCCGGTCGGCAAAGGCACGGTGGCCGCGGCGGTGGGGTTGATTACGCTGGCGCTGTACGCCGGGGGCATTGAAGTGGCGAAACAGCTCTATACCACCTGGGGCAATGGCGCGTTCTCACTGTGGAACCTGCTGGCGGGCGGCCTGTGGCTGCTGCTGTTGCGCTATTTTCTGCGGACGCGGCCTGCCGCCTGATCCCAGAACCGGGCCATAAAAAAACCGGCGCAGGGTCTGCGCCGGTTTTTTTCACTCACGCGGAACGGTGTCGCTCAGCGTTTCTTTTTCGGGTAGAGCTCATCGCGGCTGTACGGCTCTTTCTCGCCGGGGCGGCGGGTCTTCAGCAGCTTCAGGATCCAGGTATATTGCTCCGGATTCGGCCGTACCACGTTTTCCACTTCCTCATTCATCCGGCGGG
The DNA here is from genome assembly GCF_018257325.1 of Nissabacter archeti. Lineage (NCBI taxonomy): Bacteria > Pseudomonadati > Pseudomonadota > Gammaproteobacteria > Enterobacterales > Yersiniaceae > Nissabacter > Nissabacter archeti. The sequence continues at coordinate 17,069 of NZ_JAERKB010000001.1, forward strand.
CGATGTAAGGATCATCCGCGTCGGCCAGATCGTCCATCGGCGGGCGGATGTGGATGTCGAGGCGGCTTTCTGCCGCGTTATACACCGGGAACAGCGGCACAATTGACGCACGGCAGACTTTCATCAACCGCCCGACCGCCGGCAGTGTGGCTTTATAGGTGGCGAAGAAATCCACGAATTCGCTGTGCTCCGCGCCGTGATCCTGGTCCGGCAGGTAATAGCCCCAGAAGCCTTTGCGCACTGAGCTGATAAACGGCTTGATGCCGTCATTACGGGCATGGAGTTTGCCGCCGAAACGCAGGCGCACGCTGTTCCACAAATAGTCCACCAGCGGGTTGCTCTGGTTGTGGAACATCCCGGCCACCGGTTTGCCCTCGGCTGCCAGCAACATCGCCGGGATATCAATCGCCCAGCCGTGGGGCACCAGCAGGATAATGTTTTTCCCTTCGGCGTGCAGGCTGTCCAGCACGTCACGGCCATGCCAGTGGATGCGATCCTGTACTTTTGCCGGGGTGCGGCAGGCGACTTCCGCCATCAGCACCATGGATTGCGGCGCGGTGGCAAACATCTCATCAATAATCCGTTCGCGTTCCGCTTCCGGCACCTCGGGCATGCAATAGAGCAGGTTAATCTGCGCCCGGCGGCGGGCGCTGCGGGCGTATTTACCGGCCAGTTTGCCGAGCTTGCCCAGCAACGGGTCACGGAGGCGGGGCGGCACATAGCCCAGCGCCGCCAACAGCCCGGTTCCCAGCCAGACGCCCCAGTAACGTGGATGGTAAAACGCTTTCTGGAACTGCGGAATGAACTCCGCGTTCGGTTTATTCTCTTTTTGCATGCGAAAACTCAATGTCTTTTCAATCGGCTAATGATAATTGCGGTGAGAATTTTTGCAATCTACCTTCGCTACATCAAAAAGTTTCCACGCAGCCGACACGCCCTGTCGGCAGGCGAAATGAAATTGTGAAAGCCGCAGGTGAAATGGCCTGCGGCAAATGAAACCGGGGTTAATCCAGCTGCAACTGCGGGATAACCTCTTTCGCGGTGGCCAGATAATCGCTGCGATCCTTGCCGCTCAGCCCTTCAGAGCGCGGCAGCTTGGCGTACAGCGGGTTGACCGCCTGCTGGTTAATCCAGATTTCATAGTGCAGATGGGGGCCGGTAGAGCGGCCGGTGTTGCCGGAAAGGGCAATGCGGTCACCACGTTTCACTTTCTGCCCCGGTTTCACCAGGATTTTGCGCAGGTGCATGTAACGGGTCATGTACTGGCGGCCGTGGCGGATCGCCACATAGTTGCCTGCCCCGCCGCTGCGCTTGGCCACCACCACTTCGCCGTCACCGACAGCCAGCACCGGGGTGCCGACCGGCATCGCGAAGTCCACGCCTTTATGCGGCGCAATACGGCCGGTCACCGGGTTGGTGCGGCGCGGGTTGAAATTGGAGGAGACACGGAACTGTTTCACCGTAGGGAAACGCATGAAGCCGCGGGCCAGGCCGGAGCCCTGGCGATCGTAGAATTTGCCGTCTTCCGCGCGGATCGCATAGTAATCTTTGCCGCCGCTGCGCATCCGCACACCCAGCAACTGGCTCTGTTCGCTTTTGCCTTCGAACGTCTCACGGGACATCAGCACCGCGAACTCATCACCTTTACGTAACTTCTTGAAATCCAACTGCCATTGCAGGGCTTTGGTCACCGCGCTGATGTCGCTGCTGCTCAGCCCGGCGGCGCGGGCGCTGCCGACAAAGCTGCCGTCCAGCCGGCCACGGATGACGCTGTTCTGCCATTCGCCCTGCTGGGTCTGTACCGACGATTTAAAGCCGGTGGGGGTACGGTCATAGGTGCGGGTTTCGCGGCGGGACATCTCCCAGGTCAGGCGTTGCAGGTCGCCGTCATTGGTGAGGGTCCAGGAGAGTTGCTGGCCGACTTTCAGGTTACGCAGCTCGCTGTTCTGCTGCGCCAGCACCGAGATGTCAGACATTTCGATGCCGTACTGGGTAAGAATGCTGCTGAGGGTGTCACCGGTCGAGACGACGTACTCATGTACGCCCTGCTCGCCCTCGACTTTTTCATCAATTTCATCCTGGGGGATGTCATCTTCCGGGGCCGGTTGGTCAATCGGCTCGCTGGCCTCCGGCAGCAATGACCGGAGCTGCTCGGCATCCAGCTCCACATTGCGCACAATCGGGTTCTGTTCCGGGTGGTAAACAAAAGGCCGCCAGACAGCGACGGCCAGAGTTACCACGGTAAGCGACCCCAGCATTACCCGGTGCGGTCGCGGTAAGTTGTTGTATGCCAAGGCAATAGCGCGGGCTAGTTGCTGCACGTGATGTTATCCTCTGATGTTACTTCAGGCAGCTCACGTACTGGTTGGCTATCTGTGACAGGAACGTCATGTAGCTCGTTTTCCCCAGTGGCAGCCCGGTGCCAAGCGGATCAAGGGTGCCCATCCGGACACCGGTCCCTTGCGCAACGGCCGCAATGACGGCTGGCCTGAATTGTGGTTCAGCGAAAACGCAGACCGCTTTACGCTCAACCAACTGTGTTCGAATGTGATGTAAACGCTGTGCGCCGGGCTGTATTTCCGGGTTGACCGTGAAGTGCCCCAACGGGCTCAGGCCAAACTGTTTTTCGAAGTACGTGTACGCATCATGAAAAACGAAATACCCCTTGTTTTGCGCGGGCGCAAGCATAGTAGCAATATTTTGCTGGCTTTGCGCGAGGTTAAGCTCGAAGTCGCGCAGATTCGCGTCTAGTTTGTCCTTATTTTGCGGCTTGAGTTCCAATAATTTGTCATGAATCGCAATGGCCGCCTGTTTTGCAATCGCCGGCGAGAGCCAGAGATGCATATTGTATTCACCATGATGGTGATCTTCGTCATGGTCATGCGCATGATTTTCTGCCGCTTCTCCCGCGTGATCGGCCGCTTCTTCGCCATGCTCATCATGATCATGCTCACCGCGTAATAACAGCGGCTTTACGGTGGGCAAGGCTGCCAGAGAGAGCTGCCGCTCCGCCGGTTGCTGCGCCAGGGATTTGGTCATAAACGCTTCCATCTCCGGGCCGACCCACACCACCAGATCGGCCTGCTTGATGCGCAGCACATCGGTCGGCCGCAGCGCGTAGTCGTGCTCAGAGGCACCGTCCGGCAGCAGCACTTCCGTCGGCGTGACGCCGTCAGCAATGGCGGCGGCAATAAACCCAAGCGGGCGGACGGAAGTCACCACGGCGGCCTCCGCGCTGTGTACAGAAGCAGCCGCCATCAAAGACGCACCGAAAAAGGCACACGGTAACCAGCGTTTTTTTTGTATCATAATGAGTTATCTCGTCGTTTTATTTTGTGAAACGTAATATTATAACATTCGAATTTTACTGCAAGACGTAATCACTATGTCCACATTGGTCACCCTGGAGAACGTGTCGGTGAGCTTCGGCAACCGGCGGGTGCTCTCCGATATTTCACTTGCCCTGAAACCGGGGCGGATCCTGACCCTGCTCGGCCCAAACGGCGCGGGGAAATCCACGCTGGTCCGCGTGGTGCTGGGCCTGATTTCCCCTGACAGCGGTTCGCTGGTGCGGGAAGCGGGCCTGCGCATTGGTTATGTGCCGCAAAAACTGCACCTGGATGCCACGTTGCCGCTGACCGTCAGCCGCTTTATGCGCCTGAAACCGGGCGTTAAAAAAGCGGACATCTTGCCGGCGTTGCAGCGGGTCAAAGCCGCCCATCTGCAACATCAGCCGATGCAGAAACTCTCCGGCGGGGAAACCCAGCGGGTGCTGCTGGCGCGCGCACTGCTGAACCGGCCGCAACTGCTGGTGCTGGATGAACCGACCCAGGGGGTCGACGTCAACGGCCAGCTGGCGCTGTATGACCTGATTGACCAGTTGCGCAAGGAGCTGGGCTGTGCGGTGCTGATGGTCTCCCATGACCTGCACCTGGTGATGGCGAAAACCGACGATGTGCTCTGCCTGAACCAGCACATCTGCTGTTCCGGCACGCCGGAAGTGGTGTCAATGCACCCGGAATTTATTGCCATGTTCGGCAGCCACGGGGCACAACAACTGGCGATCTACCGCCACCACCATAACCACCGCCATGACCTGAAAGGCCGCATTGTGCTGAAAAGCCAGGCGGCACCGCGCACAGGGGAACGTGAAGCATGATTGAACTGCTGTTACCCGGCTGGCTGGCCGGGGTGTTGCTGGCCGCCGCCGCCGGGCCGCTGGGGTCGTTTGTGGTGTGGCGCCGTATGTCCTATTTCGGTGACACGCTGGCACACGCCTCGCTGCTCGGCGTGGCGTTTGGCCTGCTGCTGAACGTTAACCCGTTTTATGCGGTGATCGCCGTGACGCTGGTGCTGGCACTGGCACTGGTCTGGCTGGAGCGCAAACCGCACCTGGCGGTGGATACCCTGCTCGGTATCCTGGCCCACAGTGCGCTGTCGCTCGGGCTGGTGGTGGTGAGCCTGATGTCCAATGTCCGGGTTGACCTGATGGCGTACCTGTTCGGCGATCTGCTCTCGGTGACGCTGAGCGATATCTGGATGATTGGTGCCGGGGTTGTCGTGGTGCTGGTGGTGCTGTGCTGGCAGTGGCGCGCCCTGCTCTCCATGACCATCAGCCCTGAGCTGGCGCATGTGGACGGCGTTAACCTGCAACGGGTGCGCATTGTGCTGATGCTGGTCACGGCGCTGACCATCGGGCTGGCGATGAAATTTGTCGGCGCGCTGATTATTACCTCACTGCTGATTATCCCGGCGGCCACGGCCCGCCGCTTTGCCCGCACGCCGGAGCAGATGGCTGCCGTGGCGGTGGGTGTCGGGGTGGTGGCCGTGACCGGCGGCCTGACCTTCTCCGCGCTGTACGACACGCCTGCCGGGCCGTCCGTGGTGCTGTGTGCCGCCCTGCTGTTTGTGCTGAGCCTGAATAAAAAGCAGCCTGCCTGACCGGCAGCATTTCATCTGCAACTGATGTGAAAAAGGAGCCGTGAGGCTCCTTTTTCATTTTTATTATTTCACCTGCGGCAGGTCAGTCCGGCCGGTCAATGCCGAAATGACGGTAGGCATGGAGCGTGGCGATGCGGCCGCGCGGGGTACGCTGGATAAAACCCTGTTGGATCAGGAAGGGTTCCAGCACATCCTCAATGGTTTCACGCTCTTCGCCGATGGCCGCGGCCAGGTTGTCCAGCCCGACCGGGCCACCGGTGAATTTATCAATGATCGCCAGCAGCAGCTTGCGGTCCATAAAGTCAAAGCCTTCGGCATCCACATCCAGCATATCCAGCGCCTTGTTGGCGACGTTGCCGTCAATGTTGCCGTCTGAGCGCACTTCGGCAAAGTCCCGTACCCGGCGCAGCAGCCGGTTGGCGATACGCGGTGTGCCGCGGGCGCGGCGGGCAATCTGGTGCGCGCCTTCGTCTGACAGCGACAGCCCCAGGCAACCGGCGCTGCGGCTGACGATGTGTTGCAGATCCGCCACCTGATAGAACTCCAGCCGCTGCACAATGCCGAAACGGTCACGCAATGGCGACGTCAGTGACCCGGCGCGGGTGGTCGCACCGACCAGCGTAAAGGGCGGCAGATCCAGCTTGATGGAGCGCGCAGCCGGCCCCTCACCAATCATGATGTCGAGCTGGTAGTCCTCCATCGCCGGGTAGAGCACCTCTTCCACCGCTGGGGAGAGCCGGTGAATTTCATCAATAAACAGCACATCGTGCGGCTCAAGGTTGGTGAGCATCGCCGCCAGATCGCCGGCTTTTTCCAGCACCGGGCCGGAGGTGGTACGCAGGTTGACGCCCATCTCGTTGGCCACAATGTTGGCCAGCGTGGTTTTGCCCAGCCCCGGCGGGCCGAAAATCAACAGGTGGTCCAGGGCGTCGCCGCGCTGGCGGGCCGCCTGGATGAAGATTTCCATCTGCTCACGCACATGCGGCTGGCCGACATATTCGTTGAGCAGTTTGGGGCGGATGGCCCGGTCAATAATCTCTTCTTCATTGATCACGGTGGAGGAGATCAGGCGATCGGCTTCAATCATGGTTTACCTCACAGCGCGGCGCGCAGGGCGTCACGGATCAATGTTTCGCAATCAGCACCCGGTTTGGCGGCTTTGCTGACCAGGCGGCTGGCTTCCTGCGGCTTGTAACCGAGTGCCACCAGCGCGGAGACCGCTTCGGATTCTGCATCGGCTTCCTGGCGCGCCTCTTCTGCCTGCGGCAGTGTGATGTCGCTGACGCTGTTGAACAGGTCGCCGTTCAGGCCCTTGAAGCGGTCTTTCATCTCCACCACCAGCCGCTCCGCCGTTTTCTTGCCGACGCCCGGCAGTTTCACCAGCGCGGTGATCTCCTCTTTTTCGACGGCCCGCACAAATTGCTGCGCCGACATGCCGGAGAGGATCGCCAGTGCCAGTTTCGGCCCGACCCCGTTGACCTTTACCAGCTCGCGGAACAGCGCGCGCTCCTGCTTGTCATTGAAACCGTACAGCAACTGGGCATCTTCGCGCACGATAAACTGGGTGAAAATGATGGCTTCCTGCCCCAGTTCCGGCAGCTCATAGAAACAGGTCATCGGCATATGCACTTCATAGCCCACGCCCTGCGTTTCCAGCAGCACCAGCGGTGGCTGCTTCTCCAGAATAATTCCCCTGAGACGACCGATCACACTCTTCCCCTTCGCAAAAAATGCCTGCCGGCCATCCCGTTTGCCGGGTATGGCAGACGGCCGGAATAACTAACTGCGCTGTTTATAACATAAAAAAGGCTGGATGAATATCCAGCCTGAAGTCAGCGCAACCTGCCGCGTGCTAACTGAAGCCTGTCGCTGCTCATCTTAAGCGCATTCTGGCTCAGATGGCAGTGGGTAATCGCGATGGCCAGCGCATCCGCCGCATCGGCCTGGGGATTGGCGGGCAGCTTGAGCAGCGAGCGCACCATATGCTGCACCTGGCTCTTTTCCGCCGCCCCGGTGCCGACCACGGTCTGTTTCACCTGGCGCGCGGCATACTCGAATACCGGCAGGTCGTGGTTGACCGCCGCGACAATCGCCACGCCGCGTGCCTGGCCAAGCTTCAACGCCGAGTCAGCATTTTTGGCCATAAACACCTGTTCAATCGCGAAAAAATCGGGCTGGAACTGGGTGATGATTTCACAGACCCCGGCGTAAATCAGTTTCAGGCGGCCGGGCAGATCGTCCACCTTGGTGCGGATACAGCCGCTGCCGAGGTAGCTGAGCTGGCGGCCCTGCTGGCGGATGACGCCGTAGCCGGTAATGCGTGAACCGGGATCGATACCCAGAATAATTGCCATAAGAGGGAAGTCGCCCTGTCGGGGTGCGGCTGCACCCGGTCTAAAAAAAGATGCCGGACAAGCGTCCGGCATCGGGTCGTGCAGCGGGCGGACGGTCGCTTAGAGCGTCGCGGCCACTTCGTCGGAAATTTCACCGTTATGGTAAACTTCCTGCACGTCATCACAATCTTCCAGCATGTCGATCAGGCGCAGCAGTTTCGGCGCGGTGTCGGCATCCATGTCCGCCTTGGTGGACGGGATCATGGAGACTTCTGCCGTCTCTGCCTTGAAACCGGCCGCTTCCAGTGCGTCGCGCACCTCGCCCAGGCTCTCCCAGGCGGTGAACACATCAATCGCGCCGTCATCGTAACCGACGATGTCTTCTGCGCCCGCTTCCAGCGCCGCTTCCATCACGGTGTCTTCATCCAGGCCCGGTGCAAAGGAGATCACGCCTTTACGGGTAAAGAGGTAAGCCACGGAGCCGTCAGTCCCAAGGTTGCCGCCGGTTTTGGTGAAGGCGTGGCGCACTTCAGACACGGTACGGTTACGGTTGTCACTCAGGCACTCAACCATCACGGCGGTGCCGCCTGGGCCGTAACCCTCATAAATGATGGTTTCCATGTTGCTGTCATCTTCGCCGCCCACGCCGCGTGCAATCGCACGGTTCAGCGTATCACGGGTCATGTTGTTGGACAGCGCCTTGTCGATGGCGGCACGCAGACGTGGGTTCGCGCCCGGGTCGCCCCCGCCCAGCTTGGCCGCTGTCACCAGCTCACGGATGATCTTGGTGAAGATTTTACCGCGTTTGGCATCCTGTGCCGCTTTGCGGTGTTTTGTGTTGGCCCATTTACTGTGACCTGCCATAAGCATCTCCAAATAGTCTGTTCAGACTGAATAATTAACAAACTCTTCTATTGCCTGCCGGTTGCTCCATGACTTGGTCAGGGCAGCCGCCTCGGGGGCGGCCAGCCACCGGTAGGCATGGTGTTCCGTGATCACCACCTCACGCTGCGTGGGCAGCGCCAGGCAGAACCAGTGCTCCTGATTACGGAACACCCCAGGGGCATAGCGGTGGCGCAGGTGCGGGAAGATCTCGAACTCAATGCAGCGCCGGCAATCCAGCAGCGGCAGGTTCTCCCCGGCAATATCAATGCCGGTCTCTTCCAGCACCTCACGCTGCGCGGTATGCAGCGGCGGTTCACCCTCTTCCAGGCTGCCGGTGACCGACTGCCAGAAATCCGGGTCATCCCGCCGCTGAAGCATCAGCACCCGGCCGGTGGACTGGGCATAGATCACCACCAGCACCGATTCGGGTCGCTTATAACCCATTACGCGTTCTCTGCGTTGTCACTGCCTTTTTTCACCACGCTGATTGCCAGCTCCTGCAGCGAAGCCGGGTTGGCGTAGCTCGGGGCTTCCGTCATCAGACAGGCGGCCGCGGTGGTTTTCGGGAAGGCAATCACGTCGCGGATGTTGTCCGTGCCGGTCAGCAGCATCACCAGGCGGTCAAGGCCGAAGGCCAGGCCGGCGTGCGGCGGCGTACCGTACTTCAGCGCATCCAGCAGGAAGCCGAACTTCTCGCGTTGTTCATGCTCATTAATGCCGAGGATGCTGAACACCGTTTGCTGCATTTCGCTGCGATGGATACGCACGGAACCGCCGCCCACTTCATAGCCGTTCAGCACCATGTCATAGGCGTTGGCGATAGCGGAAGTCGGGTCGGCCTTCAGCGCGTCCGGGGTCATGTCACGCGGGGCGGTGAACGGGTGGTGCATTGCGGCCAGGCCGCCTTCACCATCCTCTTCGAACATCGGGAAGTCCACCACCCACAGCGGCGCCCAGGTGCCTTCGCGGGTCAGCTTCAGGTCACGGCCCAGTTTCAGGCGCAGCGCGCCCAGGGCATCGGTCACCACTTTGGCGCTGTCTGCGCCGAAGAACAGCATGTCGCCGTCGGTAGCGCCGGTGCGCGCCAGCAGGGCCGCCAGCACCTCTTCACTGAGGAACTTGGCCACCGGGCTTTGCACGCCTTCCAGCCCTTTCGCCGCGTCATTGACTTTAATATACGCCAGCCCTTTCGCACCGTAGATCTCAATGAATTTGCCGTATTCGTCAATCTGTTTACGGCTCAGCTGGGCGCCGCCCGGCACACGCAGGGCCGCCACACGGCCTTTGGCATCATTGGCCGGGCCGGAGAAGACTTTGAACTCGACATCTTTCAGCAGATCCGCGACGTCCACCAGCTCCAGCGGGTTACGCAGGTCCGGCTTGTCGGAGCCGAAACGGCGCATCGCCTCGGCGAAGGTCATGATCGGGAACGCGCCCAGATCAACCCCTTTCACTTCCTGCCAGAGGTTGCGGACCATTTTCTCCATCAGCTCGCGCACCTGTTCTGCGCTCAGGAAAGAGGTTTCCACGTCGATCTGGGTGAATTCCGGCTGGCGGTCAGCGCGCAGGTCTTCGTCACGGAAGCATTTCACGATCTGGTAGTAACGGTCGAAGCCGGACATCATCAGCAGCTGCTTGAACAGCTGCGGGGATTGCGGCAGCGCGTAGAATTTACCTTTGTGCACCCGGCTCGGCACCAGGTAGTCACGGGCGCCTTCCGGCGTCGCTTTGGTCAGCATCGGGGTTTCGATGTCGAGGAAGCCGTGATCGTCCATAAAGCGGCGCACAAAGCTGGTGATTTTGGCGCGTGCTTTCAGGCGGTCGGCCATTTCCGGGCGGCGCAGGTCAAGGTAGCGGTACTTGAGGCGCTGCTCCTCGCTGTTCACCTGGTTGGAGTCCAGCGGCAGCGGCTCAGCGCGGTTGATGATGTTGAGGCTGTGGGCAAACACTTCCACCCCGCCGGTCGCCATCTCTTTGTTGACCTGGCTCTCCGGGCGCGCGCGCACGGTGCCGGTAATCTGGATGCAGAACTCATTACGCAGTTCTGAGGCCTGGGCGAAAGCGGCCTGGTGATCCGGGTCGAAGAACACCTGGACAATCCCTTCACGGTCGCGCATATCAATAAAGATCAAGCCACCCAAATCGCGACGGCGGTTTACCCAACCACACAAGGTCACTTCCTGGCCCACATGGGACAGGTTCAGCTGTCCACAATATTCAGTACGCATAACGATATCCTTTAACTCAGCTGGGGGAACGGCGGAACCGTGCCCCGCCGGTGCTGCTGTTTTTTAGTGTGCTGTTACTTCTCTGCGGCACCCTTGCCGGTGTTGCTGCCGCCCGGCTTGAAGTCGGTGGCGTACCAGCCGGTGCCTTTCAGCTGAAACCCGGCCGCAGAGATGAGTTTGGTCAATGTCGGTTTGCCGCAGGCCGGGCACTCGGTCAGAGGTGCCGCAGACACCTTCTGTAACTTTTCTAACCGGTGATCACAGGCCTGGCATGCATATTCGTAAATCGGCATCGCGTTATAGTGTCATAGCTGGTGAAAAAAGGCGGACATTATAAAGGAATTTCAGGCATCCGATAAGAGCGAACCCAGGGTCAGGCCGCGACAAAATTGCACGCAGGCGGTTGTCGGCACACATCATTTAACAAATTTGTTAACCCCGCGCTTACCCATTCCTCCGGGCAGTAGCATAAACTCGTGGCGGCCGGTTGTATAGCAACCCCCGGCCCCGCGCCGGCCCTGACGCCGGACGTTTTTCCGCCCCCTTTTTCAGGAGTCCCCACGATGCTCACATTATCCCCTTCAACCACCGCGCTGGTGCTCATCGATCTGCAAAAAGGCATCCTGCCGTTCGCCGGTGGGCCGCACAGCGCCCAACAGGTGGTAGACAACGCCGCCCGGCTGGCTGCGCGCTTCCGAAAGCACGGGTCGCCGGTCATCCTGGTGCGGGTCGGCTGGTCAGCGGATTTCGCTGAGGCGCTGAAACAGCCGGTAGACCAGCCCGCCCCAGCCGGTGAATTGCCGGCAGACTGGTGGGACTTTGCGCCGGAACTCAACGTGGCAGAGCACGACATCCTGGTTATCAAGCGCCAGTGGGGGGCCTTCTACGGCACCGACCTCGACCTGCAACTGCGCCGCCGCGGCATCGACACTATTGTGCTGGCGGGCATCTCCACTAATATCGGCGTGGAGTCCACCGCCCGCAGCGCCTGGGAATATGGCTATAATCAGGTGATTGTGGAAGATGCGTGCAGCGCGCATAACGCGGCGCAGCACAACGGCAGCGTCACCGCGATCTTCCCGCGTATCGGCCGGGTGCGGTCCACGGATGAGGTGCTGGCCGCCCTGCCCGCGTAACGCCCCGCCTGACCCCAGCGCCGCCGCGGGCGGCGCTTCAGCTCAAGGACCCCGCTTGCATGTATATCGGATTGCCGCAGTGGCAGCATACCGCCTGGCACCGCATCGGCCTGCATACCCTGGCCGACTACAGCCGCTACTTCACCTGTGTGGAGGGCAACACCACGTTTTATGCCCTGCCGAACGCGGAAACCGTGTTGCGCTGGCGTGACATGACCGGCGACGGCTTCCGCTTCTGCTTTAAATTCCCGGCCACCATCAGCCATCAGGCGGCGCTGCGCGACTGTGACGCGCTGGTGAGTGAGTTTTTCCACACCCTCTCTCCCTTAGAGGCGCGCCTCGGCCAGCTCTGGCTGCAACTGCCCGCCGTTTTCGGCCCGCAGGGGCTGCCGGCGCTGTGGCGTTTTCTGGATGCGCTGCCTGCCGGGTTCAGTTATGGCGTGGAAGTGCGCCACCCGGCGTTCTTTGCCAAAGGCGCGGAGGAGCGGCTGCTGAATCAGGGGCTGGCGCAGCGCGGCATCAACCGCGTGATGCTGGACAGCCGCCCGGTGCACCATGCTGACCCGGCCAATGCGGCCGTGCGTGATGCCCAGCGTAAAAAACCGCAACTGCCGGTCCATGCGCTCTGTACCGCTGACCGGCCCATCGTGCGTTTTATCGGCGGCGACAAACTGGAGGATAACCTCACCTGGTTTACCCCCTGGTTCAGTAAGCTGGCTGACTGGCAGCAGAGCCACCCGCCGTACCTGTTCATCCATACGCCGGATTGCAGCGATGCCCCGCAACAGGCGCAGAAGATCTGGCAGCGGCTGCAACCGCAGATCCAGGGCCTCGGCCCGGCACCGGACTGGCCGGAGCAGGCCGCGCTGTTCTGAGCCTGCTAAGGAAGTGTCAACCCCGGCGGACAGCCTCTCCTTTGCTTTCAGCGTTTTCCGCAAGACAGGCCCGGCGTGCGCGCGTATTATCCGTGCGCAAAACAATAAGTCGGTGGAGTGAACATGGTTAGCGCGCTGTATGTGGTGCTGGGCGCATTGTTGCTGATTAAGTTGTCCGTGGATGTGGTGAGGCTGCGGATGCAGTACCGGGTCGCCTATGGCGACGGCGGGTTTTACGAGTTACAGACCGCCATCCGGGTACACGGGAACGCGGTGGAGTACATCCCGATCGCCGCGCTGCTGCTGGTGATGATGGAGATGAACGGGGCGGATATCTGGATGGTGCACCTGTGCGGCATCATGCTGCTGTGCGGCCGGCTGTTCCATTATGTCGGCCTGAAACAGCGGGAGTTCCGCTGGCGGCGCAACGGCATGGCGGCGACCTACGCCTCGCTGCTGCTGATGGTGGCCGCCAATATCTATTACCTGCCCTGGAGCCAGATCCTGACCCTGCGCTGAGCCTGCGCAGAGGCGCAAAACGCGGTTTATGCCGCCGGCAGCATGATTTCCGGCGGTTATCTGTTAGAATACGCCCCCTCATTTTTCGATCAGACACAGCGCTATGCCAAACCGCGATACTCTTTTTTCTGCGCCGATTGCCAAGCTGGGCGACTGGACCTTCGACGAGCGCGTCGCCGAAGTGTTCCCGGACATGATCCAGCGCTCGGTACCGGGCTACTCCAACATCATCTCAATGATCGGGATGCTGGCCGGCCGTTTTGTCCGGCCGGGCAGCCAGGTGTATGACCTCGGCTGTTCGCTGGGGGCCGCCACCCTCTCCATGCGCCGCCATATTGAGGTGCCGGGCTGCCGCATTATCGCCGTGGACAACTCGCCGGCGATGGTAGAGCGCTGCCGCCGCCACATTGACGCCTTCCGCGCAGAGACGCCGGTAGAGGTGATTGAGGCCGATATCCGCGACATCCCGATTGAGAACGCCTCGCTGGTGGTGCTGAACTTCACCCTGCAATTCCTCAAGCCGGATGACCGCCAGCAACTGCTGGACACCATCTGCCGCGGGTTGCGGCCGGGCGGCGCGCTGGTGCTGTCGGAGAAGTTCAGCTTTGAGGATGGCGACATCGGTGAGCTGCTGTTCAACATGCACCACGATTTCAAGCGCGCCAACGGTTACAGCGAGCTCGAGATCAGCCAGAAGCGCAGTATGCTCGAGGATGTGATGCTCACGGACTCCGTGGAGACCCACAAAGCGCGGCTGCATCAGGCCGGTTTTGCCCATGTGGAGACCTGGTTCCAGTGCTTCAACTTCGGCTCGTTGCTGGCACTGAAAGCGGGGGACGCGGCATGATCGAATTCGGCGATTTCTACCGCCTGATTGCCAGCGGCCCGCTCAGCCACTGGCTCAATACCCTGCCCGCCCAGCTCACCGCCTGGCAACAGGAATCCCTGCACGGCAAGTTCCGCCAGTGGTTCAACGCGGTGGATCGCCTGCCGCTGCTGACGCCGGAACGCCTGGATCTGCTGCACAGCGTGCGCGCAGAGATGGACGCGCCGCTCGCTGACGGGCAGAAAGCCGGGATGGAAAACCTGCTGCGCAACCTGATGCCGTGGCGCAAGGGGCCGTTTTCCCTGTACGGCATCGACATCGATACCGAATGGCGTTCTGACTGGAAATGGGAACGCGTGCTGCCGCACATCTCCCCGCTGGCCGGGCGCACCATTCTGGATGTCGGCTGCGGCAGCGGCTACCACATGTGGCGGATGGTCGGGGCCGGGGCGCAGCTGGTGGTGGGGATTGACCCGATGCAGCTGTTCCTGTGCCAGTTTGAGGCAGTGCGTAAACTGCTGGGCGGCGACCAGCGCGCCCACCTGCTGCCGCTCGGCATTGAGCAGTTGCCGGAGCTGGCGGCGTTCGACACCGTGTTCTCCATGGGCGTGCTCTACCACCGCCGCTCGCCGCTTGACCACCTTTACCAGCTGAAAAACCAGCTGGTGAGCGGCGGCGAACTGGTGCTGGAGACGCTGGTGATTGAGGGTGACAGCCAGCAGGTGCTGGTGCCGGGTGATCGCTACGCGCAGATGCGCAACGTCTACTTTATCCCGTCGGCCGCGGCGCTGGAGGGGTGGCTGGCGAAATGCGGCTTTGTGGACATCCGGCTGGCCGATCTCTCGGTCACCAGCCTTGATGAGCAGCGCCGCACCGGCTGGATGACCAGCGAATCGCTGGCCGACTTCCTGGACCCGGATGACCGCAGCAAAACGCTGGAAGGCTACCCGGCACCGCGCCGTGCGGTGCTGGTGGCGCGCAAACCCTGACGCCGCCCCTGACCATCAGGCGAAAAAAAGCCCCGACAAAATGGACGGGGCTTGGTACACGCGCAGTACACGCAAAAGGTCTTGCGACCCGGTAATGCTGTTGCGCTCCCGGTCCGTCGCCTCAGGCGGTACGCGACAGGGAGCCATCATTACAGAGTGCACTTTTCATGGTCGCCACCACGTCAGCATCCACGCAGTAACGGCTGAACTCATCGAATTCCAGATCGGTACACAGGGTGACACCCGCTTTGCGGTGGCGCACCGGTGACGGCACATGGCCGCCGGCGGAGCTGTGCACCTCACGGATGCCGATATCCACAAATTTATGCAGGTTGGTCAGGCGGATGCCGCCCCCGGCCATGATCTCCGGCCCCTGGGTGTGTTGCACCAGTTCGCGCAACAGGGTCAGCCCCAGTTCCGCGCTTTGTTGTTGCCCAGAGGTTAAAATGCGCGCAACGCCGAGTTGCGTCAACTGTTCTAATGCCACCATCGGGTTGAGGCACATATCAAAGGCCCGGTGGAAGGTGACGTCCATGCCGTTGCAGAGCGCCATAATCTGCCGCATCCGCGCCAGATCGATATGCCCCTCCGCATCCAGCACCCCAATCACCACGCCGGGGAACCCCATATCACGTATCGCGGCGACATCATTTTTCATCGCGCTGAAGGCATAGCTGTCGTAACAGAAATCGCCCCCGCGCGGCCGGACAATCGGATGCACCGGGATCGCCAACCCCTCGCGCGCCATCATCAGCGTGCCGTAACTCGGCGTTAACCCCCCTTCCGGCTGGCTGGCACACAGCTCGATGCGATCCGCACCCGCGCGTTCAGCCTCCAGCGCACAGGCCAGGCTATAGCAGCATACTTCCAGTTTCGTCATTACCTCTCCCCTTATTCGGACCACATGCTATAACCCCGGAAACGGGGCCGGGCGCGGAGGCGTCCGGCCGGTAACATGGCGGCTTGTTATTGATAACGCGTCTCGCGTAGGCTGAGTGACGACCTTTCAGCCACGCAGAAAGAGATAACTATGGCATTCAATTTCGATTTACGAGTCGATCGCAGTCACAGCGATAGTATGAAATGGCATAAATACCGCGATCAGGCAGTGATCCCGCTCTGGGTCGCGGACACCGATTTCCAGTCTCCCCCGGCAGTGATTGACGCGCTGGCGCAGCGGGTGGCGCACGGGGTGTTTGGTTACGGCACCCCGCCGCCGGAACTGACGGCGCTTATCGTGGAACGGATGCACACCCGTTACCAGTGGGCCATCCGCCCGGAATGGATCGTCTACCTGCCGGGGCTGGTGTGCGGGCTGAACCTGGCGATGCGCAGCTATACCAGGGAAACGCAGGCTGCCATTATCCCGACGCCGCTCTACCCGCCATTTGCCGAGGCCGCCGGGTACGCCGGGCGTCACGCTTATGCCGCCCCGGTGCGGGAGCAGGCGGGCCGCTGGCAGCTGGATCTCGCGGCCATTGAGCCGGCGCTGAACGGCGATCAGGCGCTGCTGTTCCTCTGCAACCCGCACAACCCCGGCGGCACGGTTTACCGGCGTGAGGAGCTGGAGGCGCAGCACGCTTTTGCCCAGCGCCACGATCTGGTGGTCTGTTCTGATGAGATCCATTGCGACCTGATCCTGGAATCGGGGTGCCGGCATATTCCGTTTGCCTCGCTGAACCCGGACGCTGAACAGCGCACCATCACCCTGATGGCCCCGTCCAAAACCTTTAATCTGGCCGGGCTGGGCGCGTCGTTTGCGATTATTGCCAACCCGGCGCTGCGCCATGCGTTTAAGCAGCAGCGGCGCGGGCTGATCCCGCATGTGGATATCCTGGCGTTTGTGGCAGCGACCGCCGCGTACCGTGACGGTGAGGACTGGCTGGCCGCGCAGCGTGACTACCTGCGCGCCAACCGCGATGAGGTGACCGCACGCATCAACGCCCTGCCCGGCCTGCGGCTGTTGCCGGTGGAGGCGACCTATCTGGCGTGGATTGATGCCTCGGCCCTGCCGGTGGAGAATCCGTGGCGCTTCTTCCTGGACGCCGGGGTGGGCCTGACGGACGGCACCGCGTTTGGTGACGCCCGTTTTGTGCGGCTGAACTTCGGCTGCCCGCGCGCCCTGCTGGATGAGGCATTGACGCGGATCGCGCGTGCGGTCGCGGCGCTTTAGGCCTGTTCGCTGGCGACAATCTCACGCAGGGTGTGCGGGTGGAATTTGAGGGTCACGGAGCCGTCACTGACAGCCAGCGTCGGGTTGGGCAGGCGCTCATTCTCGCCCTGCGGTGAGCTGTATTTCAGCTTGATGCCGGGTGCCAGCAGCGCATCATCCGAGAAATAGGTCAGCGCCCGGGCGTAGAGCGTGTCCGGGTCGCCCGGCAGCACCAGTTCCACATGCTCCCACCCTTCATGCGGGTAGCGGCGCTCGCCTGGGTAAGGCAGCTCAATCAGGTCTATCTGCCATGAACAGACCCGCAGCGGTTCGCGCAGATCAAACAAACAGATGGCGCGCCCGTTGATTTGGTTTTCTGACAACAGGCTGCCGCACTGTTCAAACCCACGCCGCCAGCGTTCCGCGGTGGCAACCTGATGGCAACGCACGGAGATGTGGTCGGCCGGGAATGCCGGCAGGTCGAGCTGGAGTTTTTGCGCAAAGGTCTCGAGCGCCAGCTCAAAACGGCTCAGGTCAGCCACCAGATCGTGTAATTCGGCGATGCCCGCCAAGGGTGAGGACGGCATAGTTTCTTCTCTCTGTTCAACATCATAAAGCCTTAATTTACATGGCGCCCCGGCGCGGTGCCAGCCGGACGCCCTCTTTTCATCAGAAACCGCTGCATCGTGACCTGCCGGCCGCGTCGGCGGGAGCGCAATGAACCAAAATTTCGCTTTACCGACCTGCTTTACTTAAGGTAAATTTCTAAAGTGAAATTTCACTTTTCTATCAAATGAAATTATGCAACCCCATGGAAACATAAAGGAAATTTATAGCGCTATCCGGGTGTTTTTCACGCACGGCGAGAGTTCACCTCCCTTTTCATTCCTGTACGATTTTATTTTTTGTTATTAAATAGGGATATAAAACACATGATGTTACTGGTCGCTTCTGTTTCGCTGGTGGTTATCGCTTTATTTGCCCTTTACCGGCACCTCCGACTGATTAAAAAATCGCAGCCCATCCCAGGCAGGAAAGCGTTAAGACATTAATGATTTACGTTATTCCTTTACCTTCCCGCCCGTCTTTATTTAATTATTATTAACATTCCCTCCTCTGTCTTCACGCGGCCCTGAATGGCTTTTGGCAGGCAAGCCGGCCGCGTCTGCCCTGCTGACTGCCCGTAAGGCATACTGACGTTCCTGTCCGGATAGGATATAATGGCCGTTTGCTTAACGCCTTGCCGGCACTGCGTTATTTCTGTGCTTTTACGGCAGGCGTCCCTTGATCTCAGGCGGGCCGCGACGACCCAGGCCCCCCACCAGCAATAAAGGTAATCCGGTGAATATACAGGCACTTCTTTCCGAAAAAATCAGCCAGGCGCTGATTGCCGCAGGCGCACCCGCAGAGAGCGAAGCGCAGGTGCGTCAGTCAGCCAAGGCCCAGTTTGGTGACTATCAGGCTAACGGCGTTATGTCGGTTGCGAAAAAGCTTGGGATGCCGCCCCGACAACTGGCGGAAAAAGTGGTGGATGCGCTGGACCTGAGCGGCATCGTCAGCAAGGTTGAGATCGCCGGCCCCGGCTTCATCAACCTGTTCCTGGAGAAAAGCTGGGTGGCAGCCCAGGTCGACCACGCCCTGAGCGCGCCGAAACTCGGTATTACCCCGGTCACCCCGCAAACCATCGTGGTGGACTACTCTGCGCCTAACGTGGCGAAAGAGATGCACGTCGGCCACCTGCGCTCCACCATTATTGGTGATGCCTCGGTACGTACCCTGGAATTCCTCGGCCATAACGTCATCCGCGCCAACCACGTCGGCGACTGGGGCACCCAGTTCGGGATGCTGATCGCCTATCTGGAGAAGATGCAGAACGAGCACGCCGCTGAGATGGAGCTGGCCGATCTGGAGCAGTTCTACCGTGAAGCCAAAAAGCATTACGACGAAGATGCTGTCTTCGCTGAACGCGCCCGCGCCTATGTGGTGAAACTGCAGGGCGGTGACGAGTACTGCCGCCGGATGTGGCGCAAGCTGGTGGATGTGACGATGGCGCAGAACCAGATCACCTACAACCGCCTGAACGTGACCCTGACCGAACGCGATGTGATGGGCGAAAGCCTCTACAATTCAATGCTGCCGGGCATTGTTGCTGACCTGAAAGACAAAGGGCTGGCCGTGGAGAGCGAAGGCGCGACCGTGGTGTTCCTGGACGAGTTCAAGAACAAAGAAGGCGAGCCGATGGGCGTCATCATCCAGAAAAAGGATGGCGGCTACCTCTACACCACCACCGATATCGCCTGCGCCAAATACCGTTACGAAACGCTGGGCGCTGACCGCGTGCTCTATTACATCGACTCCCGCCAGCACCAGCACCTGATGATGGCCTGGTCCATTGTGCGCAAAGCCGGTTACGTACCGGATTCCGTGCCGCTGGAGCACCATATGTTCGGCATGATGCTCGGCAAGGACGGCAAACCGTTCAAAACCCGCTCCGGCGGCACGGTGAAGCTCTCCGATCTGCTGGATGAGGCGATCGAGCGCGCAGGCAAACTGATCAAAGAGAAAAACCCGGACCTCAGCGAGGCGGATCTGCAACAGCTGGTGAACGCGGTAGGGATTGGCGCGGTGAAATATGCCGACCTCTCCAAGAGCCGTACCACAGACTACATCTTCGACTGGGACAACATGCTGGCCTTCGAGGGCAACACCGCCCCGTACATGCAGTATGCCTACAGCCGCGTGGCCTCTATCTTCAAGCGGGCGGCGATCGACCCGGCCAGCCTGCAGGCACAGCCGCTGGTGCTGAATGACGAGCGTGAAATCACGCTGGCGACCCGCCTGTTGCAGTTTGAAGAAGTGCTGACCACCGTGGCGCGCGAAGGTACGCCGCACGTGATGTGTTCTTACCTGTACGATCTGGCGGGCCTGTTCTCCGGCTTCTATGAGCACTGCCCGATCCTCAGCGCGGAAAGCGACGAGATCCGCAACAGCCGCCTGAAACTGGCCCTGCTGACCCAGCAGACGCTGAAAACCGGCCTCGATACCCTGGGTATTGAAACCGTCGAACGCATGTAATCGCGCGGGTTGTGCAACAAAAAGGGCGACATTCACTGTCGCCCTTTTTTATGCCCCCAACCGGTCAGACGGTGCGGCGGGCAAAATCACGCAGGCGGAAGCCCAGCAGCACCAGCACGCCAAAATAGGCCACCACCCCGGCCACCACCACGGCCGCCAGCCGCAGCAGGCGCAGCGGCATGGTGCCGAGCGACCATTCAGGCATCAGCCACATCACGCCGACCAGCACCGCAGACATCACCACCACCGCGGCCAGCAGCTTCAGCAGGAACGGCGTCCAGCCCGGTTGCGGCTGGAAAATTTTCTGCTTGCGCAGTTGCCAGTAGAGCAGCGCGGCGTTGAGGCAGGCGGCCAGGCCAATCGACAGCGACAGCCCGGCATGTTTCAGCGGGCCGATAAACGCCAGGTTCATCAGCTGCGTCATCACCAGGGTGATCATGGCGATTTTTACCGGCGTTTTGATGTCCTGGCGCGAATAGAAGCCCGGTGCCAGCACTTTCACCACGATAAGCCCCATCAGCCCCACAGAGTAAGCCACCAGCGCGCGCTGGGTCATTGCCGCATCAAAGGCGCTGAATTTGCCGTACTGGAACAGCGCCACCGTCAGCGGTTTCGCCAGGATCCCCAGCGCCACGGCGCTCGGCAAGGCGAGCAGGAAACAGAGGCGCAGCCCCCAGTCCATCAGGCGTGAATACTCATCATGGTTGCCGCTGGCAAAACTTTTCGCCAGTGACGGCAGCAGGATGGTGCCGAGGGCCACCCCCAGCACGCCGGACGGGAACTCCATCAGCCGGTCGGCGTAGTACATCCAGGAGACCGAGCCGGAAGCCAGGAACGAGGCGAAAATGGTATTGATGATCAGGGAAATCTGGCTGACGGACACCCCCAGGATGGCCGGCCCCATCTGGCGCATCACACGCCAGACCCCGGCATCTTTCAGGTTCAGGCGCGGCAGTACCAGCATGCCGATTTTACGCAGGTGCGGCAGCTGGTAACCGAGTTGCAGCACCCCGCCCACCACCACCGCCCAGGCCAGCGCCATCACCGGCGGGTGGAAATAGGGTGCCGCAAACAGGGCAAAGCCGATCATGCTGATATTGAGGAACGTCGGCGCAAATGCCGGGATGGAGAAACGGTTCCAGGTATTGAGGATCGCGCCCACCAGCGAGGCGAGTGAAATCAGCAGGATATAGGGGAAGGTCACCCGCAGCAGGGCAGACGTCAGGGCAAATTTATCCCCGGTATCGGCGAAGCCGGGCGCCGTGACGAAAATCACCCACGGGGCAGCCAGCATCCCGGCCACCGTGACCAGCGCCAGCACCAGCGTCAGCAACCCGGAGACATAGGCAATAAAGGTGCGGGTCGCCTCTTCGCCCTGCTGGCTTTTGTATTCGGCCAGAATCGGCACAAACGCCTGGGAAAACGCCCCTTCGGCAAAGATGCGGCGCAACAGGTTGGGCAGTTTAAAGGCCACGAAGAAGGCATCCGTTGCCATGCCTGCCCCGAATACCCGCGCCACGATAGCATCACGTGCAAATCCCAGCACACGTGAAAACATGGTCATCGAACTGACGGCAGCTAATGATTTAAGTAGGTTCATCTCTGTTTTTCTGTAGTGCAGCCCAAACAACAACGCCTGCAAATGCAGGCGTCGGGGGTGGGCCGCCAGGCTCATGGTGCGCTTAGTCTACGTATCCGGCGCGTAATAGCCAGAACCAGTTGTTACTGCCGGTTACTCCGGCAGCTCGCCCTCGTACAGCAGTTGCTCAATCACCCGCTGGGCGTAAAGTGCCTGATCGCCCGAGGTTTCCGGCGCCGTCTGGTTACTGACGCACTCAATAAAGTGCCGCACCGCGCCGTCAAAGCCGCGCTGCACCAGGGTGCTCTGCCAGCCGGGCACCGGCCGCTCAGTCAGCAGGCCGCCCTGCTCCTGCGTCCAGTGGCGCATCTCATCCAGCTGGTAGACCGCGCCATCACAGACTGCCTGCACCCGTTCGCGCTGGCTGCCGGCCCGGCGGTGCATACTGGTGGTGACGTGGATACTGCCGCAACGGAAATGGTGCTCGGCATACAGCATCTGCCCTTGCGGGTTTCGGTGGATACTGCCGCCCTCCAGCGTGGCATCCCCGTTCGTGAGCCAGAGCGCGGTGTCGATCACATGCAGGTAATCATCCAGCAGAGTAAAGCGTGCATCCTGCGGGCCGACGCTGTCACTGCGGTGTTTGTCCATGCGGATGGAGGCCGGTTGCTGCATCTCATTGCGCAACTGCCGGTAGAGCGGGGAAAAGCGCCGGTTGAAGCCGACCATCAGCGCCTTGCCGTTGTCTTTGGCGATCTCCACCAGATGCTCGGCCTGCTCCAGCGTTTCAGCCAGCGGCTTATCGACGTAAACATGCACCCCACGGTTAAGCAGATCGCTCACCACATGGAAATGGCTGGCGGTGCTGCTGTGCACGAAGACCGCGTCGCACTGCTCTGCCAGTTCATCCAGCCGGGAGAAGGCGCGCATCCGGTAAGCGCTGCACACCTGTTCTGTTTTTTGTTGGTTGGGCGAGAAACCGCCCACCAGCGTCCATGCCCCGGCATTGGCCAGCACCGGCAGATACGCTTTCTGGGCGATGTCGCCCAGCCCCACCACACCCACACGCAACGTCGTCATGGTCTGCTCCGTTAGTTGCCCAGCCGGGCCAACAGGATTTCAAGGCGCTCATGTAATTCAGCCACCTGGGACTCCAGCCCGGCAACGCGGGCCTCCAGCGGGCTGGTCTCAGTGTTCGTGGCCGCGCCGGCGGCCGGGGCACCGGGTTCAGCAGGCGCAGTCACCGCCCCGCTGAACAGGTGCATATACCGGTGCTCGCGCTTGCCCGGCTCACGCGCCAGGCGCACCACAAACGGGCCGTCCTCACGCGTCTCCAGCCCGGTCAGGGCCTGTTCAGCCTCGCTGACATCGCTGAACTCATAAAGCCGGGCGGCACGGGTGCGCAGCTCCCCCGCCGTCTGCGGCCCGCGCAGCAGCAGCGTGGTCACCAGCGCCACTTCCGGCGCGGAAAATTTCAGGTTGCCGAATTCGGAATTACAGAACCGGTGCTCATACTTCAGCGTGCGGCTGCCGCTGACACTGCGGATCAGATGTTTTTTCACCAGCAGATCCAGTGTCTGCTGCACCTCGCTTTCACTCAGCTCCAGCACCGGGTCACGGTTGGTTTTCTGGTTACAGGCGGCAGCCAGGCTGTTCAGTGACAGCGGGTAGAGTTCCGGCGTGGTGATCTGTTTCTCCATCAGGCAGCCGATGACCCTGGCTTCTTCAACACTCAGCGGATGTTTCATCATGTTCCCTTAGCGTGGCGGCACCCAGTCATGGCAGGTCAGCGCCGTCAAAATATGGTCCTGCCATTTCCCGTTAATCAGCAGATAATCTTTGGCATAGCCTTCACGTTCAAACCCCAGCCGGGCCAGCAGATCGCCGCTGCGCTGGTTATGGGGCATATAGTTCGCCATGATGCGGTGCATCCGTTGCTGGCGCTGCATATAACGGATGGCGGATTGCAGTGCCTCATACATCAGCCCCCGGCCCTGCCACTTCTCCCCCAGCGAATAGCCGAGGAAACAGGCATGGAAAGAGCCGCGCAGCACGTTGCTGAAGTTAGCCACCCCGATAATTTCCCGCTCATCCGGGTCGAGCAGTATAAAATAGTAGGCGTTGCCCTGTTTGTGCAGGTCGGTAATCAGCCCCAGCCGCGCCTGCCAGCCGGAGGGGTGGCAATGGCTTTCGTCCCGCACCGGTTCCCAGGGTTTGAGAAATGCCCGGTTTTCGGCGTAATACTCCGCCAGGCGGTGGGCATCCCGCTCATGAACCAGCCTGACGACCAGCCGGTCGGTGATCAGGCGTACCTTTGGTGATGCCGAGCGATAGCCAAACATCCATTCCCTCCGCTCTCTGGACAGGTCGATAAATCATCTTTATGGCGGTACTGCCGGTATTGCCTGCCAGGATTGCCGGCGCTTATCACCGAGCATAGACCACCCCACGGGCCTGTGCTGACGGGCAGCACCGGGACGCGGCACCGCTCATAGAAATTTACCCGCATTCTCGCTTATCGTTAACCGCTTGACGATAAAAAAATATTATCTATCTGCCACCTGTCTTATGCCTGCGTTCAGGTTCAGAATAGAGGCTCTGCTTCCCTCTCTGACCCGCCGCCCGGTGGTCGCCTTTACAGGATGTGTCATGTCATTGGTTTCACAGGCAAGGAGCTTGGGCAAATATTTCCTGTTAATGGATAATTTGCTGGTAGTGCTGGGGTTTTTCGTGGTGTTCCCGTTAATTTCCATCCGCTTTGTCGATCAGCTCGGCTGGGCCGCGCTGATGGTCGGTATTGCGCTCGGGCTGCGGCAATTTGTGCAGCAGGGGCTGGGGATTTTCGGCGGCGCGATTTCTGACCGCTTCGGTGCCAAGCCGATGATTGTCACCGGGATGCTGCTGCGGGCCGCCGGGTTTGCCGCGATGGCTGAAGCCGCTGAGCCGTGGCAGCTCTGGCTGGCCTGCGTGCTCTCCGCCCTCGGCGGCACGCTGTTTGACCCGCCGCGCACCGCACTGGTGATCAAACTGACCCGCCCGCATGAGCGCAGCCGCTTCTTCTCCCTGCTGATGATGCAGGACAGCGCCGGGGCGGTGGTGGGCGCGCTGATCGGCAGTTGGCTGTTACAGTACGATTTCCGGCTGGTCTGCTGGGCCGGGGCGGTGATTTTCATCCTGGCGGCCGCCTGGAACGCCTGGCTGCTGCCCGCCTACCGTATCTCCACCGTGCGCGCCCCGATGCGTGACGGCATGGCACGGGTGCTGCGCGACCGGCGGTTCGTGACCTATGTGCTGACGCTGACCGGCTACTATATGCTGGCGGTGCAGGTGATGCTGATGCTGCCGATCATGGTGAATGTGCTGGCCGGGTCGGCCACGGCCGTGAAATGGATGTATGCGATTGAGGCCTGCCTGTCGCTGACGTTGCTCTACCCGGTGGCGCGCTGGAGCGAAAAGCGGTTCCGGCTGGAACAGCGGCTGATGGCCGGGCTGCTGCTGATGACGCTCAGCCTGCTGCCGGTCGGCATGGTGCACAGCCTGCATGCCCTGTTTGCGCTGATCTGTGTGTTCTACTTCGGCGCGATCATTGCCGAACCGGCGCGGGAGACGCTGGGGGCCTCCCTGGCGGACAACCGGGCGCGCGGCAGCTACATGGGCTTCAGCCGCCTTGGCCTGGCGCTGGGCGGGGCCATCGGTTACACCGGCGGCGGCTGGATGTATGACGCCGGCCAGGCATCCGGCCTGCCGGCGCTGCCCTGGCTGCTGCTGAGTGCGGTGGGGATGGTGACATTGCTGGCGCTCTATTGGCAGTTTAACCAGCGCCGGATTGAACCGGCGATGCTCAGCGGCAACTAGCTGATTTTCCACACTCTCTTTTCTGTTCCGCTGCCCGGCCGCCGCCGGGCAGTTTGATCTCCGGCCATTCCTTACCCATACTTTCCTTTCGCACATGCGGGCATACCACCGGCCGGGTTCCGGCCGCCTGCCCGTGATGGCAAACCTGAAGGAGCATGAAAATATGAAACTCTATGTCTATGAACATTGTCCTTTTTGTGTCAAAGCGCGCATGATTTTCGGCCTGAAAAACGTGCCGGTGGAGATCAGTGTTCTGGCCAATGATGATGAGAAAACGCCTGTTTCTATGGTCGGCCAAAAAATGGTGCCGATCCTGCAGACCGAAACAGGCGGTTTCATGCCGGAGAGCATGGATATCGTGCACTACATCGATAAAAAATATGGCGCACCGCTGATCACCGGCAGCACCAACCCGGCGATTGCCGCCTGGTTGCGCCACGTCAACGAATACACCTCCCGCCTGCTGCTGCCGCGTTTTGCCCGTGCCAATTTTGAAGAGTTTGCCACCCCGGAAGCGCGCCGCTATTTCGTGAATAAAAAAGAGGCCACGCTCGGCAGCTTTGACGAACATTTGCAGCACTCCCCCGGCCTGATTAAGAAAATAGGCCAGGACCTGCACGATCTGGACAAACTGATTGTCGAGCCGAATGCCGTCAACGGGGAGCTGTCAGAAGATGATTTCAGCCTCTTCCCGCTGTTGCGCTCACTGACCATCGTCAACGGCGTCACCTTCCCGACCCGCGTGGCGGCGTACCGTGACAATATGGCGAAACAGACGCAGGTGAACCTGCTGAGCAGTATCGCCCAGTGATCCTGCCGCCGCCGGGCTGACCGGCGGCGCTTGCCCCTTGCCGATGGCCCCCGTTTTTCATTACCCTGCCCCACAGGAACTCCTGCCCCCTTTTGCCGTCAAAGAGGGCACCCGCTTGCCGGCGTGGCAAGGGAGAGATGATTTTGGCTTACGAGGAAAAAATGAGAATCCGCTTTTTAGGGGCTGCGGCCCTGCTTTTTGCCGGTCTGCTTACCGGCTGTAACCAACTTACGCAGTACACACTCAGCGAACAGGACGTTAACCAGTATCTGCAAAAACACAATAAATTTGAGAAACAGGTGGGTGTGCCGGGGCTGGTGGAAGCCCACATTGTGCTGACGGAGCTCAACAGCCAGATTGGCCGCAGCCAGCCGGATCGCGTGATGCTCAAAGGCCATGCCGCCATCAGCATTACCTCCCTGCTCGGCCCGCAGCAGGCCGAGATGGATCTGGCCATGGAGGCGCGGCCGGAGTTTGATAACGAGAAAAAAGCGATTTTCCTGAAAGATCTGCAACTCACTGACTACACCGTGCAGCCGCAAAAAATGCAGGGGGTGATGAATACCCTCAGCCCGTACCTGAACCAGTCGCTGAAAAGCTATTTTGACCAGCGCCCGGCCTATGTGCTGAATGCCGATCGCAGCAAAGGCGAAGCGCTGGCGATACGGCTGGCGAAAGGGATTGAGGTGAAACCGGGTGAACTGGTGATCCCGTTTACCCAATAAGCCTGAAGCCACACATAAAAAACGCGCCCATCCGGCGCGTTTTTTTGTACTCAGGTGCAGTCAGGCCGCTATTCGTCTTCTGCCGCGTCGCTGTCCTGTGCCTGCGCTTCAGACAACTCATCCCACATGGCCTGAATCGCTTCCCGGCTCAATAACGCCAGCGTGCGGTAGAACGGGGTCGCGGCATGGGCCTCGACTTTCCCCAGGAAACGCCCGCACCACGGCAGCAAATAGGCATCAAACAATGCGATCTGCGCCTGCACCTCATCTTCCTGCGACTGATCTTCCAGCCATGAGGCCGCCAGCAGCAGCGCGCCGATATGGTCAGCCGGGGCGTCGCTCAGCGGCATCCCGCGCTGTTGCAGGAAAGCGCGCACCTCCGCCTCCGCAATCGCTGCGTCATAGTCATGGGCATAGGCTGACACCGCCGCATCACTGCCGAACAGCGCCTGATAATCTGCCGTCACGGCGGGAAGGTCTGCCGCACTTTGCTGCAACCGGGCCAGCAGCTCGTCCTGCTCCAGCGGCCAGTGCTGCGCCAGCTTGCCTTCACGGATCAGCGTAAACAGCGGGGCGACCAGCGGGTCTTGCGGCGAGCGGTTAAACAGCGTACCCAGTACGCGGCAGACAATCGAAAACTCATTCATCGGGCTTTACCTGTAAGGCGAAAAATTGGCGAGACGATGTCACAGATCGGCCCGTTCTGCAATCACCGGGGTTGGCAGCCGCATGGCCCCGCGCAGCGCGCCCGGTGAAAAGGTCAATAGCCCAGGGTACGATTGAACACCAGAGGTAACGCCTGCCCGGCGCGATCGGCCTGAATGATGGTGAGGGCGTGTTGCGCTTTGGACTGATGGGAAATCAGCGAAGCCACGTGGCTTGTCACAATAACGCCGGGATGGCACCAAAGAGGATCGTCCTCAGGTAACGGTTCCTGAGGGAAAACATCCAGAACAGCGCCGCTCACCCGGCCCCGGTCAAGGGCACGCAATAACGCATCATGCTGTAGCTGATGCCCGCGCCCCACGTTAATGATCCCTGCGCCGTCCGGCAATTGGGCCAGAAAGTCATCATTTATGATCCCCCGGGTTTCTGCGGTGTCCGGCAACAGATTCACCATGATCTGGCTGCGCGTCAGAAAGGGCGACAGCCCTTTTGCGCCATAAAAACCCACCACACCCGGCACAGTTTTGGCGGAACGTGACCAGCCGTTAACGGTAAACCCATTCGCCAGTAACCGCTGTGCGACGGCCGTTCCCAGGCGGCCCAGCCCCAGGATGCCGACGGCGGTTTCACTGGCCAGGCCACCCGCCAGATGGGCGGCCCAGCGTTTATGCCGTTGCGTCTGGATAATCTCAGGGAGCCGGCGCACTAACATATAGCTGGCCATCGTCACATAATCGGCCATCCTGGCCGCCGTTTCAGGGGTGACCATCCGCGTGATGGGAATATCCGGCGGCAGTGTGCTATCAGAGAGAAGGTGATCCACCCCCGCGGCTTCGCTGAGGATGACCCGCAGATGGGGAAACCGGGCTAACTGCCCCGCCTCCGGTTCCCATACCAGCACGTAACGCACACTTAAGGGGTCCACGGAAACGTCATCCCAGGCAGCGAGCCGTAAATCCGGCAAGCGCGAGGAGAAATAGGTTTTCCATTCTGCCAGCTCAGCGTCAGTCAAAAAATTAATCAGTAACGTCTCTTGCTCAGGTATGTTCATTTTTCACGCCGGGTTGGTGGGTGGAAACGCGTACCGGCCAGGTGTTCAGCCGGGCTCTTATCATCAAGGCAGGCAACGACCTTCGCCGGCAGTCAACCCTTGCCCGGCATGGGGCGGGGTTAATTCAATACTGCGGCAATATTCCATAAAAAGCCTGGCCGGCCGTGTCGGTTCATTATTTTTTAAATACGCCATGACCAGGGTTGATGCCGGCATATCATCCTCAATCTCCACCTGCGCCAGGCAGCCTCCATCATAGGTCATGATGGAATAAGGGCGGGTGACCAATACTGAAAACCCAAGACCCTGCCCCACCATACACCTGACCATTTCAATGGAGGGCGAACTGTAAGCCACATCCGGGTAATACCCTTTATCCCTGAAAATATTAATGAAATAGTTTTTACTGGGAATAGCATCCAGCAACACCATAGGCTCGCGGCTTAATTCATGCAGTGTCACACTTTTATTTTTGGCTAACGGATGGGCGGCCGGCAATAGCGCATAAGGTTTATGCGGCGCATTTAATTCCTCTTTATGGATATCATTCCCCAGCTCCAGATCATAAAGAAAAGCCACATCAAACCGGCCCCGGTGCAAACCATGCATCAGCTCATGCTGCTCGCCATCATTCAGTTGAATGCTGATATCCGGATAGATTTTTTTAAATCCGGCAATAAGTTTCGGCATATATAACGGGGCAGCCGATTCAAAGCAGCCGACGGCAATGGTGCCTGATACCACCTCGTTTTCTGCGCGGGAGTTTTGCTCAAATTCATAAGAGAGGCGTAAAAGATCTTTCGCCTTATCATAAAAGCGGCGCCCGCCCGGCGTCAGGGAAACCCCTTGCGCATGATGCCGGATAAATAATTGCTGATCAAAGGCATCCTCCAGGTTTTTAATGGCAATAGAGATAGAGGGCTGAGCAATATGCAATTGCCGGGAGGCTTCTGCAATGCTTTCCATTTCTACCACGGTCACAAAATACCTGAGCTGCTTCAGTGTAAAACGCATTATTATTCAACCTATTAAATAGTATCATCATGTAACAGACTGTCTGATGATAAGCCGTGATAGATGAAAGCAATCCCCATGCCAGCTATTTTTATTCGCCTGTAAAAGCAGAAACTGTTTTCCTGTTTCTTTCCTTGTTTGATAATGCTTTTCTTATTGCTCTTTATACCCCCGGATTACTCCCCAAAAATCCTGTTGGCCGGCCTGTTTTTTCTGCCTCATTTTAGCGCATGACCTGCCCTTAAAAAGGGCGGGCTGAGGCATAGTTTTTTTTAATCCAAAGGCCAAAAAATTACTAATTGCCTCTTTTATCCCGCTGCCGCCATAGTGTCACTGAAAAGTTAATGCGCGGTTCAAATGCGTTTGTGTCACGCGACATCATTCCTTTAAATACGGTGAGCCAATTATCCATGACGTTTAACTGGAACTATATGTTGGGTCTGCTGAGTGATGCCGATTTTTGGCTGGCGACCTGGACAGTAATAAAACTGAGCCTGTTGACGTGGGTGTTAAGTATCGTACTGGGTTTTATCCTGGCGTTGGGCAAACAGTCCACGAATCCCTTTCTGAGCCTGCCTGCACGCGGCTATATCTGGCTGTTCCGCAGCCTGCCGCTGTTGGTGTTGCTGATCTTTGTGTATAACCTGCCGCAAGCAGTACCGGCCTTCTCTGCCGTGCTGGGCGACCCCTTCTGGGCCGGGCTGCTGGCGATGGTCATCTGTGAAAGTGCCTATATCGCTGAGATCCACCGGGGTGGGCTGTTGTCTATCCCTAAAGGACAGCGCGAAGCCGCACATGCGCTGGGGTTACGTTTCGCCGGCATACAGTGGCGTGTGGTGATCCCCCAGGCGTTGCGCGTGGCGTTGCCGGCCCTGGCCAATGAATATATCGCCATCGTCAAACTCACCTCGCTGGTGTCAGTCATCTCCCTGACAGAAATCCTGATGGTGGGGCAGCGGCTCTATTCGCAGAATTTCATGGTGATGGAAACCATGGCGGCCGTGGCCTTTTATTACGTGCTCGTGGTGACCGTGTTTGATGGGCTGCTGAAATACCTGGAGCGCGCCCTGGATGTCACGCAGCGCAAGACCACCCGCGTGCCCGGCGCTGCCATGCTGGCCCTGGCCACCCAGGAACGGGCTGCGGTGGCCCGCCCCTTCTCCGGCAGCCAGAACCCGGCGCTGCAAGCCTCAGATTTGCATAAAGCCTACAACAATGTCGAAGTCCTGGGGGCCGTCAACCTGCAGATCCAGCCGGGCGAAGTGGTGTCAGTCATTGGCCCTTCGGGGTCGGGGAAAACCACGTTAATCCGCCTGCTTAACGGCCTGGAACAGCTTGATAACGGGGAGATCAGGATCAATGGCCAGCCTTTCCTGCATCTGCAACGCCAGGGTATGCAAAAGCCACGCTTTATCGAAAATGCCGAGCATCGCCTGAATATTGGGATGGTGTTCCAGAATTTTAATCTTTTCCCGCACCTGACCGTCATGAATAACCTGCTGCTGGCACCGCGTTACCACCGCCTGGCCCCCGCAGACGAGTTAACCCAGTACGCCTGCATGCTGTTACACAAAGTGGGCATGCTTGAACACGCCTGGAAATACCCGCATCAGTTATCCGGCGGGCAGCAGCAGCGTGTGGCGATTGCCCGCGCATTGATGATGCGCCCGCAAATCATGTTGTTTGACGAACCCACGTCAGCCCTCGATCCGGAAAAAATCAATGAAGTCCTGCAGGTCATTGAAACCCTGGCGCAGGAGGGGATCACCATGATGATCGTTACCCATGAAATGAATTTTGCTTTCAAAGTCTCTGACCGGGTTGTTTTTATGGAAAAAGGACGCGTGGTCTGCGATGACGCGCCGCAGGCACTGCGCAGCGGGAAACACCCTCGCGTAGACGCCTTCCTGAAGGATGTTTCACTGGCTTAACCATTCACACTTTTCTTAGGGGAAATCTCATGATCGAACAGTGGCAGGCAGAGCAGTTTCATCAACAAGGTTATCTGGTCGTGGAAGGGGTGTTATCCGCCGACGAGGTCGCCGCGTTGCAACGTGACTTTGACCAATGGGTTGAAGAGAGCCGCGCACGCAGCGATGCCTGGGGGGAGACACAGGATGGGCGGGCGCGTTTCGACCTGGAGGGCGATCACCGCCCTGATCATCCCTCGTTGCGCCGTGTCAGCTCCCCTACCGAGATCTCACCGGTGTATGAGCACGCGGCATTACAATCCCGTATGGCACAGATTGCCGGGGCATTGATTGGCGGCAGCGGTACCCGTTTTCACCACAGCAAAATCAATTCAAAACTGCCGCATACCGCCACCCAGGTGAAGTGGCATCAGGATTTCCTGTTCACGCCCCACAGCAATGATGACATCGTCACCGCCCTGTTGATGGTCAGTGAAGTGACGCCGGAAAATGGCCCCCTGAATGTGATACCCGGCAGCCATAAAGGGCCACTGTGGTCACACTGGCAGAATAACCGCTTTACCGGCGCGGTGGATGACGCCGTGGTGGATGAACATTGCCGTCAGCCCGTTGCGTGCTTTGGCCCTCCTGGGTCGGTCTGTTTCATGCACACCCGCTTGCTGCATGCTTCCAGCCCCAATGTCACTGAGTTACCCAGGACGCTCTTTATCTGTGTGTATGCCGCGGAAGATAGCCTGCCCTATGGTGAAAATCCTTTACCCAGCCAACATGCCGGCGTGATGGTGGCCGGTGAAGAGAGCGGGCTGGTACGCAGCACCGATAACCAGCTGCGGCTGCCGCAAAAACCGCGCGGCGCGTCCTTTTTTGTTCAACAGGCGGGGAAAGATCCCGCGATTGCCTGACTTCTTCTTTCCTTTGGAGCTGACATGAAGCCATTACGTCCCGTTGCCCGCCCTGTTGCCCTGTGCCTGAGCGCCGCCCTCGCGCTGGCCTCCTTTAGTTCACAGGCTTTCCTGCAGCCCGGAAAAATCATCGCCGGGTCTGACATGACCTTTTTCCCCTATGAATACGTCGAGAAAAACCAGCCGGCAGGCTTTGATATTGAATTCCTTGATGGCCTGGCAAAAATGATGGGGCGCAAGGCGGAAAATATCGATACCCGCTTCCCCAATCTGATCACCGGCCTGCAAGGCGGGCGCTTCGATATTACCAATTCATCGATGTATATCACGGCTGAGCGCCTGAAAGTCATCGATATGGTGCCTTACCTGAAAAGTGGTGAGGCTATTTTGTCGCTGAAAGGAAGCGACTATCAGCCCAAACGCCCGGAAGATTTTTGCGGCCACAAGATAGGCTCGATGGGGGCCACCTCCTGGTTGCAACAGCTGCAAAAGCTCTCCAGTGACTATTGCGTCAAGAAAGGGTTAAAGCCGATTGCGCTGAGCGAATACAGTACCGACCCGCAAACCACCCAGGCCCTGCTGTCACATGCGGTTGAGGCTCAAATCACCGATGCCGCGGTCGCAAAAGGGGTGATTGAGAAACTGGGCACTCGGATCGTCATCTCCTCCGACACCCTTATCTACCCGGTATTAAACGGGTTTGGGGTGAAAAAAGGCAATGATGAGGTGAAAAAAGCGCTGACGGATGCCCTGGAAAAATACCGCCAGACGCCGGAATACGCGGCGCTGCTGAAGAAATATAACTTCCAGTCACCCAGCGAGGAAGACATCAGCACCCTGATGCCCAAACCCTGACCCTTGATCGGCATGCCTCTCTCGCCGGGGCATGCCATGCCTGAAGAGATAACGTATGGCACTCTCCTTTGAAGAAAAAACGCGTATTGACCTGGCCGCGACGTTTCGCATTATCGCCCACCTGGGGATGCATGAAGCCGTGGCGAACCATTTCAGTGCCGCTGTTTCCCCTGACGGGAAAGACTTTTTACTCAACCCGAAGTGGAAACACTTCTCCCGTCTCCGCGCCAGCGATCTGTTACTGCTGAATGCGGACGACGCCGCCAACGCAGAGCGTGATAATGTGGATGCCACCGCCTGGGCCATTCATGGCCAGATCCACCAGCGCCTGCCGGAAGTGCGGGTGGTCCTGCATTTGCACCCCGTCTATACCACCAGCATCGCCTGCCTGGCGCACCCCCATATTCCGCCGATTGACCAGAATACAGCGCGCTACTTCAACCGTGTGGCGATCGATACGCTCTACGGCGGCATGGCTGACTCGGTGGAAGAAGGCGCCCGCCTTGCCGATCTGCTGGCAGGGAAACGCCGCCTGCTGATGGGCAACCACGGTGTCATGGTGACCGGGCAGACGATAGGTGAAACCTTTGATGATATCTGGACGCTGGAGCGGGCCTGCCAGATTCTGGTGACCGCCTGGTCCACCGGCCGGCCGCTGAAGGTGCTGTCTGATGACGTTGCCGAGAAGACCGCGCAGGATTGGGAAAAAATCAGCGACTTCTCCCGCCAACATTTTGAAGAGATGAAACACCTGATGATTGAGGCGGACCCTTCGCTGGTGGATTAACGGCCGCGGCTGCCGCCGGAGCGAAAGCGGCAGCCGCAACCCGTCAGGCCCGCATCCACCGGCAGAGGTTGTCCAGCATCTGCATACAGCGCGCAAGTTGATCCAGGCTTACGTACTCGTCGGGTTTATGGCCCTGTTCCATACTGCCGGGGCCGCATACCAGCGTGGCGATGCCCGCCTCATCAAATAAACCGCCCTCCGTGCCGAACGCCACGGTGCGGAAATCGTCACTGCCGCTCCATTGCATCATCCACTGCGCGAAGGCCGACTGTGGGTCGGTCATTAACGCCGGGTAGTGGCTTAACGGGTCAAACTGGATGGTGCAGCGCCCGTCCACCTGTTTCATCATGGGCAGCAGCGTGTGTTGGGCATACTCCTGTAACGCGGTGGTGACCTCCGCGACGTCTGCCCCCGGCAGGCTGCGGATTTCGACATCAAACCGGCAATCTTGCGGCACGATATTCAAGGCGGTGCCGCCCTGAATGGTGCCTACCTGTAAGGTGCTGTAAGGCGGGTCAAAACGGCTGTCGCGCTGCTCTGCCAACTGCTCCCCCAACGCCTCCAGCCGGGTGATGAGCCGGGCAGCATACTGGATGGCATTCACGCCTGAGGGCGCATACGCGGAATGGCAGGCATGCCCATGCACCCGGCACCGCATGGCCAGTTTCCCTTTATGGCCATACACCGGGCGCATCTCCGTCGGCTCCCCAATGATGCACATGGCCGGTTTTTCTGCACAGGCGTTGAGATAGGAAACCAGGCTGCGTACCCCGAGGCAGCCTACCTCCTCATCGTAAGAAAAGGCCAGGTGGAGCGGTATCCTGAGCGGCTGTTGCAGGAAATTCGCCAGCGAAGCCAGCATACAGGCGAGAAAGCCTTTCATGTCGGCACTGCCGCGCCCGTAACAGCGCCCTTCCCGCTCGGTGAGGCTGAAGGGCGGCACAGTCCAGGACTGGCCGTCAACCGGCACCACGTCGGTATGGCCGGAGAGCATGACGCCGCCCCCGCCCGGCGGCCCCAGCCGGGCATAGAGGTTCGCTTTACGCCCCTCCTCATCGTAAAAGCGCTGTGAAGGAATGCCGTGCTCCGCCAGGTAGTCATGAATGAAATCAATCATTGCCAGATTGGATTCACGGCTGGTGGTATCAAACGCGAGCAGCCTCGCCAGCAGCGCCCGCACAGATTCATTCATCACCCGGCACCCCGTAGCTGGGCGCGTCACGCGGGTCCAGTGCGCGGGTGAGATAAGCCTGCATTTGCGGCTCATAGGCCAGCCACAGCGTCTGGAGTTGCCCGACCGGGTCTTCCTCCGCCCAGTCCACGCGCAGATCGACTACCGGCCAGGTATAATCTTCCACGACTTTCACCGCCGCAGAATGTAACGGCCCCGCCTCCCCGCCGCGTGCCAGCCCGGCCTGCAGGGCACCGATCAGGCGCCCGGTAAGCTCCCCGCGGGAGGCGGTAAAGGCGTCCACCATGGCACCCATTACGGCTTTGTCTGCCAGCATATTGCCCGCGGCGACGCAATTCTCCCCCTGTGCCGTATGCCAGATGCCCAGCGTTTTATCGCCGCTGAACACTGCCGTGGCACCGTCCGCACTGATGACCGCCACCTGACGGTACTCACTGAACCGATCTTCTGCCAGCGCACTTTTCATCGCCTGCTGCGGGCTTTCGCCCGCTTCCAGATAAGCCAGAATCTGCTGCCCCAACGCGGGCAAGGTGATATTTTGGCTGGAGACTGCGCCGACACCGGCCTGTAGCCAGGGGCAACGCGCGCCGACCGCGATGCTGGAGGAGCTGATGGCAATGCCCAATTGCCCCGACTCCGGGCACCGGGCGGTGATAGACAGGGTCATACAGGCTCCTTAGCGTTCCAGTCGTCCGGGATCACGGCAATCACATCAATCTCCATCAGCCATTGCGGTTGCGCCAGCGCAGAGACCACCAGCCCGGTTGAAATGGGAAAGACCCCTTTCAGCCATTTCCCCACTTCCAGATAGATAGGTTCGCGATAGCGTGGGTCGATGATGTAGGTGGTGGTTTTCACAATGTGTGACAGGTCACTCCCGGCCTCTTCAAGCAGCTGCTTGACGTTTTTCATCGCCTGCTCAGCCTGCGCACGGGGATCGCCCAGCCCCACCAGGTTGCCTTCAAAATCGGTGCCTACCTGACCACGGACATACACCGTGTTCCCGGCGCGCACAGCCTGGCAGAGATCGTTATCCAGGGCCTGGTTCGGATAGGTTTCTTTGGTATTGAACATACGGATGCGGGTATGTGTCGGCATCATCTGTTTCCTGTGAGTTGACGGGAATGAAGGCGCATCAACGTTCTGACGTGCTCTGGTAATGCTGGTATTGGCGCTGGATGGCAATCTGATCGGCGATGTATTTCGCATCGTGCCACACCCCCCAAATGAAGGTTGACCCCCGGCGGGAGAGCCAGGGAAGGCCAAGAAAATAGACGCCCGGTTCGCTCGACACCCCGCGATGGTGCTGCGGTTTATGCTGCTCATTAAAGGCATTCACCTCCAGCCAGCGGTAATCCGCGACATAACCGGTCGCCCAGATAATGGCGGTAATCCCTGCCCCGGCGAGATTAAGCTCCCGCGTGGGGGCGGTCATGCAGGCGGGATCAGGCAGAAAATGGCGCGCCTCAGGCTCTTCCGGCAGGTCGAGGCCGTTCTGGGCAATGTAACGATCGGCGGCGTCCAGCAGCGACAGGTAATTGGCGTCCCCGCGGTGGATATTTTCGGCCAGATCCGGGTGAAAGCTCACCACGCCCTGGTGGAACGCGCTCGTCAGCCCGACCAGGTTAATGCCCTGCGCAGCCAGTTTGCGGAAGTCGACGGTGTGGCCGCCCCGTGCGCCGCTGACGGCAATGGTGACATGCTCTTTGCCGGGCTGGCTGGCTGCCGCATCCCACAACCCCAGGACGCCCAGCCACCAGCAGAAGTCCCGGTTGCGATAACTGCGCGGCGGGCGATCGTGCGGGCCGACGGAGAGCCAGACCTTTTTCCCGGCACGCTGCAACTCATCGGCAATCTGTACACCGGATGAACCCGCCCCGACCACCAGCACGCCGCCCGCCGGCAATTGCCCGGGATGGCGGTAATCCGCAGAGTGGATTTGGAAGAGGCGGTTATCCTCAGGCGCAATGGCAGGAATAACCGGGCGCTGAAACGGGCCGGTGGCCGCGACAATACGTTGCGCTTCAATAACCCCTTCAGAGGTTTCAATGGTAAATCCCGGCCGCCCCGAATTACGGGTCGCCCTTTTTACTTCAACGCCGGTTTGGATCGGCGCATTAAATTTTTTTGCATACGCAACAAAATAGTCAGCCACATCCTCTTTTGCGACAAAACTGTCCGGCGTGTAACCCGGAAATTCCATACCGGGAAACCGGTCATGCCAGGCGGGGCCGTTAGCCACCAACGAATCCCAGCGTCCGCTGCGCCATGCCTCTGCAATGCGGCTTTTTTCCAGCACCAGATGGGGGATCCCCAGCCGGCTCAGATGCTCACTCATCGCCACACCAGCCTGACCTGCGCCGACTACCAGTGTATCGATCTCTTTTTTTTCAACCGTCATTTCAGTGTCCTTCAAATAACTTCAGGCCAGGGTGAATACCTGATAATGAATTTCCAGATTATTTGAGAAACGGGGGAACGGTAAAATATTATTAAGCTAGCGTCTGGATAGAAAATAATGAGGCAGGCATCCGGCCACAATGCGTGAGAATCTTTTTTGCTTACCGTAATGGCATAATTTTATATTTTGTTGTGAGGCATTAAATTGGGTTCAGCGTATTTTATCGTGCTTAGGGTCAATGTATTGCGGGGAGGTGCCACCGCAGCGGCGGCACCCTGATACAACGTTCTGAAGATTTTCAATAACCGCGTTCGCGGTCAACCATTCCGGCGGGGGGTTTTCCCTGTTCAATGGCGCGGATATTGGCGGCTATCTGATCCATCGCCTGTGCCGGCAGGGTCACGGCCGCGATGTGCGGCGTCACCGTGACGCGCGGATGTGACCAGAACGGGTGCATCCGCGCCAGCGGCTCATCGGCAAACACATCCAGCGCGGCGGCGGCCAGGTGCCCCTGATCCAGCGCGGTAAGCAAATCCCCCTCTTTCAGGTGTGCGCCGCGCGCTGCGTTGATCAGATACGCCTGGGGGGCGAGCTGTTTCATCAGCGCCAGATCGAGGATGCCGGCCGTCTCCGGCGTGTTCGGCAACAGATTGATCAGCAGCCGGGTACCGTGCAGGAACGCCGGTAAATTATCGCGGCCGTGGAAACTCTCAACGCCTTCGATCTGTTTCGGGCTGCGGCTCCAGCAGCGCACGGTAAACCCGAGCGCCACCAGCACCTGCGCCACCTGCTGCCCCAGTACCCCGGCCCCCATAATGCCGATCGGGAAACTCTCCTGCCGGTAGGGTTTCAGCGGCTGCCACTGTTTCTGCTGTTGCTGGAGCTGGTACTCATCCATCCGGCGGAAAAAGCGCAGCACATAGGCCAGCACATACTCCTGCATCTGCTGCCCCATGCCGGTGTCCTCCAGCCGCAACAGCGGCACGCCCGCCGGCAGCGTGCCCGGTGCCTGCTGCTCCTGCGCCAGAATGGCATCAACGCCTGCGCCCAGGGCAAAGATGCCCTTCAGCCCGCTGCGGTCCGCCAGCATCTCACGCGGCGGCTGCCACACCAGCGCATAGTCCGCCGGGGCATGATCGCCGGGTTGCCAGACGCGCACCTGCGCCTCCGGCAGACGTTGCGTCAGCCCGGTGACCCACGTCTGGCTGTTAAAGGTCGGATGATAAAAAAGGATGTTCATGCACTGCCCTCCTGATGTTATTCCATGTCCATCGGCGCGCGGCGGGTTCAGGCGGCCGGGCGCTGTATCAGTTTACGCAGTAACGGTATCAGCACCAGTAATACCACACCGGTGGCCACTGCCCCCCAGCCTAACGTGTTGAAGATACTGCTGTAACCGGGGTTGGTGAGCAACGGCGTGCTGCCGCTGTTTTGCGGCATCAGCCCGGAGATGTACCCGGCCAGCACCGACGCCACGCCGGTGACCATCATCCAGCAGCCCATCATGATGCCCTGATAACGGGCCGGGGCGAGTTTGCCGATCATCGCATAGCCAATCGGGGAGATCAGCAGTTCACCCAAGCTCTGCAACACGTAGCTGGCAACAATCCATTTAAACGCCACCAGCCCGTCCGCGCCCGCCAGTGAGATCCCGATTGGCAGCACCAGCATCCCCAGCCCGATGCAGAACAGCGAGGCAGAAAACTGCAACGGGATGTCGATGCGCCAGCCGCGCAGGCGCAGGCGGCTGAACAGCCAGGCCATCAGCGGCCCGCCCACCACAATCACCAGGGTATTGATGTTCTGCACCCACTGCGGGGCGACGCGCAGGCCATAGACGTTCAGGTCAATATTGTGTTCGGTAAACAGCATCAGGCCCATCGGTGCCAACTGGTAGAGCATCCAGAACACCAGCGACCCCAGCGCCAGCAGCAAATAGGCCATCATGCGGCGGCGTTCATCCCGTTGCGGATGACGCAGCGTGACCACGCCCAGTGCCAGGAAGATCAGCACGCCCAGCGTCACCACGAAATAACCGCTGAAACCGGCGTGGGTCAGCAAGACCCGGATCAGCGGCACCAGCAGCAGCAGGATCACCACCCCGATCAGCATGTTCAGGCGAAAACGCCCATGGGAAGCCTCGTTCAGCGGGGTGTTAACATCCTTCAGGATGCGCCAGCGCAACAGGGTGATCACAATCGCCAGTAGGTTGCCAAAGGTGGCAAACAGGAACAGCGCGCGGTAGTTTTCACTCAGCTGGAAATAGCCGGCCACGGCAAAGCCGATAAAGAAGCCGAGGTTCATCCCGGCGTAGTTCCAGAGGAACGCCGACTCACGCCGCTCATCCTCCGGGCGGAAGCGCTGCGTCAGCATCATGTTCAGGCAGGTGACGTTCAGGCCGCTGCCGGTGAGGAACATCGCCAGCCCCCAATAGAGTCCGCTGACCCCGGCCGTGGCAATCAGCCAGCAGCCGATCACCTGTAACACCATGCCCAGCACAAACAGGTTGCGGTTGCTGAGGTAACGCCCGCCGAGGTAACCGCCGAACAGATGCAGGCCATAGTTGAACGCGCCGAAAACGCCCATCATGGCGTTGGCGTTGCCCTCACTGAAGCCGAGTTTTTTGGTGGCATAGAGCACCAGTGTGGAGTAGAGCACGGCGAAGCCGAGCGTGGAGAAGATCTGGATGAAGAAAAGTGTCCCGGCACCGGCAGGAATGTGATGCCCGCCCTGCGGTGTGGTGGATGTGTGATGCATAAACCCTCTGTATTTCCTTAGCCTGTTTCAGTCCGGCATCTGGCGGCGCGCTGCCCTGCCCGCTGTGCGCGGTTATTTTATTCCCGGCTTGTGGCCGGGCATTTTTTCTATTTAGCGCCACGAACTGCCGGATTGCCAGCTTTATTAGCAGGCTATTGATTGTTTAGTCATTATTTACCCCATTTATTGCCTATTTATGCACATTGAAGCGGTAACCGGGTAGGCGCGCACTTAAAACACGGGGCCGGCACGGCGAACCGGGGCGAACTGTGCAGAGTTACGTCATAAATTGTTTTTTAAAACAACAGATTGCTGAAAGTTTAACTAAACGATAAAAACCTGAAAAAAGGGGCTTGACCCATTGCGCTGACCTCCCTATAGTAGCGCCCCGTTGAGACGCGATAGCGGCGAGACGAAAATATGGT
This sequence comes from Nissabacter archeti, assembly GCF_018257325.1. NCBI lineage: Bacteria > Pseudomonadati > Pseudomonadota > Gammaproteobacteria > Enterobacterales > Yersiniaceae > Nissabacter > Nissabacter archeti. The sequence goes on from NZ_JAERKB010000001.1 coordinate 57,979, forward strand.
GAGGTGTCCGAGTGGCTGAAGGAGCACGCCTGGAAAGTGTGTATACGTGAAAACGTATCGAGGGTTCGAATCCCTCCCTCACCGCCATATTCAAAAGCAGAAGGCCCCGATGAAAATCGGGGCCTTCTGCTTTTGCATCCGGGGATGGGCGGCTGATGAGAACCCTGTGTTCGCCAAAACGGCAGGAAGCCGTTTTGCATGGCGCAGCCACCCGCAGGGCGAGCGCCAGGGAGGGCGCGAGTGCATCCCGACCGCACCGCCCTGATAAAAAGAAGGCCCCGATGAAAATCGGGGCCTTCTGCTTTTGCATCCGGGGATGGGCGGCTGATGAGAACCCTGTATTCGCCAAAATGGCAGGAAGCCGTTTTGCATGGCGCAGCCACCCGCAGGGCGAGCGCCAGGGAGGGCGCGAGTGCATCCCGACCGCACCGCCCTGATAAAAAGCAGGCCCCGATGAAAATCGGGGCCTTCTGCTTTTGTGGCGCGGGAACATGCTTTTTGCTGCCCTGATCAGAAAATTTTCTTTTTTTCGGCCGTTGCCGGGTGCTTAAACCCGGCAAAACGGCGACATTCGCGGCAAAGCGCACAGAGCTTAACCATTTGCCAACAAACAGAGAAAATCTTCTTGACCCTTTGCACCGACCTCCCTATAGTAGCGCCCCGTTGAGACGCGATAGCGACGAGACGAAAACGGTGAGGTGTCTGAGTGGCTGAAGGAGCACGCCTGGAAAGTGTGTATACGTGAAAGCGTATCGAGGGTTCGAACCCCTCTCTCACCGCCATATTCAAAAGCAGAAGGCCCTGATGAAAATCAGGGCCTTCTGCTTTTGTATCCTTTTCCTCCCTGTCCGCTAACCCGGCCCGTCCCCAAGCTGGTCCAGTTGCATAATCCGGCTGCACATCACCTGGTTTTTACCGTTGCGCTTGGCCTGGTAGAGGGCGTCATCCGCCATTTCCACCGCTTTGCTCATCACCATCCCCGGCAGATAAATCGCGGCCCCGATAGACACCGTGACGGACAAGGTTGCGCCCTCCGCCAGCCGCAGGGTACTGGACGACATCGCCTGCCGGATCCGCTCGGCGGTCTCCACGATGGGTTCGGTATTGTGGCGTTCCATAATCACCAGAAACTCCTCTCCCCCGTAGCGCCCGGCAAAATCGGCGCTGTCGATGGTCTGCATCAGCACCTCGCTCAGTTGCACCAGCAGCTGATCCCCCACCAGATGCCCGTGGGTGTCATTCACCTGTTTGAAATTATCGATGTCAATCAGCAGCAGGCCGCCCGGTTTCTGGTGGGCCTGCAGTGACATCAGTTTGAAATCGATGCTGGTGCGGTTATTGAGCCGTGTCAGGCTGTCGAGCGTGGCGCGGTCGCGCAGCGAAAAATAGGCGTGAATATGCCGCTCGGCAAAATTGAGCGCATGGTAGCAAACCGCAAGGCAGCCGGTGACCGCACACTGGTAAAACAGCACCTCATACCAGGGCACCTGCAGCGGCTGGCTATAGGCCAGCGCTATCCGGTAAAACGCGATCAGGATAATGACGCGGTAAAACAGCCGGTGGGTTTTATGCCGCCAGACGCGCAACAGCAGCAACGGCAGCAGGATGGAGGCGATCAGCAGGTTATCCAGCGAGAGCGGCTGCGTCAGCGCCACATTGACCAGAAAACTGGTGACCCCACTCAGCCAGCCACCAAAAAACGTCACCAGGATAATCGGGATCATCGCGAAGCTGAAAAAGAGATGGGTGGAAAGCGCAAGCCGGTCCGGGATCAGGTAGTACAGCGCCAGCCCGGAGAGCAGGCCGAACGCGACCCGTTTCCAGGCTTCGCTCTGCCAGGAGAACGCCGATTGGCTGCTCAGCAAAAAATAACTCAGGGAAAGCGTCGCATAGGTAACACAGATGTCCGCATAAAGTGCCGGATAGGATAAAAACAGGTGCATGATTGTTGCCTCTCCCTCTGCTGCCGCCCGGTACGCTTGCGATTTCAAGCCATTACCTCACTATAGATGAATCACACCCGCCGGGTGCCCGCGCCGCTGAGGGTGTGAGGGCGCCGACATTTTCTGCTGATAATGATAACCCCTGCTTATCAGCGCCATACAAACCCTTCTTTGCATGTGCTTTATTGCACACCCTCCCCGCCAGAGTTTGACTTACATCTATAACCCCCGTTGCTGACGGGCGTATGGTATGCGCGCTTATCCCGGCGGGCTGGTCAGGCTCCGCTTTTATTCTCTCTTTTGGGTTGTTCTGTAATGAAAATGCATGGATTCCGCGCCCTCCTCCGGGGCAATGCGCTGGCAGAGGCCTGCCGGCATGAACCGTATTCGCTTCAGCGCCTGATGAAAGATGCCGTGGCAGGCATCACCGTGGGGATTATTGCGATTCCGCTGGCCATGGCACTGGCGATTGCCAGCGGGGTGCCGCCCCAGTATGGCCTCTATACCTCGGCGATTGCCGGGCTGGTGATTGCGCTGTGCGGCGGCTCGCGTTTCAGCGTCTCCGGCCCGACGGCGGCTTTTGTGGTGATCCTGTTCCCGGTGTCCCAACAGTTTGGCCTGGCCGGGCTGCTGGTGGCGACCCTGCTCTCCGGCGTGATGCTGGTGCTGATGGGCATCGCCCGTATCGGCAGGCTGATTGAATATATCCCGCTGCCGGTCACGCTGGGCTTTACCTCCGGCATCGGCATTACCATCGCCACCATGCAAATCAAAGATCTGTTCGGGCTGGAGATGGCAACCGTGCCGGAACATTTCACCGACAAAGTAGTGGCGCTGGCGCAGGCCCTCCCCAGTTTCAGCGCGGCAGATGCGGTGATTGGCATCACGACGCTGGCGGTGCTGGTTCTCTGGCCGCGGCTGGGTGTGCGGCTGCCGGGGCACCTGCCGGCACTGCTGCTCGGCACCGGCGTGATGGCGCTGCTGGCCACCCTGGGGCACCCGGTCGCCACCATCGGCTCACGCTTTAGTTACCTGCTGGCGGACGGCACCCAGGGCATCGGCATCCCACCGATCCTGCCGCAACTGGCGCTGCCGTGGAACGTCACCGCCGGGAATGAGCCGGCAGTGACGCTGAACTGGGCGCTGGTGTCCGCGCTGCTGCCGGCGGCGTTTACCATGGCGATGCTGGGGGCGATTGAGTCTTTGCTCTGCGCGGTGGTGCTGGACGGCATGACCGGCAGTAAACACCACGCCAACAATGAGCTGATTGGCCAGGGGATCGGGAATATTGTGGCGCCGTTTTTCGGCGGCATCACTGCCACTGCCGCCATTGCGCGCTCGGCGGCCAATGTGCGTGCCGGTGCCACCTCGCCGGTGGCGGCCGTTATCCACGCCCTGCTGGTGCTGCTGGCGCTGCTGAGCCTCGCCCCGCTGCTGGCCTATTTGCCGATGGCGGCGATGGCGGCGTTACTGCTGATGGTGGCCTGGAACATGAGCGAGGCGCACAAAGTGGTGGGCCTGCTGCGCCGTGCGCCGAAGGATGACATCATCGTGATGCTGCTCTGCATGAGCCTGACGGTGCTGTTTGATATGGTGCTGGCGATAAGCGTCGGTATCGTGCTGGCTTCGCTGCTGTTTATGCGCCGGGTGGCGCGCATGACCCGCCTGACGGAAATCCCCGGCCAGCCCGCCGGGACGCAACTTTTCCGCGTCAGCGGCCCGCTGTTTTTCGCCGCGGCCGAGCGGATCTTTGAGGAGCTGGCGGCGCGCACCCAACAGGCCGAACGCATTATCCTGCAATGGGATGCGGTGGTGGTGCTGGATGCCGGGGGCCTGAACGCCCTTCAGCGCTTTATTGACACCCTGCCCGCCGGGAAGCAGCTCTGCATCTGTGAGGTGCCTTACCAGCCGCTGAAAACGCTGGCACGCGGCCGGGTGCAGCCGGTGCCGGGGCGGCTGATGTTTTGTGCCACCTTGCCGGACGCGCTCCACGCCACGGCGGCCTGATCGGCAGGCGTAAAAAAGGCGATACGCTTATCGCCTTTTTATGCCTGCTTTCACCCCGCCCAGGCGGTGTGTGCATTACTTGCTGGTGTCGAGTTCCGGGAAGTTTTTCACCAGGTCGTCGATGGCTTTCATCTGCATCAGGAACGGTTCCAGCTTGTCCAGCGGCAGCGCGGACGGGCCGTCACACTTGGCGTTGGCCGGGTCCGGGTGCGCTTCGATGAACAGACCGGCCAGGCCGACTGCCATACCGGCACGCGCCAGCTCAGCAACCTGACCGCGGCGGCCGCTGGAGGCCGCGCCAAACGGGTCACGGCATTGCAGCGCGTGGGTCACGTCGAAGATCACCGGGTGGCCGTTGGTGGCCTGGACCATGACGTTGATGCCCAGCATGTCAACCACCAGGTTGTCATAGCCGAAGTTGCTGCCGCGGTCACACAGGATAACCTGATCGTTCCCGCCCTCTTTAAACTTCTCAACGATGTTGCCCATCTGGCCAGGGCTGACGAATTGCGGTTTCTTCACGTTGATGACGGCACCGGTTTTCGCCATGGCTTCAACCAGGTCAGTCTGGCGTGCCAGGAAGGCCGGCAGCTGGATCACATCCACCACGTCCGCCACCGGCTGCGCCTGCCAGCTCTCGTGCACGTCAGTGATGATTTTTACGCCGAACGCCTGCTTCAGTTCCTGGAAGATTTTCATGCCCTCATCCAGGCCCGGCCCACGGTAAGAGTGGATAGAGGAGCGGTTGGCTTTATCAAAAGAGGCTTTGAACACGTACGGAATACCGAGCTTCTGCGTCACGGTGACGTAGTGCTCACACACGCGCATGGCCATGTCACGTGATTCCAGGACGTTCATGCCGCCAAACAACACAAACGGCAAATCGTTCGCGACGTTGATATCGCCAATGCTGACCACTTTTTGTTTCATGCTTTCGCCTTTATTCAGGGAGATAAATTGACTATGTCACAGCGCACGCTTAATGCAGCACAATCCGTTTCTCCTCAAGCGCATCGATTTGCGACTTGAGTACCTGCGACACCGGATCATCCGGACACTGTTCAACAAAATAGCGCAGATCGGCGTGGGCAATATGCTCACAGTCGAGGTGGGCATAGATAAGCCCCCGATCGCGCCGTTCGTACGGGTCATCCGGGTCAAACGCCAGAATGGCCTGGCTGGCGGCCAGCGCCAGCTCCATCTGCCGCTCTTCCATCAATGACGCCTTGAGCGTGTCCAGCATTCTGCGTACTACCAGGGAATTATCGCACTCATCAATGTCCTCATCCTCCAGTTGTGCGCCGAAACCCAGGTTGCCCTTGATCCACGCCTCCAGGGTATGTTCGTTGAGGGTCTCCCCGTTCAGGGGATTGATGAGCCACATTTCATTGTCGAGCCAGTCCGCCCGCAGGATGAGCTGGGTCGGGAAAATCACCGGCGAGAGCGGAAGATCAATCGCACCGGCGATGTGTAAAAACAGGGTGCCGAGGGAGACCGGCGTTCCTTCGCGCGACGCCAGCACCTTATCCAGCCAGATGGCATCCGAGAGGCGGTAAACGCCCCCTGCGCCGCCGAAGCCCCAGGTCTGGTAGAACAGCGCGATCAACGCCTCGAGCCGCTGCTCCTGACTTCCGCCCGGCGGCACCGCCTGCCGGGCCTCGGCCACCAGCGCACGCAACTGCCGCGCTACGTCGCTGCCCGGAAAATCAGCGCGTATCGCCTCGGAAATGCGGATGATCCCGGCACTCAGCGGGACATCATCAAAAGCAAACTCAGCCACACTACTCATTTATTATCCTAACAACAGCGGCACTTTCGTGACCGCCAGTTTCACAATCAGGGCCAGGCAGATCAGCGCCAGAATGAAGGCGGCCCAGCGGGCAGACTGACTGCGTGGCTTTTTGCTCAGGGCAACGAAGCCCAGCGCAATATAGATAATAACGCCGAATAACTTCTCCGTCAGCCATGCACCTTGCGGGCTGAAGGGATAAAAATGGGTGATAATGACCAGCGAGACGCCGCTGAGCAACAATACCGTGTCATTAATATGGGGGACAATCCGTACCCAGCGTTGCTGCAGGCGCGGTGAGCGGCGGCAGAGCCAGTAAAAGCGCACCACCAGTAGCGTCACGCTGAGCAGTACCGTGAGAATATGCAGATCTTTTACCCATACATAAGCAGCCATGCCATTGTCCTTAATCAGAAGTTATGCGGTGAATATCACGTCACAGAAACGGTCAGCCGGCCCAGCGGCCGAGGGTAATACGGTCATTGCCGCCATAATCCTGCCGGGTGGTGACCTCACTGAATCCCCTGTCAGTCAGGCAGGCGCGCACCGCAGCCGCCTGTTGCCAGCCATGTTCCAGCAGCAGCCAGCCGCCGGGCTGCAAAAAGCCCGGCGCAGCCGTAATGATGTGCCGCAGGTCTGCCATCCCCTGTTCGTCGGCCACCAGCGCCGACGCCGGTTCAAAGCGCACATCGCCTTCGGCCAGGTGCGGGTCAGCGGCATCGATATAGGGCGGGTTGCTGGCGATGAGCTCAAAACGTGCGCCCGCGACCGGCGTGAACCAGCTGCCCGCGAGGAACTGCACATTGCGGATGCCGAGCGTCGCGGCGTTCTGTTGCGCCAGCGCCACGGCCTCCGGCTGACGGTCCACGCCGGTGACCTGATCCTGCGGGCGCTCACTGGCCAGCGCCAGCGCAATCGCCCCGGTGCCGGTGCCGAGATCCAGCACCCGGCAGGCGCTGCCCGGCAGGCGTGCCAGCGCCTCTTCCACCAGGCATTCGGTATCGGGACGGGGGATAAGCGTCGCAGGGGACACCGCCAGCGGCAGTGACCAGAATTCACGCACGCCGACCAGATAAGCGACCGGTTCACCCTGCGCCCGGCGCGCCAGCAACGCCTCAAGCCGGGCAAGCTGCTCATCACTCAGCAGGGTTTCACCAAAGGCGAGAATAAAGGTGCGCGCCCGGCCGGTGACATGGCCGAGCAGGATTTCTGCATCGCGGCGCGCGCTGTCACTGTGGGTGAGGCGCGCCGCGGCATCCGCCAGCCAGCTGCGGAAATCCATTACTCTTGCTCAGACAGGGCAGCCAGCTGATCGGCCTGATACTCCTGCACAATCGGCTGGATTAACGCGTCGAGTTTGCCTTCCATCACCTCATCCAGACGGTAAATGGTCAGGTTGATACGGTGATCGGTCACGCGCCCCTGCGGGAAGTTATAGGTGCGGTTACGGTCAGAACGGTCGCCGCTGCCGAGCAGGTTACGGCGGGTTGAGGCTTCCGCCTGCTGGCGTTTGGCCATTTCCGCGGCATGGATGCGCGCACCCAGCACCGAGAGCGCCTTGGCTTTGTTTTTGTGCTGTGAACGCTCGTCCTGGCACTCCACCACGATGCCGGTCGGCAAGTGGGTGATACGGATGGCGGAGTCGGTGGTGTTAACGTGCTGGCCGCCCGCGCCGGAGGAGCGGAAAGTATCAATTTTCAGATCGCCGGCGTTGATCTCCGGCAGCTCCGCTTCCGGCACTTCCGGCATCACCGCCACGGTGCAGGCGGAGGTGTGGATGCGCCCCTGGGATTCGGTTTCCGGCACGCGCTGCACGCGGTGGCCGCCCGACTCAAACTTAAGCTGGCCATACACGCCCTCGCCGGAAATTTTGGCAATCACCTCTTTGAAGCCACCATGTTCGCCTTCGTTGGCGCTCATGATCTCTACCCGCCAGCGGCGGCTTTCAGCATAGCGGCTGTACATGCGGAACAGGTCACCGGCAAAAATCGCCGCCTCATCACCGCCGGTGCCGGCGCGCACTTCCAGGAAGCAACTGCGCTCATCGTCAGGGTCTTTCGGCAACAGCAACAGCTGCAACTGCTGCTCCAGTGTCTCTAGGGTCGCCTTGCTCTCTTTAATCTCTTCCTGCGCCATGTCGCGCATTTCCGGATCGTCGAGCATCAGTTCGGCGGTGTGCAGGTCGGCCTGCACCTGGCGCCACTGCTGGAAGCAGCGGGTGACATCCGACAGCTGGGCATACTCACGCGACAGGGCGCGGAAACGATCCTGGTCGGCGATAACGCTGGCATCGCCAAGCATCGCCTGGACTTCTTCATGGCGCTCTTGCAACGCGTCCAGTTTGGCAACAATAGAGGGCTTCATGCGTGGTAGTTAACCTTGTTTCTCATAGCGGATGTCAGATGTTTTTCGTTGAAAATTATGGCTTTTCCAGCCCAAGGCTGTCACGCAGAATTTGCAGCCGCTCCACATCACCGGATTGCGCCGCCTGCTGCAACGATTTGGTCGGCGCGTGGATCAGGCGGTTGGTGAGCTTATGCGCCAGTTCATGGATCACCGCCTGCACGTCCGCGCCCTGCGCGATGGCGGCCAGCGCCCGCGCTTCCATCTCATTGCGCACGCTGTCTGCATGGGCGCGGTAATCCCGGATCATCTCCACCGCGCCCTGTGAGCGCAGCCAGGCCATGAAGTTGGTGCTCTCCTGCGCCACGATGGTTTCCGCCTGAATCGCGGCGGCCTTACGCTGGGCCAGGTTGTTCTGGATGATGGAGTGCAGGTCATCCACGCTGTAGAGGTAGGCGTTGGAGAGCTTGCCGACTTCCGGCTCAATGTCACGCGGCACTGCGATGTCCACCAGCAGCATCGGCTGGTTGCGGCGCGCCTTGAGCGCCCGTTCCACCATGCCTTTGCCGATGATCGGCAGCGGGCTGGCGGTGGAACTGATAATAATGTCGGCATCCGCCAGGCGGGCGTCGATCTCCGGCAGGGTGATCACTTCCGCCCCGACTTCGTCAGCCAGCGCCTGCGCGCGTTCCCGCGTGCGGTTGGCGATCATCATATGTTTGACGCGGTGCTCGCGCAGGTGGCGCGCCACCAGCTCGATAGTCTCGCCCGCACCGACCAGCAGCACGTTGAGGTCAGCCAGCGATTCAAAGATCTGCCGTGCCAGGGTACAGGCCGCAAACGCCACGGAGACCGCACTGGCGCCAATGTCGGTTTCAGTACGCACTCGCTTGGCGACAGAGAAGGATTTCTGGAACAGGCGCTCAAGCTCGCCCGACACGGAGTGCCCGCGTTGTGATTCCGCAAAGGCTTTTTTCACCTGCCCCAGGATCTGCGGCTCGCCCAGCACCAGCGAGTCCAGCCCGCTGGCCACGCGCATCAGGTGGCTGACCGCCTCATTATCATGGTGCCAGTAGAGGCTCTGGCGCACCTCGTCTTCGCTGAGCTGGTGGTAATCACACAGCCAGGCGACCAGTTGCTCCTTGAGGTTCTCCTGCTCTTCCACACTGAGATAAAGTTCCGTGCGGTTACAGGTAGACAGCACAACGCCCCCCTGCACCAGCGGTTGCCGGAGCAGGCTGTTCAACGCCTCATCGAGGGTATCCGGGGAGAAGGTCACCCGTTCACGCAACGACACCGGCGCGGTTTTATGATTGATACCTAATGCAAGCAGGGTCATGGGAATGGTTTTGAATAATACTTATCTTGATATGGGATTGGTCTGAACGGCATTCTACTTGATGCGCGGGATCAATAAAAGCAACACCGCATTATCAGTGCAATTGATGAAAAGCCCGTTCCCGGTCATTTTCAGCCACATAAGAAGATTGACGCTTACCGGCAAGCCCGTTAGCGTGGAAAGCTGTGTTAGCATTAACGTATCACTTTAAAGGATATGATGGATTATTATGCCAAAGCCACCGCGTAACGCCGCACGCCTGAGCCTGCTGCGCCTGCTCCCGCTGGCCAGCGTCCTGCTGGCTGCCTGTACCCTCACTGCCCCGCGCGGCCCGGCCACCAGCCCGGACTCCCCGCAGTGGAAACAGCACCAGCAGCAGGTGCAGCAACTCACCACCTACCAGACCCGCGGCGCCTTCGCCTACCTTTCTGACCGGCAGAAAGTGTACGCCAACTTCTTCTGGCAGCAGTCCAGCCCGACCCACTACCGCCTGTTGCTGACCAACCCGCTCGGCAGCACCGAAATGGAGCTGCGGGTGCAGAACAGCGTGGCGCAGCTCATCACCAAAGACGGCAAAAAGTACGTCAGCGACAACCCGGAAGAGATGCTGCAGAAACTCACCGGCATGGCGATCCCGCTCAACAGCCTGCGCCAGTGGATGCTGGGCCTGCCGGGTGACGCCACAGACTTCACGCTGGATGACCGCTACCGCCTGAACACCCTGACCTACAGCCAGAACGGCACGGCGTGGAACGTCGAATATGCCGGGTATGATGATGAGGTCACCCCTGCGCTGCCGAGCAACCTGACGCTGACCCAGGGCGAACAACGCATCAAACTGAAAATGAACCGCTGGACCCTGAAATAACATGACGCACTTCTGGCCCTCCCCGGCAAAACTCAATCTGTTCCTTTATATCACCGGCCGGCGGCCGGATGGCTACCATCTGTTGCAGACGCTGTTCCAGTTCCTCGACTATGGCGACACCGTGGGCGTGGCCCCGCGTGATGACGGCAACATCGTGCTGGCGACACCCGTGGCGGGTGTGCCGGAGGCGCAGAACCTGATGGTGCGCGCGGCCCGGCTGCTGCAACAGCATTGTGACCAGGCGCAGATTGACAGCCTGCCGCGCGGTGCCACACTGAGTATTGAGAAAGTCTTGCCGATGGGCGGCGGGCTGGGCGGCGGCTCCTCCAATGCGGCCACGGTGCTGGTGGCGCTGAACCAGCTCTGGCAGTGCGGCCTGAGTGACGACACCCTGGCCGGCCTGGGCCTGCAACTGGGGGCCGATGTACCGGTGTTTGTGCGCGGCCATGCGGCGTTTGCCGAAGGCATCGGCGAGCAGTTGCAGCCGGCAGCGCCGGAAGAGAAGTGGTATCTGGTGGCGCACCCCGGCGTCAGCATCCCGACGCCGGTGATTTTTGCCGATCCGGCACTGACGCGTGACACCCCGGTGCGGTCGCTGGAGACACTGTTACGCAGCCCCTACGCAAATGATTGCGAAGCGATTGCAAGAAAACGTTTTTACGAGGTTGAACAGCTTCTTTCATGGCTGTTAGAATACGCGCCGTCACGCCTGACTGGCACCGGAGCCTGTGTTTTTGCTGAATTCGACACAGAATCCGCTGCCCGGCAGGTGTTAAATCAAGCTCCTGAATGGGTAAACGGTTTTGTTGCGCGAGGTGTGAATATTTCGCCGCTGCACCGTGCCCGCCGGGAGTGTGGAAACGTGAATTAATGCCGGTGCGCCCGCTGCGCCTGTGTTAACCGCCCTCCACTGATATACCGTATGTATATTGCGGCCATGCCACACTTCGCCCGGTGATGTGGCCGACGATATCTTCTCTGGACGCAAGCCTGAGGTTCTTCTCGTGCCTGATATGAAGCTTTTTGCTGGTAACGCCACCCCGGAACTAGCACAACGTATTGCCAACCGTTTGTACACCAGTCTTGGTGACGCCGCTGTAAGTCGCTTCAGCGACGGCGAAGTCAGCGTGCAAATCAACGAAAATGTACGCGGTGGTGATATTTTCATCATCCAGTCCACCTGTGCACCCACCAATGACAACCTGATGGAACTGGTTGTGATGGTTGATGCGCTGCGCCGCGCTTCCGCAGGCCGCATCACTGCTGTTATCCCCTACTTTGGTTATGCCCGTCAGGATCGCCGCGTGCGCTCTGCCCGTGTGCCGATCACCGCGAAAGTGGTGGCGGACTTCCTCTCCAGTGTTGGGGTTGACCGTGTGTTGACGGTGGATCTGCATGCTGAACAGATTCAAGGCTTCTTCGATGTGCCGGTAGACAACGTCTTTGGCAGCCCGATCCTGCTGGAAGATATGTTGCAGCAGAACCTGGAGAACCCGATTGTGGTTTCCCCGGACATCGGTGGTGTGGTGCGCGCCCGCGCGATTGCCAAACTGCTGAACGACACGGACATGGCCATCATCGATAAACGCCGTCCGCGTGCCAACGTTTCCCAGGTGATGCATATCATCGGTGACGTTGCCGGCCGTGACTGTGTGCTGGTTGATGACATGATCGACACCGGCGGCACCTTGTGCAAAGCAGCGGAAGCGCTGAAAGAGCGCGGTGCCAAACGTGTGTTCGCCTATGCGACCCACCCGATCTTCTCCGGTAATGCGGTTGAGAACATCAAAAACTCGGTGATTGACGAAGTGATCATCTGCGACACCATTCCGTTGTCGCCGGAGATCCGCGCGCTGAGCAAAGTGCGTACGCTGACGCTGTCCGGTATGCTGGCTGAAGCCATCCGCCGTATCAGCAATGAAGAGTCCATCTCGGCAATGTTCGAGCATTAATCGGCGTGGCCGCCTGCGGCCGCCGGGTAGTGTTCGTTGCCATAAAAAACCGCCGGTTATGCCGGCGGTTTTTTTATGTGCGGAAGCTATTGCCCGCCAGGCTCCCCGCCTGGCGCGAAAAGATTAGCGCGGGTGATGTGACCGGCTGCAGCGTTTATCAAAATGCTTCACCCACCAGTAGCGGTCGCACACCTGTTCACGCCCGCCCAGCCTGGCCCCGGCCAGCCACAGCAGCGCACCGACAAAGATGCTCATGATGGCGCCATGGGCAAAATATTGCGGCAGGTTAAGCTGCGGCAACTGGTTGAGGATGGAGTAGCCGACGCCGACTATCATGGTCAGCAGGCCCAGCCCCATTAAAAGGTTACCCGCCAGCGTTGCATGTTTACGTCTCATTTCACACCTCCCTGAAGTCACCCGATCGGTTACCGGGGCTAATTGATGAAAGTATAGGCAGAGCTTATGGCGGGAGTTGCGGAGAGGATCACAGAAGGCAAAGAACTTTTGACAATTCTTTACTAAAACGCCGGTTTTTAATTAACATTAACAATAATATACAAAGTTCATTATTCAACTTTTAAGGTTTTTCCCCCTGCCGCGCCCCGGCTTTTGTCATCATGCCTTTCCACAGGTAAACTAGCCGGCTCTATTTCTTATGAAGCGAAATCCCGTGAGCAGCATAAAACTCATTGTTGGCCTGGCAAACCCAGGCGCTGAATATGCCCAGACCCGCCATAACGCCGGGGCCTGGTATGTCGATCTGCTGGCGCGTCAGCACAATGTCTCCCTGAAAGAAGAGAGCAAATTCTTCGGCTACACCGGCCGCCTGACGCTGGCCGGGCAGGATGTGCGCCTGCTGGTGCCCACCACCTTTATGAACCTGAGCGGCAAAGCCGTGGCGGCGATGGCAACGTTCTACCGGCTTAACCCGGATGAGATCCTGGTGGCCCATGATGAGCTGGACATCCCGCCGGGTGTGGCAAAAGTGAAACTGGGCGGCGGCAACGGCGGCCATAACGGCCTGAAAGATATCCAGAGCAAACTGGGCAATAACCCGAACTTTTACCGCCTGCGCATCGGCATCGGCCATCCGGGTGATAAGAATAAAGTGGTGGGGTTTGTGCTCGGCAAGCCGCCGGCCAGCGAACAGCAGCTGATTGACAGTGCGATTGATGAATCCCTGCGCTGCACCGAGATCCTGATGAAAGAGGGTCTGGAAAAAGCCGTACAGCGGCTGCACGGCTTCAAAGCGTAATCACAGCGGGCCTTGCGCCCGCTGCCTGTCATCAGGTGCGGCGCACGTCGCCCTCCCCGGCCTCACCGGGTTCCGGCTGGTAATCCTCTTCCGCCACAAAATAGTGCGGGTCATCCAGCTCATGGCTGCAGAACGGCCCGGCCTTCGCCAGCAACCGCACACAATCCGGGCTGAGGTGGCGCAGGCGGATGCGTTTGCCCGCCTCCAGGTAACGGGTGGTGAGCTTGTCGATCGCTTCCACGCCGCTGGCGTCCATCACGCGGGTGGCGGCGAAATCAATCACCACCTGATCCGGGTCGTTTGCCGGGTCGAACAGCTCGGCAAACGAGGCGGCCGAGCCAAAGAACAGCGGCCCTTCCAGCTGATACACGGCCAGTTCCCCTTGCTGCTGACGGTGACGCACGCTGATGCGCGCATGTTGCCAGGCAAACACCAGCGCAGAGATAATCACGCCGCTGATGACCGCGACCGCCAGATCGGTAAAGATGGTGATCAGCGTCACCGCCAGCATCACCAGCACGTCCGCTTTCGGCATCCGGCGCAGGCGGCGCAGTGAGCTCCACTCAAAGGTGTTGTAGCAGACCACCAGCATGATACCGGCCAGCGCCGCCACCGGCAGCAGACCGATATATGTCGACAAACTGACCACAAACAGGATCAGCAGCAGCGCGCCGACCACGCCGGAGAGCCGCCCGCGGCCGCCGGAGGTGAAGTTAATGATCGACTGCCCGATCATGGCGCACCCGGCGAAGCAGCCGAACACGCCGCAAAGCGCGTTGCCCGCCCCTTGCGCGATGCTTTCACGGTTGCCGTTGCCCTTCTTGTTGCCCATCTCGTCCAATACCGTCATGGTCAGCAGCGATTCAATCAGGCCCACCAGTGCAATCACCACCGCATAAGGCAGCACGATGCGCAGCGTCTCGAGGGTCAGCGGCGCGGCCGGCAGGTGGAAGCTCGGCAGCGTCCCGGAGATGTCCGCCATGTCGCCTACCCGCAGGGTGTGCAGGTTAAAGCCGATCGCCACCGCCGACACCACAATCAGCGCCGCCAGGGAAGACGGGATAACCTTAGTGAGTTTCGGGAACAGGCAGACCACCAGGATCGCCAGCAGCACCAGCGCATACATCATCGGCCCCTGCCCGGCGATCATATGCAGCTGCGCCAGCATAATCACAATCGCCAGCCCGTTAACAAAGCCGTGCACGGCCGGCAGCGGCACCAGCCGGATAAATTTCCCCAGGCGCAGCACACCGATGGCGATCTGGATAATCCCGGCGAAAATTGTCGCCCACAGGACGTAGTCCATGCCGTGTTCACTGGCGAGGCTCATCAGCACCACCACAATCGACCCGGCCGCGCCGGAGACCATGCCCGGTTTGCCGCCGAACAGGGCGGTCACCAGCCCGATGATAAAGGCGGTATGCAGCCCGACAATCGGTGACAACCCGGCCACCAGTGAAAATCCGACCGCTTCCGGCACCATAGAGACCGCCACAACACAACCGGCCAGCACGTCATTTTTGACGCCGGCCAGTCTGGCGTTCGTTATTCCAGACATAAGGAATCCATATTTTATTTGGGTAGCACAACCGCTTCCCCCTAAGGGGACAATGAGATCACCGCAGGCGCAGTGGAGTGCAGCGCATCAGGCTGCCGGGAGGGGAAAGGCTCAGGGTGGACCAGGCAGAAAATACATCCGGCGCGTTTCCTGTCAGTTAAAAAGTGGTAGCAGTATCGGCAAAGCGTGCGCCAAAGGCAAGCCCGGCAGGCGGTGCCGAGATGCGGATCGAGATAAATATGCTTTCCGTGTATAATAAAGGATAAGTGTGCAATTCATTCATGCGGCCTTTGTTAACCGCATGATATTTAAGCGATTAAGGTGAGATAAACATGGGATTCAAATGCGGTATCGTCGGCCTGCCGAACGTGGGTAAATCTACGCTGTTCAACGCCCTGACCAAAGCGGGTATTGAGGCGGCGAACTTTCCGTTCTGCACCATAGAACCCAACACCGGTGTGGTGCCGATGCCGGATCCGCGTCTGGACCAGCTGTGCGAGATCGTCAAACCTCAGCGCGTGGTGCCGACCACCATGGAATTCGTTGACATCGCCGGTCTGGTGAAAGGCGCGTCCAAAGGTGAAGGCCTGGGCAACCAGTTCCTGACCAACATCCGCGAGACCGAAGCCATCGGCCACGTGGTGCGCTGCTTTGAGAACGACAACATCATCCACGTGAACAACAAAGTTGACCCGGCGGATGATATTGACGTGATCAACACCGAGCTGGCGCTCTCTGACCTCGACACCTGCGAACGCGCCATCCAGCGTGTGCAGAAGAAAGCCAAAGGCGGCGACAAAGACGCCAAAGCCGAGCTGGCTGCGCTGGAAAAATGTTTGCCGCAACTGGAAAACGCCGGGATGCTGCGCGCGCTGGACTTGAGCGCGGAAGATAAAGCGGCCATCCGCTACCTGAGCTTCCTGACGCTGAAGCCGACCATGTACATCGCCAACGTCAACGAAGACGGGTTCGAGAACAACCCGTACCTGGACAAAGTGCGTGAAATCGCGGCAGCCGAAGGCTCCGTAGTGGTGGCCGTGTGTGCGGCCGTCGAGTCTGACATCGCCGAGCTGGAAGATGAAGACCGCGCCGAGTTTATGGCTGAACTGGGTCTGGAAGAGCCGGGCCTGAACCGCGTGATCCGCGCCGGTTACCAGCTGCTGAACCTGCAGACCTACTTCACCGCCGGGGTTAAAGAAGTCCGCGCCTGGACCATCCCGGTAGGTGCCACTGCCCCGCAGGCGGCCGGTAAAATCCACACCGACTTTGAAAAAGGCTTTATCCGCGCCCAGACCATCTCCTTTGATGACTTCATCACCTACAAAGGTGAGCAAGGTGCCAAAGAGGCCGGTAAAATGCGTTCTGAAGGCAAAGAGTACATCGTCAAAGATGGCGATGTGATGAACTTCCTGTTCAACGTCTGATGTGATGCCGGGCTGACCGCCCTGCCACACGCCCCTGATAAAATCCACGCCACGGCGTGGATTTTTTTATCCCCTCTTCATGTGATCCCCACCGCCCCCCTGAAGCGCGCCAGACGCGGCAGCCCACCTGATGCGCCCGGCCAACGCGCCGCCCGGCATATTGGCCTGTTTCCATCGTTCATTGGCCGGCGGCCTGCTCACGGCCCCCGGTGCAAGCGCCCTATACTCGCCGCTCACAGGCATCCTGGCGGGTTACCGCTCGCTGCCCTATCCGCCTGATGGGCTGTCCTGCTTTTCCGTCAGGCGTTCAGGGCACCGCACTGACCCTGCCCGGATGCCGCATTTCTTCTTTTCTGGAGCGTCACCACCATGAGAAATATGCATCGACAGGTGCTGATCCTTGCCGGTTCACAGGCCATCTTCCAGTCAATTTCGGTGTTGATCATGACTATCGGCGGGCTGGCCGGTGCCCTTTTGACGAGCAGCCCGGCGCTGATGACCGTGCCGCTTTCCATGGCGAGCCTGGGCACGGTAGTGGTCATGTTCCCTGCCTCGTTATGGATGAGCCGGACAGGCAGAAAACCCGGCTTCCTGACCGGCGCGTTAAGCGGCATGGTGTCGGCGGCCATTGCCATGATGGCGATGATCCACCATTCCTTCCTGCTGCTCTGCCTCAGCATGTTCTTTCTGGGGGTTTATCAGGCATTTGCCCAGTTTTACCGGTTTGCCGCGGGTGAAGTCTCCCTGCCCGCCTGCCGTACCCACGCGATCTCCCTGGTGCTGGCCGGCGGCGTCGTGGCCGCCCTGCTGGGGCCGTTTCTGGCCAGCCGCGGAAGTACCCTGTTCAGTGTGCCCTATGTGGGTTCCTTCCTGTTTATGGGCATCATGGCGTCGGTGGGCCTGTTGCTGTTATCACGCTTGCAGATGCCGGTGCAAGCTGCTGAATTTTCGGCAGAAGAGGCAGCGCGCCCCTGGAAAAAGGTGGTGTCCCAGCCCGCGTATCTGGTGGCGCTTTTTTCCGGCGCATCGGGGTTCGGGATAATGGTGCTGGGCCTGACGGCGACGCCGATTGCCATGAAACATGAGGGTTTTACGCTGGCCTCCATCGCTGCGGTGGTCCAGCTTCATATCCTGGGGCGCTTCATCCCCTCCTTTTTCACCGGGAAGCTTATTGACCGGTTTGGCGTCATTAACCTGATGCTGGCGGGCATTCTGCTGATGCTGGCTTATATGGGGCTGGCGTTTTCAGGGGCCACATGGGGAAGGTTTGCCGTGGCCTTAATCCTGATGGGTATAGGCTGGAATTTCCTCTACATCGGCGGCACCAGCCTGCTTGCCACTACCTACACCTCAGCAGAAAAGGGGGTTGCCCAGGCGGCCAATGATATGAGCGTGTTTATTTTCAGCCTGCTTTGCTCGCTGGGGGCCGGCCCGCTCCTGAATACGTTTGGCTGGAAGCTCATGCATCTGCTGTTAGTGCCCTGGGCGCTGTTGCTTGCCGTGCCGCTGTTATGGCTTGCCCGGCAGAAAAAGCGTTACCCACCGGCGGCGGATGAGGCCGGTCTGCCTTTGCCCTAAACGGCATCGCGGCCGGAATGCGCCGGGAAACAGGGTTGACCCGATTTCATCGATGAATGGCCCACGCGCCTGTCACGGCTGCCCCGCCCCGCCTTTATAGTAAGCCAACTCGCCGCCGCCCCGCCTGAGTGCCGGGCAGGGGCGCGGC
The DNA here is from genome assembly GCF_018257325.1 of Nissabacter archeti. Taxonomy (NCBI): domain Bacteria; kingdom Pseudomonadati; phylum Pseudomonadota; class Gammaproteobacteria; order Enterobacterales; family Yersiniaceae; genus Nissabacter; species Nissabacter archeti. The sequence continues at coordinate 76,183 of NZ_JAERKB010000001.1, forward strand.
GGCCTGAACCTGATTAATCACTGGAGCTATCAATGAAATTAACGCAAATCCGTAATGCCACGCTGGTGCTGGACTATGCCGGTAAAAAATTCCTTATCGACCCGATGCTGGCAGAGAAAGAAGCCTGGGATGGCTTTGCCGGGAATGCGCGCCCCCATCTTCGTAACCCGATGGTGGCCCTGCCGGTGACGGTGGAATCGTTACTGTCAGCAGACGCGGTGATCCTGACGCATACGCATACCGACCACTGGGACGAGGCCGCGCAGCAGGCCATCCCTAAAGAGAAGGTGATCTATACGCAAAATGAGCATGACGCCGCGCTGGTACGTAGCCAGGGCTTTCTGAATGTGCGCGTCCTGAAAGAAGAGAATGCGTTTGTCGATGGGCTGACGATCTATAAAACTGACGGCCAGCACGGCAGTAACGACTTGTATGCCGATCCGCTGTGGGGCGATTTACTGGGCGATGCCTGTGGGCTGGTCTTTACCCACCCTGATGAAAAAACGCTCTACATTGCCGGCGATACCGTCTGGGTCAAGCCTTATGTCAGAAGCCTTCAGCGTTTCCAGCCGGACGTGGTGGTGCTGAATACCGGCTATGCGGTCAACGACCTTTACGGGCCTATCATCATGGGTAAAGAGGATACGCTGCGCACGCATAAGATGCTGCCTGAAGCGACCATCGTTGCCTCGCACATGGAGTCAATCAACCATTGTCTGCTGACCCGCGCTGAGCTGCGTGAGTTTTCGCTTGAACACGGCATTCAGGATAAGGTGCTTATTCCGGCAGACGGTGAAACAATGGCCTTCTGACCGGTTTCCATCTGACGGGGAAATGCCCTGGCCCACGCCGGCGGTGGCTTTCCCCCTTCCACACGTTGTGGTGTCGCCACCGCTCAGCCGGTGGCGATGCCCTGCCAGAGGGTGATGTTTATGTCTGCACTGACGGTTGCCGTCATCGCTACGGCGGGCTTCAGCCCGTTTCACTTTTCCGTGCCCTGTATTCTTTTCGGGCAGTCCATGCCGCAGCCGGACTTATTCCGGGTGGAGATCTGTGCTGAGCAGCCCGGCGTGGTGCTCTCTGATATTGGGTTGTCAATCAATGTCGGGCATGGGCTGGAGCAGCTTGACGTGGCAGACATTGTGATTGTGCCGTACTGGAATAACCCGGACGAAAAACCCTCCCAGGCACTGCTGGACAAGCTGATAAGCGCATGGCAACGCGGCGCTGAGGTGGTGGGCCTCTGTTTGGGGACGTACGTGCTCGCCTATTCTGGCTTACTTAACCAGCGCCGGGCGGCCACCCACTGGGAGTATGAAAAGGATTTCACTGAGCGGTTCCCGGCCGTGCATCTGGACAGGAACTCGCTCTATACCTGCGATGAGCGCCTTATTACCTCTGCGGGCACGGCAGCCGGGATTGATTGTTGCCTGAATATCATCCGTGACCATTACGGCTCGGCGATTGCCAACCGGGTGGCACGGCGAATGGTGGTGCCCCCGTACCGTGAGGGCGGGCAGGCCCAGTTTATTGAACGCCCGGTGCCGGTCTCCACGCGGGACAGCAAAATGAACGCGCTGATTGACTACCTGCGCCGCCATCTGGATAAACCCCACGACATCGACTCACTGGCCGGGTTGGTCAACATGAGCCGGCGGACGCTGACGCGGCATTTTTTCAAGGCGACCGGCACCACGCTGGGTGAATGGCTGAACGCAGAGCGCCTGCAAAGGAGCCAGGAGTTGCTGGAAACCACAGACAGCAGCATTGAACGCGTGGCTGAGATGGTGGGGTTTCAGTCGCCCGTCTCATTCCGGCAGAGTTTTAAAGCGCGGTTCAGCGTCAGCCCAAGTGAATGGCGCCGGGCCTTTCGCGGCCCGGCCCACCGGCACCCTGACGGGGAGTCAGGCCGCGTTTCAACTACGCGGCCCGGTGTGGTTTGAAGGGGGAATGAGTGATGCGCCGGCGGGCTGCGCGGTTTTTCAGCAGCCCGTTTTCCGGCCGGGGTTATTTCGCCAGCAGTTCTCTGCGGACAATCTCTGCGCCTGCGCTTAACGCACTCAGTTTGCCCCGTGCCACGTGGCGGGATAACGGGGCCATGCCGCAGTTGGTGCACGGGTAGAGCTTGTCAGCGTCAACGAATTGCAGGGCCTTGCGCAACGTTTCGGCCACCTGCTCAGGGGTTTCAATGGTATTGGTGGCCACGTCAATGGCACCTACCATCACTTTTTTACCCCGGATCAGTTCAATCAGCTCCATCGGCACATGGGAGTTCTGGCACTCCAGGGAGACGATGTCGATACTGGATTTTTGCAGCTTAGGGAAAATTTCCTCATATTGACGCCACTCGGTGCCCAGCGTCTTTTTCCAGTCGGTATTGGCTTTGATGCCGTAACCGTAACAAATATGCACCGCCGTTTCACACTTCAGCCCTTCAATGGCTTTTTCTAACGCAGCAATCCCCCAGTCATTCACCTCATCAAAGAACACGTTAAAGGCCGGCTCATCAAACTGGATAATATCAACGCCCGCCGCTTCTAACTCTTTGGCTTCCTGATTAAGAATTTTGGCAAATTCCCAGGCGAGTTTTTCGCGGCTTTTATAGTGGCCGTCATACAGCGTGTCGATCATTGTCATCGGGCCGGGCAAGGCCCATTTGATCGGCTGGTCGGTGTGCCGGCGTAAAAATTTGGCATCGTCCACAAACACCGGTTTTTGGCGGCTCACCTCACCCACCACGCTCGGCACGCTCGCCTCATAGCGGTTGCGGATTTTCATTACCTGACGATTCTCAAAATCCACGCCGTCCAGGTGCTCAATAAAGGTCGTGACAAAATGTTGGCGTGTCTGCTCACCATCACTGACAATATCAATCCCGGCCTGTTGTTGTTCTGCCAGGCTTACTTTCAGTGCATCCTGTTTGCCCTCAATCAGCTCTTCATCCTGCAATTTCCAGGGTGACCAGAGTTTCTCAGGCTGCGCGAGCCAGGAGGGTTTAGGTAAGCTGCCGGCAGTCGACGTAGGTAATAACTTTTTCATAATAGATGACCTTGTATTTTTAGTTGATCAAAGAACAGCATCAGCAAGCCATTGTTCAAGTGCAGGCTGGTAGGGTTTAATAAAGTGCGTTTCCGTAAACTTACCCTGCTCAACCGCCAGCTGGCTGCGCTCTTCCCGATCATAAACAATCCGGGTTAATGAATAATCCTGGTGCGTCAGGCTCGGTTGATATATTTCCCCTGCCGCTGAATTCGCATTGTAAATTTCAGGCCGGTAGATTTTCTGGAACGTCTCCATCGTGCTGATGGTGCTGATAAGCTCAAGGTTGGTGTAATCATGGAGCAAATCACCGTGGAAATAAAACGCCAGGGGCGCAACGCTATTGGCCGGCATAAAATAGCGCACCTGCAACCCCATTTTCCCGAAATAGTAATCGGTCAGGGAAGGTTCATCCTGCTGATATTCGACGCCCAACACCGGGTGCCGGTTATTGGTGCGCTGATAGACGTTCTTACTGGAGACACTCAGGCAGATAACCGGTGACTTTTTAAAAGCCTCATGATAAGCGGCTGAGCCAACGAAACGTTTAAAGATATTCCCATGCAAATCACCGAAGTTCGCCGGGATGCGGAACACGGGCTGGTCTTTATTATGCTCCGGCAGCACGACGCTGAAATCATAATCGCGTACGTAAGAGGAGAAGTTATTGCCGACAATCCCTTCGGTGCGCTCACCGGTTTTCTTATCCACAATGTTCGTCTTCAGGATTTCAATCACCGGGAAGGCGCTGCTTTTGCCTTCCCCCTGAATAGTCAGGTCAACGGACATGATCTCAAGCTCAACGGCATAGCGATCGGCTTTAGGGTTATCCCAATGCGCCAGGGAATTAAAGCGGTTATTAATCATCACCAACGCGTTATGCAAATTCTCGCGGCGTTTTTCACCCCTGGCCAAATTAGCGAAGTTGGTGGTGATACGTGTATTTTCAGAGGGATTATAATTTTCGTCGAAACGAAGGCTTTTAAGCGTAAAGGCGAAATTTTTAGTCATGGTAATCTGGATTCCTAATGGCTGATATAAACCTGGTTTGCATTTTACTTTTCAGGATGTCCCGATTTTCATTGCTTGCTTTCTCATTCCGGCGTCTTCATATTATCTTTCGTTACTAACAATGCCTCTTTTATGCCTGAGCCACTGGGTGAAGAAAAGTGATTTAATTTCACTGAACATGAACCCTTTTCATGATCGGGCGGCGCTGCCCTGCGGCATGGCACCTGCCCCCCGGCACCCCGGCCCGGCAACCTGGTACAGCCCCGGAAATTACAGGTATACTTACCGGCATTATTCAACAGATTCAGAAACCAACATGACAAAACTCACCTTACAAGAGCAGATGCTGAAAGCAGGCTTAGTCACCAGCAAAAAGATGGCCAAAGTCCAGAGAACGGCCAAGAAATCACGGGTTCAGGCGCGTGAGGCCAGAGAGGCGGTGGAGGAAAATAAAAAAGCCCAGCTTGAGCGTGATAAGCAGCTCAGCGAGCAACAGAAACAGGCGGCGTTATCCAAAGAGTATAAAGCGCAGGTAAAGCAGCTGATTGAGATGAACAGAATCACCCCGCCGAAAGGGGATATCCGGTTTAACTTCACTGATAATAACCTGATTAAACAGGTGGTTGTGGATAAGGTCACGCAGGATCAGCTGATCAGCGGCCGTCTTGCCATTGCCCGCCTGGTGGTGGATAACAAGCCTGAGGGTGAATACGCCATTATCCCGGCCAGCGTCGCCGAAAAAATTGCGCAGCGTGATGCCAACAGCATTGTGTTACAGAGTGCGCTGAGCCAGGCAGAGCAGGACGAAGACGACCCGTACGCCGATTTCAAAGTGCCTGATGATTTAATGTGGTAACACCCGCGCCCGGCCAGGGCCGCCGTTCAGAACGGGCAGGCATAGCGGGCGTTGATCTGTTCCCCGCTGATGGGATGAATAAAATTCAACTCACTGGCATGCAACATCAGCCGCGGCGTCAGTTCGGTGCCCGGCAGCAGGCGGCCGCCATACAGGTCGCAACCTAAAATCGGGTGGCCCAGCTCCCGGCTGTGAATACGGAGCTGATGGGTACGCCCGGTTTCCGGGGTCAGCGCCACCCGCGTCACCGGCAGTGACTTCCCCTTCTCCAGCTCATGATAAACGCGCTCTATCACCCGGTAGCGCGAACGCGCGGGCTTGCCGTGAAGCGGGCAAACCGACATCAGCGGGAACAGCGCCGGGTCTTTGGCAATCGCCGCCTCTATCACCCCTTCGTCCTCCTCCAGATGCCCGCAAAGCAGTGCGCTGTACACTTTGGTTACCGTGCGCTCACTGAACTGCCGGCAGAGCGCGGCATTGATCGCCTTATTGCGGGCAACCACCATCAGCCCGGACGTCCCGAAATCAAGGCGGTGAACCAGCGTGCAGCCGGGGAAAAGCCGGACCAGCCGGTGATGCACCGAATCGAGGTTTTGCGGGTTTTTCCCCGAGAGGCTGAGCAGCCCGGTGGGTTTATTGATCAGCACCAGGTGTTCGTCCTGATAGAGCGTCACAATCGGCTCATGGCACGGCGGGGCAATAAAGGTATCGGAAATCACAGACATCGGGTGGCCGGCTAAAGAGGGGGGAGCGGATGATAACGAATTTCCGGCCCCCTGGCGAATCGGGCGGTTTCCCTGAAGACGTGGCCTGGGTATTCCCTGTGCCTGAGCATGGGTGTCTTTATGTTATCGCCCCGCCTTTTGCCCTTCCCCTAAAACTGCCCCCTTCCCTGACGCTTTCTGCGCGTGCCTTCCCCCGCTTTACGCTCCCCTGCCCGACAGACGCCTTTTCTGTTGCTGCGGTTCCCGTTGAAAGTATGTTGTAACGAATTAGTCGGAAAGTCGTTGTCCGCTTCAGGCGGTGTGACCCGGCCGCCACTTTTTAGCGTAAGTTGCTGCAATGTTAATAAGCACACAGGTTTTCGCCGCAACTTCGCTTATAACTAAAACGCTGTTCCGAATTCCTGCCGCCTGCGGCCCGCCCTTTGTCATGGAGATCCCTTATGGCTACCCCGATCTTTTCCGGTGTGATTCCCCCGGTGCCCACGATTTTAACCGCCGATGAACAACTCGACCGCCCCGGCATGGCGCGGTTGATTGACCATGTGATTGAAGGCGGCGTAAACGGCGTGTTTTTCCTCGGCAGCGCCGGGGAGTTTGCGCATATGGGCAGCGCCTTACGGCATGAAGTGGCGGAGTTTTGTACCGCGCACGTGAATGGCCGGGTGCCGGTGCTGATTGGCGCGGCGCACCCCGGCACGCGTGAAACCCAGGCGCTGATCGCCCATGCCGGCAGCTGCGGCGCTGACGGCGTGGTGGTGGTGAACCCCTATTACAACCCGCTCTCTGAAGAGAACCTCGGCCGCTATTACCAGACGCTGGCTGACGATTCGCCGCTGCCGATCCTGCTCTACAATTTCCCGGCGCTGACCGGCCAGAACATCCCGGTTTCCCTGATCAAAACCCTGGCCGAGCGCTGCCCGAATATTGTCGGGCTGAAAGACACCGTCGATACCCTCAGCCACCTGCGCGAAACCATCCAGGCGGTGAAACCGGTGCGGCCGGACTTTGCGGTGTTCGCCGGTTATGACGAATACCTGTTCGGCACCCTGATCCTCGGGGGCGATGGCTGCATCCCGGCCAGTGCCAACTTTGCACCGGAACTGACCTGCGGCATTTACCGGGCCTGGCAGGCCCAGGAGTTTGCGACCATTATCGCGCTGCAGCAGCGGTTGTCGCACATCCCGCAGCTCTACAGCCTGGATCTGCCTTTCTATAACGTGGTGAAAGAGGCGATCCGCCAGGTCGGGGTGGATATTCCGGTGCATTCCCTGCAACCGGCGCAACCGCTGAGTGAAGAGAAGCGTGAGGTGGTGCGCAACGTCCTGCGCCTGAGCGGGATGCTGGCGTAACCCGCCTGAACCGCTGCGCCCTGCTCCCGCTGAGCAGGGCGCGTCGGCGTTACTGGCCGGGTTCCGGTTTGCTCACCCTGGCCGGCACGCTTATCCGCACCGGCTGGGCTTTTTGGGTGTCTGCCGGTGTGGCCTGCACCAGCAGTTTATCAGGGGTACAATCCCGGATGATTTTCCCGTTTTTCATCACCAGCACCCGATCAAAATATTTCAGCAGATAACGCCGGTGCGTCACCATCAACAGGGTTTTCCCTGTGACGAAGTGATCCAGGTTGTCAAAAATACGCTGCTCGGTCTGCTCATCCAGACACGATGTCGGTTCATCCCATAAAAACACGCTGGCATCGCTGCTCAGGCTGCGCGCCAGCAGCAGTTGCTGGTTTTGCCCTGACGAGAGGTTCCTGGCCATAAAACTGACGGGATAGCGTAACCCCATCGGGTGTTGCAGCACGAAGCCACAGTTGGTGACATTCAGCGCCTGCACGGTTTTCTTGCGATCTTCGCCGCTTTTTAAGGCGAAGTTGCTTTCAATGGTGCCGGTAAACAATGCGTCCTGGGTGGTGATGACGCTGATAAAACGTGAGAAAAAGTGTTGGGCCAGCTGTTGGGTGTTATAGCCGTCATACATGATGCTGCCCTGTAACGGCGCGCTGAACCCGGAAAGCAATGACATCAGCGAGCTTTTCCCCGAGCCGCACTCACCAATTATCGCGACCCGTTGCCCGGCAGGAATATCCAGCGACAGGTTTTCGATAACCACCGGCAATTGCGGATCGTACTGATAACTCACCCCTTTCAGGGAAAGGTGCCCTTCACACTGGGAAAGTGATTGCAGCACCTGGCGGGAGGCAGGCTCCGCCGCGACAAACATTTTCAGCAGATCATTGATGGTTTTATTGGTGGTAAACACCGAGAGCAAGGTGGAAGAGAAACCCGAAATAATGCCTGACATCCGCCCGGAGACAATCACTGACGAGACAATCGCCCCGGTGGTGATGTCGCCTTTGGTGACCAGGAAGAACGCAAACAGCATCAGTAAAATCTGGTTAAGGTTCGACAACGTGGAGAGGGCCGATTGATAATAGACGTTCACCTTACGGATTTGTAAACTTAACCAGGATTGCTGGTCCGCATTATTCACCCAATCCTGCATCAGGTTACGGTTATTCAGCGTATGGATCATTTTTAAGGCGTACAGGGTTTCCGTGATGAACATATTCCGGTTACTTTGCCCCTCTTTCACCCGCTCCATCAGGATATTGGTATACCGGTAATTGGCATAGGCCAACAGCAGCGAAATAATCATGATGATAATGGGGATCACCACCAGGGCGCCCAGGTTAATGTAGATAACCACGATAAAAATAATAAATAACGGGATATCCGCCACCCGCTGGAACAGCGAATTTAATAAGACCGGCTTTATTTTCTGGAACTCCGTCCATAAGATAAAGGCCGATGACAGCGACGTATGTTTTTTATCCCCGTATAACAGTGCCTCAAAAAACGAGACATCAATATCGATATCCTCCCGGCGGGAGACGATTGACTGGTAGATGTCCCGCGACGATCTCAACAAAAACTCAAAGATAAGGAAGGTCACAACCACCCCTGCCACGCCGAACAGCGAGGCGTTAGAGGCGCTGGGCACCAGCTTATCGTAGTACAGGTTGCTGAACACCGGGATGGTCAGGGCGAAGATGGCCATAAACAGCGAGGAGATAAAATACTTTGAGTAAAAAAGCTTATTGTTCTTCAGCCCATTCTTTAAAATTTGCCCGATACGGATCGATTCTGCCACATCGCTGGTGGGTTGAAGGGTAAAGGCAGACATTTTTTTCAGCGCGTCCGGGTCGGCCTCTACCTGGCAAATATCATTCGTGTTATTTACCAGTTTTAATTTATTATCAACACAACCAACACAAATTAACCACTGCATATCAGCCGTTAACAATAACAGCGGCATACTTTCATTCAGCAAATCATCTGGCCGGCTAAACTGTACCGTGGACACCAACATGCCCAATGATAAAAAATAGTTCTTTATCTGCGCATCATGTTCCACATCATGTTTATTATATTCGGCAAGCTTTATTTCACTGTCGCCCTCCCTTATTTCAATTTTGGCACTGTGGTTTCGCGCGATATAGGCTAACGCGCCGGATAGACGTAAATTATAGGGTTCGAATTCAGAACTCATGAGGGTATCACTCAAAAAGCCCCTGCTGTAAATACAGCAGGGGCATATCAGTTATTAATAATCAGCGTGCTGATCATCCTGGTGGGACATCTCCATTGAACCGGCCATCATGTCTGCGCCCGCTACGGCAGCAGCATGGGGGTGGCCGCCGGACGCGGGACCGCTCTCTTCCGGCGCTTCCTGCATCGATGCCATTAATTTGGGTGAGGAGGTATCTACCGTCACACTGTGTTCAATGCGCTGGCTGTTGCCTGCTGTATCCACAATGTTCAGCACCAGGGCGTGCGTGCCGTCGGCCACCTCATTCAGTTCTACCGACCACTGGCCATTTTCATCCACCAGGCGCGTTACCGCTTCACCGCCATCGAGACTGACAGAGACTGTTGCCCCGGCCTCGCCGTGGCCGCGCAGGCCCAGGGTGCTGCTTTCACAGCGCCACTCATCCGGCTGATCGGCCCGGTTGGCCACTAACTGCGCATCAAACGCCTCAATCCGGGTATCCACCCTAAAGTCATAAGGCTCACTGGTGGCCTGATTACCGGCCTTGTCGGTCGCGGTGATCACCAAATGATAGTCGCCGTCTGCCAGCGGCTCAAGCGGGCTGAACGTCCACTCGCCAAGCTCATTTTTCACGGCATCGTACGCATTGCCGTTGAGGCTGACTGTCACGCTGTCGGCATCCGCGTCGACATCGGTAAACACAAAGCCCGGCGTGGTGTCGTTGATGATGTGGTTACCGTCCGGATCCGCGCCGGCGCTCACGCCCGGCTGTGACAGGGTCTGGTCAATCACCAGCGCGGTGTCGGTGGAGGCGGTGTTGCCCGCCGCATCCGTCACCGTCACGGTTATCGGCCAGGTGCCTTCGGCCAGCGCGTCCGGCAGCGTCAGGCGCCACCCCCCATCAGCCTGGGTGGCGAAACAGGTCGCCCCATTCACCGTGACCGCTACCTGCGTCACATCCGCGTCAATGTTGTCAAACAGCAGCGTCGGCGTCGCGGTGTTGATAAGCATGTCACCCCCGTCATCCCCTTCAACCGCCACCCGCGGCGCAGTGACGGACTGGTCAATCACCAGCGCGGTGGTGGTGGAGGCGGTGTTGCCCGCCGCATCCGTCACCGTCACGGTCACCGGCCAGGTGCCTTCGGCCAGCGGCTCCGGCAGCGTCAGGCGCCACACCCCGTCGGTCTGGGTGGCGAAACAGGTCGCCCCATTCACCGTGACGGCCACCTGCGTGGCATCCGCATCAATGTTGCTGAGCAGCAGCGTCGGCGTCGCCTTGTTGGTAATGAAATCCCCTTCGGCATCCCCTTCAAGGGCCACCTCCGGCGCGCTGACGGACAGGTCAACCACCAGCGCGGTGTCGGTGGAGGCAGTATTGCCCGCCGCATCGGTCACCGTCACCGTCACCGGCCAGGTGCCCTCGCCCAGCGGCTCCGGCAGCGTCAGGCGCCACACCCCGTCGGTCTGGGTGGCGAAACAGGTTGCCCCATTCACCGTAACCGCTACCTGCGTCACGTCCGCATCGATGTTGCTGAACAGCAACGTCGGGGTTGCTGTATTGATAAGCATGTCACCCCCGGCATCCCCTTCAATCGCCACGCCCGGCGCGGAGGTGGACTGGTCAATCACCAGCGAGGTGGTGGTGGTCGCGGTGTTGCCCGCCGCATCGGTCACCGTCACCGTCACCGGCCAACTGCCTTCGGCCAGCGGTTCCGTCAACGCCAGTCGCCATACGCCGTCCGCCTGGACGACCTCATAGTCGACCTCATTCACGGTCACCACCACCCTGGTCACATCCGCGTCAATGTTGCTCAGCAACAGCACCGGGGCCGCCTTGCTGGTGATGAAATCCCCCTCTGCATCGCCCTCAAGCGTCACCACCGGTGCGGCGAGCGTCTGGTCGATGACCAGCGACACCGTGGCGGACTGGGTATTGCCTGCGCCATCGGTCACGGTGACGGTGACCGGCCAGGTGCCGTCAGGCAGCGCCTCGCCCAGGGTCAGCGTCCAGGTGCCGGCCTCATTTTTCGCGGCGTGGTAACTCTGGCCGTTCACCGTCACCACCACCTGGGTGACATCGCTTTCGATATTCCCCAGGATCAGGGTCGGTGTCGCATCGTTGGTGAGTTTATCCCCCACCCGCCCGCCGTCAGAGGCGGTATCCAGCGCCAGGCCCGGCACTGAGCGCATAATATCGAACTGCACCGCCGGGCTGAGGTTGCCCGCCGCATCTTCCGCCTGCACGCTGGCTTTACCGGTCTCCGGGTAGGTGAAGACCGCGTTCCAGTTGCCGTACTTGTCCACTGCCGCGCTGGCGATAACCTCCCCGTCCTGATTTTTGATCAGGATCCTGCTGCCCGCTTCCCCTTTGCCGGACATCACCCACAGGCCATTGGCATCGAGGTAGAGCGAGTTATCCACCACCGGCGCCGCCGGGCCCTGGGTATCAATGACGGCGTTATGCACGATCGTCTGGGTGTTGCCTGCCGGGTCTGCAATGGTAAAGCTCAGCGCATAGGTGCCGTCGGCCAGCTCAGGCACGGTCATTGTCCAGAGCCCATCCTGCCCCACGACTGCCGAGGCCATCGCCATACCGGCAACAAACAGCGTCACCGTGGCCCCCGCCTCACCGCGCCCGAAGAAGGTCGGCGTCGTGGTGCTCAGCGCCCATTTATCCGCGGCCAACGATTTATTATCCTGAACATCCACGCTGAACGTGGTGATCCGGGTATCCACCACAATGGTCATTGTGGCCTCATTCACATTCCCGCCCCGGTCCCTGGAGATGAATTTGAAATGCATCTCGCCGTCACGCAGCACCATCTGGGGAATATCCGCACTCCAGACGCCGTCAGCATTTGCCCAGGCTTCGGTGACGGTCAGCCCGTTGACCAGAATCGTCATCTTGCTGCCGGCTTCCGCCTGCCCGGTCAATGTGGCGTTGCGGCTCAGGTCTGAAAGATAAATCACGCCGTTGTGGGTGATACTCTCAACAGACTCGCCGTTGATGCCCGTCAGCTCAATCGGCGTGGTATTGACGGTATCAATCACGAAGTTTTTGATATTCGAAGCCGCCGTGTTCCCGGCCGCATCGGTTATCTCAAAGCGCAGGGAGTGTGAACCGTCAGGCAGCACGTCCGGCACGGTATATTTCGCATCGGCAGTGGCCAGCGTAAAGGTTTCAACATACTTACCGTCAATGTAAACCGTCACCGACTGCCCTTTCTCGCCGGTGATATCAAATCTCGGCCGGGCGCTGGATGTCACGCTGTCGTTACTGAACAGGCCGTTGTCGCTGTCCATGCCGTTAATCTGGATAGCGGTGGCGGTATCGATGGTCACCAGAATGCGGGCGGAATCCGCCGTGTTTCCGGCCTGGTCTTCCGCCGTCACGCGCAGGGAGTACTCCCCATCCTTCATCGGCTCGGCCGGTTCCCAGGCCCAGAGGCCGTTCGCATCGGCGGTGACTGTCGCGACCACCACTTCATCCACCAGGATGCTGACCGTCGCCCCGGCTTCCGCCGTGCCGTGGAAGCGCGGCGTGTTGTCCCGGGTAATGTTGTCACTTTTCGAGGCGGAGTTGCTCTCCTCATCGAGTTTCAGCGTCGGGTAGTTGGTCACCGTGTCCAGCGTGAGGTGGTAATCCTGCGTGGAGGCCTGATTGCCTGCGATGTCGGTCATGGTGGCGGAAATGACGTACTCCCCGTCTTTGCCCAGCCCGACCGGCATACTCCAGTTGCCGTCCGCATCGACCGTGGCCGACCCGATGATCTCGCCGTTGACTTTCACCGTCACCGTCGCGTTGGCCTCGCCGGTCCCGGTGAGTTTAATCGACTGCTTATTGCTCAGCTCAGGCGGTGCCGCCATATCAAAGCCCACCACCGCACTGTCAATCACCACCACTGACGTGGCGCTGGTGGCGGTGTTCCCCGCCATGTCCGTGGACTCGAACCGCACCGCGTAACTGCCGTCAACGCTTTCCGGCAGGGTATAGCTGACCGCGCCGGAGGCATCCGCCATCACGGTCGCCACTTTCACGTCGTCGATATAGATATCCACTGACGCGCCCGGATCGGTCATGGCCGACAGGGTCGGGCTGGTATCGTTCGTCACCAGGTCGTAGGCATCGCCGCTGTTACTGCTGCGGGCCAGCGCCACGTCCGAGAGGCTGTTTTGCGTATCGCACTGGATAACCAGGTCTTTTTGGGTTTTGTTACCGGCTTTATCCTCCGCCAGGGCAATAAACCCATTAGCCCCCTCTTTCAGATCAACGGTGTAATGCCAGGTGCCGTCTTCCGCGACCATAACGTCTGCCACGAACGTCCCGTCAGCACGCGAGAGGGTCAGGGTCGACCCGGCCTCGGCTATCCCTTCCAACTGCACCTGGGTTTTATTGGTGATCAGGTCAGTGGTGCTGCGCCCGGTATCATCCGCATCATCCAGGTTTATCGTCAGCGTGGAGATATAGGTATCCAGGATGAAGGTTTCCGCCGGCGTCGTGACCGTATTCCCGGCGAGATCCGTGATCTCGAAGTGGATCCGGTGTTCGCCTTCGCCGGTGATCGCCGGTAAGGTGACCGTCCAGCTCCCCTCGCTGGAGGTATGGGTTTCAATCACATACTGGCCATCCACGAAGATTTTTATCTGCGCGCCCGGCTCCGTCGAGCCGGTCAGGGTGGGCGTACTGTCATTGACATAACCCTCTTTCGCCCCTGACATCGCCCAGTCCAGCGCTGCAACGTGTGTATCCACCACCAGTTGGCTGCCGTCTGAACGCAGCTCCTGTAACGTGTTCGGGTCAATGATCGCCGCCTGGACGTTGTAGGTGCCCTCCTCCAGCACCGGCAGCGCAAAGGTGTAACGGCCGGTGGAGTCACTCTGCACCTGGCCTGCCGCCACGTTATTCACATAAATGGTGACGGTGACACCCGGCAGGGTGATCCCGGTGAGGGTCGGTTTCACACTGTTGGTGATAAAGTCACCCAGCGCGCCGCTGTCGGTATCGCTGGTCAGCGTGATGGTCGGCGGATCCAGGTCAATCACCGGGATAATGAAGCCGAACGAGGTCTCCGGTGAGGTATTCCCCGCCCGGTCGGTGGCCGTGACCGCAATCACATGGTCACCGGAAAGCAGCGAACCCGGCGGCGTCCAGGCCCAGGCACCACTTGAGGAGGCCGTGATACTGGCCACCACATTGCCGTCAATTCTGATCGTCAGCGTCGCACCCGGTTCCGCCGTCCCTTTGAATTCCGGTGCCAGGTTCAGCGCCTCATGGGAGTTATCCGGCTCTGACTGTGCCAGCCCCACCGTCGGTGCCTCGGTTTTGGTGTCGATGGTAAAGCGGACATTTTGCTCAATGCTGTTGCCCGCGACATCTGTGGCCATCACGTTGAGGGTGTAAGGGCCGTCAACCAGTCCGGCCGCCGTAAAGACCCAGTTCCCCTCCCCATCGGCATCCTGTTCTACCGTCTGCACGACCAGGCCGTTCACATCTTTTATGGTCATGACCAGATGCGCATTGCTGTCGGTTTTCCCGTGGAAACCTGGGGTGGTGTCGTTGGTCAGCTGGTCGGTTTGCGATACGCCGCTGTCTGAGGCTGTTTCCATCTCCACCGAGAGGAGAATTTGGGTATCGACCACTAACGAGACGCTGCTTTCTGCCTGGTTGCCCGCCTTGTCCCTTACCGTGACGGTGGCGGTGTGTTCACCGTCCGGCAGGCTGTTTGGCTGGACTGTCCATTGCACGCCGTCAAAGGTTGCCTGGTAGCTGGTGCCGTTAATCTCAACCCTGACCGAATCCACATCCTCCGGGACGTTACTGATAACGAAGAGGGGTTGCGGCTGATTGGTGATGTTATCTGTGGCTGACATGCCGCTGTCACTCGCGTCCTGCATGTCGATAACCGGCACCGGGATCTGCGTATCCACTGTGAACGTCAGCACCTCAACCGACCGGTTACCCGCGATGTCGATCAGCTCAACCTGAAGGGTATAGCTGCCGTCGGCCAGGGTTTCCGCCGTAAAGATCCAGCGCCCGTCTTCGGGTGTTACCGCCGTAGTGACGCCATTCAGCGTCGCGTTCACCGCCACCAGCGTCTCCGCGGCGGTTATCTCAAACCTCGGTGCCGTGACGCAGGTCAGGTTATCGGTCACATTGCTGCCGGTATCGTCCAGCAGCGCCAGGCCCGGTGAAAGCACCTGGGTGTCCACCACAAAACTGTAGGTGGTGCTGCTGCTGTTCCCGGCTTTATCGGTATAGGACACCACGATTGCGTGGGTGCCGTCCTCCAGCGCATCGGGAATATCCCAGTAACCGGCCTGCGGGTCTGCCTGCCAGGTTTTGCCGCCCAATGACACGCTGACCTGGTAAATATCGTCCGGCACGTTGTTGATGATGATGCGCGGCTGCGTCACATTCGTGACGTTGTCACCGGCATCCCCGCTGTTGTCCATCTCCCGCAGGCTGACCTCCGGTGGCGGGCACTGGGTATCGACAATGAAATCAAGGGTATTGAACCGGGTATTGCCGGCCTGATCCTCAATCCTGACGGTGGCGGTATGCTGCCCGTCCTCCAGGGCGTCAGTATCCGGGATTTGGCACGCCCATCCGCCGTTCACTTTCTCTGCCTGGTAGGACTTCCCGTTCAGCAGCACCGTCACTGACCATACGTCGCTCTCCACATTGCTGATGGTGAATTTGGGGGTGGCGTCGTTGATCAGGTTGTCGTTGTTCAGGTAACCGGTATCGTCCGCCAGCGCAATCTGCGGAATGTTCAGGGTGGTATCCACCGTGAAGTCCAGCGAGGTCTGGGCGGTATTCCCGGCTTTGTCGGTAACGGACACCACCAGAGTATGGTGGCCATCCGCGAGCGCCGGCGCGGTAAATTGCCACTTGCCGGTCGCGTCCTTCACTACCGGCGTTTGTGCGCCGTTGTCGAGCACCAGCATCACGGTGACCACATCCTCCGGCACGGTAATGTTGAAGGTCGGCATATTTTGGGTGGTGCAGTTATCACTGTCTGAGCGCCCGGTATCATCCCCGACGGCAAAATCGACACTGACGGCGGTTTGCGTATCAATGGTGAACGCGATGGCCGAGTCTTTGACATTGCCCGCTTTGTCCGTGACTTGCACTTCCAGCGTATAGGCACCGTCCTGCAACGCCGCCGGCGGCGTAAAGCTCACCGGCGTTGACGAGAGGTTCACCGTATAGGTCTGGCCGCCCAGGCGCACGGTCAGGCTGTGTGCATCCGCAGGAATGCCGGTAAACACAAACATCGGCTGAGTGGTGCGGGTGTAGTTATCCACCTCGCTGATGCCGGAATCATCCGGATCACGCAGATCAACGGTCACCGGTACCAGGGTCGTGTCCACGACAAAATCAAGATGCTGGGTCGCGCTGTTCCCCGCCTTATCGTTGACCTCAATGGCAAGGGAGTGCGCGCCGTCCGGCAGGGCTTCCGGGCAGTTAAAGACCCATTTCCCATTATGTTTAGTCAAGGACACCCGCGCCCCGCCATCCAGCGAGGCATAGACGTGGGAAACGTCGTCCGCCACCCGGACGGTAAACGCCGGGCGGGTATCAGAGGTCAGGTGGTCGCTGCCGGAATAGCCGGTATCCTCAGACATCTCAATACCGTCAATGCGTACAAAGGTATCCACCACAAAACTCAGGGATTGCGTGCTCAGGTTGCCGGCTTTATCGGTGACGATCGCCGTTAACGTATAGCTGCCTGCCGCCAGCTCCGGCGCCGTCCACTGCCATTCACCCTGCGCATTTTTCGCGACGTCATAGGTGATGCCGTTCAGCACCACCTGGAGGGTGTACACATCCGGGTCAATATTGCTGAAGCTGAATTGCGGCTTCGTGTCATTTGTCAGGCGGTCGGTCTGGCTGTCACCGGTGTCAGACTGCGCCACCAGGGTGATAACCGGCTTCGACACGGTGGTATCGACCACAAAGGTGAAATCCTGGCTGTGGGTATTGCCGGCCCGGTCGGTGACATTCACCACCATCGTGTAGCTGCCGTCACTCAATGGCTGATCAGGGGTGAACACCCAGTTGCCTGTGCCATCCTGTTTGACCTGCACGGTTTTGCCGTCCAGCATAATCGTCATATTGACGACGTCATCATCAATATTACTGATAACAAACCCAGGGCGGTTCTTGCCGGTAAGGTGGTCGGCGGCGTCGGCCCCGGTGTCATCCCCCGGTGCGAAGGCGACCACCGGTTGGGACAACTGGTTGTCGAACGTGATCACTGTCGAGGCGGTTGAGGCGTTGCCTGCGACATCCGTCACCTGCACCACCAGCGTATAGTCGCCAGAGGTGCTCAATACCGGCGAGGTCACAGACCATTCGCCGTCTGCCGTTTTCGTGACGCTGCACGCCATACCGTTAAGGGTGGCCGTCATCGACACCACATCGTCTGACGTGGTCACCCTGAATTTCGGCTGCTCCGCATGGGTAATGTTGTCCACCGCGGAAATGCCCGTATCGTTCTGCAACGTGATGAGGTCCACAGACACCGAGGTGTCAATCACGAAGTCAAAGGCGGTGGTGCGCTGATTGCCGGCCTGGTCATTCACCACGGCCAGCAATTGGTAATTGCCGTCCGCCAGGCCCGCCGGCGGGGTAAAGATCCAACTGCCGTCAGACTGTGCCGTCACCGGGTAGCTGACGCCGTTCAGGGTGACAAACACGCTCAGCACATCCTCCGGCACGCCGGTCAGGGCGAAGCGCGGCATCGTCTCGTTGGTGATATTGTCGTCTGCGACGCCGGAATCATCCTGGCTCAGCATATCGACCACCAGCGGTGCCAGCGTGGTATCCACCGTAAAGGCCTGATCCTGGGTGGCGGTGTTCCCGGCATTATCCGTGACGGTTACCGTCAGGGTGTGTTCCCCCTCCGCCAGCCCCTGCGGCAGATCAATCACCCAGCCCTGCTCACCATAGACAGCCTGAATCGCCTCGCCGCCATCCACGGATACCATGACAGCCTGTGCATCGTCCGGGGCGGTAATGGTGAACTGCGGCCCGGTGGTGTTGGTCATCCAGTCGTTAAGGGTGCCGGTGTCATCATTGAGCACGATGCCGTCAACGCGGGTCTGGGTGTCAATCTCCAGCGGCAGGGTCACGATGCGCACGTTGCCCGCATCGTCCGTCACCGTGACCTGTACGGTATAGGTGCCGTCAGCCAGGCTTTCCGGCAGGGTGAAGGTTGCCGTGCCCTGGGAGACCGGCACCGGCCAGGTTTTGCCGTCCACCGTCAGGGTGATCGCTGCCACATCCGCATCCAGGTTGCCGATGCGGAAGGCAGGCTGGGTGTTATTGGTCAGGCTGTCGCTGTTGCTGATCCCGGTGTCATCCTGGCTGTTCAGGGCCAGGGTCGGCAGTGACAGGGTGCTGTCCACCGTGAAGTCCAGCGACTGATGGTGGGTATTGCCCGCCAGATCGGTGACGGTGGCCGTCACCTTATGCTGGCCATCCGCCAGTTCAGCAGGCACGGTGAAGTGCCACTGGCCCGCCGCATCACGCACGGCCGCCTGCGGCACACCGCCGTCTACGCTGACCATCACCGTCACCACGTCGGCATCAGTGGCAATCGCGAAACCCGGGGTTTTGTCGTTGGTCTGGTTGTCACCGGCGACACCGGAGTCATCACTCAGCGTGATCACCGGTTCATGGGTGACCGTATCGATGGTCACACTCAGCGGCGCAGAATCGGCGGTATTGCCCGCCACATCGCTGACCCGGACCTGGACGGTGTAGTCGCCGTCCACCAGCGCCGGCGCGGTAAAGTGCCAGCTGTCACCGGCCTTCGTGGCCGGGTACGCGATGCCGTTGATCAGCACCTCGGCCTTGACCACGTCCGCATCGAGGTTGCTCAGGACAAACGCCGGGGTAGTGTCACGGGTGACATTATCGTGCGCGCTCATCCCACTGTCTGAACTCTGCGCCAGCTCAATCACCGGCACGGTCAGCTGGGTATCGACCGTAAAACCAAGGGTGCTGGTGGCGGTGTTGCCCGCGATGTCAGTGATGATCGCGGTCGCCGTATAGGTGCCGTCCTCAAGGGCGGCCGGCAGCGTGAAGGCGCGCCCCGCACTCAGGTCGATCTCATACTCGGCGCCATTGCTCAGCACCAGTGTCAGGCCGGCCGCATCCTCCGGCAACTGGCCAAAGGTGAAGGCCGGTGTGGTATCACGGGTAACGCCGTCAGTGACGCTGCTGCCGGTGTCTGATTCGGCCACCAGCGCCAGCGTGACCGGGGCAACCTCCGTATCCACCGTAAAGGTCAGTTCGCCCGACGTCGCGGTGTTGCCCGCGTCATCCGTCACGCTTACCTGCACGGCATAATCGCCATCGGTGAGTTCCGGTGCGGTAAAGCGCCAGACGCCGCCCTCGCGCGTCGCCGGGTAGGCGGTGCCGTTAATCAGCACCTCGACCGTGACCGCATCGGCGTCAATATTGCTCAGGGTAAACGACGGCGTTTTCACATTGGTGATGTTATCGCTGTTCGCCGCGCCGCTGTCTGACGCCTCGTTCAGGTCAATGGCCGGCACGCTGACCAAGGTATCGAGGGTAAAGGTATAAGCCGCGCCCTGGGTGCTGTTGCCCGCCTTGTCCGTGACGGTCACGTCCAGGGTGTGCTCCCCGTCAGTGAGCGCCGACGGCACGGCAAACGTCCACCGGCCCGCCGCATCCTGCACCGCGGCCTGCGCCGCGCCGCCGTCCACACTCACCATCACCGTCACCACATCGGTATCGGTGATGATGGCGAAGCCCGGTGTGGTATCGCTGGTCTGGTTATCGCCCACTACGCCGGAGTCATCCATCAGCGTGATGACCGGCGCGTTCGTCACCGTATCGACAGTCACGTTCAGCGCCGCCGAGGTCGCGACGTTGCCCGCGTCGTCGGTTACGCGCACCTGCACGGCGTAGTCACCATCGGCGAGTTCCGGCGCGGTAAAGTGCCAGGTGTCACCCGTCTTCATCACCGGGTACGCCGTGCCGTTGATCAGCACCTCGACCTTCACGGCATCCGCGTCGATATTGCCCAGGGTAAACGCCGGATTGTTGACGTTGGTGATGTTGTCGGCCGACGCGGCGCCGCTGTCTGACGCCTCATCAAGATCGAGCGTCGGTATGCTCAGCGTGGTATCCACGGTAAAGGCGAACGCGTCACCGCGGGTGCTGTTACCGGCGTTGTCGGTCACGGTCACCACCAGGCTGTGTTCGCCGTCATTGAGGGCGGAAGGCACGGCAAAGTGCCACTGGCCCGCCGCATCCTTCACCGCGGCCTGTGCGGCGGTGCCGTCCACGCTCACCATCACCACATCGGTGTCAGTGACGATGGCGAAGCCCGGCATCGCATCGTTGGTCTGGTTATCACCGGCGACACCGGTGTCATCACTTAACGTCACCACCGGCGCGTTGACGGTGGTATCGATCGTCACATTCAGCGCCGATGAGGTCGCGGTATTCCCTGCGTCATCGGTGACGCGTACCTGCACGGCATACTCGCCATCCGCCAGCTCCGGCGCGGTGAAACTCCAGTTTTCCCCGGTCTTGGTGGCGGGATAAACCGTGCCGTTGATCAGCACTTCCACTGTTACCGCATCGGCGTCGATATTGCCCAGGGTAAACGACGGCGTTTTCACATTGGTGATGTTATCGCTGTTCTCTGCGCCGCTGTCGGACGCCTCCACCAGGTCAATCACCGGAAGCGTGACGGTGGTATCCACGGTAAAGGCGAATGCCTCAGCGCTGATGCTGTTACCGGCCACATCCGTGACCGTCACGATCAGGGAATGCTCGCCGTCACTGAGTGCCGAAGGCGTGACAAAGTGCCACTGCCCTGCCGCATCCTGTACCGCCGCCTGCGGTGCGCCGCCGTCGATGCTGACCATTACGGTCACCACGTCGCTGTCGGTGGCAATCGCAAAGCCTGGCGTGGTGTCGTTGGTCTGGTTGTCACCGGCGACACCGGTGTCATCACTTAACGTCACTACCGGCGCAGTAATCGCCGTATCGACTGTGATATTCAACGCCGTTGACGTTGCGGTGTTACCCGCATCGTCGGTGACAATGACCTGCACCGCGTGCTCGCCGTCTGTGAGTTCCGGCGCGGTAAAGCGCCAGACGCCGCCCTCAAGGGTTGCCGGGTAAAGGGTGCCGTTGATCAGCACTTCCACCGTCACCGCATCGGCGTCGATATTGCTCAGGGTAAACGACGGGGTCTTCACATTGGTGATGTTATCAGCCGAATCTGCCCCGCTGTCTGACACATCATTCAGGTCAATCACCGGAAGCGTGACGGTGGTATCGATGGTGAAGGCGAATGCCTCACCGCTGAGGCTGTTACCGGCGTTGTCAGTAACGGTGACCACCAGATTATGCTCGCCATCTGAGAGCGCCGAAGGCACGGCAAAGTGCCACTGCCCCGCCGCATCCTGCACTGCCGCCTGTGGTGCGCCGCCGTCGATGCTGACCATCACGGTCACCACATCGCTGTCAGTGGCGATGGCGAAGCCCGGCGTGGTGTCATTGGTCTGGTTGTCGCCCGGCACGCCGCTGTCATCGAGCAGCGTGATGACCGGCGCGTTGATGGCGGTATCGATCAGCACCGCCGTCGAGGTGGAGATCGCGCTGTTACCGGCATCATCCGTGACGCTCACTTGCACAGTGTACTCGCCGTCTGTGAGTTCCGGCGCGGTAAAGCGCCAGACGCCGCCCTCCTGCGTCGCTGCGTAGGTGATGCCGTTGATCAGCACCCCGACCGTCACCGCATCGGCATCAACGTTGTTGAGCGTGAAGGTCGGCGTGGTGTCATGGGTAATATTATCCGCCGCGTTCGCGCCGGTGTCTGAGGCGTCATCCAGATCGATCGCCGGGGTAGTGACGGTGGTATCCACGGTAAAGGCGAACGCCTCACCGCTGAGGCTGTTACCGGCGTTGTCGGTCACGGTCACGACGAGATTATGCTCGCCGTCAGCGAGGGTGGAAGGCGTGACAAAGTGCCACTGCCCCGCCGCATCCTGGGTCGCGGCCTGCGGTGCGCCGCCGTCGATGCTGACCATCACGGTCACGACGTCGCTGTCGGTGGTAATTGCAAAGCCCGGCGTGGTGTCGTTGGTCTGATTGTCACCCTGTACGCCGCTGTCATCACTTAATGTGACGACTGGGGCATTAATGGTGGTATCGACGGTGACATTCAGCGCCGCTGAGGTTGCGGTATTACCGGCATCATCGGTGACATTTACTTGCACGGCATACTCGCCGTCCGCCAGCTCCGGTGCGGTAAAGCGCCAGACGCCGCCCTCCAGCGTGGCCGGGTACGCGGTGCCGTTGATCAGCACTTCAACCGTCATCGCGTCCGCGTCAATATTGCTCAGGGTGAAGGTTGGCGTCTTCACATTGGTGATGTTGTCGACCGAGTCTGCGCCGCTGTCTGAGGCGTCATTCAAATCGATCGTTGGGATATTGACGGTAGTATCCACGGTAAAGGCGAACGCCTCGCCGCTGAGGCTGTTGCCCGCCACATCGGTGACCATCACCACCAAATTATGCTCGCCGTCAGTGAGTGCCGAAGGCGTGACAAAGTGCCATTGGCCTGCCGCATCCTGCACTGCCACCTGCGGCGCACCGCCGTCGATGCTGACCATCACGGTGACCACGTCGCTGTCGGTGGTAATCGAGAAGCCCGGCGTGGTGTCGTTGGTCTGGTTGTCACCGGCGACACCGGTGTCATCACTTAATGTGACGACTGGGGCATTAATGGTGGTATCGACGGTGACATTCAGCGCCGCTGAGGTCGCCGTATTGCCCGCATCATCGGTGACGCTTACCTGCACGGCATACTCGCCGTCTGCCAGCTCCGGTGCGGTAAAGCTCCAGACGCCGCCCTCAAGGGTTGCCGGGTAAAGGGTGCCGTTGATCAGCACCCCGACCGTCACCGCATCGGCGTCGATATTGCTCAGGGTGAAGGTTGGCGTCTTCACATTGGTGATGTTGTCGGCCGAGTCTGCGCCGCTGTCTGAGGCGTCATTCAAATCGATGGTTGGGATATTGACGGTAGTATCCACGGTAAAGGCGAACGCCTCGCCGCGGGTGCTGTTACCGGCCACATCGGTAACGGTCACGACGAGATTATGCTCGCCGTCAGCGAGTGCCGAAGGCGTGACAAAGTGCCATTGCCCCGCCGCATCCTGTACCGCCGCCTGCGGTGCGCCGCCGTCGATGCTCACCATCACGGTCACGACGTCGCTGTCGGTGGTAATCGCAAAGCCCGGCGTGGTGTCGTTGGTCTGGTTGTCACCGGCGACACCGGTGTCATCACTCAGGGTAATTACTGGCGCGCTGATGGCGGTATCAATCAGCACCGCCGTCGCGGTGGAGATTGCGGTATTGCCCGCGTCGTCAGTGACGCTCACCTGCACCGCATATTCGCCATCCGCCAGTTCCGGTGCGGTAAAGCTCCAGGTTTCCCCGGTTTTGGTGGCAGGATAAACCGTGCCGTTGATCAGCACTTCCACCGTCACTGCGTCGGCGTCAACGTTGTTGAGCGTGAAGGTCGGCGTGATGTCATGGGTAATATTATCCGCCGCGTTCGCGCCGGTGTCTGAGGCGTCATCCAGGTCAATCACCGGAATATTGACGGTAGTATCGACGGTAAAAGCAAACGCCTCGCCGCTGAGGCTGTTACCCGCCACATCGGTAACGGTCACCACCAGATTGTGCTCACCGTCAGTGAGTGCCGAAGGCGTGACAAAGTGCCATTGCCCCGCCGCATCTTGTACCGCCGCCTGCGGCGCGCCGCCGTCAATGCTCACCATCACGGTGACCACATCGCTGTCAGTGGCAATCGCAAAGCCCGGCGTGGTGTCGTTAGTCTGGTTGTCACCGGCGATACCGGTGTCATCACTTAACGTCACTACCGGCGCAGTAATCGCCGTATCCACGGTGATCGTCAGCGCGGCTGAGGTCGCCGTATTGCCCGCGTCATCCGTCACGCTCACCTGCACGGCATACTCGCCGTCTGCCAGTTCCGGTGCGGTAAAGCTCCAGGTTTCCCCGGTTTTGGTGGCGAGATAAACCGTGCCGTTGATCAGCACTTCCACCGTCACCGCGTCCGCGTCAATATTGCTCAGGGTGAAGGTCGGCGTCTTCACATTGGTGATGTTGTCGGCTGAATCGGCACCGCTGTCTGACGCATCATTCAAATCGATGGTTGGGATATTCACCGTGGTATCGACGGTAAAGGCAAACGCCTCGCCGCTGAGGCTGTTACCGGCGTTGTCGGTCACGGTCACGACGAGATTATGCTCGCCGTCAGCGAGGGTGGAAGGCGTGACAAAGTGCCATTGCCCCGCGGCGTCTTGTACCGCCGCCTGCGGTGCACCGCCGTCGATGCTGACCATCACGGTCACTACATCGCTGTCGGTGGTAATCGCAAAGCCCGGCGTGGTGTCGTTGGTCTGGTTGTCACCGACTACGCCGCTGTCATCACTTAATGTGACGACTGGGGCATTAATGGTGGTATCGACGGTGACATTCAGCGCCGCTGAGGTTGCGGTATTACCGGCATCATCGGTGACATTTACTTGCACCGCATACTCGCCGTCTGCCAGCTCCGGCGCAGTGAAACTCCAGGTCTCCCCGGTTTTTATAGCGGGATAAACCGTGCCGTTGATCAGTACTTCCACCGTCACCGCATCGGCGTCGATATTGCTCAGGGTAAACGCCGGATTGTTGACGTTGGTGATGTTGTCGGCCGAGTCTGCGCCGCTGTCTGACGCGTCATTCAGATCGATGGTTGGGATATTGACGGTAGTATCGACGGTAAAAGCAAACGCCTCACCGCTGGTGCTGTTACCCACCATATCGGTAACGGTCACCACCAGATTGTGCTCACCGTCAGCGAGGGTGGAAGGCGTGACAAAGTGCCACTGCCCTGCTGCATCCTGGGTCGCGGCCTGCGGTGCGCCGCCGTCGATGCTCACCATCACGGTCACGACGTCGCTGTCGGTGGTAATCGCAAAGCCCGGCGTGGTGTCATTAGTCTGGTTGTCACCCTGTACGCCGCTGTCATCGAGCAGCGTGATGACCGGCGCGCTGATGGCGGTATCAATCAGCACCGCCGTCGAGGTAGAGATTGCGGTATTGCCCGCGTCGTCAGTGACGCTCACCTGCACCGCATATTCGCCATCCGCCAGTTCCGGTGCTGTGAAACTCCAAGTCTCCCCGGTTTTGATGGCGGGATAGATCGTACCGTTGATCAGCACCTCGACCGTTACCGCGTCCGCGTCGATATTGCTCAGGGTGAAGGTTGGCGTCTTCACATTGGTGATGTTATCAACCGAGTCTGCGCCGCTGTCTGAGGCGTCATCCAGATCGATGGTTGGGATATTCACCGTGGTATCCACGATAAAAGCAAATGCCTCGCCGCTGAGGCTGTTACCGGCGTTGTCGGTCACAGTCACGACGAGATTATGCTCGCCATCACTGAGGGTGGAAGGCGTGACAAAGTGCCACTGCCCTGCTGCATCCTGGGTCGCGGCCTGCGGCGCAGCGCCGTCGATGCTGACCATCACCGTCACAACGTCGCTGTCGGTGGTAATCGCAAAGCCCGGCGTGGTGTCGTTGGTCTGGGTGTCACCGGCGACACCGGTGTCATCGCTTAACGTCACCACCGGTGCGTTGATGACTGTATCGATCAGCACCGCTGTCGAGGTTGAAATCGCCGTGTTGCCCGCATCATCGGTAACGCTTACCTGCACGGTATACTCGCCGTCTGTGAGTTCCGGTGCGGTAAAGCGCCAGACTCCGCCCTCCAGCGTGGCTGGGTACGCGGTGCCGTTGATCAACACCTCCACCGTTACCGCATCAGCATCAACGTTGTTGAGCGTGAAGGTCGGCGTGATGTCATGGGTAATATTATCCGCCGCGTTCGCGCCGGTGTCTGACGCGTCATTCAGATCAATCACCGGGATATTGACGGTAGTATCGACGGTAAAAGCAAACGCCTCGCCGCTGATGCTATTGCCCGCCACATCCGTAACAGTGACGCTCAAAGAGTGTTCGCCGTCAGTGAGTGCCGAAGGCGTCACAAAGTGCCATTGCCCCGCGGCGTCTTGTACCGCCGCCTGCGGCGCACCGCCGTCAATGCTCACCATCACGGTCACGACGTCGCTGTCGGTGGCAATCGCAAAGCCGGGCGTGGTGTCGTTGGTCTGGTTATCACCGGCGACACCGGTGTCATCACTTAACGTCACTACCGGCGCAGTAATCGCCGTATCCACGGTGACCGTCAGCGCGGCTGAGGTCGCGGTGTTACCCGCATCATCAGTAACATTCACTTGTAACGTGTAGTCACCGTCTGCCAGCTCCGGCGCGGTGAAGCTCCAGGTTTCCCCGGTTTTGGTGGCGGGATAAACCGTGCCGTTGATCAGTACTTCCACCGTTACCGCGTCGGCGTCAATATTGCTCAGGGTGAAGGTTGGCGTCTTCACATTGGTGATGTTGTCCGCAACATCGGCACCGCTGTCTGACGCGTCATTCAGATCGATGGTGGGGATATTCACCGAGGTATCGACGGTAAAGGCAAACGCCTCACCGCTGGTGCTGTTACCCGCCACATCGGTAACGGTAACGGTAACGATCAGAGAATGGTCACCATCTGCCAATACTGAAGGCGCGACGAAATGCCACTGGCCTGCCGCATCTTGTACCGCCGCCTGCGGCGCACCGCCGTCAATGCTCACCATCACGGTGACGACGTCGCTATCGGTGGTAATCGCAAAGCCCGGCGTGGTGTCGTTGGTCTGGTTGTCACCGGCGACACCGGTGTCATCGCTCAGGGTAATTACTGGCGCAGTAATCGCCGTATCGACGGTGACATTCAGCGCGGCTGACGTCGCGGTATTACCTGCGTCATCAGTAACATTCACTTGTAACGTGTAGTCACCGTCTGCCAGCTCCGGCGCGGTGAAACTCCAGGTCTCCCCGGTTTTGGTGGCGGGATAAGTGGTGCCGTTGATCAGCACTTCCACCGTTACCGCGTCGGCATCGATATTGCTCAGGGTAAACGACGGGGTCTTCACATTGGTGATGTTGTCGGCCGAGTCTGCGCCGCTGTCTGAGGCGTCATTCAGATCGATGGTTGGGATATTCACCGAGGTATCGACAGTAAAGGCGAACGCCTCGCCGCTGGTGCTGTTACCGGCCACATCGGTAACGGTCACCACTAGATTGTGCTCACCGTCAGCCAATGCGGAAGGCGTGACAAAGTGCCACTGGCCTGCGGTGTCCTGCACTGCCGCCTGCGGCACACCGCCGTCAATGCTCACCATCACGGTCACGACGTCGCTGTCAGTCGCAATCGCAAAGCCCGGCGTGGTGTCGTTGGTCTGGTTGTCACCAGCTACGCCGGTGTCATCGCTCAGGGTAATTACTGGCGCGTTGATGGCTGTGTCGATCAGTACCGCTGTGGATGTTGAAATCGCGGTGTTGCCCGCATCATCGGTGACGCTCACCTGCACGGTATACTCGCCATCCGCCAGCTCCGGCGCGGTAAAGCTCCAGGTCTCCCCGGTTTTAGTGGCCGGATAAACCGTGCCGTTGATCAGCACTTCCACCGTTACCGCGTCGGCGTCAACGTTGTTGAGCGTGAAGGTCGGCGTGATGTTATGGGTAATATTATCCGCCGCGTTCGCGCCGGTGTCTGACGCGTCATCCAGGTCAATCACCGGAATATTGACGGTAGTATCGACGGTAAAAGCAAACGCCTCACCGCTGGTGCTGTTACCGGCCACATCGGTGGCGGTGACGATCAGGGAGTGTTCGCCGTCACTGAGTGCCGAAGGCGTGACAAAGTGCCACTGGCCCGCCGCATCCTGCACTGCCGCCTGCGGTGCACCACCGTCGATGCTGACCATCACGGTCACCACATCACTATCGGTGGTAATCGCAAAGCCCGGCGTGGTGTCATTGGTCTGGGTGTCGCCTTGAACACCGGTGTCATCACTCAGGGTAATCACCGGCGCAGTAATCGCCGTATCCACAGTGATCGTCAGCGCCGCTGAGGTCGCGGTATTGCCCGCGTCATCGGTGACGCTTACCTGCACCGCATACTCGCCGTCCGCCAGTTCTGGTGCAGTGAAGCTCCAGGTTTCCCCGGTTTTGGTGGCCGGATAAACCGTGCCGTTGATCAGTACTTCCACCGTTACCGCGTCCGCGTCGATATTGCTCAGGGTAAACGTCGGCGTCGTTACATTGGTGATGTTGTCGGCTGAATCGGCACCGCTGTCTGATACATCATTCAGGTCAATCACCGGAAGCGTGACGGTGGTATCGATGGTGAAGGCGAATGCCTCACCGCTGAGGCTGTTACCGGCATTGTCAGTGACGGTGACCACCAGATTATGCTCGCCATCTGAGAGCGCCGAAGGCGTCACAAAGTGCCATTGCCCCGCGGCGTCTTGTACCGCCGCCTGTGGTGCGCCGCCGTCGATGCTGACCATCACCGTCACCACATCGCTGTCAGTCGCAATCGCAAAGCCCGGCGTGGTGTCGTTGGTCTGGTTATCACCGGCGACACCGGTGTCATCACTTAACGTCACTACCGGCGCAGTAATCGCCGTATCCACAGTGATCGTCAGCGCCGCTGAGGTCGCGGTATTGCCCGCGTCGTCGGTGACGTTTACCTGCACGGCATACTCGCCGTCTGTGAGTTCCGGTGCGGTGAAGCTCCAGGTCTCCCCGGTTTTTGTAGCGGGATAGATCGTGCCGTTGATCAGCACTTCCACCGTCACCGCATCGGCGTCGATATTGCTTAGGGTAAACGTCGGCGTAGTCACGTTGGTGATGTTGTCCGCAACATTGGCCCCGGTATCGGACGCATCATTCAGATCGATAACCGGGATCGTGACGGTAGTATCGACAGTGAAGCCAAACGCCTCACCGCTGAGGCTGTTACCGGCGTTATCGGTCACGGTCACAATCAGGGCGTGTTCGCCATCTGCCAAAGCGGAACGCGTGACAAAGTGCCATTGCCCCGCCGCATCCTGGGTCGCGGCCTGTGGTGCACTGCCGTCGATGCTCACCATCACGGTGACCACATCCGCATCAGTTGCGATCGCAAAGCCCGGCGTGGTGTCGTTGGTCTGGTTGTCACCGGCGACACCGGTGTCATCGCTCAGGGTAATGACCGGGGCATTCACTGCGGTATCGACGGTGACATTCAGCGCCGCTGAGGTCGCGGTATTACCGGCATCATCGGTGACGCTCACCTGCACGTCATACTCGCCGTCGGCCAGTTCCGGCGCAGTGAAGCTCCAGGTTTCCCCGTTTTTGGTGGCGGGATAAATGGTGCCGTTGATCAGCACTTCCACCGTTACCGCATCGGCATCGATATTGCTCAGGGTGAAGGTTGGCATCTTCACATTGGTGATGTTGTCCGCAACATCGGCACCGCTGTCTGACGCGTCATTCAGATCGATGGTTGGGATATTGACGGTGGTATCGACGGTAAAGGCAAACGCCTCGCCGCTGATGCTGTTGCCCGCCACATCCGTGACCGTCACGATCAGGGAATGCTCGCCATCACTGAGGGTGGAAGGCGTGACAAAGTGCCATTGCCCCGCCGCATCCTGGGTCGCCGCCTGCGGTGCGCCGCCGTCGATGCTGACCATCACGGTGACCACGTCGCTGTCGGTGACGATCGCGAAGCCCGGCGTGGTGTCGTTGGTCTGGTTATCACCGGCGACACCGGTGTCATCACTTAACGTCACTACCGGTGCATTTATCGCGGTATCAATAGTGATTATTAACGCGTCTGACGTTGTACTATTTCCTGCCAAATCGGTAATTGTCGCGGAAATAACATGCTCGCCATCGCTCAGGCCGACTGGTGCAGTAAATGCCCAGCTTCCGTTATTCTGTGTTACCGGATAATCAACACCATCAATAGTTATCGTGACATGTGTAACGTCTTTATCCACGTTATTCAGCACGAACTCCGGGTTTTTACTATTAATGATATTGTCGGTTGGTGATATCCCGGTATCAGCGTGCGCCGCCAAATCAACAGATGGAATATTCAGCGAGGTATCAACCGTGATATTGAGTTTCTCTGACGTCGCGGTGTTCCCCGCTACATCCATTACCGTCACATGGAATGCATAACTTCCCTCAGCGAGAGGGTCTGAATAAGAGTACGTAAATTGCCAATGGCCATTTGCATCCGCGCTGGCCTTGCCGACATTATTGCCGTCACAATAAACCGTGACGCTGGCGAAAGGTTCAGCCGTCCCGCTAAATGACGGTGAGCTGATATTAGTGATGTGGTCTTGCGCACTGTCACCACTGTCACTGTCTAAATTCAGCGTAGGAAGGTCAGTATGCAGGTCGATAATCACAGGGACGGGCACTGAACTTGCGCTATTACCTGCAATATCCGTGGAGACGACCATTACGCTGTATTCGCCCTCCGCTAATTTTTTATCAGCCGGCACCCGGAAACTCCAGTTGCCGTTTTTATCCGCCACCGCGCTGCCGTAATTTATACCGTTAACAAAAAGAGCAACTTCAGCCCCTGCTTCTGCCGTCCCTTTAAAAAGAGGCTGGGGATCTTTGGTGATACTGTCGTTATCATCGACCCCGGTATCTGACGCCGCATCGATCATTAATGTCGGCGTATCGGTAACGGTATCGATCACCAGATCATAGGTTGAATTCGCAACGTTTCCGATTTCATCTTTGGCGATGATGCCGACTTTATAAACATCATCAGCCAGCGCCGGGTTCGGGTTTATTTCACATGCCCAAACCCCGTTTTCATCTGCCAGGGCGGTGCCCAGCAGGCGGCCATCAAGCATAATCGACACGGTGGCATATTTCTCAGCCGTACCATGCAGTTGAAGCATATCGTTATGGTTGGTGATCCAGTCACTGTTGCTGGAACCGGCATCATCTTCGGCATCTAAGGCCGCGACGGGTATTAATGTTTCGGTATCTACCGTAAATGGGTAGACGTCGGAAGGAAGCGAGATATTGCCGGCCAGATCGGTGGCCGTCACCGTCACGTTATATTCACCGTCCTTCAGCGCGGCCGTTATTTCATAGGACCAGGTTCCGTTCTCGTCTGCCTGCACCGTGGCGTATTTTTTGCCCTCGATAAAAATCGTCACCGTGCTGCCGGCTTCCGCGCTGCCGTGTAAATGCGGCGTATTGTCTGATGTCAGCGTGTCACCTGAACGGGAGGTGACAGACTCTTCCAGCATAACGGTTGGGATCTCAGGAGGAACGGTATCCAGGGTATAGCTGAAATCATAATCCTGGGTATTACCGGCCACATCGACAACGGTAATAACCAGCTGGTTTATCCCTTCCGCGGAATCCCCAGGGAATTGGAAAGTAAAACTGCCGTTTTGCGCGGCCTTAATATCAATGCTTTCCCCGGTAGTAATATTTTTTACCGTCAGCTGGCTGAACGCGTCTGTTTTTCCTGAAAACGTCGGGTTAACAACGTTGGTGCAATTATCACCCATAATACCGCTGTCATTGCCTGCCGCTAACTGGAGGGAAAATGCATCGATATTGGTGTCAATTTCAATATCAACCTGATTGGATGACGTATTCCCCGCGCGATCTGAGGCAATCACCTGAACAGTATAATTGCCGTCAGCCAAAATCACGTCGCTGTCGAGGGTATAATGCCAATTCCCTTTATCATCAACCGCTACGTCAGTTATTTTGTAGCCGTTGACATAGAGTTCAAGCACAGAGTCTGGCTCGGCTTTACCGTGGAAGCCGGGGGTTATCTCGTTGGTTAACAGATCGTCAGAATAAATGCCGGTATCACTGCTCTCGTCAAGAAGGATTTCCGGCATTTCAGGCGGGATAGTGTCGAGCGTGATCACGCCGGAAGTACTCGCGCTGTTATCCGCCCGGTCAGTGGCAATAATAACAATGTCATTCGTGCCTTCTTTCAGCTCCCCCTCACTGAATTGATATGACCAGTTCCCGTCAGCATCGGCTTTTACCGTCGCCAATAATGTCTCATTGGCATAAATATCAATACTGGCATTGGCCTCAGCCGTGCCTTCGATTTTCGCCTGGGCAAAACGCGTTAAATTCTCCCCCGGAATCTGGTCTTCCAGTGGAATAGCGTATTGTTGGCTGAGCTCAAACGTTGGCGCGTCCGTCACGGTGTCAATGGTCACCATCACCTGAATACTGCCGCTGCCGCCTTTTCCATCATCCACATCAGCCTGCACCGTGTGCTGGCCATCAGCCAGCGCAGAAGGAACAGGAATAACAAAGTTACCCATGCCGTCTGATGTCGCCAATGCGACAACAATGCCGTCAATTTTTAATGTCACGGTGGCATTAGGCTCAGTAGACCCAATAAATACAGGGTTAACGGCGCTGGTGATATTATCGTTTTTCACGCCGCTGTCACTGCGCTCATCAAGCTTCAACGAAATATCCAACGGCTTGACAATAATATCTTCACCCTCGGCAGTGCTGGCCGACGAAGAGGAAAAAGAGGAGTGGCTGTCTTCCAATTTAAGGCGTTCAGACTCAGCGACCCCTTCTTCCTCCATTTTTTTCTTTTTAGGAAATGCAGGTTGCTGCGCATCGCCCAATTCTGCCGACACGCCGCCGCTGGTCGCTGCCTGTTGCTTTGCTTTATTGTCCAGGAACTCCTGCAGTTGCTGCTCAACGTCTTTTGCCGCTTTCTGCGCCTCTTCCGCCTCCGCCTTTAATGCTTCAGCCTCTTTCTTTATGTTCTCCGCTTCTTTATTGACGTCCGCGAGGCGTTTTTCATACTCTTTTTGTTTGTTATCGGCACGCTCTTGTTGTGTGTTGTTCTGCCGGGCGTCAGATAAGGACGAATCAAGCCGTTCAATTTCCAGGTTGCTCAAATCAATAGATTTAAGCAACTGATTACCGGAAATCTCACCATCTTTAAAAGCAAAAGCCACCTTGCTGTTTTCAAGGCTGGAGTACATCGCGCCATTGACAATATTTACCGTCTGGCCGCCGGCGAAAATAAATTTCAAGTCAGTGCCGCTAATAACGAAACGCGCTTCTTCCTGACTTCCGTACTGGCTGAGGTCAACGATAGAGCTATCATTGATAAAAATTGTTTTATTACTCATTCTGTCTACCTTCAATTTTTATTTGGCCGTTTCGCGCGGCGTAGTGATTAAGGGTTCTGAGAACATTTTATTCATCCCCTTCAGAAGCGGGGACATCAGGTATTCCATAATACTGTGCCGCCCGGTAATCACGTTGGCGTCAACCGTCATGCCGGGCATCACTTTATTTAAATCTTTCCTGGAAATTTCAAACTGCACGATGACTTTGTAATATCTGACCATGGAACCATTCACAGACTCTTCATAGGAGTCCGAGCTGATCTCTTCAATGACACCTTTAGCGGCTTTGGAGCCTGACATCATAAAGGACATGACATTGATGTTGACATTTCCCCCAACGAATACCTGGTCACGATCTTTGGGCATGATTTTTACCTCTGCCTGTACCAGGGTTGAGAAAGGTTTTATTTCAAACAGCGCATCTGCCGCCTGAATAACGCCGCCTTTGGTGTTGGCGCTTTTGTTTACCTGGTGTATGACGCCGTCAATAGGAGACTTAACCAACGTCTCCTGTAACTGGCGTGACAATATGTTTATAGTGGATTCGTTGAGTGCCAGCTCTTTCTGAGACTCAGCCAGATCTTTCGAGAGCGAGTTACGCAGCTCAAACTCGGCATTATTGATTTCACTTTTTGTAATTTCAATTTCATCATTAATTGAAGAGATTTTATTGTCTAAATCAATAATCTCTGAGTTTAAGCGCACGGCAGATTGCTTTTTATTCAGGAGATTGGTGTAGGAGCTTATCCCTTTCTTTACCAGAGGTGAAAGAATATTCACCTCTTCCTGGAGCAGTGCCAGCTCACTCTTTTTACTGATTTTCGCGACATCCAGGCCGTTAATGTCAGAAGTAAGCCCATGGATTTTCACTTCTTTCGATGTTATCTGGCTTTTGACCATCTGCACATTGCTGATAATGTCGCTATTTTCCAGGGTAGACACATCAAATGAGCCGATTCTGTGGGTATCCGATAATACCCGGTTGATCTCATCGATATTTTTTTTAAGGATTTCTGCCTGGGTAAAGTAACGGTCATACTCTTTTTGGACATCGAGGTTAGATATCTTCGCCAGCACCTGGCCCGCCTTGACGATATCGTGTTCGGAAACATAAATTTCCTCAACGGTTCCGCCTTTCGATAGTGAAACAATCTGAGTATTATCTTTTGTTGCAACAATACCCTGGCCGTGGACAACAGAATTGACTTTTACCATGCTGAAAATGATGATAATCAGCAACGTCATACTCATAATGACCATCATAAGATGGTCACTTTGTTTCCTATTCATTTTACCAACGACCTTGAACCCGGTTGTATAACCTCATGCTGCAGTTGCAGATTCTTCAACAAAACAGCGGTTTGAGACATTTGATCGAGCTTACTTTGGTAAATACCGTAAGTAGATTCAATCATGGTGATGTTTGCCTGGAAAAGTTCATTACGGCTGGAGATCAGATCCAGCAGTGATTTCTGCCCTAATGTAAACTCTTCTTTATAAAGCTCAGTCAGCTTGCGGGCGTTTTCATAGGAACGCTTTGCAATATCCAACGCTTCTTTATTGGAACGGTATTTTGAAAGAGAGACGTCAATATTGTTACGGCTTTGAATAATGAAATCATCCGCTTCCAGTTTGGTCTGACCATAACGCGCTGCGAACTTTCTTTCTTCTGCCTGATTTTTAAAGCCGTTAAAGATATTAAGCCCGACTTTAACCCCTACCCTGAATTCATCAGGATAATCATCCCGGTTTGCATCACTGGAAGGGGAATTATCACTGTAACTCACATTGGCATCAATTGTCGGATAATTGGCCGATTTCGCGGCATTGATATCAGAATACGCGGCCTCGGTACTTTTTTGCAGTGATTTCCAGGTGGGGTTCTCACTCATGACCTTTTTCATCACGCTCTCTTTTTCCGTGATAAAATGATAGTGATCAAATACATCAGGCAAGCGTGAGATGTTTTCCAGCGTAACCGCATCCCCGGTCATATTACGGATCCTGGCCAATTCAGCATCTGCCTGATCCCGGTAAGCGAGTTCCTGGGTACTTAATGCATCAATCGATGCCTGCACTTTACGCAAATCAGACTGCATCGCTACACCGGAATTAATCAATTCAGAAAAATCACTTAACATCTTTTTATAGAACAGTTTCTCCTCATCGATGCTTGCCATGATTTTTTTTAACTTTTCTATTTTTAAAAAGGCATCGGTGGTGCTCTTGGCGGTGTCATTCATGCTCTGCAGGAAATCACTGGCGCTGCTTTCTTCAATGCTTTGCGCTTTGTGGATGTTATTGCTTCTGACCCCAAAGTCCGCAATGCGGTAAGCCAGAGTGATTTTATTTTCAATGTTCCGCTCTTCACTCTCCTCTTTATTTTTTTGCGATGCCTCAGAGGTCGCATCTAATGTAGGGTAAAGGGAGGCTTTGCTCATTGCGGTTTCCTGATGGCGGCGCTCAATTTCCATCGATGCAATAGCCACAGAAGGTTGAGCTTCAAGCGCATGTTTTACCAACACCGTCAGGGGATAGGCCCCTACGCTATTTCCTGCCGGCATGGCAGAGAACGCAGGGACAGAAAGCAGGGAAATACCCGTCAATAATGCCGCCATAGACATTTTCATTGGTCATTCTTCTCTTTCAGGATTAAGACATCTTTTTGCAGGCTGTGGTGCATATCCGCGATCTGCCCAAATAACGGGGTAAACGTTTTTAAATGGCTTTCAATATGGCTCTGCGTGGTGCTGTGGCGCACAAGGTTTTGCTGCTCATGTAAAATAATATGGGCATCCATCGCATTCAGTTGCTGGTGATTCTTTTCAAATTCCCCGACGGTGTTGTCATGCAACTCTTTCATGGCATTCTGCAACTGTTGTGAATTATGCAGAACCACCGCCTGGCTTTGTTCAATGGCTTGCTGGGAGTCAGTCACATACGCTATTTTCGCTTCCTGCTCCGTCATTTGCTCGCTGGTTTTCATCAGCAACGCGGTATGTTCAGCGATCTGTTGGTGCGTATCGTTAATGACATTTTGCTGTTCTGACAGCCCCTCTTTTACCTTTTCTACGCCGTTATTAATGTCACGCAACCGGCCGCTGCCTGTTTCGCAGAATGACAGCAATGAGGCTTCAAAGGCGGCGCGTTGCGCACTATTGACCGTGGCTTGTTCAAGCAACTGGCGCACAGTGCCGTTTGATTCCGTGCAGAGGGTAATCAGACGTTCCTGGAAGGTGGCCAGAGACGTTTTAATATCACTGACAATCTCATCCACCGGCGAAACAATACGCAATGTCCGGGTTTTTCCTGCCACCTGTTTGCGTTTCATTTCACGGATAAAACTTAATTTGGTATCCCGCAGCGTGACGTTCAGGCGCACAAAGGCATTACGCACCAGTGAACTCATCACGTTCAGAAGAATGGCGCTCACCACTCCATAAATAGAGGAAACGAAGGCGGTATTCATGCCGCGCAGCGGCTCAGAGAGTGAGGAGACCACGTTCACAATGATTTTCAGCGTATCTGCATCTGTGCCGCCGCCAATCTGTGATTTATCAAGCAGCGTTATCACTGAGGCAATGGTCAATGAAAGGCCCGCAAATGTCCCTAACAAACCAATCATGGTGGAGATATTGGCGCAGCTTAAAATGGCTGACATACGTTGATTATGTTTACGGTTGACACTTTCATCGATGTTTTCATAAAGCGACATCAGCGTGTCATCATCCAGCCCGTGATCGGGTTTGAAGACAATTTTATTGGCATCACCGAGCAGGTGGGCGGTTTTTACGTAATCTTTAGTTTTCAGAACACCATTACAGATCCTGATTTCGAAAAAAGAGGCGATGACAATGGCGCAGCCTACCGTATACACCAGGATCACCACCGTATTATAAAATGCGGCGACGTTATAAGTATCGATAACATAATGCCGGATACCCGGCACGAGCATCATGAATAACGGGGCGGCGGCGACCAGCAGCACCATAAAAAGGCTGAGGTTATTATTAATAACCCTGGAAGATGTTTTGTTGCGGTTCATTTATTTACTCGACTTTTGTAATGACAGCGCTGTTACTCATAACACCGGCATCGTTGATGACTGAAATAGCGACATCCTGGTTCACTTCATTTTCCTTAACCACTTTCAACAGCATAATTCCCCGCTGATAGGCCAGGCGCATGGCATCAGAAACGGCAATGGCTTTATTGCTGTTGGTATACACATTCACTGACGTGGATGTATGCTCCGCCTTTAACCATTCCTTGAGTTTGCCGATAATTTCAGACGGGAAACTTTGCTCATTTTTTTGGAAATGGATAACAAACTGATTGCCTTTAATTTCAAAGGCCGGCGTTTTCTCATGGACATCGTACCGCCCGGCCGGCATCGGCGACGCGTTCCCACGCTTATCAACCGGGGTGGCGGCTGGAGGGGCGTTGTTCACCTCTGCCTGAGCAACAGCGCGGCGCTCATTTTTACCTGTGCTGTCAGCCGTTTCAGCGGCCTGTGCAGCCTCCGCATTACCGGCTGCCTGGGAAGCGTTGGCCGCCGTTACTGCTTCGGTCACTTCAGTGCTATCGGTACGGTCCGCTTCTGAGGTTTGGCTCGCAGGTTCTGTATGGTTATTTTTTTGTTTCGCTTCGGTTTCTGTCGGTAACGAGGTCATGTCCGGCATTTTTTTATCGGAATAGACCGGTGCCGTTACCAGGGGAACATAATGTTTTTTTGCGCTTTCATACATAATTAACATGCTGTTAAGGACAAAAACCAACATCAAAAATATAAATATGCACAAGACGGTTGAAAAGGCATCCACAAAGGTGGGCCACGGATTACTCTCTTCCATATATATTTTGTATACCTGGGGTGGGTGATTCATTAGTGCGCGTATCTTACACAAGCAAATAATTAAGATCTATATGAATATAAAAAAATAGTACAGTTATCATTGCATTGATAATAAAGGATTTTCTTGTATTTTTTACATCTTTGATCCCTTAAAAGTAAATAAATAAATCTCTCTTTAATATCAATACTTATTATTTTTAAAGCGTAATTAACAAAAGCGGATGGCATGACATCACCAGATCTCAGTTAATATTTAAGCGAACATTAATACTTATTTAAGCGCCGATTAATTGATTCGCCTTACCCGCTAAAAAATGCGTTTTTAGTGATATAAAAATAACGCATGGTTAACCTTTTTTCGTCGGATTTTATGAAATAAACAGGGGGGAAAGGGAGATAAAAACGTATTGCCTGCGGCATTAACCCGGTATTTATCCTTAATAAAGGATTTTTTATTCCCGCGTGAATCGCCCGAAAACGAAAAAAATCGAAAGAACGGTATGGAGAGTATGGGAAAGGTCAGGCAGCGGTTGGCCGTTTCACAGTCAATGACAAGGGCTTACCCCCTGCTTCCGCACATTTAGATCATAATACAAATCGAAATCATTACCATTTCCTATCAGGCTCGCTTACACTGACCGGCAGAGGCCGTGCCGGGGTATCTGCCGGGGCGGGAGGACTGATAAAAAGATTTCTGGTGCCAGGCGCATGACGATGCTGACAATTTTAGACTCCTTTGCCGATGGCCCGCTGGATTGGGTCAAAACCATGTTTATCCCTTATGACGCCGACGCCCCGCGGACGGTGCCTGCCGGCCGCCTGTTGACGCCGGGAGGTGCACGTGATGTGCTCGCCGCCTACCTCGCCGCACACGATGCCTCTGAGCACCGCGCCCGTGTCTCCATGTGGTCACAATGGTATTTTGCCCGCTTGTTGCCGGTCTGGATGATTGTGAACCTCTCCCACCACTGGCAATTGCCGATTAACGCTGACCGCGTCTGGTTCCAGCTCAATGAAGATGGCCTGCCGCTGCAATTTATGTTGCAGGGCGACGGCGAGCCGGTCACCGAGCCCGACCCGCTGGTGCGGTTTGCAGGCATGGTGCAGCATATTGCGCCGGTCTGCGGGATACTGGCGGATCTCGCCGGGCTGAAGCCGGGGATCTTCTGGAATAACGCCGCCGTGCGCATCCAGTGGGGGATTGAACAGGCTGAGCTGGTGAACGCGGATGTCACGCCCGGCCAGGCCCTGCTGGCCGCCCGCACCCTGTGCGACGGCAGCAAGAATGCGCTGTTCGAGCCTACCCGCCATGAAATCCCGACCGATGCAGAAAGCCCCTCCTTCCGCCGCCAGTGCTGCCTGCGCTATGAGCTGTGCGACCACGAAATGTGCCCCTCCTGCCCGCTGCTGCTGGCAGAAAAACGCCGTCGCCCGGCCACGGTGTGAGCAGAAAAAAGCCTGTTTACTCAGCCTGCTGCGCGCCCGGCATAGCTTATACAGAAAAAGAGTTTGATCTTACCCGGTTATAACTATAAATATGAGGGCGACCCCGCAACCGTTTCCCTGCGCGCGGGCCGACTCTGACCACGAGGTAACGATCATGAAAACGAGCAGCTCTGCCCGCGTCTCTGCGTCGTTGAAGGGGCTGGCCACCCAGGCCGCCCTGCTCTCTGCTGCGCTGCGCGCCTCTCTGCTGGCGCCGGTCTCGCAGACCTGGCGTACCCTGACCGGCCAACAGGCGCCGCTGGCCGCCCGTGTTATCCGCCGTTATGCCCTGCCCTCCACGCGCACGTTCAGTGTGGCGGAAGGCTTTTTTGGCTTTATCCCGATTGAGTCTTTTGAGAGTGAACGTTATGTGCTGGAAGTGATGCACGCCGGCCGCTGTTACCAGGTGGAAGTGCCGCTGCATGTCTACCAGCAGGCCGCCATCGGCGGGCATATTGATATCCATACCCACTGACGCCGCCGCATAAAAACAAAAAAGGCGCCGGGAAGGCGCCTTTTTTATGGCGGTAACGGCATTATGCCGTGGGGGTGTCGCCGCGCTTTTGCGCATACATCAGGGCATCCGCCTGTGCCAGCAAGTCAGCCACCGGCACCGCCTGCCTGCCGTCATACTCAATCTGCCCCACGCTGTAACGTAATGCGTACCCGCGCCCGCTCCGGGCGTTATACCCGGCAATATGGTCCTGCAAACGCGCCAGCGCCTGCTGAGTCTCCTGCTGCCCGGCATTGGTCAGCAACACCGCGAACTCATCGCCGCCAAGCCGCCCCACCACATCGCTGTCACGCAGGCTGTCGCGCATCAGTGCCGCGAACGTTTTCAATGCCTGGTCGCCTTCGGCATGGCCAAAGGTGTCATTGATGGCCTTGAAGCCGTTCATATCAAAAAACAGCAACGACGCGGGCAGCGCCAGCCGGTGGCAGACGTCCAGCGCATGCTGGCCCAGCGCCTCAAAACCGCGGCGGTTGGAGATCTGCGTCAGCTCATCCATCGTCGCCAACTGCATGGCGGTGATCTCCTGCTCCGCCATGGCGGCCAGATCGCGCAGCAGCATCCGGTCTTCTTCATTCAGCGCGCGCGGGGCAGTATCAATCAGGCAGAGGGTGCCGAGCTTGATGCCGTCCGGCACCATCAACGGGCAACCGGCATAAAAGCGGATGCCCGGCTCGCCGGTCACCAGCGGGTTATCATGAAACCGGCTGTCGTTTTGCGCATCCGGCACCTCCATGATGTCATCCGCCAGGATGGCATGGCCGCAAAAGGAGACATCACGCGGCATCTCCTGCACCTCCAGGCCCTGGCAGGACTTGAACCACTGGCGGTTCATGTCCACCAGCGACACCAGCGCAATCGGCACATCAAACAGACGCCGCGCCAGCCGGGTCAGGCGGTCAAAGCGTTCTTCCGGCAGCGTATCGAGGATATTGTAGGCACGGAGGGTGGACAGGCGTTGATGCTCGTCAGTCGGTTGGGCGGGCGGTTGCATAACACTCTCATTCTCTGGTGGGGCTAAAGATGGGTAAAAAGGCATCAATGTGCTGACATTGCAGCCGAAAGCGCTATTCAAACATGGATAAAAGTGAAAGTCACCTTTCGCAAAACCGCGTATTCATTAAGGAAATAAGGGGGGCAGGAAGGGGATCCGGCGCGCCGTCCGCCTGTCCGCCCCGGCATTGCACCGGAGGCGGGAGGGCTACGACGGAGTGGGCAGGGTTATTCTGCCCGGAGGGAGTTCATATCAATCACAAAGCGGTACTTCACGTCGCCACGGCTCATGCGGGCAAACGCCTGCTCAATTTCATCCATGCGAATTACTTCGACATCAGCAGTGATGCCATGTTCCCCACAAAAATCGAGCATTTCCTGAGTTTCTTTCATGCTGCCGATCGAGGTGCCGGCAATGCTCAGGCGTTTGAACACCATCGGTGTGATGTCAGGGGCCTGATGCGGGCTGTCCGGGATGCCGACCAGGATCAGCTTACCGTTGCTTTTCAGCGTTGCCAGATAGGGGTTCAGGTCATGCGGGGCGGCCACGCAGTTCAGGATCATATCCAGGCGGTTCGCCTGGGCGGCCATCTGGCGCGCATCGGTGGAGACCACCACCTGTTTTGCGCCAAGGCGCAGCGCATCCTCACCTTTGCCCGGCGACGTGGTAAACAGCACCACCTCGGCCCCCATCGCGGTGGCCAGTTTCACCGCCATATGGCCCAACCCGCCCAGCCCCACCACGCCGATGCGCTGGCCGGGCTGCACATTCCAGTGGCGGAGCGGTGACCAGGTGGTGACACCGGCGCACAGCAGCGGGGCCACTGCGGCAGGGTCGAGCTGTTCCGGCACGCGTACCACGAAATCCTGGGCGACCACGATGTCAGTGGCGTACCCGCCAAAGGTGGTTCCGCCTGTCACGCGCTCTTCACCGTTGTACGTGGCGGTGAAGCCGGTGTCGCAATACTGCTCTTCGCCCTCATGGCAGGCGGCACACTGGCCGCAGGAGCCGACCATCACCCCCACGCCGACGCGCTGGCCGACCTTGAAGCGGCTGACGTTTGCCCCGGTTTCGGTGACGTGACCGACAATCTCATGGCCCGGCACCAGCGGGTAGCGGCTCATGTTCCACTCATTGCGGGCCATGTGCAGGTCGGAGTGGCAAACGCCACAAAACGCGATCTCAATGCGGACGTCATCCGGCCCGGTGTCACGGCGGTCAAAATGGAAAGGTGCGAGTGCCGCCTGGGCGGACTGGGCGGCATAGCCAAAAGATCGTTTCATCGGAATCCCCGTTTTTGAAGGGGGCGAACCCTAAAGCCTGCGGCATTTCACATCAAGTTTTCTGCCTGGGGAAATGTGCCAAAATGTGGCAGCAGCGAAAAGGCCTGCGGCCGCCGGGTGAACGCGGCACAACGCGCGCAAGCCCCCGGTTCACCCGCCCTGCGCGGCCCGGCGCATACCGCGCCATCCGGGCATCTGGATGGCTGAGCGCGTTACATCTTTTTACAAGCTTGTTGCTTTATCCGCCAGAAACCCGTCCTGACCTGGCCGGGGCACCGCGCTGCTTTTGCCTTATTTTTCAACTGCTGCCGTGGCCGGAAGGCGGGTTTGCCGCCGCTGCTGACGGGCAAACGGCGTGCTGAATGGCAGCGATAGTTTGACTCCCCGGTGCGGCGATGATAATCGTTATCACTCTTATTTAAAGCAGACGAGACCGTGATGACAGAGACTTTCCCCCTGCGCCGCACCCAGTGCTGTATTTCCGGCGGCGGCCCGGCAGGCATGATGCTGGGTTATTTGCTGGCACGCCGCGGCATTGAGGTCGTGGTGCTGGAGAAGCACGCCGATTTCCTGCGTGATTTCCGCGGTGACACCCTGCACCCCTCGACGTTGGAGGTGATTCACCAATTGGGCTGGCTGGAGGAGTTTTTGCAGCTGCCGCACCAGCGCATGGAACGCTTACAGGCGGAGATGGGCGGGCAGGAGATGACCATTGCGGATTTCACCCGGTTGCCGACTCGCTGCAAATTCATGGCCTTTATGCCGCAGTGGGATTTCCTCGACTTTCTCCAGCGTAAAGCCGCCGCCCTGCCCACCTTCACGCTGTTGATGGAAAGCCGCGTGACCGGCCTGCGGGTTGACGCCCAACAACGCGTCATTGGCGTGGACGCGATGACGCCGCAGGGCGCGCTACAGATTGAGAGCGATCTGGTGGTGGGGTGTGACGGCCGCCACTCCACGGTGCGCGCCCTGGCCGGGTTACAGAGCCGGAGTTTTGGTGCACCGCGTGATGTGCTGTGGCTGAAAATCCCAAAACACGCGGATGACCCGGCGTGGTCGACCGGCCACCGCGGGCCGCGCAAGAATTTCATTATGATTGATCGGGGTGACTACTGGCAGTGCGGCGTGTCAATCGACAAAGGCAGCCTGCCGGCCTTACAGCAGGCGGGTTTACCGGCCTTCCTGCATCAGGTGGCGGCCGGCGCGCCGTTTGACGCCGACCGGCTGGCGTCGGCCATCACGGACTGGGATCAGGTGAAGTTGCTGAGCATCCGCATTGACCGGCTGGACCACTGGGCGCGGCCGGGGCTGCTGTGCATCGGCGACGCGGCGCACGCCATGTCCCCGATTGGGGGTGTGGGGGTAAACCTGGCGATTCAGGACGCCGTCGCCACCGCCAACCTGCTGGCCGCGCCGTTACAACGCGGCGTCCCGACGTTGCGCCAGCTCAGCCGCGTACAGCGCCGCCGCACCTTCCCCACCAAAGCCACGCAATTTTTGCAGGTGATGATGACGCGCCGGTCAGGCAGCAACAAACGCCCGCCGGCGATGATCCGCGCCCTCGGCCGCTGGTTGCGCCAACGCCCCTGGCTGCCGTTCCTGTTCGGCCGCCTCATCGGCGTCGGCTTCCGGCAAGAATTGCCGAAGTAACCCACGTTTCTCTGATGCTGCGGCCCGCGCAGCATCCCCCTGCACCCGCCCGCTAATCATCAATTTTTTATCTTTTAAATCATGAAACTATATCAATTTTCTATAGCCTATTTTGTCTACCCGCCTCCTTTCCCACGTGCTGGAATAGCCGCCGTTAATGGGCCACTTAAAAGGGAAAAACGATGGGATGGAATAAACACACTGCGGCGGTTTATATCAGACAACATGCAACATCATCCTCACAAGGAAGATGCGCAGCCTTTACCCGCAGGGCTATTAATGCAGGCGGCGTAAATATAGGACAGACGTTGCATGCAAAAGATTATGGTCGTTTACTCAGCAACGCAGGTTTTACGGTGATTGGTACAGGAGAAATGTTGCAAGAGGGTGATGTCGTCGTAATCCAGCCCTATCCGGGCGGTAACGAAAGCGGGCATATGGCGATGTATGATGGGCAGAATTGGTATTCCGATTTTCGCCAACGTGACATGTGGGGTGGCCCGGGTTACCGGTCAGCACGGCCCGCGTATAAAATTTACAGGAGACGCTGATGCGTGCACTTTTCCTGTTTGTGTTGCTGTTATCCGGCTGTGCTGCCTCTACGGCCACACCTGAGCAGCAGGTTGATGCGTTCTACCGGTTCTATCTGGATGCCTTTGTCAGCGGCAGCGTTGAGAGCACCTACAGTTCGCCCACCCTGCGACGTTATGTGGCGGCGGAGACGTTGGATCGGTTGAGTGTCATTGAAAAGATCGAGGAGCAGCAGATAGTCGGTTCTGATTATTTTATCTATGGTCAGGATTATGCCCCGGAATGGATTGCCGGGTTACAGGTGGGGCCTGCCGCAGACTACCT
This sequence comes from Nissabacter archeti, assembly GCF_018257325.1. Taxonomy (NCBI): domain Bacteria; kingdom Pseudomonadati; phylum Pseudomonadota; class Gammaproteobacteria; order Enterobacterales; family Yersiniaceae; genus Nissabacter; species Nissabacter archeti. The sequence continues at coordinate 121,164 of NZ_JAERKB010000001.1, forward strand.
GGGCGGCAAAGTGCTGGACGTCCGGCTTGGTCGGGAAGCGGGGAAAACGCAGCGCCTGCGCGTCTACCTCCGGCGCGAACAGGGCCTCTGGAAACTTTACCGGGTCAGAAACCTCAGCGATCAGTATGAACAACCGATTTTTGACGACCACGCCCTCGCCGCCGCCCAAGCCCAGGCGGCGACGTTAGTGCAGTAAATACCCCCCTACTTTGTCTTTACATACCCAAAGATTTGCAGTCTGGTGGGGGTATTAAATTATTGCCGAACGAAGACACAGGGCCGGGTGAGCGCACAGAGCAGATAAAAATCGCCCCTACTCTTTCCTTACATACCAAAAGATAGGCAGTCTGGTGGGGGCATTAAATTATTGCCGACGAGGACGCAGGGCCGGGCGAGCGGACAGGACGCCCTACTTTGTCCTTACATACCGACAGATTTGCAGTCTGGTAGGGGCGTAAAAATCATTGCCGAATGGAGCCGCAGGGCCGGGTGAGCACACAGGACAAATTGGCCGGGAGCCAATTTGAACAACGCGCAGCGTTGGCCCCGAAGGGGTGAGCCCCAGGGATGGGGCGAATAATTCCGCGAGAGTCGCAGCCACGCTGGGAGCGTGTCTGCGGCGGCCCGATTAGCCCGGAGGCGGAGTGAGGGCACCCGCGAGAGCGGGCAATGATTCAGCCAGGGTGCCCAAGGCGCGGGGATGCAAGGGGCGGGCGCCTACGCGCCCCTTGCGCGGTGGCGGCAGCGGGGTAACAAAGAGGCGCATATCGTATGCCAACGCAACCACCTCGATCTAAGTGGATAGTTCACCAACGCACCAACCCCGATCTAAAAAGAGGGCTTCCGCATGCCAATGCGATCATTCCATCTCCCTCACACTCCCCCTCAACATCACCGTCGCCGGGAACGCCTCCTGCACCGGTGGCTCCGCCAGATACCCGAGGCGGTGCAGCAACAGATGGGCCGCAGCAGCGCCCATCTCGTGCCCCGGCTGGCGCACGGTGGTGAGCGGCGGTGAGATGCGCGCCGCCGCTGAAATATCATCAAACCCGGTGACGCTGAGCACCTCCGGCACGGCGATGCCCTGTTGCTGGCAGGCACGGATCAGGCCAATCGCCATCAGGTCATTGGCGCAGAGCACCGCCGTCGGCCACTGGACGCGCGGCTGCGCCAGGATCTGTTGCGCCGCGTGCTCGCCGCTCCGTTCGGTGTAATCGCCTTCAATCAGCGGCAGGTGCGCCGGGTCCAGCCCCTGCTCACGGCAGGCGTCATGGTAACCGGCCAGCCGCTGCTCGCTGGTCCACAGCCCCGGCGGGCCGCCGAGCAACAACAGCTTCCGGTGGCCGCAGGCCAGCACGTGGCGGGCAATCGCCGCCGCGCCCTGCCGGTTCTGCGCGCTGATAAAGGGCGCCTCAATCCCCGGCAGGCACTCATCCACAAACACCATGGCACCGCGGCTGGCCAGTGCCTGCAACGAGGGGCTGGGGCGGCCGGTGCCGGAGAGGTAAATAACCCCGTCCAGCCGCTGGGTACGCAGCACCTGCGCATAATGCTCTTCACGGGCGGTGTCAGACCAGGTCAAACAGAGCACCAGCAGGAAATCGGACTGATCCAGCACCAGCTGGATGCCCTCCGCCACATCGGCGAAAAAGGCGTTCCCGAGATCCGGCACGATAAAGCCAATCGAGGAGATGCGGCGGCTCTTGAGGCTGCGGGCGGCATTGCTCGGCTCAAAGCCGAGATCGGCAATGGCCTGCAATACCCGTTCGCGGGTGCGGGCCGCCACCGGCCGCCCGCTGTTGTTGATTACCGCGCTGACCGTGCCGATCGACACCTCAGCGCGGCGCGCCACGTCACGGATGGTCGGGCGCGGCGTGTCTGTCATGGTGCATCGCGCCAGTAGCGGCGTGACCAGCGGCGGGCTTTCGACCCGTTGCGCCACGGCGTCATCAGGTACTCCGCACCGACCACCAGCAGGAAGCTCACCACCCCCAGCAGCGCCAGGAACACAATCGCGGAAAACGTCCCTGCCGTGTTCAGGCGCGAGTTGGCCTGAAGCAGGTAGGCCCCCAGGCCGCCGCTGGTGGAGGCTGTCCACTCCCCAATCACCGCGCCGGTGACGCTGAAGGTCGCCGACAGCTTGAGGGCGGAAAACAGCGGCGTGTAGGTGGCAGGCAGCTTCACATAGCGGAAGATTTTGGCACGCGACGCGCCCATCGACTTCACCAGGTTGAGCATGTCACGGTCTACGGAGTTGAGGCCGTCCAGCACGTTCACCACCACCGGGAAGAACACCACCAGCGCCACAATCACCAGTTTCGGGGCCAGCCCGAAACCGAGCCAGATGGTCAGCGCCGCCGAGATGGCGATCACCGGCACCGCCTGGCTGGCGATCAGGATCGGGTAAAGCACGCTGCGCACCCAGCCGGACATATCCATCAGCACGGCGAAGGCAAACCCGCTGACCGCGCCGAGCAAAAAGCCCATCAGGAAGGTCAGGAAGGTGATGCGGAAGCCCTCCCACAGCGTGTCCCAGTCGGCGAGCGTGTGCTCGAGGGTGCGTTCCGGCGAGGGCAGCACGTAGGCCGGGATGTCAAACCAGCGGACGGCCAGGTCCCACGCGAGGACAACCAGCACCAGTGCCACCACCGGCCCGCCGAGGCGCAGCATCCAGCCGCGCCAGCCAAAGGGTTCAGTGTACATTGGCCTGATCCTCCGCCGTGGGTTGGGTCTCATCCTGGTAAATCAGGCTGAGGATCTGCTTTTTCAGCGCCATAAAGGGTTCACTGGTCAGGCAGGAGAGCGGGCGCGGGCGCGCCAGTTCCACCGGGAAGATGGCGTTCACCCGGCCGGGGCGCGGCGTCATGACCACCACGCGGTCCGCCAGGAAGATCGCCTCGTCAATATCGTGGGTGACGAACACCACGGTGCGCTTTTGCTCCTGCCACACCGTGAGCAGCCACTGCTGCATCGACAGGCGCGTCTGGGAATCGAGCGCGCCGAACGGCTCATCCAGCAGCATCACGTCATGCTGCATCGCCAGCGTGCGCATCAGCGCCACCCGCTGGCGCATCCCGCCGGAGAGGGCCGCCGGGTAGTGGTTGATAAAATCGCCGATGCCGTAACGGCGCGCCAGCTCGACCCCGGCGCGGCGCTGTTCGGCGGTGGCGCGCCCTTTGAGCGTCGCCCCCAGCACGATGTTATCGATCACCGTGAGCCACGGCAGCAGCAGATCTTTTTGCAGCATATAGCCGACGTGGCCGGTTTTGCCGGTCACGTCGTCGTTGTCGATCAGGATGCGGCCGGAACTCGGCGTGAGCACGCCGGAGATCAGGTTAAACAAGGTACTTTTGCCGCAGCCGGACGGGCCGACCACAGAAATGAACTCCCCCTCGGCGACCTGAAGATCGGTAGGGGCCAGCGCGGTCAGGTCACCAAACCGGCGCGACACCTGCTCGATCCTGAGTTTTGCTTGGGACATCGGGTATTCCTTTCATCATCAGCGGGCGTTACAGGATTTCACACCGCTCGCGGCCAAACCAGACCAGATCCTCAACTTTCACGGCAATATCACCGCGGGCGGCAAACGGCTCCACCGCCCACGCGCCCCACATCGGCGTGCTGTTACCGGCATCAATGAAATTGTGCAGGTACGCCGCGCCGGGGGTCAGCGAGTGGCCGATGTTCGCCAGCAGGTCGAGCAGCACAAAGCCCTCGGCCTCCAGCCGGCTATGGCACAGGCCGAACAGTTCGTTGGCCGGCATACCGGGGCGGCACTGCGCCAGCACCTCGTAGTGCAACGCCTCGAGATCGCGCAGCGCCTCGGTGGCCAGCGGATGGTCGCCGATCACCTTGCAGCGGGTGCAGTCGCCCCAGAACCCTTGCTGGGTAATCGGGTGCACATCAATCATCAGCACATCCTGCGCGGCGGCCGCACGGGTGGTCGGCGCATGGGTCGGGAAGCAGATGCGCGCATTCTCCCCCAGCCCCACGGTGGTGATTGTCCAGATCCCGGCTGCGCCCTGCTGTTCCAGCGCCTCACACACGGCCAGCTCAATCTGCTGTTCGGTGATGCCGGGCGCGGCGGCCGCCAGCCCGGCGTCGGCGACGGCTTTCGCCATCTTTTGTGCATGGCGAAGACCGGCCGGTGCCTCAAAAGCGACATCCGGGCCGGGCTTGTAGCGCCACTCAGGCACCCAACGGGTGCCCGGTTCGCGTGTGCTCATCCTCAGTTCCCCTGCGGCAGGTAATCGTTGGTGTAGTACTGGTTCGCCGGCAGGGTCTCTTTCACGATCCCTTCCGCTTTCACCGCGTTCAGCAGGTCAGTCCAGGCGGTGTCGCTGAGTTTCAGCTGATCCGCGCCGGGGTTGCCCAGCAGGGTGATGGTGTCCGCCCATTGCTGTTTGATGAACGCCGGGTCATAGGCTTTGCTGTAGAGTTTGGTGAAGGCTGCGGTGCCTTCGTCCGGGTGGGCGATGGCGTAAGCGATACTCTTCTGGGTGGCGCGCATAAAGGCTTTGGCCTTCTCCGGGTTGGCCTTCAGCCAGCGCTCGTTACCGGCCAGCATAAAGATCGGGGTGTTCGGCACGCCGTGTTCAACCGCCGGCAGGAATTCCGGTTTCTGTTTGCCGGTGGTGACGACGCCGGTGCCTTCCGCGTTGGTGATGCCGGTGATGGCGTCTACGCGTTTTTGCAGCAGCAGCGGCACGGTGTCATCGGCGGCGGCCACCATGGTGATGTCTTTCAGCGTCAGGTTGGCGCTTTTCAGCATCAAGGCCAGCTGGGCTTTGGTCCAGGCGTCATTGTAGATGCCGATGGTTTTGCCTTTCAGCTCAGCCACGGTGAATTTTTCGCCCTGGCGGGAGACGATGCCCCAGTTGTTGCCCTGGCCGTAACGGCCGATGGCGGTGACCGGCGCGCCCTGCTCTTTGGCGAAGATGATGTCCATCACGGTGGTGAAGGCGAGGTCTGCACGGCCGGTGCCGAGGAATTTCATGGTATCGGCCACGGTCGGCGGTGCCACGATGTTCAGGTCAATGCCTTCTGCCGCATAGAAGCCCTTCTCTTTCCCCAAAATCCACGGGATCCAGAAGCCGTCCGCCACCGGCCACTCCTGCACAAAGGTAATTTTGGTCAGTTCAGCAGCCTGGGCCTGCGGGGTCGCCATGCCGGCACCGAGCCACGGGGCCAGCGCCACAGCACCGGCCAGCAGGGCCCCTTTCAGGATTGAACGTCGTTGCATCGGTATTCTCCATTTGCCTAAGTGAATAAAGGGGGGGGCTTCTTCACGTGCTTTCCTGCCACGCGCTAAGCCAAATCAACCGCACGAATTATCAGCAATCCGCAGATAGTGAAACGGTTTGATGAATTATGTCAATAACTTACATAAATATTATTTATTTGTTGAATGCATAGGCGATTAATGACACATTTTTTCCCGTTGAAACGGTTCAACTTTGACTATTATTTACCCTGTCAAGAGACATGCGCATTTCGTGCACTTGGCCGGGCGAGCCCGGAGGGAGAGCAAGGGTGGAAAAAACCAAACAGGTATTGCTGGTCGGTGAAACGTGGGTCAGTGCGGCCACACATTATAAGGGATTTGACCAGTTCGGCAGCGTGACGTTCCACAGCGGCGCGGGGCCGCTGAGCGCCGCGCTGGCAAAGACAGAATTCCAGCTGACGCACCTGCCCGCCCATCAGGCGGTGGAGCAGTTGCCGTTTACCGCAGAGGCGCTGGCCGCGTATGACGCCATTTTGCTGTCAGATATCGGCGCAAGCTCACTGCAACTGCACCCGGACGTCTGGCTGCACGGTAAACCGGTTCCCGACCGGCTGAAATTGCTGCGCAGTTATGTGGAGCAAGGCGGCGCACTGGCGATGTTTGGCGGTTACCTGAGTTTTCAGGGCATTGACGGCAAGGCGCGCTGGCGGCGTACCCCGGTGGAAGAGGTATTGCCGGTGAACTGCCTGCCGTATGACGACCGGCTGGAAGTGCCGGAAGGGTTTTCCGCCGCGGTAGAGCCGTGGGCCGCCGACCACCCAATCCTTGCGGGCGTCCCGGCGGCGTGGCCGTTGCTGCTGGGGGCGAATGAGGTGGAGGTCAAACCGGGCGCGGACGTGCTGGCGCGCCTGCCGGCCGGCCAGGGCGGCCACCCGCTGCTGGTGACGGGCCGCTATGGCCGGGGCCGCACACTGGCCTGGATGTCCGATGTCAGCCCGCACTGGCTGCCGCAATCCTTCATTGACTGGCCCGGTTATGCGACGCTGTTCACCAATATGCTGCGCTGGCTGACGGCCGTGGAGTAACCGCAGCGGCAGAAATTCAACTATCCTTGATGTTTCGGACGTGCTGTTTATCAGGAGTAGTGTGAATGAATATTGCCTGTCTGGGTTGGGGATCGCTGATATGGAAACCGGGCCCGGTGCCGGTAGCAGGCGAATGGTACACGGATGGCCCCGAGGTACCGATTGAGTTTTCACGGGTGGGGGATGGCGGCGAGCTGGCCACGGCAGTCTGTTTTACCGCGCCGCCGGTGCCGGTGTTCTGGTCGCTGCTGACCACCTCTTCCCTGGCAGAAGCGTGTGACGCCCTGCGCGAACGGGAGCAGATCCCCGCTGCCCGGCGTGACGGCATCGGGCTGATGTTCACCGCCGGTGACCCGGAAGGGCTGCTGCCCGCCTGGGCGGCCGCACGCAACATTGACGCCGTGATCTGGACGGCCCTGCCGCCGAAAATCGACGGGAGCGAAGGGCGCATCCCGTCGCGTGACGAGGCCCTCGCCTACCTCAGCAGCCTGACGGGCGAGACGCGCGACCACGCCATGAACTATATTGAGCAGGTGCCGCCGCAACTCGACACCCCCTACCGGCGGGCGATCCGCCGCCAACTGGGCTGGGGCGGCTGACCGGCTCAGAACCGCACGATCCCTTTAATCAGCGCGCGGTTGCCGATCACGCGCGTGTCAAACTCCTCAGCCAGGCTGGAAAACTGGAAATGGTGGGTCAGCATGATGCCGGGGTGCAGGGTGCCGGCCGCCATTAACGCGCTGACGTTGGCAAAATCCTCCCGCGTGGCGTTACGGCTGCCCATCACTGTCGCTTCCCGCTTATGGAATTCCGGGTCGGCTATCTCCAGCATGCCTTTGTGCAACCCGACAAACACCACGCTGCCGCCGTGGCGGATTAGCGTGACCGCCCCGTTCATCGCCTGCGGGCTGCCGGTGGCATCAATCACCGTTTCCGGCAGCAGGCCGCCCAATGCACCCCGCAGGTGCGCCTGAAACGCGGCATCCATCGGGTTGAGGGCCGGTAACCCCAGCACCTGCGTGACATGCGCCCGCCGTTCTGCGCTGGTGTCACTGACCACCACCTGCGCGCCGTCTGCGTCGGCAATCGCCGCCACCCCCAGCCCGATCGGCCCCGCCCCGCTCACCAGTACCGCCTGCCCCGACCGCAGCGCCGCCCGCCGCACCGCATGGGCGCTGATGGCAAACGGCTCCAGCAGGGCGGCGGCTTCCGGGTTGAGATCGCCCACCGGCAGCAGGTTGCTCACCGGCACGCTGATAAACTCGCAAAATGCGCCGTCCTGATGCACGCCAATCACTGAAATACGTTCACAACAGTTAGGCTTGCCGCCGGCACAGGCCGGGCAGGTGCCGCAGGCCAGATAGGGGATCAGCGCCACGCGCTGGCCGGGGCGGAATTCCGTGACGTTGTCACCTGTTTCAACAATCTCCCCGCACACTTCGTGGCCGAGCACCCGCGGGTAACTGAAAAACGGCTGGTTACCGGCCCAGGCGTGGATGTCCGTGCCGCAAATGCCGACAGCCAGCACCCGCAGCAGGGCCTCACCGGGTGCCGGCCGTGGGACATCGCGCCGGCTATAGCACAGGGCTTTGGGTTCGGGGCAAATCAGGGCAGTCATCTGGTGCATGGTGTCTCTCTCCATTACGGCGTGTTATGTTTCCTTTTAGTGAAATTCAGCATTAATTTGTTACATAATCTCGGCAAATGTGAAATAGCGCCGACTATTGTGTTTTAAAGTGGGTTTTAATGGGCGGCCGTACCCTGCACCGAGGTGCCGCCATGAGCCGACCGCAACACCTGCGACAGAGTGTCATCAACCAGATGCTTGACGGCATCACCAAGGGCCACCTGCCCTCCCCGCTGCCCTCCCAGGCGGCATTGGCCGAACTCTATAACATCAGCCGCACCACCGTGCGCCATACGCTGGACTACCTGCAACAGCGCGGCATCCTGGCGCGGCGTGCCGGGCAGTTCTGCATTGCGCGCGCACCGGCCGGGGATGAAGGCTTCCAGCCGGGGCCGACGCCGGATGCTGAACAGGCCGGGCGGGTGGAAGCCGCGTTCCATGAGATGATCCGCCAGCGGCAGTTGCGCCCCGGCGACGCGGTCAGTGAAGTCCAGCTGGCCAAAAGCGCCGCGGTAAGTGCCGGCACGGTGCATGATTTTCTGCTGCGTTTCAGCCGCTACGGCCTGCTGGAGGCCGCCGGGCGCGGCGAATGGCTGATGAAACCCTTTGACCAGGCGTACGCCGAGAACCTGTTTGAATTGCGCGAGATGCTGGAAACCCACGCGCTGCAACGTTTCCTGACGTTACCGGCCAACGACCCGCGCTGGATGCAGGCGCGGGACCTGCTGACCCGCCACCGCCAACTGCACACCATGATGGACGATCACTACCGCCGCTTTGCCGGGCTGGACCGCGAACTGCACGCGCTGATCATGTCCGCTGCCGATAACCCCTTCTTTAACCAGACGCTGGAGATCATCTCGGTGATTTTCCACTTCCACTACCAGTGGGATGAGCACCACCTGAAACAGCGCAATATCGTCGCCACCGAGGAGCATATGGCGCTGCTGCTGGCGCTGATCTGCCGCAATGACCAGGAGGCGATGCGTGAGCTGCGCGCCCATCTGGCCACGGCCCGCCGCACCATGAGCGAGGCGATCCGCGGCCAGCGCACACTGGATCAGCGAAAAACCGGCTAGCGGCGGCGGAATAAAACCCGGTTAAAAACCGAAAACGTTTACCCGCTGCACGGTTTGGCACCAAACCGCAGCGGCCTGTGTGCGGCGCTGGCTAGGCTCTGGGGGTCTGCTGCCTGACCGGCAGCCTTTCCCCTCAGGAGCCTGCAATGGAAAAAACCCGTGAGTTAACCGGTGACGCGGTGCGCGGTGCGCGCCCGGCAATTACCCTGCCCCCGCTTGATGCCGCTGCGCCGCCGCGCAGCACCCGCCTCAAACGCATCCAGACCACGGCGATGGTGATGCTGTTTCTGGCGGCGGTGATCAACTACCTCGACCGCAGCTCGCTGTCGGTGGCGAACATGACCATCCGCGGTGAGATGGGGCTGAGCGGCACCGAGATCGGCGTGCTGCTCTCCGCCTTTTCGCTGGCCTATGGGCTGGCGCAACTGCCGTGCGGCCCGCTGCTGGATCGCAAAGGGCCGCGCATTATGCTCGGGCTGGGCATGTTTGTCTGGTCACTGTTCCAGGCACTCTCCGGGCTGGTGAACAGCTTCACCCAGTTTGTGCTGGTGCGCATCGGGCTGGGGATTGGCGAAGCGCCGATGAACCCGTGCGGCGTGAAAGTGATCAATGACTGGTTCAACATCCGCCACCGCGGCACGCCGATGGGCATTTTCAATGCGGCGTCCACCATCGGGCTGGCCATCAGCCCGCCGATCCTTGCGGCCATGATGCTGCTGATTGGCTGGCGCGGCATGTTTATCACCATCGGCGTGCTGGGGATCGCGCTCTCGCTCGGCTGGTATGCGCTTTACCGCAACCGCCCGTCGGTCTCCCTCACGGCTGACGAGCAGGCGTACCTCAATGACGGCAGCATCAGCACCCGGCAGGACCCGCTGAGCATGGCCGAATGGCGCGGGCTGTTCCGCAACCGCACCATGTGGGGCATGATGCTCGGCTTCAGCGGCATCAACTACACCGCCTGGCTCTACCTCGCCTGGCTGCCGGGGTATTTGCAGAATACCTACCAGCTTGACCTGAAGAGCACCGGCCTGTACGCCGCCATCCCGTTCCTGTTCGGTGCGGCCGGGATGCTGTGCAACGGCGTGGTCACCGATTTCCTGGTGCGGCGCGGCATGGCCCCGGTCAAAAGCCGGAAAATCTGCATCGCCTCCGGCATGTTCCTCTCGGCCGCGTTCACCGCCGTGGTGGTACAGGCGGAGACCACCGGCGTGGCGGTGCTGCTGATCGGCATGGCGCTGTTCTGCATCCACTTTGCCGGCACCTCCTGCTGGGGGCTGATTCATGTCGCGGTGGCCTCACGCATGACCGCCTCAGTCGGCAGCATCCAGAACTTCGCCAGCTTTATCTTTGCCTCGTTCGCCCCGGTGGTGACCGGCTGGATCCTCGACACCACCCACTCCTTCAGCCTGGCGCTCAGCATCTGTGCCGGGGTGACGGTGCTCGGTGCGCTCTCCTACCTGTTTATCGTGCGCGACCCGATCACCGACGCCCAGCCGTAAGCGGGCGCGGCCGCCACGCGCGCTGCGTTTACCGGTGCGCGGATGCCGGAAGCGCGCCCAGGTGGCGGGCCACCGCCTGCCGCCCGGCGGCGGTCAGCGTCAGCGCCCGGCTGTCGAGGTGGCGCTGCACCCAGCGCCGCTGCTCAAAAAGCTGCAACAGTTGCGCGCCCAGTGCGCCTGCCAGGTGGCCGCGGCGCTCGCTCCAGTCCAGGCAGTAACAGGCCGTTGGCAGAGGCGGCGGCGTCAGGGCAAGGCCCATCCGCTGTAACCCTGCCTGCCCGGCCTCACTCAGTTGGTAGTGCCCATCCCCCGTCAGCCAGCCCAGCGCCAGAAACCGGTCATGCAGATGCACCCCCAGCGTGCCGGCCATGTGGTGGTAACAGGTACGGGCGAAACGCAGGGCGGGCGGCGTGGAGGAGCGCACCGTGGCACCGCCGCCGGCCAGCCCCATCAGCCCTTCCAGCATCCGGGCCACCGGCGCCCCGGCCAGCCGGAAGTAGCGGTAGCGGCCCTGCTTTACCATGGTCACCAGATGCTGTTCCGTGAGCCGGGCCAGGTGCGCACTGGCGGTGGAGGCGGCAATACCGGCGACCGTGCCGAGCTCGGTGGCGGTATAGGCGCGGCCGTCCATCAGCAGGCAGAGCATCGCCGCCCGGCTGCTGTCGGCCACCGCCGCGGCCAGCGCGGCCAGATGGTGCTCCAGCGGCAGCGCATCCGCCTGGGGCGAAGCGGGGTCAGCTGCTGTTTCATAAGGTATCGTTTCATAAGGCATAGTTCGGTTCCTGACGAAGTATGGCGGTCGGCACTACTTTACGCTGGGTTTCTCCTTGCTGACCAATGGAAATCATCATGACACGTTGCCCTTTTCTCCCTTCAGACCCGATCGCGGCGGTAACGCACCCTGACCCCCTCACGGTGTACCGGCAACTGGCCGGAACCGGGCCGCTGGGCGCTTTCCCGCCGTTTGCGGCAGTGACCCTGTCACCGGCACTGGCCGCGGCGGCGCTGACCCACCCGCTGCTGGGCGTACGCCCGCCGGATGCACCGGTGCCCCCGGCTTTGCAGGACAGCGCCGCCGGTACGGTATTTGCTGCGCTGGTGAGAATGCGTGACGGCGCGGCCCATGCCCCGCTGAAAGCGGCCCTCTCCGCTGCACTGGAGAGTATCCCGGCAGAGAGTGTCGCCGCCACGGCCCGGCGGCTGGCCGGGCAACTGGCCAGGGATCTGCCGCTGCTGCCCGCCGCCCTGACCCGCTTCTGTTATGCCTTGCCGGTGTGCGTGATCGCGGACTTCATCGGCCTGCCGCCGGTGTGCCGGACCGCACTGGTGGACGAGGTGCTGGCGCTGGTGCGCTGCATTGCGCCGGGCGGCACGCCGGAACAGCTGGCGGCAGGAAGCCGGGCCGCAGAGGCTCTGCTGGCACGCATGGCGCACTGCACACCCGGCCCGCTGTGGCAGGCGCTGGCAACGGCCTGTGAACGGGAAGGCATCACTGACCGCGCGCAGGTGCCGCTCAATCTGGTCGGGCTGCTGTTTCAGGCGTGCGAAGGCACCGCCGGGCTGATTGGCCAGAGTATGCAGGGGGAAGGCACACCCGCCGCCCGGCTCGCCCAGGTATTGCGGGACACCCCGCCGATCCAGAACACCCGGCGGGTGGCGCAGGCGGATACCGTGCTGGGCGGCGCGTTGCTGAGCAAAGGCGATCAGGTACTGGTGGTGCTGGGCGCGCCGGACGCCGCCGGCACGCTGGCGTTTGGTGCGGGTGCACACGCCTGCCCCGGCCGCCACTGGGCAATGGCGATTGCCGAAGCCGCCGTGGCGCACCTGCTGGCGTGCCCGGCGCAGCGCCTGCATACCGCAGCCTGTCACTGGCGGGTTTCCGCCAATGCGCGCGTACCTGAATTTATTGCCCTGGGAGATGCACCATGATTGCCGTGATTTTTGAACTTTACGCCATGCCGGGCAAAACCGACGCCTATCTGCACCGGGCAGCCCAACTGAAGCCGCTGCTGGCGGACATTGACGGGTTTATTTCGATTGAGCGCTTCCAGAGCCTCGCTGACCCCGGCAAACTGCTGGCGCTCTCGTTCTGGCGTGATGAGGAAGCGGTACGGCAGTGGCGTAACCTGGAGGCGCACCGGCAGGCGCAGGCCGCCGGGCGGCACGCGCTGCTGGCGGATTACCGGCTGCGCGTGGCGGAGGTGGTACGCGACTACGGCAAAACGGCACGCAGCGAGGCCCCCACAGACAGCCGCGGCCGCCACGGCTGAGCACCCTGCCCGCGCGCGGCCCCTTTGCCCCCCTTACAGTGCCCGCACCAGCGCCCCGAGGGTGTCAATCGCCTGCTGGTGGCGGGCATCCCAGGCAAAAGAGCTGTTGAGGCGCAGGCCGTCACGGAACTGGTCGCCGGTGGTGAACATATGCCCCGGCGCAATGCTGATGCCCTGGGCCAGCGCCCGGCGGTACAGCGTCCCGGCGTCGCGGCCGTTGCCGAGCGTCAGCCAGAGGAAATAGCCGCCTTCCGGGCGGCTGATGCTCACCTCGTCCGGGAACGCCTGCTGGATGCCGCGGTACATCGCCATCTGGCGCAGCTCAAGCTGGCGGCGCAGCCGCCGGAGGTGGGTTTCATAACCGCTCTGGTGCAGGTAATCCGCCAGCGCCAGTTGGGTCGGTACGCTGGCCGAGAGGGTGCTCATCAGTTGCAGGCGCTGGATTTTGGCGGCATAGGGGCCGGCCGCCACCCAACCGACGCGGAAACCGGGTGCCAGGCACTTGGAGAATGAGGAGCAGTGCAGCACCGTGCGGCCGTCCGGGTCAAAGGCGCGCAGCGGCGGCGGGCGCGACGGGCCAAAATAGAGCTCGCTGTAGACGTCATCCTCGATCAGCGCGATCTCCCGTTCCGCCAGCATCGCCACCAGCTGCTGCTTTTTGGCACGCGGCAGCGTGGCCCCCAACGGGTTCTGGAAATTCGACATCAGCCAACAGGCGCGGATCGGGTAGCGCGCCAGCGCATCCGCCAGCGCGTCAAGGTCGATGCCGGTCTGCACATCCGTCGGGATCGCCACCGCTTTCAGTTGCCGCCGCTCAATCGCCTGTAACACCCCGTAAAACGCCGGGGACTCGATGGCCACCCAGTCGCCCGGTTCCGTCACCGCCTGCAGGCTCAGCCCCAGTGACTCCATCGCCCCGGAGGTGATCACGATGTCATCCGGGGCGACCGCAATCCCCTGCTGGGCGTAGCGCTGGGCGATGCTGCGGCGCAGATCCTCATTGCCGGGCGGCAGGTTGGCCACGGCGCTGGAGGCGGACATCCGCCGCACTGCGCTGGCCAGGGAGCGCGCCAGCCGCGGCTGCGGGAACAGGGTGGCGTCCGGGAAGGCGGAACCAAACGGCACGATCGCCGGGTCCTGCGCGGCCTGCAACATATCAAAAATCGCGTCGTTGATATCGACCTGCTCCGACAGGTGCAGCGTGCGGCCGCTTTCCGGCAAGGTGCTGGGCCGGACGGCCACGTAATAGCCGGACTGCGGGCGCGCCACCACCCAGCCCTGGCTCTCCAGCAACTGGTACGCCTGCAACACCGTCATCAGGCTCAGGCCGGACTGGGCGCAGCTTTCACGCAGCGAGGGGAGCTTGTCACCCGGCAGCCAGACCTGGGATTGGATCTGGCGGCGCAGGCGTTGGGCGAGGTCTTCATAGCGGGTCATGGCGGCATCCTGAAACTGTTATAGGCTTTTTATACCAAACTGTGACTATTATAGTCACCCCCTCCCTGTTTTACTGCTTACCCCGCCCAGGCGTTCCCGCTTTGCCGCAGGAATGCCTGGGGTGTGCTATACCTGTTGCAGGTTAACGGAGATTAACTCTTTCCTTTGCGGGGAGATCGTTCCCTGCTTACGCATATTTTTGCACTATCATGCCGGGATATTTACCGTCAGCACGCTGCTGTGGCGCTCTCGCACGGATGGCCGCACCCTCCCCAGGCAGCCCTGCGGTTCCGGTTTTTCAGGCGTTTTTTGTTGGGCAATACGAGGTGGCTATGTTGGGTTTAGATGCATTCGAACTGGCCCGTATCCAGTTCGCGTTTACCGTGTCATTCCATATTATTTTTCCGGCGATCACCATTGGGCTGGCCAGTTTCCTGGCTGTGCTGGAAGCCTGCTGGCTGAAAACCCATAACACGACTTACCGTGACCTTTATCACTTCTGGCTGAAGATTTTTGCGGTTAACTTCGGCATGGGCGTGGTCTCCGGGCTGGTGATGGCCTATCAGTTCGGGACCAACTGGAGCGGCTTCTCCGCCTATGCCGGCAGCATCACCGGGCCGCTGCTCACCTATGAGGTGCTCACCGCCTTCTTCCTGGAAGCGGGCTTCCTCGGGGTGATGATGTTCGGCTGGAACCGCGTCGGGCCGGGGCTGCACTTCTTCTCTACCTGCATGGTGGCGCTCGGCACGCTGATGTCCACCTTCTGGATCCTCGCCTCCAACAGTTTTATGCATACCCCGCAAGGGTATGAGATTGTGGATGGCCAGCTTATCCCGGTGGACTGGTTCAAAGTGGTGTTTAACCCGTCATTCCCTTACCGCCTGCTGCATATGGCGACGGCGGCCTTCCTGGCGTCGGCGTTCTTTGTCGGTGCGTCCGGCGCGTGGCACCTGCTGCGCGGCAACAACACCCCGACCGTGCGCAAAATGTTCTCCATGGCGATGTGGATGGCGCTGATTGTCGCGCCGATCCAGGCGATGATTGGCGATGCCCACGGGCTGAATACCCTGAAGTACCAGCCGGCGAAAATTGCCGCGATAGAGGGCCACTGGGAAAACCCGAAAGATGAGGCGACGCCGCTGATTCTGTTTGGCCTGCCGGACATGGAAGAGGAGCGCACCAAATACGCGGTGGAAATCCCCTACCTCGGCAGCCTGATTCTGACCCACAGCCTGACTGAGCAGATCCCGGCGCTGAAATCCTTCCCGCCGGACCAGCGCCCCAACTCCACCATTATTTTCTGGTCATTCCGCATCATGGTGGCGATGGGGCTGCTGATGATCACCGCCGGGGTGTGGAGCCTGTGGCTGCGCTGGCGCGGCAAGCTGTTTTTGACCCGCCCTTTCCACCGCTTTGTGCTGCTGATGGGCCCCTCCGGGCTGATTGCGATCCTCGCCGGCTGGTTTACCACGGAGATCGGCCGCCAGCCCTGGGTGGTGTATGGCCTGCTGCGCACCCGTGACGCGGTTTCCGGCCACGGCACGCTGCATATGTCATTAAGCCTGCTGGCCTTCCTGCTGGTCTACTGCTCGGTGTTCGGCATTGGGCTGGTGTACCTGCTGAAGCTGATTGGCCGCGGGCCGCAACCGTTTGTTGCCCATACCCCGCCGGAAGGCGGGCCGGGCCAGCCACGCACCCCGGCGCGGCCGCTCTCGGCAGCCGATGAGTCGCTGGAACACCCCAGCAAAGACGCCCTGCGGAGGAACAAATAATGGGTATCGATCTCTCTTTGATCTGGTTTGTGATCATCGTCTTCAGCATCCTGATGTATGTGGTGATGGATGGCTTTGACCTCGGTATCGGTTTGCTCTACCCGATGGTGCCGGCCAGCCATGACCGTGACGTGATGATGAATACCGTGGCCCCGGTGTGGGACGGCAACGAAACCTGGCTGGTGATGGGCGGGGCCGGGCTGTTCGGCGCGTTTCCGCTGGCCTACGCGGTGATCCTCGACGCGCTGGCGATCCCGCTGACGATTATGCTGATCGGGCTGATTTTCCGCGGCGTGGCGTTTGAGTTCCGCTTTAAGGCGTCAGAGTCGCACCGCGCCTTCTGGGACAAATCCTTTATCGCCGGCTCCTTTATCGCCACCTTCTCGCAGGGAGTGGTGCTGGGGGCGTTTTTAAACGGCTTCCCGGTAGAGAACCGCACCTGGGTCGGCAGCGTGTTTGACTGGATAACGCCATTCTCGCTGTTCTGCGGCGTCGGGCTGGTGGTGGCCTATGCGCTGCTGGGGTGCAGCTGGCTGATTATCAAAACTGAAGGGCCGCTGCTGGGCACCATGCGCCGCCTCTCCCGGCCGTTGCTGATTGCGCTGCTGGTGGTGATCGCGATTGTCAGTGTCTGGACGCCGCTCAGCTACCCGGCGATTTCAGAACGCTGGTTCACGCTGCCGGATCTCTTCTTCTTCCTGCCGGTGCCGGTGCTGGTGGTGCTGGCCGCCTGGGGGCTGTGGCATACCGCACATAACCCCAATGCCCACTACGCGCCCTTTATCCTGACGCTGGCGCTGGTGTTCCTGGGCTTCAGCGGCCTGGGCATCAGCATCTGGCCGAACCTGATCCCGCCGGACATCAGCTTCCGCGCCGCGGCCTCCCCGCCGCAGAGCCAGGGCTTTATGCTGGTGGGCGCGCTGTTTATCATCCCGCTGATCCTGGTCTACACCTTCTGGAGCTACTATGTGTTCCGCGGCAAAATCAAACCGGAACACGGCTATCATTAAGGAGCCTTCATGCCGAGAATTGAACGCATGACCGAAAAAAGCCCGCCCCAGCCGCTGTGGCGGCGGGTGCTGTGGCTGGTGATCATCTGGGGCGGCAGTGTGCTGGCGCTGTTTGTGGTCGCCTCGCTGTTCCGCCTGCTGATGACGGCGGCCGGGATGCGCAGCCACTGATTTCTCTTTCTGCCCGGCGGCGCACATGGTAATGTGGCGCCGCCCTTCTCCACACTTCCTCCTTGATTCCCTTTTCCTCACACTTTGTTAGCGCTCTCTCCATAATCCCTTCATTTTCGTTCATTTTTTGCGTTTTCCGCTTTAACAGTTTTACAGTAACTCGCAGTACTATGCATTCAGGCGCGTAGACTTACCTTCGTCAACACAACGGCGCTGACCCGCCGACCGAACAATAAATGAGGTATGAATTATGCGTAAACTTACTGCCCTGGCTTTAGCGTCTACCCTGGCTTTTGGTTCTGTGTCTCTGGCATTCGCGGCGGACAGCACCCCCGCCGCGGCCGCGCCGGCTGAGCACGGTAAGATGTTGCAGCATAAAGGCCCGCGCCACGCTGACCCGTTTGCCGGCCTGAACCTGACCGAGCAGCAGCGCACCCAGATGCGTGACCTGATGAAACAGGAGCGTGCAGCGCACCCTCGCGGCGAGGGCAAAGCCCACATGGAGCAACTGCATACGCTGGTGGCGTCTGACAGCTTCGACGAAGCCAAGGCCAAAGCGGAAATTGATGCCCTGACCAAAGCGCGCGCCGACCAGATGCTGTCGCGGATGCGTATTGAGAACAAGATGTACAACCTGCTGACCCCGGAGCAGAAAAAGCAGTTCAACGAGAACCATCAGAAACGCGTTGAAAAAATGGCCGAGCGCCATGCCCAGCGCGCCGCACAGCATGACCAGGCAAAGACACACACAGCTGAGTAAGCGGTATTGCGGGGCGGCCGTCTTGGCTGCCCCTTCCGCGCGCCGGGCATGGCAACATGCCCGGTTTTTTTATGCCTGTTACCCGCCCCCACCATGCAAAACGCCCCGCAGGTTTCCCGGCGGGGCGTTTTTCGCGGCAGCACCAGGCTGCCCGCGTTAAGACTAGACGCTGCGCTTCATGGCATGAGCCAGAGAAGAGAGGTAGTAATAAAAAGACTTATAATAAGGCAGACGCAGGTAGTCACGGTAAATCCGCCACTGCCAGCCGGTAAAATTGTTTTTGCTGAGAAAGCTCTGGCGCGGTGAAATACGGCAATAGGCCAGGGTTTCCGGCACACAATAGGCCATCGTGCCTTTGGCACGTTTCAGCAGGGAGAGCCACATCAGGTACTCCTGGTGCGGCACATTCTCCAGGTACACTTTACCCAGCTTGGCCTGGTTATACATACCGGTGATATCGGCGATGCGGTGGCCCCGCAGCAGATCACGGTAGGTAATAATCTCCTGGCTTTTATAAGTTTTAGCCAGTTTCGTCACGCTGGTGAGGAAGGTGGCGTAGTGTGAGCACACCATGTCATAGCGTTTGGTTTGCAGGATATTGACCTGGGTGAACAATTTGTTCTTTTCCCAGATGGCATCGCTGTCACAGAAGGCAATAAATTCCCCTGCTGCCATATCAATACCCATATTAATCGTTTCAGCACGACCCAGGCGACGCTCATTACGGTAATAGGTGACCCGCGGATCATTGGTGAAACGCTGAACTATTTCCCCGGTCGCGTCAGTTGACGCATCATCAATAATATAAAGATGAAAATTGGTATACGTCTGGGACAATACGCTGGCAATCGCGTATTCAATATAATCTGCTGTGTTAAAGGCAGGCATTACCACTGATACTTTTTCCATATATCCTCACTTATTACCTGATAACGACACCAACCTGCCCCCGGACCGGCATCAGACAGCACAGCCCTTGGTTATACGCCGTCAGTTATCTGGTTTAATTTGAAACGGTTTTTTGTTATCTGTTATGTTTCAACCCCCCGTGCTTCGCATTAATCCGTAAAATAACTCCCCCATTCACGTTGTACTGTACGCGGCCAGATACGGCAGAGGCCGGCTCCCGGAGTAAACGTCAGCTCGCCGAAATAGATTTTGCTGCCGACGGAATAAAAATCGATACGCACATAAGAGAACTGGCTGGCAATGGTTTTCGCCAGAACGAGCATCTCGTCGAGCTTTTCCGGGCGCGGCATCGGCTCCGGGTTGTTCTTCAGCCCCATACGGATCTCGGTGCGGTTCCACTCTTCGTCGAACACATCGCGGCGGTGCAGGCCATAACGCTGATAATCCACCTGGATAAAGATGCGCATCTGCCCGTCTTTATTAAAGCAGTGGAATTTCAGGTCGTTAGGCACCTGGCCGTCAACCTGCAACAGTTCTTCGAAGATTAGGCCCGGCTTAATCCCCTGGTAGTGGCGCTCTTTGTTGGAGAGATACCAGTTGGAATCCATCCAGGTTGAGGCCTGCTCATACAGGGTTTCGTAGGTGATCTTGCTCTTGTCGAACACGATACTGTTGAACCCGCACCCGTGGTTTGCTTTCATCACAAAGGAGTTCGGCAAACTTTTGTAGAGTTCATAGGTCATTTCCGTGGTGGTGGCATACACCGGGATCAGGTACTGCTCCCCCAGCACCGCGGCGATGTAATCACGCACCTTAATTTTGTCGGCCAGCAAGGTATAAATCTTCTTCGGCCAGATATTCCGAATCAGAATTTTTTCACTAAACAGTTCCGGACGCGTTATGTTGGCCTGCTTCTTAAACACCCGCGCATAATTCAGCTGGTGAAAAATTGGGTCAGGCAGATTGCGATAAATTCTCTTAGCTAAATTTCTTAACATAACTTTTCACCTTTCTGTTTACTACAGGAATACTTTGGTAGCACGTCAGCTGCAGTACAGTAATTTTCCCTTTACGGAAGAAGATATTAAACAAAAAGAACGATAAAAATTCCGCAACCAGCGTCGACATCGCCGCACCGGCGATGCCATAACGTGGAATCAGCATCCAGTTGAGTGCAATATTGACCAACGCTACCAGCGGCATTTTAAAAGCAATAAAACGATAACCGGAATACAGCACCATGACCCGCATGGACAATGTCCCCAATACCGAGCAGAGCGCGGTAAAGGTACAGAGCGGCACAATGGCCGAGGCTTCGCTGAAGCCCGCGCCGAACAGCATGGTCAGCAGCTGTCCGCCGAAGAGTAAATAAAACCCGACAATCGGCAGCATGACGATAAGAATAATCAGGAAAAGCATCCGGATCATGTCAGCCTGCTCGTCGGCGTCACGTGCACCGACGACGGTGGCCATCAGCGAGGTGATCAGCGCCATCGGCACAAAAGTCCAGGCGTAGCAGAGCGTGGTCGCCGCGCTGTAAAGCCCTACCGCGTGGGCGCCGACCATACTCTCCAGCATCACCTGGTCAATACGGGTATAAATCACAATCGACAACGCCGAGAGTGAGAGCGGCAGCCCCACCACCATCAGGTAACGGGAGTAGCGATCGGTCAGCGCACGGGACGCAGGCATCTGCGCCGGGGCCGGGTGCTCACGCATAAACATCGCACGGCGGATCAGGTAAGGCACGGCGCTGCTGAGGATGTACGGCATGACGAACCACACCAGCGACAACTCATACTTCACCATCGCCACCCGCACCAGAATGGCCAGCAGCAGCACCCCGTTATTGATAAAGGTGTTGCGTTTGGAGTTCAGGGTCGCGTCGTAATAGATTTTGAAGACGTCCTGGATCTGGAAATAGGAGCTTATCAGCACCAGTACCAGCATCACGAAAGGCGTCCATTCCAGATACCACCAGCCCCACATCAGCAGGATGGCACTGGTGACGGTAAACCAGCGTGCACGCAGGCGCGCAGAGGCCAGCATCAGCCGGATGCCGCTTTGCGGGTTACGCGCAATGCGGTTAAACAGGATATTGTCGGCACCCATCTGAATCAGGGGAACGGTGATAGCGACAATAGAGAGTAAATAACTGATGGTACCAAATTGTGCCGGTTGCAAATAACGCGCCACATAAATGGAAATAAATACACCCGAGAAGCCAAACAACACTCGTTCCGCGATTAGCCAACACGCATTAATGATTACAGGCTTCATGTCATTTCCTAACGGAAGTCACGCCACGCCAATTATTGGCAGTTACTTGATTTAGCGAAAGATATTATCCGGCAGGATGGGCCGGATAATATCCAGATTCATCGCTATTTTTCCAGCCGGCATCCATTCCTGAGAGGCCGAAAACCCATAGGGTTATCTGCCTCTTAACGCAAATTCATCATCAACAGGTCATACCTTCATTGCAAATAACAATTAATAAAACAACCAGGTGAAAAAATGAAATCCGTTCAGATGCCGTCAGGTTACAGAGGTGTGCCCGGATCCACCGTCAGCGCGGAAGAATCCTGGGTCACCAGGCAGCCTTTTTTTACATGGTCCATCAGCCAGACCGGCGTCAGTGAATGCTGGTCAGGAATATTGACCATGCAAATCACGCTGCCGGGATGGGCGGGTTGGTGAACGCTGCGCGGCGCGCTGGCGTCGCGGTTAACCAGCAGACCAATGCTCGACGGATTAACCCGCAGAATCAAAACAACATTTTTACCGTTACTATCAAATCCGGACGTGTGTGTAGTTTCATAAAAAAGCTGACCAACAATGATCAAAGATAAAGCAACCAGCGTGAGGTATCTCCAGCTTGCACCGAAGTTAATCAGATCACGCATACGGGTGAACGGCCCTTTTTTAACATCCGTCGCTGCGTCAGCAGAGGCGGTGTGTGCTTGTTGCACGTCAGGTTCAGCGTTCCCGGTGGTATTTGCCTGTGGCGCTTCGCGGACATCAGGCACAGTTTCCGTCACCGGAACCGGTTCATTAATTACCGGTAACCCGGTTTCATGACCATTTTCGGCGGCTTTTTGCGCGGTTTTCTCAGTGACGGAAATAACAGCCGGCTGTACCGCAGGAGACTCTTTTTTATTGGTAACCGGTTTAGTATTAAAATCCAGCGCTTCATCTTCATTCAGGAAGTGAAATAACTCTTTGCGATCTATCTTATAACCAACGCGTGGGATGGTCTTAATCAAAACGTGATCATCATCACCGATTTTCTGGCGGATAGACTTAATGGTCTGGTTAATGGTGGAGTCAGAGCAGTAAGTCCCTTTCCAAATATTTTCAATGATTTCCGTACGGGTAACCAGCTCCGGAGACCGTGAAAATAATAGTGAAAGGATCTGATATTCTTTCCAGCGCAAATGAGAAATTTCATTTGGCGGGATGAATACATCCAGATTCTTTATGGTTAATTTATTATAGTCACTCATGTTCTCTTCCTTCATCTTTGCTCAAATCCTGTAAGCTTAAGAAATATAGTGTCATTTCCGTACCCAATCCCTTGTGGGCTCTGGTGTGTGTCGAAATAAAATGGTTAGCGGCGCTGCTGTTTTCTGCTTCCTTTTTGAGCGTTTTCACCCGAAATACTGATAATTCATTAAAATAATTATGCGCAATAGTAATAGCGTACTAATAATTCCCGGACATGGGAAAAGTCGCATTTTGCCGCGCAATTGCCAATATCAGAATTTATGACGGGGGCGGAACAACAATCTGTTCACAAATCAGATACTATCCGAATGGTTCCTAATGTAAAACGCCCCTTCCATAAATAGGATTTATCCCACTAACCGAAATCGCAATCATTTAAAATAATTAACCTCCGGGCACGGTAGTTAACCGGGATTTATAAATACAAAGTGTGGATGCTTGCTCAAATTTTGTTGTGAAACTTAAATAAAGTCATTACGTTAGCTTATGTTTCCCCTTGATTTATAAAGATTTTTTAATTCACATCACAAGTGAAATGATGTTATTCAAGTGAAATCACATAAAATGGATTTCACTTATTAAAAGATATTAGCTTTGCTAATTTTAGATATAGGCTACCCGGGGCAATTTTAACCACACAGAAAATAGGTGTACGGTTTCAGGCCCTTGTAAAAGAGAGTAATTATCAATTCAGAGAAATTCTTTCGCTTTGTGCAGCAGTGATGCTTTGGTAATTACGCCTAATAAGTGACGATTTGCCGCATTATCCAACACCGGCAGCCGTTCAAGCGGTGACGCGGATAATAGCTCCCACGCCTGCTCGTACAATGCATCCTGGTAGACCGTGGTGAATTCCGTGATGATAAACGGGGTAATCGCAGCGTCAGCCGCCACCCGCCCCTCTATAATCCCGGACGCCAGCTCGCTGGTGGCGACCACGCCCAGAAAACGCCCCTGATTGTTCACCACATAGACAAAACGCGTCCGCTGCTTCAGCCCTTCCTGCATCGCTTCTGCCGCCGTGGCGTGCTCCGGCACATGGGAGCAGTGGCGGATAATCAGCGGCCCGATGGTACCGGTCTCAAATTCATTTTTGGCCACAAAGCGCGCCTGGTGCCGGTTCAGCACCGGATATGTCCCGGCGGCCCTGAACATGGTGGCGACCATATAAGAGATGGCAGTCGCCAGCATCAGCGGAAACAGCAGCGAACTGTTCAGCGTCATTTCAAACGCCATCATGATCGACATCAGCGGCGCATGGCTGGTGGCGGCGAGCGTGGCGCTCATGCCGATGGCGGCGTACAGGCCCACCGGGCCGGGGTCCAGCCCCAGTGCCTGCAAGCAGGTGCACACCAGCGCACCGGCCGCCGCGCCCACCAGCAGCGAGGGGGTAAACAGCCCGCCCACCGCGCCGGAGCCTACCGTCAGTGCCGTCGCCAGCACCTTGAGCAGCAACAGCACTAATAAAGAAGTGTGCAGATCGCCGTTATTCAGCAGCAGGTCAATCACTTCAAAGCCGTTGCCCAGGACCAGCGGTGAGATCATCGCAACGAACCCCACCAGCACCCCGCCCAGCCCAAGCCGCCATACCGGGTGGGCTATCGGGCTGAAGGCGCGCCGGGCCAGGGTAATCACCTGCAAAAACAGCGGCCCGGCGACCCCGGCGGCCACGCCGATCAGCAACACGGTGACCAGCGCCCCGGCACCCGGCGTAAAGCTGGCATCGGCATACAGGTAGAGCGGCGCATCCCCGCTGATTGACCGCACCGTCAGCACGGCCACCGCGGCAGAGATAAAGAGCGGGATCAGGCGTTGCACGGCCGTTACGCCAAAGGCAATTTCTGCAATAAACAGTGCCCCGGCCAGCGGCGCATGGTATACCGCGGCCAGGCCACCGGCGGCGGCCATCGCGACAATGTCGCCGCGCCGCACCGTGGGCAGCCGCGCGCCCTGCGCCAGCAGGCTGCCGCTCAGGGCGGAGAGTTGTACCATCGCCCCTTCCCGGCCAATCGATCCGCCGCTGGCAATACTCGCCAGGGACGAAAGCCCGCGCAGCAGGGTACTTTTCGGCGGAATGCCCGGTAACCGCCGGTCAATCACATCGAGGTAATCCGGTGCACTGCCGTGGCGGGCTTCTACCCGTTGGGCCTGCCAGAGCAACCCGCCGGCCAGCAAGCCGCCGACGCCGGTGATCACCGGCCAGACCCAGCGCGGGTATTCCAGAAACGCACGGGTGATATCGGTACCATTGGTAAACAGCAGGCCGTCAATTGCGGCAATGGCCTCGCGGAACAGCACTGTCACCAGGGCCGCAGCAATCCCGGCCGGGATCGCCAGCGCCAGATTGACAACATCTCCTTTCTGCCACGAATCAAAGGCTTTCACTGTCATGTACGCCCGTCAGATGTAGGATTTTTAGTAGATATCGTCCGGCATGATGCCATAAAAAGCAGTGAGAATGTGTATCGCTATCCGGGCATGTACAACTTTCGGATTTGATGAAGGCGGGTTTGCGCGGGCGTGTCCGGCCCCTTTGTATCCGCTCAGATACACACATTCACTGTTTTTGGTGCAACTACCGCACGGCATGTCACACAGCGCCCTTACAGGGTAATGCGAATATTCTGGAAGTAAAATAGCTGGGCGCAGTTCAACAGAGCCTAACGACGTGGGTGAAATTTTAAGGTGAAGCCTGCGGTGACTTCACTTAAGTCCAGATGAAATATCGGTGAAATGCGGGATATCATTTTGCAATTTCACCTTTTCATCTGTTTTTTGTGCTGGAGATACCCCTATTAAAAGAAAGGGATAACCTCCGCTGCGGCGGGCCGCAGTGGCCCGCACGCAGAGGGAAAAGGCATTGCCGGGGGAAAAGTCAGAACGTGGGGTCAGGCAACGGCAGTGAGGCCGTCAGCGGCGGCTCGACGGTCAGGGTTATCCAGTTTGAGGTCACACGCTGCTGCTTTTCGTCCTGCAGCGTCACCGAGAGGCGGTAGCTGTTGGTCGCGCCGGGGCTGTTGTCCCAGGCAGGCATGATGATGCTCCAGCCGTGCGGATTATCATTGTCGGCCGGTGGGGTCAGGCTCAGCGCCTGGGTGTCGCCCTGCCAGCTCAGGCCGGTGATGCGGTAATCCGCCCGGATTTGCAGTTTCAACGGCAGGGTTTCGCCGGGATGCAGCGTCCAGGGCGGTGTGGCGAGGAATACGCTCAGGGTTTTGCGCTGCTCAAACTCCAGCACCGGCGTGCTGTTGCGCTCTACGGCGTCAAACCGGCTGCCGCGCAGGGAGTGCGCCTCGCTGACATAGGCGGCGGAGAGCTGCTGTTTCAGCGGCACGCCCAGCCGGTAGTTCA
This sequence comes from Nissabacter archeti, assembly GCF_018257325.1. NCBI lineage: Bacteria > Pseudomonadati > Pseudomonadota > Gammaproteobacteria > Enterobacterales > Yersiniaceae > Nissabacter > Nissabacter archeti. Next base: position 146,868 of record NZ_JAERKB010000001.1, read on the forward strand.
GCGACAGCCCGACCTGGTCCTGATTCTCCCCACTTTCGCCCTCTTTGTGTGACGCGGTCAGCGTCACCAGCGGCACCGGCGTGTAGTTAACCCCCAGCGACACTGCCACCGGGTTGGACTGGCGCACGCCATCCCCCAGCAAATCGACATTGTTGCCGAGATACTGCTCATAGCTCAGGGTGGCCCCCAACTGGCGGTAGAACGGCAGATAGCCCTTGGTGGTGATGTCATACCCGCGCGCCTGCCGCCGGAACTCGGTGGCGCTGTCCGCCACCGCCACAATGCCGGACAGCGGATGGTAGTAGTTGGCTGACAAGTGCAGGTAATCCGTCCAGGCTTCGGCACCCACACTGGCGCGCATCTGCTCCTGTTCAAAATCGCGGTCCAGGAAGGCGTTATACCCAAACAGCCAGTCGCCCTGCGCCCAGCGCTGCCCTACCCCAATGTTACCCAGCGTCATATCAGACTGGTCAATCACGCCGACCTGGCTGTAAGTCACCCGGTTGCCGCTCTCATGCAGCGGGCTGAACAGCTGGCTGTTGGTGCCGGTAAAGCGGCCGTCGTTGACCGTCAGGCCGATGGTGGCTGTGCCGAGCGGCGACAGGATATTCTGCGCATCTTTCTGCACCAGCTTGGCGGCCTGGGTCAGCGCCAGGTTACCCGCCTGCTCGCCCAGCGACTGGTTACTGCTGTCGCTGTACTGCTCGCCGAAGGTTTTGGCCAGCGTCGCCAGCTGCTTTTCGGTGTAGCGCGGGGTACTGGCGGTGCTGCCCAGCTCCGGCAGGTTTTGCTCCAGCGAGGTCGCAGGCAGGGTATTAAACGGCGAGTTACTCTCCCCGGCCGGGGCGGTTTCATCGGCATGGGCTGCGGGCTGCTGGGAGGTTACCGTCAATGCGGCAGCACTGCCCGCATAAGACAGGATCAACAGGGCCAGATAATGGCGGCTGAAAAGGGAAAGGAAAAAATTCATTGCAGTCTTCATCATCAACACGCGAACTATCCTACCGGAAGTGAGCAAAAAAACAACTATCGCTGTGACAGTCATCACAGTTTTCCCCGGCGGCGCGGTATGTCAAAAACTGTTATGGAAATGTCAATTTTTGTATGCAAATAAACCAAATAAAACAATTAATTAACAATTCCCTTAACATTTGTTAAATATTTTTTAATTTCAACCCTACCTCCTCTGTGACTACTCTCAACGGGCAACCGCGTGGGCGCCCTGCCTGCACCGGTATTTTTTCCTTTCGCGCCGGCCTGTCTCTGCTTCGCGCCTCCGGCATGACGCCTGCGTTTACGCCTACTTAACAGGGAACTTTGATGAGCAAGAAAACCTTGCCCGGTGTGACGCGCCGGCAAATTTTAACCTTTACCGCCGCCTCCGCCGGGCTGGCCGCTGCCAGGGTGGCCGGTGCCGTGACCTTGCAGGATACGCCGGTCTGGTCACCGTTCGATGATAGCCCGCCACCCCAGGTGGACACCCAGGGCTGGGCCTTTTTCACCGCCGAAGAAGCGGCGACCGTGGAAGCGATTGCCGACCGGCTGATCCCGGCCGACGACCTGAGCATCGGCGGCAAAGAGGCCGGGTGCGCGGTGTTTATTGACCGGCAACTGGCCGGGTTCTACGGCACCTTTTCCCGCCTCTACATGCAGGGGCCGTTCCAGCCGGGCACGCCGGAACAGGGTGACCAGTCCCCGCTGGTGCCGCAGCAGCGTTACCGCCTCGGGCTGGCGGCGCTGGATGCCCACTGCCGGGCGCAGCACCAGAAACCGTTCCGGGCGCTGGACGCCGCGCAGCAGGACGCGCTGCTGCACGATCTGGAAAGCGGGAAAATCGCCCTGGACGGCATCGACGCCACGCTGTTTTTCACCACGCTGCTGCAAAACACCATGGAAGGCTTCTTTGCCGACCCGATTTACGGCGGCAACCGTGACATGGTGTCGTGGAAAATGCTGGGCTTCCCCGGCGCGCGTTACGACTACCGTGATTACGTCAGCAAACACAATCAAACGCTGGATCTGGTGCCGCTGAGCATCCAGGGCAGTGCCGCATGGAAAATGAAAGGCTGAGGGACAGGGCATTATGGCAAAGAAATTACCCAGGACAGACGTAGTGGTGATTGGCCTTGGCTGGGCCGGCGCGATCATCGCCAATGAGCTGGTGGACGAGGGGCTGAACGTGGTCGGCATTGAGCGCGGCCCGTGGCGTGACACCGCCCGTGATTTTAACGTCGCGACCGTGCCGGATGAGCTGCGTTATGTCTCCCGCCAGGAGCTGATGCTGCGCACCGCGCAAAACACCATCACCATCCGCAATGACCCGTCGCAAACCGCGCTGCCGATGCGCAGCTGGGGCTCCTTCCACCCCGGCAACGGCACCGGCGGAGCCGGTAACCACTGGGCGGGCATCACCTTCCGCTTCCAGCCGCATGAATTCCGGTTGCGCAGCCACCTGCTGGAGCGCTACGGCGCAGACGCGATGCCGCCGGAACTGACCTTACAGGACTGGGGCACCGACTGGGCAGAGATGGAGCCGCACTATGCGGCGTTCGAGCGGCTGGCGGGCATTTCCGGCAAAGCCGCCAATGTGAACGGCGAGCACCGCGAGGGCGGCAACCCGTTTGAGGGGATGCGCTCCACCGACTACCCGACCCCGCCGATGGCCCAACCCTACGCGCCGACGCTGTTTGCCGGGGCGGCGCGCAACCTGGGTTACAAACCCTTCCCGGTGCCCTCGGCCCTGCTCTCGCAGGCCTACACCAACCCGCTGGGCGTCACGATGGGGCCGTGCACCTTCTGCGGCTTCTGCACCAACTTCGGCTGCGCCAACTACTCCAAGGCCAGCGCCATCACCACCGTGTTACCGGCGCTGATCCGCAAAGAGGGGTTTGAGGCGCGCACCAGTTGTGAAGTGCTGGAAGTGCTCACCGACAGCCGCGGCGGCCGCGCCACCGGCGTGCGCTACATCGACTCCTCCGGCGACGAGTGGGAGCAACCGGCCGACCTGGTGATCGTCAGCGCCTTCACCTTTGAGAACGTGCGCCTGATGCTGCTGTCACGCATCGGCACGCCGTACGATCCGGTGACCCAGCGCGGCACCACCGGCCGCAACTACGCCTACCAGACCGCCAACAGCGTACAGATGTTTTTCAGTGACAAAAACTTCAACCCCTTTATCGGTGCCGGTGCCGTGGGCATGGGGATTGACGAGTACAACAACGACAACTTTGACCACAGCGGCCTCGGCTTCTTCGGCGGCGGCAGCATCCGCGTCACGCCCATCGGTGCCGCGCCGATCAACACCCGCCCGGTGCCGCCCGGCACGCCCAAATGGGGCAGCGAGTGGAAAAAAGCCACGGTGGCCAACTACCTCAGCACCATGTCGATTGGTTGCGAGGCCAGCAGCTACGCCACCCGCACCAACTACCTCTCCCTGGACCCGACCTACAAAGACCGGCTGGGGCGGCCGTTGCTGCGCGTCACCTTCGACTTCCCGGCCAATGATTTGAAGATGGCGAAATATTGCACCGGCAAAGTGGCCGAGATCGCCCGCAGCATGAACCCGCGCCAGATTGTCGAACAGCCGATGCACGGCCACTGGAACGGCACGCCTTACCAGTCTTCGCATGTGGTGGGCGGGTTTGTGATGGGGGCCGACCCGGCCACCAGCTCGGTGAACAAACACCTGCAGGTGTGGGGGGTGCCGAACCTGTTTGTGGTCGGTGCCTCGGCGTTCCCGCAAAACCCCGGCTACAACCCCACCGGCACCGTGGGCGCGCTGGCGTTCAAGGCGGCGCACGCCATCCGCCATTACTACCTGAAAAACCCAGGGGAGATGATTACCGCATGAAAACCTTACTCTCCCTCTGCATCGGCCTCAGCGTGCTGGCGGCCGGAAACAGTGAGGCCGCCGGTGACGGCTCCTTTGAAACCGTGGACAAAGGCCGCTACCTGGCGGTGCTGGGCGATTGCGCCGCCTGCCACACCGCCAAAGCGGACCAGCCCTACGCGGGCGGCGTGCCGATTGAGACGCCGTTCGGCCGGCTGGTCGGGGCCAACATCACGCCGGACCGCGAAACCGGCATCGGCACCTGGACGTTTGAAGAGTTTGACCGCGCCATGTCAGAAGGCATCGGCAAAGGCGGCGTGCACCTCTACGGCGCGATGCCGTTCACGGCCTTTACCCGCGTGACGCGGGAAGACAACCGGGCGCTGTGGGCCTACCTCCAGACGCTGCAACCGATCCACAGCGACGTAAAGACCAACCAGTTGCCGTTCCCGTTCAACCAGCGCGCCAGCCTGATTGGCTGGAACTGGCTGAATTTCGACAAAGGCGAATACCGCCCGAGGCTGGACAAATCCGCGCAGTGGAACCGCGGCGCGTACCTGGTGGAGGGGCTGGGGCACTGCGGCACCTGCCATACGCCGAAAAACCTGATCGGCGGGGATAAAACCAGCCAGACGTTGCAGGGCGCGGTGGTGCAGGAGTGGATGGCGCCGGACATCACCCCTGACCCGCACACCGGCATCGGCCGCTGGACGGAGCAGGAGCTGATGGATTACCTGAAAACCGGGGCCAACCGTTATGACATCGCCTCCGGCCCGATGGCGGAAGAAGTTGACCACTCGTCCCGCCACTGGACAGAGGAGGATCTCCGGGCGGTGGCGGTTTACCTGAAACAGAGCGGGCTAAGCAGCCATACCGCGACAGTGCCTGCGCCGCTGAAGCCGGACGATGCGCGGATGGTGGCGGGCCGGGCCGTCTACGCCGATCGCTGCTCCGCCTGCCACACGCCGGACGGCCAGGGCATTCCCGGCCTGTTCCCCCGGCTGGCCGACGCGCCGCTGGTCAACAGCGTGAATGCCACCTCGATGATCCGCGTGGTGCTGGCCGGTTCCCGCGCCGGGGCCACCACGGCGGTGCCGACCGCGCCGTCGATGCCGTCGTTTGACCGCTACCTCAGCGATCAGGACATCGCCAACGTACTGACCTACGTGCGCAACAGCTGGAACAACGCCGCCGCGCCGGTAGCGCCGGACGACGTCAGGGATCTGCGCGAGCCGCTCCGCCGGTAAATTTCCCGCTGCGACCGCCAGGCCGCGGCGGGCTACCCCGCCCCCTTTCCGCCAATCTCGCCTATGCTTTTGATGTGCCCCTGATTTTTTAACCGTATGTAAGGAGAGACTATGTCTGTGATGTTCCGGCGCGGCCTGCTGGCCGGGTTGTTTGCTGTGGCGGTGGCCGCCGCTGTACCCGCTGTCGCGGCCCCCTTTGCCCTGACCTCGCCGGATTTCGATGATAACCGGCTGCTGGCGCAGAAATTTGCCGGGGCGGCCCAGGGCAATACCGCCTGCACCGGCGAAAACCTCTCCCCAACGTTGCACTGGCACAACGTGCCGCCCGACACCAAAAGCCTGGCACTGCTGGTGTTTGACCCGGAAGGCCGCAAAGGGCTGGGGGTCAGCCATCTGGTGGCCTATAACATCCCGCCGACGGCCAAAGGTTTTGCCGCAGGCGAACTGACGCAGGGCAAAGGGTTCACCGGCGGCAAAAACAGCGCCGGGACCCAGGTATGGCACGGCCCCTGCCCGCCGCCCGGTTCCGGCTTCCACCATTATGTGTTTACGCTGATCGCCACCGACCTGCCGCCGGACGCCCTGCCCGCCGGGCTGACGCGCGAACAGCTGCTGGAAAAACTCGACGGCCACGCCGCCGCCGCGACCGGCCTGATCGGCCGCTTCGGGCAGTGAATTACGTCACTGCCGCCCCCTGCCGCGCCGCACGCGCTGCGTGGTCAGCCTGGTAGTAACGCACCACCTCACCGACGATAAGCAGGCTCGGTGAGGCGGGTTTTTCGCGTGCCACCGTCCCGGCCAGCGTGGCGAGCGTGCAGGTGAACACCTGCTGGTCGGCACGGGTGCCGCGGGCAATCACTGCCGCGGGCATCGCCCCCGCCATGCCGTGGGCCATCAGCTGTTCGCTCAGCGCGGCACAGTGGGTCAGTCCCATATAGAACACCAGCGTCTGGCCTTCCGCCACCAGCGACGGCCAGTCAAGATCCGGCTCACCGTCGCGGCCGTGGCCGGTCACCAGCCGCACCGACTGGGCACAGGCGCGGTGCGTCAGCGGAATGCCGACGGCCGCCGCGCAGCCCAGCGCAGCGGTGATGCCGGGCACCACGTGGCAACGCAACCCGGCCTGCTGCACGGCCTCCTGCTCCTCACCGCCGCGGCCGAACACAAAGGGGTCACCGCCCTTCAGCCGCACCACCCGCTGCCCGGCCTGTGCCAGCGACACCAGCAACGCATTGATCGCCGGTTGCGGCAGCGTATGGTGCTGCGGGGTTTTGCCGACATCGATTTTCAGCGCGCCCGGCGGCACCAGCGCCATGATCTCCTCTGACACCAGCCGGTCATACACCACCACCTCCGCCTGTTGCAGCACCCGCAACGCTTTCAGCGTCAGCAGCTCCACATCGCCCGGCCCGGCGCCCACCAGCCACACCTCGCCCGCCCCGGTGCGGCTGCTGCAGAGGCCGCCCAGCAGTGCGGCCATACGGGCCGCGTTATCGGTCATTTTGGAATAGATCATGGTTTTGCTCCTAAGCGGGGTGTGTCGCCGCCTGTTGGATCAGTTTTTTCAGCTCCGGTCGGCAGGAGCCACAATGGGTACCACATTTCAGCGCCGCGCCCAGCGCCTCGACGGAATCACAGCCGCCCGCCAGCGCCCGGCGGATCTCCAGTTCACCCACGCCGAAGCAGCTACAGACAATCGCCCCGCGCGGCGCCTGCTCACCGGCGGCCCGCCCGGCCAGCAGCGCCCGGCGGGCGGCCGCATCGGGCGGCGGCACATGGAACGCCGCGACAATCGCCTCGCGATCCAGCCCCGGCAGCCGCTGCGGATGCAGGTAGAACGCGGCCTGCAATTCGCCGTCACGCCAGCCGAGCAGATGCCGCGCCGCACCCATGAAAGCCTGCTGGAGCAACAGCCCGCCGCCGCATAACGCCTGGAGCCAGGCTTCTGCGTCCGCCGGCGGCGTGCAATCCGCCAGGATGAAATCACTGACGCCCGGCTGGGTTACCCGGCTCCAGTAGCCCACGGCGGGCGGCGGTGCGCCTTCGCCGCGCAAAAACAGCTCGCCCTGCCAGGCCACCGGCCAGCGGGCGACGCGCACCGGCGTCTGTTTGCTCTGCGGCTGGCCGGAAACCGGGTCCACCCGCGCCTCCACCAGCGCATTCACCCGCGCCTGCGCGCTGAACTGCCGGTTCCAGTGCATCGGCACAAACACGCTGCCGCGCGGCTGGCCGTTATCCGCGGTGGCCCGCGCCAGCAACCAGCCGCGCGGCGAGGTGACGCGCACGATATCGCCTTCCGCGATGTCAGCCATGTCAGTGGGGTGGAGCACGCAGACCGGCTCCGGCGTGTGGCGCATCAGCGCGGCGGCTTTGCCGGTGCGGGTCATGGTGTGCCACTGGTCGCGGATGCGCCCGCTGTTCATGGTCAGCGGGTAACCGGCGGCTTCCGGCAAGTGCGGCGGGGCCACCGCCAGCAGCCGCGCTTTGTTATCGGGGTGCCAGAAGGCACGTTCCGGGCGCGGCAGTGCAGGCAGCGGCCAGCGCTGCGGGGTGAGTTGCTGATACTGTTCCTGCGTCAGCGTCGCCAGCGCGCTGATGTCAAAGGCGCGCTGCCCCCGGTTCTCAAAGCCGGAGAGCGCCGCATGTTCGCAGAAAATCTGATGCGGATGGGTGTAGGCAAATGCCGCGCCGAAGCCCAGCCGCTGCGCCACCTGGCTGACTATCCACCAGTCGCCCCGCGCCTCGCCCGGCGGCGGCAAAAAGGCGCGCTGGCGCGAGAGGCAGCGCTCTGAGTTGGTCACCGTGCCCTCTTTTTCGCCCCACGCCAGCGCCGGCAAACGGATATGCGCCAGCGCGGCGGTGTCGGTCTCCTGCATCACCTCAGAGACGATCACCAGCGGGCACCCGGCCAGCGCCTGCCGCGCCCGGTCGGCATCCGGCAGGGAGACCAGCGGGTTGGTGCCCATAATCCAGACAGCCTTGATGCGGCCGTCGGCCAGGGCATCAAACAGTGCGGTGGCATTCAGCCCCGGTTCCTGTGTGACGTTGTCACTGCCCCAGAAACGCCCGACGCGGTCGACCTCTTCGGCGCTGAAGCCCATATGCGCCGCCAGCTGGTTCGCCAACCCGCCCACCTCGCGCCCGCCCATCGCATTCGGCTGGCCGGTCAGTGAAAACGGCCCGTTGCCCGGCGTGTTAATGCGCCCGGTCGCCAGGTGCAGATTGGTGATGGCATTGACCTGATCGGTGCCTGCCGAGGACTGGTTAATCCCCATCGAGAACAGCGTCATCATGCGCGGTGCCTGCGCCACCTGCCGGAAGAAGGCGGTCAGCGCCCCGGTGCTCAGCCCGGTCTCAGCACTTGCCCGCGCCAGATCCCACGCCGCGGCGGCGGCCAGTGCCGCGTCCGCGCCGGTGGTGTGCTGCTGTAAAAAGGCCTGGTCCAGCGCACCGTGCTGATGCAGCCAGTGCAGCAGGCCATTGAACAGCGCAATGTCACTGCCCGGCCGCAACGCCAGATGGCAGTCAGCCAGATCGGCGCTGGCGGTGGCGCGCGGGTCAATCAGCACCACCTGCATCTGCGGCCGCTGCCGTTTCGCTTCTGCCAGCCGCTGGTAGAGCACCGGATGCGCCCAGGCGGCATTGCTGCCCACCAGCAGCACCAGGTCGGTCTGTTCCAGATCGCGGTAGCGGCACGGCACCCAGTCCGCACCCAGCGCCCGCTTATGCCCGGCCACCGCCGACGCCATGCAGAGGCGCGAGTTGGTGTCCATGTTGCCTGCGCCGATAAACCCCTTCATCAGTTTGTTGGCGACGTAGTAATCCTCAGTGAGCAGCTGGCCGGAGCCATAAAACGCCACCGCCTGCGGGCCGTGGGTGCGGATCACCTGTTGCAGCCCCGCGGCCGCCGCGTCCAGCGCCTGTTCCCAACTGACGCGTTGGTCGCCCAGCATCGGGTACAGCAGCCGCCCGCTGAGATCCAGCGTGTCGCCGAGGCGGCTGCCCTTGATGCAGAGCCGCCCGAGGTTAGCCGGGTGTTGCGGGTCGCCGCTGACCGTGACGCCCGCGCCCTGCACCTCCGCCCGCACGCCGCAGCCGACGCCGCAATAGGGGCAGGTCGTGTTGACGGCTGTCATGACACCGTCTCCAGCGCGTTTTCTGTCACCGGCTGGCGGCAGACCCAGATGCGCCCCTGCTCCACGCGCACCGGCCAGCACAGCAGGCGTACGCCCGGCTTGTCGAGGCTGGTGCCGTCACGCAGGCGGAAACGCTGTTTATACAGCGGGGAAATCACTATCGGCTCGCCGCCCGCGTCGCCGGTCAGGCCGCGCGCCAGCACATTGGCCTGGCTGCCCGGCTCGTGGTTCTCCAGCGCAAACACTTTTTCCGCGGTGTGCGGCAGGTGGAACAGCGCAATCTGCCGGTCGCCCAGCCGCGCGGCCAGCCCACTGTCGGCCGGGATAGCAGAGAGCAGACCGACCTCTTCCCAGCCATCGCCCGGCTGTGCGTGAGCCATGACAGGCGGCAGCCCGGCCGGGCGCGGCTGGCCGCGCTCCAGCACCTGCACCACCGCCTCGTCCGGCTGGTCGCTGTTGAGGAACGGGCGGAACAGCGCCTGCTGTTCCGGCGAGGCCAGCGTGGTCTGCCATTCGCACTGGTAGCTCTCCACCACCGCCTGCATCTCCTGCTCCAGCTCCGCACCCAGCCCGAGCGAGTCATGCAGCACCACGTCGCGCAGCGTCTCCAGCCCGCCCTCCAGGTTGTCACGCCAGACGCTGGTGCGTTGCAGGCGGTCAGCGGTGCGGATGTAGAACATCAGGAAACGGTCAATGGTGCGGATCAGCGTCTCGCGATCGAGGTCTGCCGCCAGCAGTTCGGCATGGCGCGGCTTCATGCCGCCGTTACCGCAGACGTAAAGGTTCCAGCCTTTGTCGGTGGCGATCACCCCGACATCTTTGCTCTGTGCCTCGGCGCACTCGCGGGTGCAGCCGGAGACCGCCATTTTAATCTTGTGCGGCGAACGCAACCCCTTGTAACGGTGCTCCAGTTCAATCGCCAGCCCGGTGGAGTCCTGCACGCCGTAGCGGCACCAGGTGGAGCCGACGCAGGATTTCACCGTGCGCAGCGATTTGCCGTAGGCATGGCCGGTTTCGAACCCGGCGTCCACCAGCCGCTGCCAGATCGCGGGCAACTGCTCCAGCCGCGCGCCGAACAGGTCAACGCGCTGGCCGCCGGTGATTTTGGTGTAGAGGTTGAACGTTTTCGCCACCGCACCAATTGCCAGCAGGCCATCGGGGGTGATCTCCCCGGCCGGGATGCGCGGCACCACCGAGTAAGTGCCGTCTTTCTGGATATTGGCGAAGTAGCGGTCGTTGGTGTCCTGCAACGGGCGGTGCGCCGGTTCCAGCAGGTAGTCATTCCAACAGGAGGCGAGCAGCGAGCCTGCCAGCGGCTTGCAGATTTCACAGCCGTGGCCGCGGCCATGTTTCGCCAGCAACTCGCCAAAGGTGCGGATCTTGCCCGCACGGATCAGCAGGTAGAGTTCCTGACGTGAATAGGCAAAATGCTCGCAGATGTCGCGTTTTACCTCGACGCCGTGCGCCGCCAGCCCGGCTTCCATCACCTGTTTCACCAGGGCGGCACAGCCGCCGCAGCCGGTGGCCGCTTTGGTACAGGCTTTGATGCCCGCCATGTCGGTGCAGCCGCCGTCGACCGCCGCCAGGATCGCGCCTTTGCTGACGTTATGGCAGGAGCAGACCTGCGCGCTGTCGGGCAGTGCCGCCACACCCAGCGCCGGGGCAGCACCGGCGGCGGCCGGCAGAATCAGCCCGGCGGGCTGGGCGGGCAGCGGCAGATCGTTGAGCATCATCTGGTGCAGCGTCGGGTAGTCGCTGCTGTCGCCCACCAGCACCGCGCCGAGCAGGCGTTTGCCGTCAGCGGAGACCACGATTTTCTTGTACACCTCAGACGGGCCATCCTCCCAGCGGTAGCTCTGGCTGCCGGGGGTGCTGCCGTGGGCGTCGCCGAGCGAGGCCACCTCCACACCGAGCAGTTTCAGCTTGGTGCTCATGTCCGCGCCGGTAAAGGCCGCCGCCTCCCCCGCCAGCGTGGCGGCCAGCGTGCGCGCCATCTGGTAGCCGGGGGCCACCAGCCCGAAGATCCGGCCGTCCCACAGCGCGCACTCGCCGAGGGCGAAAATCGCCGGGTCGGAGGTGCGGCACTGGTTATCAATCACGATGCCGCCGCGCGGGCCGACGGCGAGGTCACTCTCACGCGCCAGGGCATCACGCGGGCGGATACCGGCGGAGAACAGCACCAGATCGCTCTCCAGGGTGCTGCCGTCGGCGAACGTCAGGCAGTGGCGCGCGCTGCTGCCGTCGGTGATGCTTTTGGTCTCATGGCCGGTGTGCACCGTCACGCCGAGGGCGTCGATTTTGCGGCGCAGCATCGCTGCGCCGCCGTCATCCAGTTGCACCGCCATCAGGCGCGGCGCGAACTCCACCACATGCGTCTCCAGCCCAAGCTGTTTCAGCGCGTGCGCTGCCTCCAGCCCCAGCAGGCCGCCGCCAATCACCACGCCGCGCGCGGCCCCCCCGGCGCTGGCGGCAATTGCCTCCAGATCGCTCAACGTGCGGTAGACCAGGCAGTGCGGACGGTCAGCACCGGGGATCGGCGGCACAAAGGGCGCGGAACCGGTCGCCAGCACCAGGTGGTCATACGGCGTTTCGCGCCCGGCGTTGTCCACCACGCAGCGGCGCACGCGGTCAATCGCCGTCAGCGTGCAGCCGAGGCGCAGCTCGATGCCGTGGCGGTCAAAAAAGCCGTCGGCCACCAGGCTCAGGGATGCCGCGCTGCGGCCGCCGAAAAATTCGGAGAGGTGGACGCGGTCATAGGCCGCGACCGGCTCCTCCGCACAGACGATGATCTGGTAACGCCGGTGCAGGTTGCGCTCGACCAGTTGTTCCAGAAAGTAGTGGCCGACCATGCCGTGACCGGCCAGCAGCAGTACCGGGCGGACGCCGGAAAAAAGTGCATCGCTCATCGTGGTGCTCCTCCGGGGCGCAGCCGCAGCCGCGCCCGATTGTTCAGAATGTAGGCCGAGCAGCAGGTCATCACTGACCGGTTGCCCCAGCAGGTGGCTATAGGCGGCGGCATCCGTGGTGTCGCCGTAAAACATCACGCCGCGCAAACAGCCGTTACGCAGCAGCAGGCGGCGGTAGTGGCCGGACAGCGGGTCAAAGGTGTGGTGGATCTCATCCTGTGGCGCGGCCTGCACCTCCCCGGCGGAGAACGCGGCGATGCCGGTGACTTTCAGCCGGGTCGGCAACGGTGACGGCTGCCAGGCGGCCCCCGGTTGCCCGGCCAGCCGCTGCGCCAGCACCTCCGCCTGTTCCCGGCACGGGGCCACCAGCCCGGCGGTAAAGGTGCCGGGTTGCGCGCATTCACCGACAGCGGAGATCGCCGGGTCTGCGGTGGCCAGCCGGCCATCCACCAGAATGCCGCGATCGCACGCCAGCCCGGCAGCGGCGGCCAGGGAGGTCTCCGGCCGGGTGCCGATGCAGGCCACCGCCAGCACCGCGGGCAGCCGCGTACCGTCGCCCAGCGTTACCGCCTCCAGCGTGCCGTGGCCGTGGAAAGCGGCCACTTCGCAGCCGGTCAGGATGCGCAAGCCGCGCCGGTGCAGATCGGCTTTCAGCAACTGCCCGGCCTGGTTATCAAGCTGGCGCTCCATCAACCCGGCGTGACGGTGTAACAACGTGACGCGCATCCCGCGCTGCGCCAGCGCGCAGGCCGCCTCAATGCCGAGGATGCCGCCGCCGAGAACCACCGCCGGTGCACCGGGGCGGCAGCGCGCCAGCATCCGCTCTACATCCGCCAGCGTGCGAAAGCCGAGCACGCCGTCCAGTTCCACGCCCGGCACCTGGGGCAACAGCGGCCGTGTGCCGGTCGCCAGCACCAGCTGGTCATACGGCAGGCTGCGTTGGCCGGTGTGCAGCACCCGGCGCGCCCGGTCGATGCGCAGCGCGGTTTCGCCATGATAGAAAGTGACGTTGTCACTCATTGCGCTATCCGGCAGCGGCAGCAGCGTCTCTTCCGGCCGCTGCTCCCCCGCCAGCACCGGCGAAAGCAGAATGCGGTTGTAGCTGCCGTGCGGCTCCGCACCTATCACGCTGACGGCAAAACGCCCCGGTGCCAGGCGGCAGAGCGTTTCCACACAGTGCATCCCGGCCATGCCGTTGCCCACCACGATCAGCCTTTGGGTCATGCTTCTCTCCCGGTTCAGGCCGCGCTGGGCTGTTTGGCGTACAGGAAGTGCAGGATCTGCTGGCGGCAGTGGCTGTAGACCGGGTCCTGCGCCAGTGCGACGCGGTGACGCGGGCGGTCAAGCGGCACCGGCAGGATCTGCCCGACATGGGCCGCCGGGCCGTTGGTCATCATCAGTACCCGGTCGGAGAGCAGCACCGCCTCATCCACATCGTGGGTGATCAGCACAATGGTGGTGTGCAGCCGTTGCTGGATCGCCATCACCGCGTCCTGCAGGTGGGCGCGCGTCAGGGCATCGAGCGCGCCGAACGGCTCATCCATCAGCAGCACTTTGGGTTTCATCGCCAGCGCGCGGGCGATGCCGATGCGCTGCTTCATGCCGCCGGAGATCTCCCCCGGCCGTTTGTCGCGGGCGTGGCTCATCTGCACCAGCGCCAGGTTGTGCTCAATCCAGTCACGGCGTTCACCCTTGCCCATCTCGCGGCGGAACACCTGATCCACCGCCAGCGCCACGTTGTCGTAGCAGGTGAGCCACGGCAGCAGCGAATGGTTCTGGAACACCACCCCGCGCTCCGGGCCGGGGCCGTCGATTTCGCGGTTATCGCACAGCAGCACGCCCTCACTGGGGCGCGTCAGCCCGGCGATCAGGTTCAGCAGTGTGGATTTGCCGCAGCCGGAGTGGCCAATCAGGCTCACGGTTTCCCCGGCGGCGATGGTGAAACTGACGTTGTCCAGCGCCAGGAAACTGCCTTGCGGCGTGGTGAAGCGCTGGCTGACATTCTGGACGGCAATAATCGGATGGTCAGGCATGGTCGGCTCCTCAGCGTGCGTCATAGGTAAAGCGGCGGGCGATGGCCATCAGCCCCTGCTCAAGCAGCAGGCCGACCACCCCAATCACCCCGATGGCGATGATGATGTTTTCCACATTCAGGTTGTTCCACTCGTTCCAGATCCAGAAGCCGATGCCGACCCCGCCGGTGAGCATCTCGGCGGCGACAATCACCAGCCAGGCGATGCCGATCGAGAGGCGCACGCCGGTAAGCACATGCGGCAGCACCGCCGGGAACAGGATGCGGCGCATCACGGTGAGTTCACTGAGCTTCAGCACCCGCGCCACGTTGAGGTAGTCCTGCGGGATGCGCATCACCCCTTCGGCGGTGTTGAGGATCATCGGCCAGATCGAACAGATAAAAATCGTCCAGGTGGAGGCCGGTTCGGCGCGCTGGAACAGCAGCAGGCCAATCGGCAGCCAGGCCAGCGGGCTGACCGGGCGCAGCAGTGAAATCACCGGGTTGAGCATCTGCGCCAGGAAGGTGAAGCGGCCAATCAAAAACCCGGCCGGGATGCCCACCAGCGCCGCCAGCCCGAAGCCGGTGCCGACCCGTTGCAGCGAGGCCAGCACATTCCAGCCGATGCCCTGATCGTTCGGCCCGGCGTTGTAGAACGGCTCGGCAAAGATAATTCTGGCGGCGTCCCAGGTGGTGAGCGGCGTCGGGAAGCCGTGGCTGTTGAGTGCCGCCACCTGCCAGACCACCAGCAGCACGGCGAGGCCGAGCAGGCCGGGGATCAGCCGTTGCAGCAGCGGGCGCAGGCGCGGCGGCGTGAAGCGGCGGCGCACCGGCACTGTGTTAAGCGGGATCACCCTGGCCGGGGCGGCAGACGGGGCGGCGGGCTGGGTTTTCAGGTTGGTTTTCATCGGGAACCCCTATCGGTTGAGGGTGAAACTGCGGGCATAGCCCGCCGGGTTGCTGCCGTCCCAGACGCTGCCGTTCATCAGCGTGCTGCGGCGCATCTCATTGGCGGGCACACTGACATGGGCGGCGGTGGCGGCGTCACGGTACAGGGCGCTGCGGTTAATCTGCCGCGCCACGGCGGCGTAATCCGGTTCGGTTTTCGCCAGATTCCAGCGGTGGAACTGGGTTAAAAACCACATGCCGTCAGAGAGCCACGGGTAACTCACCTCGCCGTCGGCGAAGAAACGCATGGCGTGGGCGTCCTGCCACTGCTTGCCGAGGCCGTTTTCGTACCGGCCGAGCATCCGGCCCTCAATCCGCTCCAGCCGGGTGTTGAGGTAGGCGCGCCCGGCGAGGATGGCGGCGGTTTCGCGCCGGTTGGCCTCGGAGGCGTCAATCCAGCGGGCCGCCTCCAGCACCGCCGCGGTCAGGGCGCGGGCGCTGTTCGGGTGGGCGCTGACCCACTCGTCGCGGCTGCCGAGCACTTTTTCCGGGTGATCGGGCCAGATCTGCTGGCTGGTGGCGGCAGTGAAGCCGAGGCGGTCGGTGATCGCCCGCTGGTTCCACGGCTCGCCCACGCAAAAACCGCTCATGTTGCCGATGCGCATGTTCATCACCATCTGCGGCGGCGGCACCACCACCGTGCGCACGTCGTTAAACGGGTGGATGCCCGCCTCCGCCAGCCAGTAGTAGAGCCACATGGCGTGGGTGCCGGTCGGGAAGGTATGGGCAAAAGTGACGCTGCCCGGCGCGCTGCGGCTGATGTGCTGTTTCAGCGACGCCGCATCCGTGACGCCCGCCTCCTGCAGCGCACCGGCGAGGCTGATGGCCTGGCCGTTCTGGTTCAGGGTCATCAGCACCGCCATCGGGTGGCGCGGCCCGGCGAGGCCGAGTTGCAGGCCGTAGATCAGGCCATACAGCACGTGGGCGGCGTCCAGCTCGCCGGAAACCAGCTTGTCACGCACCCCGGCCCAGCCCGCCTCTTTGCTCGGGATAATGTGGATGCCGTATTTCTTGTCGAACTGTTTGACTGAGGCGATCACCACCGGCGCGCAGTCGGTCAGCGGGATAAACCCGACGCGGATGTCGCGCTGCTCCGGCGCATCACTGCCTGCGGCCCAGGCCGCATTCAGCAGGCCGGGGAGCAGCAAACTGCCGCCCAGTGCCGCGCTGCCGGCCAGAAAACGGCGGCGGGACAGGCCGGGGCGGGAAATCTCTCGCGTCATGGTGCTTCCTTCTCAAGGGACAAAACAAAAAAGGCGTCCGGTTACTGCACAACCTGCGCTGTGCAATAACGGACGCCTTTATCCGGGATGCCTCGTGTTCGCCGCCGTTGGCGAATGGGACAGGAGAAATAATGCAAGGGGTGTGCCAATAACAAAAAACCGCCGTTCAGGGCGGTTCAGGGAGACAGGCACCGGGAAATCCCCGCCAGAGGCCGGGGGTATTGCCCCATCAGGCAGCAACCTTTGCCCAATTAGCGGGCAATATCCTCGTTGGCGGCCAGCACACTTTCCACCGCCAGCAGCGCATGGGCGATCTCAATCAGTTTCTTGTTCTGCGCCATCGCCAGTGACCGCAGCGCCTTGTGCGCCTCCGGCTCACTCAGGCCGCGGTGCTGCATCAGCAACGCTTTGGCGCGCTCGATCTGTTGCCGCTCGCTGAGGCTGGCGCGCAGGGTGGCCAGTTCCGCCGACAGCTGTTGCAGGTGTTGCGCCTGCTGCTGGATGACGTCGAGGATCGCCCGGCCGAGCGGCGCGCCCAGCTCCCCGGCGCGGTAGTGCGCGGCCTCCCCGCCCGGCGTGGCGGTAAGCAGCACGCTGTAGCCGGCGTCCGGCGGGGCAAGGCTGAGCTGCTGGCCCGCCAGCGCCTGCTGCGCCCCGGCCAGCGCCGCCCGGCAACAGGCATTGAGCGCCGCGGCGGACTGGTCTTCCACGCTTTTCATTGCATCTATGCGCGCGCTGGTGATGTCAAACCACGCCTGAACCTGATCGCCGCCCGGCGGCAACCGCCCGGCACAGAGGATGCGCCGCAGCCGCTCAAACGCCGGGTTGCCCTGCCCCGGCCCGGCCTGCCACGCCGCCTGCGAGGCGGGGTCAGCAAAGGTCAGGAACGTCTGGATGCAGCGCTCCTGCCCGTCGATCAGGTCCAGCTGCTGCTGTTGCGCCCCGGCCTCCATCTCCCCGGCGGCAAACCCCGCCGCGCCGATCGCCCGCTCCTGCCCGGCCAGCTCTTTGCCCTGCATCACGCTGAACATCGCAATCAGCGCCCGTGAAATCGCCGGGTCACCGCAGCCGTCCGCCGCCTCAAACACCACCCCCAGCAGCCGGGCGATGATGCCGCTGTAGCAGCCCATTGAGGCGGCGCGGGAGGCAGCGGGCGCGCGGTTGGCTTCCCGCTGCGCCGGCAGGGCTTCCAGCGCATGCAGCGCCCCGGCCACCCGGTTGAACAGGCGGCTGAGGTTACCGGCCTGCGGGTGCGCCCGGTCAAGCTGCGCCAGCGGCCGGTGCCAGGCCGCCAGCGCGGCATCGGTGTCCTGAATCGCCTGGGAAAGGTGGCGCGCCGCGGGGCTTTCGCGATTGGAGAGCAGAATATTGCTGAGGCCGCGTTCGCGTTGCAGGCAGTGCACCAGTGCGCTGACGGCCGTCACCAGTTCGCCGGTGTGCAGCAACTGGTGCAGACCGGCAATTTCGCTCTGTTTTGAAGCCAGGATGAAATCCTGCGCCCGTAACCGGGCCGGGGGAAGCGTCATAGCCATGCCTGTTTCTGGGGGACATGGCCAGGGTTTTGCAAAATACGTACCGGATCAGATCTGGTAGTCGTCCACCGTGTCCAGTTGGGCGGCAAACACTTTCTCTTTGATCTCCGTCAGGGAGAGCGCCGGGTTGCAGAGCTGGATAAACTGCCAGGCGAAGTTGCGCTGCAACTGGCTGCGCTTCAGGCCGAGCCACACGGTGTTGGCCTCAAACAGGTGTTCGGCGTTCAGGTAGACCAGCCCCTGGTCGCGCCGGTCTTCCGACATGTCCGCCACCAGCCCGACGCCCAGCCCCAGCTCGACGTAGGTTTTGATCACGTCAGAGTCCTGCGCGCTCAGGGTGACGTCCGGCGTCAGCCCCGCCAGCTGGAAGGCGGCATCAATTTTGCCGCGCCCGGTGATGCCGTGGCGGTAGGTAATCAGCGGCAGGGTGCTGAGCTGCTCCAGCGTTACCGGTTCGGCCTGGGCCGCCAGCGGGTGGCCGGCAGGCACTACCACCGCATGGTGCCAGCGGAAATAGGGAAAGGCCGCCACCGCCTCATCACTCATCAGCCGTTCGCTGGCGATGCCGATATCCGCTTCCCCGGCGTGCAGCATGGCGACAATCTCCTCGGGGCTGGCCTGGTTCAGCGTCAGGCGCACCCGCGGGTAGAGGGCGCGGAACTCCTTGATCACACGCGGCAGGCTGTAACGCGCCTGGGTGTGGGTGGTGGCGATGTGCAGCTCGCCGTTGTCATTGTTGCTGAACACATCCGCCAGGCGGCGGATATTGCCCGCGTCATTCAGGATACGCTCCGCCACCACCAGCAGCTCCTTGCCCGGCTCCGTCATCCCCAGCAGGCGCTTGCCGCGCCGGATGAAAATCTCAATGCCAAGCTCCTCTTCCAGCTCACGGATGTGTCGCGACACGCCGGATTGTGACGTGTACAGCGCATTGGCCACATCCGTGAGGTTGAAGCGGCAGCGGGCCGACTCACGGATAATTTTCAGCTGCTGGAAATTCATTGCCTTATCTCCTTATCTCTCATTCAGATAAGGGTAGTGATACGGGGGAATGCGGCGAATGCAAAAGAAGAAAATGGCAGTCCTTATGCCTTTCGGCACTAAAGGGAATCTGAGTTTTTAACCTTAGGGCTTTTTTCCAGTACAATCAGCAAAATGAGCAGATATTATTTTGCTCAATGGATTCACAACTGCGTTATTTTGACGCTAAATAGTTCTGTCCAAGAATTGATACCCGGAAAGCAAAGAGGATATTGTGAAAATACGCATCATGCTGGTACTGCTGACCACGCTGGCGCTGAGCGCCTGTAAATCCGGCCCGCTGCATAAGGATGGCCCGGATGATATTATCACCAGCCAGGTAGGGGAACTGACCCTGAAACACCGCCGCGCCATTGAGCCGCCGGAAAGCCTGAAACTCATTAACCAGCAATATACCAGTCTGTATGCGGCCAGTATCATGACCCGCCCTGACTACAGCGGCACCCTGGTGGGCCACCTCACCAATGCCAAACCCTTCTATGTGATCGGCCAGCCGAATAACCGCTGGCTGGCCATCAGTGAAGAGAAAGACGGCAACCTGGTCGGCTATGTGCCGTTCAATGCCGGGGTGCCGAGCACCCAGTACCAGGCCACCCTGCGCCAGGACCGCCCGCGCCGCACCAAGGCAAAAAGTGATTGCGTGGCAGTCGGCGGTGACAGCAAAGCCTGCAAAGATGCAGCGTCCGAAACCTGGATCATCGACTGACCCGGTGCCGGGGTGGCAGAATACTGCCCCGGCGTCACTGCCGTTCTGGTTAATAAATTGCGTTATTTTGTGAATAAGTAAAAATTCTAATGAAAAGCAGTAAAATCTCTATTGGTAATTGTTTAAAATCGTTAGTGGTCCTACTGGCGATACATTTTGCCCCGGCGGCCGGGGCGTCAGACAACGCAGCGACACTCGCGATCCACCCTGCACAACCAGTTCAGGAAGCCCTTTTCCGCAACTGGCTGCTCAGCCGCTGTATTGCCAGGTCAGACAATGTCGGCGCATTACCGGCGGATGCCCACCGCGCCGCGGCACTCTATGCCGGGAAAAGCCGGCTGCCGGCCGCGGCCTTTACCGCAGGTGATGCCTTAATTGATCGCTTCCTTGACCGCCCCTTCCGGGGGCCGGTAGAGGGCAGCTATCACACCGTTGCCTGTATCGACCTATATCAAAGTGGAGAGGCCCGCCGCCTGTTTGACCGCTTTGCCGCTCAGCTTGAAGACCAGTAACCCGTAACCGGCGGGCCTGCCGCCTGCCGCGATGCAACACCGCGCAGCCCGGCTTCCCCGCCGTGACGCGCCGGGTCTGGGCGTCGGAAACCATTGCAGGAACACGTTATGCGATTCACGATTGTTAAGAGTAAACAGGGCCATTTTCCCCCGCAAAGCAGCTTTGACTTCCTGCCTCCGGGCGGGACCATCGGCCGCAGCGTGGACAATAACCTGGTGTTGCCCGATGAAGACCGGGCAATCTCACGCCTCCAGGCCATCGTGCATATTTCGGCAGACGGTGAGTGCCGGATAACCAACCGCGGCAACGTCACGCGCGTGGTGCTGAATGATATTCCGCTGGAGCGTGGCCGGCAGGTCGAGTTGCAGGACGGCGATCTGCTCGACATTGATGATTACCAGCTCCAGGTCACTGACCTGAGCCAGTCCGCGCCGCCGCCCTCCTACACCACCCCGCCCGTTGAGGCCCCGCGCCCCAGGGAAGCCCCGCGCCTGACCGGCGTGCCGCGCCTGGCTGAAGTGCCGCGCCCGGCAGAACCGGCTGCCGTGATCGTCACCCCGCCGCCGGCGCAGCCGCTCGCCTCCCCGCAGGCCCACGCCGCGCCGGATCGCTATGCCGCCCCGGAGCCGTACAGCGCCCCGGAACAGTACAACGCACCAGAACCGTACAGTGCACCGGAACCGGCGGCGTTGGTGCAACCGGCCGCCCCGTATGACGCCCAGGCGCAACAGCGTGCGGAACAGGCGCTGCTGGCGCGCCAGCAGGCGATGCAGGATGCGCCGCTGCCCGCAGCTGAACCGGCGCAGGCGGCCCCGGCCGCTGACCCGCAACCCCTGCCGCTGACCCCGCCGGAACCGCCGCGTGCCGCGCCGCGCTCCGGCCGCCTCGGCATTGACCCGGTGGGTTACACCGCGCCGCCGGTGCCGCGCCACAGCAACCTGCTGCACGGCAGCCCGCAGGCGCTGGACGGCAACATGCTGGACGCGCTGCTGGAAGGCATCGGCTTAAACGATCTCCAGCCGCCGCCGCGCTTTGATGAGCACCAGTTGCGGGAAGTCGGCCGCCTGCTGAGCCTGTTCTCGCAGGGCACCGTGGCGCTGCTCTCGTCGCGCTCGATTCTCAAGCGCGGGGTCAAGGCAGAGATGACCATGATCCTGGACGAGGCCAATAACCCGTTCAAGCTGCTGCCGTCGGGCAAAACCGTGCTGATGCAGATGTTCGGCAGCAAAATGCCGGGCTTTATGCCGCCGGAACAGGCGGTGCGTGACGCGCTGATCGATTTGCAGGCCCACCAGTTGGGGATGATTGCCGGTATCCGGGCGATCATTTCCGCGATGCTGCAATCCTTCAACCCGGACCGGCTGGAAGAAGAGGCGCGCCGCGAGGGGAATGCCCCGCGCTTCTCGCTGTCATCCAACCGCAAGGCCGCGCTGTGGGACCACTTCGCCAAAACCTACCAGAAGACCGCCGGTGAAGTAGAGAACGATTTCCACACCCTGTTCGGTGAGGCGTTCCTGCGCGCCTATGATGCCGAAGTCAATCAGTACAAAGATTCGCAAATCAAACCGGACGAATAATGAATATTACCATTGCCACCACCTCCCACCAGGGCACCCGCGCCACCAACCAGGACCAGACCGGCGAGATCATCGGCCGCCGCTCGGCCTGTTTTGTGGTCTGCGACGGCATCGCCGGGTTGCCGGGGGGCGAGGTGGCGGCAAAAATTGCGCGTGACACCATCCTGGAAAATTTTGACGGTGAGCAACACCTGGATGCCCAGAGCATCCGCCAGTATGTGACCGGCGCGAATGCGGCGATCCGGGCGCGCCAGCGGCAGGAGGCCGCGCTGGCGAAAATGGGCACCACGCTGGTCAGCCTGTTTATTGACCGGGATTATTCGCTGGCGTACTGGGCACACGCCGGTGACAGCCGCCTCTACCTGTTCCGCCGCGGCTACCTGTTTGACGTCACCACCGACCACAGCCTGGTGCAGCAGATGAAAGATGCCGGGTTTTCGACCCAGGGCATCAACAGTAACCTGCTCTACTTTGCGCTGGGGCTGGATGAGGCGCGCGACGCCAGCTACAGCGATGTGCTGCAACTGGAGGACGGCGATGTGTTTTTGCTCTGCACCGACGGCTTCTGGCACAGTTTCAGCGAGGCGGAGCTGGAGCAGTCGCTGCATATGGTAAATTCACCGGATGAATGGATTGCCCTGATGGAACGTGCCTGGCTGAACCAGGCACCGGTGCACACCGCCAACGGCACTGAGTGCGCGGCGGTGCCTGACCCGCACGCGGATAACCGCCACACTGATAACCGTAATATTGATAACTACAGCGCCATTGCCGTATGGGTCGGCTCTCCGCAGGAGACCACCCTGATGCACTCCTTGCCGGACGCCGGGCGTTTTATGCCATCAAAACTGGGCTGAGGCTGATGTCTACTTTTACACACACAAGGTACGCTATGAAAATATGGATGTCCGGACTCCTTGCGTTGTTGGCCGTGCCCGCCGCGCAGGCGCAGGATTACCGCCTGGCTTATTCGCCCAGCCTGAAACTTGAAATTTATATTGATGACGTCAAAAGCAGCCAGCCGGAAGACTGGTGCCGTGAAACCCTACCGCTGCGTATTGTGGCCGGTGGGGAGAAAGACCCGGCGGTGCTGGACACCTTCCTGCCGCGCGTCGGTAACCTGATTCAGAAGCAGTGTGACACCACCACCCGCCTGCCGTTTACCCTGACCGACAAGGCCGGGGCGACACTGGCGCAGGGCGAGGCGCTGAAAAGCACCCGCTGGCAGCCGACGGTGCTGCCGCCGGCTGAAGCGGCCGCGCCGGCCGCCACCGCAGACGGCCCGGCCGTGCCGCTGGCGCCGGAACAGGCGGGCGGCAACAAGCCCACCACGTTCTCCCTGCCGAACGGCTGCCACTTCCGCACCTACTGGGACGCCACGCGTGACAGCAGCGCGCTGTTTGTGCCGAGCGGTGACAGCGTGACCTGCACGCCGGACGGCTGGATGACCGACCGCAGTGACGTCAGCGTGACGCCGTCAGCCAGCGCTGCGCCGACCGCCCTGACCTTCTACCGCGGGTTCCCGCTGGCCAACCTCAACCCGACCAGCGCCGCGCTGGCGGTGATCAGCGCCGATGAGCGGCAGATGCTGCTGAGCAACCACGACAAAGCGCCGGACAGCTTCCTGCTGCTGCCGTTTGACCGCTCACTGCACGCCTGGCACTTTGACGGCCGGGTGATTTTACAGATTGGCCGGGATGAGGCGGACAACGCCGCCACCCTGAAACAGGCGATTGAACAGGCACAGGCGGCGTACCTGCCGCTGCTGCCGGCCGCCAGCACCGCCCTGACCTTCCTGCTGGTGGAAAAGGTCAGCCCCGAGACTGACCCGGCCGCCGCGGCTTACCGCACGGTCAATTAACAGAGAAGCCACTATGTCGGGAATTGAACAGCGTCATCCTCCCTCTAACAGCCTGCCGGTAGGTTACCGTTTCCGGGAATTTGAGATCCTGGAGGTGATTGGCGAAGGGGGCTTCGGCATTGTTTACCGTGCCTACGATCACCAGCTTGAGCGCACCATTGCTATCAAAGAATACATGCCGACCAAACTGGCCCAGCGCAATGAAGACTTAAGCGTGGGGGTGCGCAGTGACCGTTTCACCAAAACGTTCCAGGCCGGGTTGCACAGTTTTATCCAGGAGGCGCGGCTGCTGGCGCGTTTCTCCCACCCCGGCCTGCTGCACGTGCTGCGTTTCTGGGAGGAGAACGGCACCGCCTATATGGGCACCCAGTTTTACACCGGCAATACGCTGAAAAACCTGAAGCTGTCGCAGCCGGCGCTGATTGACGAGGCGTGGATCCGTAACCTGCTGCCGCCGTTGTTCAGCGCGATCCATACCATCCACCAGGAAGGGTATCTGCACCGCGATATCTCGCTGGACAATATCCAGATTCAGGAGAACCAGTTGCCGGTGCTGCTCGACTTCGGCTCTGCGCGCAAGGAGATCGGCAATCTTTCGGATGAGACCGAGATTATGCTGAAGCCGGGGTTCGCGCCGATCGAGCAGTATATGGAGAACAGCGACGGCGAACAGGGGCCGTGGACGGACATTTACGCGCTGAGTGCGGTGCTGCATACGCTGATCACCGGTGCGCCGCCGCCGGTCAGCGTGGTGCGCAGCATTGAAGACAGTTATGTGCCGCTGGTGCAGCGCCGCCCGGCCGGCTACTCCCTGGGGCTGTTGCAGGTGGTGGATCACGCGCTGGCGCTGAAACCGGAGGATCGCCCGCAGTCGATTGAGCAGCTGGCGGCGGAGTTGCAGTTGCCGGTGTCGGATGTCAGCGAGATTATCAGCTCACCGATGGCCGCCCCGGCGGCGGTGCTGGTTGCCGCCAACCCGGCGGCCGGTGCGCCGGTGGCGGATGCGGTGGCCGCCGGGCAGACGCGCATCAGCCGCCCGGTGCTGGCCCTGGCCGCCGTGGCGGTAGTGGCGGTGCTCGGCGTGGTGGTGTGGCTCTCGACCGGCCCCGGCGATCGCGAGAGCACGCATACCGTCGCCAACAATACGCCGGAGAACGCCCCGGCCGCGGTGGCCGACCCGGATGCCGGTGCCGCGGCAGACGCCGCCACGCCGGTGCCGGGCGCGCCGCTGGCGCAGGTCTATTTCCGCCTGAACCCCGGCGAGCAGGTCTTGCTGGACGGCCAGCCGCAGACGGTGAAGATCAGCACCAGCGGGTTTGCGATGCTCAGCCTGGCAGCGGGTGAATACCAGCTTGAGATCCGGGAGAACGGGCAGCGGCGCGGGCTTCAGGCGCTGAAGATTGACCGGGCGGGGACATGGGTGGTGGCACCTGGGGGGTGACCGGTATTGCACACCGGGGGGCTTTCTTTTTTAGGAAGATGGGTTGTTTCGGTTGTTTATATGCTGTGGCATGTTTCGGTTGCTCATGTGTCTTTGTCTGCCGAGCTCTTGCAGAGCCTAAACATAGATGAAGTGGCATGTTTCGGTTGCTCATGTGTCTTTATCTACCCGGCTCACTGAGCCTCAACCGAGCAGGGCCTGCCGGCGCGCCGGCCCTGCACCCGCGCGCTTTGGGTGCCCCGGCAGAATTATTGGCCGCTCCCGCGGCTCCCCTCCAGCGTCCTCCGGGCTTATCGGGCCGGTACAGACACGCTCCCAGCGTGGCTGTACCTCTCGCACACATCCCTGTGTGCTCACCCGGCCCTGCGTCCTCGTCGGCAATAATTTAATGCCCCCACCTCCTCTGCAAATTCTTGGCTATGTAAGGAAAGAGTAGATAAGACATGTTTTAGTTTTTGGTGCAGATATAAAAATTGCAGCCACATGAAAATGCAAAGCAGAAAAAGCACACATCATGCCCAAAAACCTCCCCTACTATTTCCTTACATACTTACGGGTTTGCAAAGGGGTGGGGGCGTAAAAATCATTGCCGAGTGGAGCCGCAGGGCCGGGTGAGCGGGCAGGACAAATTGGCCGGGAGCCAATTTGAACAACGCGCAGCGTTGGCCCCGAAGGGGTGAGCCCCAAGGATGGGGCGAATCTCCCCCGCGAGAGCCGCCCATGACAGGGACTGTCATTAGCGGCAGCCCGGAAGCCCGGAGGCGGAGCGAGGGGACACGCGGGAGCGTGCAATGATTCAGCCGGGGCACCAAAAGCGCGCGGGTGCAGGGCCGGCGCGCCGGCAGGCCCTGCTCGGTTGAGGCTTGGGAGCTCAGGTAGACAACGAGACATAAACAACCGAAACATGCCACTACACCGATTAAAAGCCCTACCGTGGGTGCCGGGCGAACGCCCCCTACTTCCTATAAGGCATTGCTGCCGCCAGCGGCGACTCCTCGTTATTCGCCGCCTCTTGCTGCAGGCGACGAACATGCTCCACCAGCCCCCGCAGACACTCATCCTGCATGTTGTGCTTCTGTAACTCCTGCTCCAGCGCGAACAGATACTGGGCATTGGTACCGAGCGGGCCGCGGGCGCGGGCGATAAGCGGGGCGATCACCTGATACCGCGTATCAGCTTCAAACAGCGGGTGCGCGGCGTCCATCACAAACACCAGCGCCGTCACGGTGCTGCCGTCACATAAGGTCAGCTCACACCAGGTCGGCACGTAGCAACCGGTGATCATCTCGCGCTTCCACAACAGCTCCAGCTCCTCTTCGAGCTTTTCTTCCGGCAGGCGGAACGCCAGGCCGGTGGTGCTGCCGCCCTCTTTCAGCGCCAGCATCCGCCCCGGCTGCGCCGCCGTGCCGCGACCGGCCGTCAGCCGCAGGCAGAACGCACGGTGCCAGCCGTGCAACGTCGCCGGGCGCACCTCTTCCGCGTCAAAAATCGGGTTCCACATCAGCGAACCATAACCGAAAATCCAGACCGGGCTGTTGTCCGGACGGCGGGAGAGCGTACATTGCAGCGAGGCCCGGCGCTGTTCCGGGGAGAGCAGCAAGGTCTCCTCTATGGTTCCGAAAGCGGTTTTGCAATCTGCCTTAAGCAGAAAATCTCGCGTTAACACCTGTGGCTGCCCTCCTGTTGAAACTGACCCGCTCTGGAACGTCTTGCATTATATAACCTGATGCATTTATCAGGCCGGAAAGGGAAAGCAACGTGGTGCCTCACCCTAACCTGCTCATTCTGTTTATAACATCGGCCCGATTAGGATAAACCTTATTCGTTTCTTCTCAGGTGATCAAGATTGCGCCGGATCACAAAATGCCATTCCATGACAATTTGCGTGTCATTCTGTGAATTTTTAGCCTGAAACCGCGCTGGAACCGCTCCCAGTGCATAAGCATAGGCGGAGAAAGTCTAAGTCAGCCGGGAAATGCAGCAGGGCCACCTTAACGGTGGCCCTGTTCAGCAACGGCGGGAACAGCAGAGCAATTAATGCTTTTTCTTCGGGTGCCAGTGGTCATCATCGCCTTTCTGGTAATCATGTTTCACGGCTGACCACGCTACTTTGTGCGCCGTCTCTTCGCGGCTATCATCACCGCGGCGATCTTCTTTGTCTTTATACTCGTCCCAGGCGCTGTTGAACGCTTCTTTATAGATATCCTGCGCGTGGGGCGGCAGCACATTGCGTACGTTGTCTGGCAGGTCAGTGCGGGATTTATACGGCATGTTTTCCTCCTGAAGTCACGGTCAGCACATGGCGGCCCCGTTCAGGGCCGCGGTTTTCTGTAAGTGTAGAACATCAGGCGCCCCCTGCCCTTTGCCGCCGCAGTTTACGCGCCTTTCAGCACACTGAAAACAACCGCCCTCACTTCCTCACCAAAAGCAGCCTCATCTTTTTTACAGATTGATTTATAAAAGGATTACCTCAACCCTACTTTACAATAGAAGGCGGTTATTTCGCTTTTATTTAATGTTTGTTTAGCTTTGGGTCAGTCAGAGGTGGTAAACCTCCCCAGGGCGGTAAAAGTACGTAAATTTCGCCCGCCGCGCCCGCTAATTTGTTACGGTGCCTGCGTTTTTGCCTGCCGCGACTATACTTAGCGCCACCGGGGGGTGTTGACCTGGTGCGCCTTTCTGCCTTTATGCCACGCTGAATAAGGAGCCTCAGAACCATGACTTCGCCTGCTGCCCCGGTTCGGGCCAAAACCCGCCACAGTGAATATTCCCTGTTGTTACCGATCCTCGCCCTGGCCGTGCTGACGTTGTGGGGCAACGTCTCCAGCCTGCCCGCGCTGGCGGGCATTAACCTGCTGGCACTGGTCGGCATCCTGGCCAGCGCCTTCAGCGTGGTACGCCATGCGGACGTGCTGGCGCACCGGCTGGGTGAACCTTACGGCTCGCTGATCCTCAGCCTCTCGGTGGTGATCCTGGAAGTGAGTTTGATCTCCGCCCTGATGGCCACCGGTGATGCCGCCCCGGCACTGATGCGCGATACGCTGTTTTCCATCCTGATGATCGTCTCCAGCGGGCTGGTGGGGGTGTCACTGTTGCTGGGCGGCCGTAAATTTGCCACCCAGTACGTTAACCTCGCCGGCATCAAACAGTACCTGATGGCGATTTTCCCGCTGGCGGTGATTGTGCTGGTGCTGCCCGCGGCCCTGCCCGGCGGCAACTTCTCTACCCCGCAGGCGCTGCTGGTGGCCGCAATTTCGGCGGCGATGTATGGCGTGTTCCTGTTGATCCAGACCAAAACCCACCAGAGCCTGTTTGTGTATGAGCATGAGGATGAGGGCGATGACCCACACCACGGCAAACCCTCTGCCCACAGCAGCCTGTGGCACGGCATGTGGCTGGTGGTGCACCTGGTGGCGGTGATTGCCGTCACCAAGTTCAACGCCACGCCGCTGGAGAGCCTGCTGGATATTTTGGATGCCCCGGCACAGTTTACCGGCTTCCTGGTGGCGCTGCTGATCCTCTCGCCGGAAGGGTTGGGCGCGCTGCGGGCGGTGCTCAATAACCAGGTACAGCGGGCGATGAACCTCTTCTTCGGTTCGGTGCTGGCGACCATCTCCCTGACGGTGCCGGCGGTGACGATTATCGCCACCCTCACCGGCCAGCAACTGATTTTCGGGCTGGAGCCGCCGCACATCGTGGTGATGCTGGCGGTGCTGATGCTCTGCCAGATCTCGTTTTCCACCGGCCGCACCAATGTGCTGAACGGCACCGCCCACCTGGCGCTGTTCTTCGCCTACCTGATGATCATTATGCAGTGACGCAAAAAAGGCCGCAGGATGCGGCCTTTTGCAGGATCTGTTCAGGTTACGGCCGGGCGGCCCGGCCGACAGGGGTCAATAGTAGGCGTTCAGCGTGCGCTGGCAGAGTGCCGAGCGGACGCAGTCCTCTTTGGTGAAGCGGATAATCCCAATCATCTCATCCTCTTCGAAGCGCTCCAGCGCATCACTCAGCCCCGATTTCACACCGCGGGGCAAGTCACACTGGGTCACGTCGCCGTTGACAATCACGGTGACGTTTTCACCCAGACGCGTCAGGAACATCTTCATCTGGCTGGCGGTGACGTTCTGCGCTTCATCCAGAATCACCACCGCATTCTCAAAGGTGCGCCCGCGCATGTAGGCAAACGGGGCGATCTCCACCTTGCCAATCTCCGGCCGCAGGCAATACTGCATAAACGACGAGCCGAGGCGGCGCAGCAGGATGTCATACACCGGCCGGAAATAAGGGGCGAATTTCTCTGAGATATCACCGGGCAGGAAACCGAGATCTTCGTCGGCCTGCAATACCGGGCGGGTGACGATGATCCGATCGACTTCTTTATGAATCAGTGCTTCGGCGGCCTTGGCCGCGCTGATAAAGGTTTTCCCACAGCCCGCCTCGCCGGTGGCGAAGATCAATTGCTTGGTCTCAATGGCGGATAAGTACTGTCCCTGCGCTTCCGAGCGGGCTTCTATAGCAGAGGTGTCGCGGCTGTCTCGCGCCATGCCGATGGATTCCACCCCGCCCATCTGGACCAGGGAGGTCACCGATTCTTCCTCACGCTGCCGGTGGCTGCGTGCATCACGGCGGATAACGCGTTTTGCTTCA
This sequence comes from Nissabacter archeti, assembly GCF_018257325.1. Taxonomy (NCBI): domain Bacteria; kingdom Pseudomonadati; phylum Pseudomonadota; class Gammaproteobacteria; order Enterobacterales; family Yersiniaceae; genus Nissabacter; species Nissabacter archeti. The sequence goes on from NZ_JAERKB010000001.1 coordinate 176,486, forward strand.
CGACGCGCTTTAATCACTGCTTTCTGTCTTCCCATAGTGGCACCTTACAGTTTGTTTCACCTAGCGTCGCGGCCGGTAGTACCGCAGACGACGACTCAGATAACAGGTTTCACATACAGATGAGGTTGGTCCCCTTTAAGACCGCATTGGTCAATGAAATGGTGCGTCCGACGTCCGCCTGCCGGGCATGAAGGCCCTGAAGGCGTGGCATTGCACCATGAAGAGAGGTTGCCCTGACGGAGATCCCCGGCAGACAACGTTTTCATGCACTGATATGACAAAGGGGTTAAACGGGTTGATAGGAGATGAAGGGTGCCGAAAATTGCGGTGGCGAGGGGGCTGCCCTCGTGACGACGAGTGAAAGAGTGAATGCCTGAACGGTTACCTAACAGCCCAATCATGGACTCTCGCATCAGCGCTCCTCGCAGTGAATGTCGGCATCGCTGCCGTACACCGGTTTCGGTTCACTGCCGCAATCGGGCCGGCAGTTACTCTGAGTATAATGACTCTTTATTCATTAGTGTTACAGTTGTGTAAATATTTATGATAAGGCCGATTAAGTGGTGCTTTTTTGACCTTTCGAATCAGCCGGCTGCGTCGGCGCAGGATTTACCCGCCACGCTGCCGATAAGAAGAATGCATAAAGCAGGCCACCCAAAGGGGCCTGCTTTGCTTATGGATAGATAAGAAGCACAGCAGGCAGGATCAGGCCTCCAGCAGCGCCTGCGCCAGCATCTGCCCCGGTGCCACACCGGGCAACGCAAAGAAGTACCCCCCGCCAACCGGGCGGATGTATTCTTCAAGCGCCTCCCCATTCAGGCGCTTTTGCACCGTCAGGAAGCCCTTTTCCAGGTCATGCTGGTAACAGACAAACAGCAGGCCCATCTCCAGCTGGCCGGAATTGGAGACCCCCTGTGAATAGCTGTAACCGCGGCGCAACATCAGGTTGGCGGCCGTCTCCGGGGTGCGCGGGTTCGCCAGCCGGATATGCGCATCCAGCGGGATCACCTTGCCTTCCGGGTCAGCCGCGTAATCCGGCACATCCTGTTCATGCTGCATCCCGAGCGGCGCACCGCTCAGTTTCTCGCGGCCGAAAATGGTCTGCTGCTCCTGCAACGGGGTGCGATCCCAGAACTCCACATGGAAACGGATAATACGCACCGCCTGGTAGCTGCCGCCCACCGCCCAGGCCGGCTCCCCCTGGTCAGCCGTCACCCAGACAGCCTGATCCATCAGCGTGCTGTTTTGGGTGTCCGGGTTGGCGGTGCCGTCCTTAAAGCCCAGCAGGTTGATCGGCGTCTCTTTGCCGCGGCTGCGTGCCGCATGGGACGAGATAAACCCTTCGCGCCGCCAGCGCACGCTGAGCAGATCCGGCGTGTGCTTGATGATGTCACGCAACGCGTGGATCACCGTGTCATTATTGTTGGCGCAAATCTGCAACAGCAGATCGCCGTGGCACTGGGCCGCGTCCAGCGAGTCATTCGGGAAGCGCGTCATGCGTTGCAGGCGCAGCGGCTTCTGCGCCGCCAGCCCGAAACGTTCATCAAACAGCGCATTGCCGAGCGACACGGTGATTGTCAGGTTGTCCGGGTAGATCTGCGCGCCCATCACGCCGGAATCCAGCGGCGGCAACCGCGGGTCCACCGCGGGGGCCTCCCCGCCCTGGGTCAGGAATGCGATGCGCGCCGTCAGCAGCGCAAACAACCGCCGTAGCCCCGCCTTATCGGCGGCCAGCACGTCGAACGCCACCAGCATCATTGACGCCTGTTGCGGCGTCAGGATACCGGCCTGGTGCGGGCCGTGGAATGGCTGGCGCGTCCAGCGGTCATCCGGTGACAGGGTACCGGGTGCCGACACCGGCTTTTGGGCCGGTACGGCATCAGCCTGCGCTGTACGGCCCAGCGCCAGCGCCCCGCCCGCTGCGCCCATGCCCAGCAGCAAACGGCGGCGGGAGAGTGATGCCGCGCCCTGTGCACCGAACGGGCAGCCGCCGGAAGAAGTCGGTTTGCTCACGATCTTAGTCCAGCCCCAGCACACCACGCAGCGTGGCGAGATCTTCCGCCAGCGCGGTGATCGGCCCCTTCATGGCGTTACGGTCAGCGGTGGTGAGTTTGTCATAGGATTCAAAGCCCTGGGTGGTGCGGTATTTCGCCAGCAGGCCGTCCACCTTGCTGAAGTTGCCGTCAATCTGCGCCAGCCGGGCTGGGTCGGTTTTCTGCAACAGCGGCCGCAGCAGGGTCACAATTTTCTGTGCGCCGTCAACGTTGGCCTGGAAATCCCACAAATCCGTGCGGCTGTAGCGATCTTCTTCGCCGCTGATTTTGCTGGCTGCCACTTCCTCGATTAACCCGGCCGCGCCGCCGACGACTTTATTTGGCGGGAAGGTGAGATCGTTGATGCGTGATTGCAGCGCCAGGGTATCTTTCAGCAGACGATCGGCAAAGGGTGCGCCGCCTTCGGTGGTGTTGTCGCCAAACAGGATCTTCTCCAGACGGTGGAAACCGGTAAAGGCCGGGTCGGCGGCTTTCTGCTCGAAATCGTCTTCGCGCGCGTCGATGCTGCCGTCCAGGTCAGAAAACAGCTCGGCAATCGGCTCGATGCGCTCATAGTGGCTGCGTGCCGGGGCATACAGCGCCCGTGCGGCGGCCAGGTCGCCGCGTTTTACGGCGTCGGTGAAGGCCTGGGTCTGGATGACCAGCTGGCTCACCTCGCTCATCACATAGACTTTATACTCCGCAATCGGCCCGACCAGCGCCAGCGCGTCTGGTTTGGCCGCTGCCTGCGCCCCGGCAGCCGTGACGATAAGTTTGCCTTTCGGGTTGCTCAGCAGGCCGCAGGTCATGTCATACTCGCCCGGCTCCAGGGTCGCCGTCATCTTTTGGGTGAAGCCCGGCGCGATGTTTTCGCGCTCCTCCACCACCATTACCCCTTTCAGGATCTCCCACTCCAGCCCTTTCTGGCTGTCGTTGCGCACCACAAAACGGGTTTTACCCGCCGGCACGGTGAGCTGCATCGGCTCACACCGGGTGTCATTGACCGTGACATTGACCTGGCGCACCTCGTCCGCCTGTGCGGCCGCGCCCAGGAAACAGGCCGGGATTGCCAGCAGGGTAAGGTGCAGCGCACGGCGGCGCATAAAACGGGATAACATAGGCATAACGGTGAATACTCCCTGACCAGAATAGAAAATTAACGGACGCTTTTTTGCCCGGCAGACGGGGCCGCCGGGACGTGATGGGAAGGCAGGAAAAACAGGATCAGCGCCGGGATCAGATAGGCGAAATAAACCGTGACCTCGCTGACGGTCGGCGCTTCCTGATAGCCGAACACCCCTTCCAGCAACGTGCCGGTCAGCGAGTGCGTGGAAAGCACCGCGCTGAAATCAAAGGCCACACGCTGGAAACTGTTCCACAGCCCGGCCTCATGGAAAGCCCGGATCGCCCCGGCTGCCAGGCCGGCGGCCACCAGCAGGATGAACAGGCTGCTCCACATAAAAAAGCGCGCCAGATTCAGCCTGACGCCGCCCCAATAAATCAGGCCGCCCAGCACGATGGCGCACCCCAGCCCCAGCAGCGCACCGATAGGCGCCGCGATGCCGACATCCTGCTGGAACGCTGCCAGCAGGAAAAACACCGATTCCAGCCCCTCACGCGCCACGGCGAAGAACACCATCGCCACCAGCGCCCATGCCTGCCCGCTCTGATGCCGGTTCAGCGCCTGGTCGACAGCCTGCTCCAGCTGCACTTTGACGGAGCGTGACACCTTACGCATCCAGAACACCATGTAAGTCAGGATGCAGACCGCCACCACGGCCACCAGCCCTTCGAACAGCTCCTGTTGCTTCTGCGGGAATTCCCCGGTGGTTTCGTTAATCACGATACCCAGCGCCAGGCAGAGTGCCGCCGCAGCCACCACCCCGGCCCACACGGCACCCAGCCAATGGCCGCGCCGGGTACGTTTCAGGTAACCGGCAATCAGGCTCACTATCAGCGCCGCTTCCAGCCCTTCGCGGAACATAATCAGAAATGGTACGAACATACCTGCTACCCCAGATAAATGGCCGGACACGGCCGGTGCGTTCTGTAAAGAAAAGTAAAATAGAAACGAGAGTGATTATCATTCCAAAAAAAAGAAAAGCAAGAGGCGGCTATGAATAAAAATGCACAGGGCCGCCTGCCTCTTTGGAAAGCAGTTCTCACCGTTTCTGCAAGCCCCCCACATATTGACATCATCTCTTGGAAGTATTTCTTAACCTTTTAAATTTCAATACCTTAATCATTCACTCCCGAAACAGGTGCGCGCACAATAGCCGCGCCCCCTCTGCTGCGGCAGCGGGGTGCGGCCGGGGCGCCCTGAACAGACACGCCACCGCGCAAGTGTGTTGACAAGCGTCAACAGGCAATTTATCTTATCCACACAAACCGGAGGGCGATGAGAACGCATCCTAATAAGCATATTCAGGCAGCCATTGACTATGCGTTATCACAGGGCTGGACATTCCTTGAAGGCAGGGGTCATGCCTTTGGCAGGCTGTATTGCGGCACGCCACATCATAAGGAACACATGATGAGCATCTGGTCTACTCCTGCGGTTCCGGAGCGCCATGCGCGCCAGATCCGGCGCAAGGTTGAACGCTGTCTGCCTGCAGACGGCACGTCAGCAAATCGTTAATCAAGGCGGGAAACCGCCTTTTACCACCGGGCGGGAGACCGCCTGTTAAGGAGCATGAATGCCCGTTTACCACTTCTCGCTGACGCTGGCGGGTGTTACCTCCGCCACGCCCAACCTGGAGCAGCACTTATTTGAGCAAGGGTGTGACGATGCCCTGGTATGCGCCTATAACCAGACGGTGTACCTGGAGTTTGATCGCGAAGCCAAGGATTTCAGCAGCGCGCTGCTGAGCGCCGTGCGTGACTGTGAAGCCGCACCGTTACAGGCCCGCGTGGTGGCGGCGGATGCCGATCTGGTGGGGCTGAGTGATATTGCAGAACTGACCGGGATGACACGGCAGGCGATTGCCCTGTTGAAAGAGGGAAAACGCGGCACCGGTAACTTTCCGTCCCCGGTGCAACGCGTAAAAGGAACGTCCCCGCTCTGGCGCTGGGCGGACGTTGCCGCCTGGCTGGCTGACCAGCAACGCCTGCCGCCGGAAATGGCCGAGAACGCGCGCCAGCTGGCTGCCCTGAACCTGGCGTTACAACTGCGCGCCGAAGAGCAGCGCGCCTGCGCCCAACACTGGGCACGCAAGCTGGCTGCCCTGCCGCGCACCGCCTGACTGCGCCTTCAGCAGCCGGTGCAGGCAGAGGAAACCGGGCCAGCCGCTGCCGGAGATGACCGGCGCAGGCATTGCCCGGCCCATCCCTTAACGGGTATTGAACTCCTCTTCCGCGAGGCGGAAGCGCTCCGTCACTACCGCAGACGGCTGGCGGCCCATCAGGCTCACCACCACGATGGCGATAGCGGCAAACAGGAAGCCGGGGATGATTTCATACAGGTTCAGCCAGGCATACTGTTTCCAGACAATCACCGTAATGGCCCCGACCAGCATCCCGGCCAGCGCACCGTTACGGGTCATGCGGGACCACATCACGGAGATCAGGATCACCGGGCCAAAGGCGGCACCAAAACCGGCCCAGGCATAGCTGACCAGCCCCAGCACACGGTTTTCCGGGTTAGCCGCCAGCGCAATGGCGATCAGTGCCACCACCAGCACCATCAGGCGCCCGACCCAGACCAGTTCACGCTGGCTTGCGCCTTTGCGCAGGAAGGCTTTATAGAGGTCTTCGGTAATGGCGCTGGAGCAGACCAGCAGCTGGCAGCTCAGGGTACTCATGACCGCTGCCAGAATGGCAGAAAGCAGGATACCGGCGATCCACGGGTTGAACAGGATTTTTGCCAGCTCAATAAAGACGCGCTCGCCGTTCTCCGACACATTGCCGGCAAGCGTCGGGTTGTTGGTGAAGTAGGCGATGCCGAAGAAGCCCACGGCGATGGTGCCGGCCAGGCAGAGGATCATCCAGGTCATGCTGATGCGGCGGGCATTACGGATGGTGTGGTGGGAGTCCGCGGCCATGAAACGCGCCAGGATATGCGGCTGGCCGAAGTAGCCTAAGCCCCAGCCCAGCAGGGAGAGGATCGCCACCAGGTTCAGGCCTTTGAACATGTCCACATAGGCCGGGTTTTTGGCTTCAATCACCAGCATTGAGGTATCAATGCCGCCGACCGCCATGATCACGATGACCGGCGTCAGGATCAGCGCAAAGATCATCAGGGAGGCTTGCACGGTGTCTGTCCAGCTTACGGCCAGGAAGCCACCGATGAAGGTGTAGACGATGGTCGCTGCGGCACCGGCCCACAGGGCCGTGCCATAGCTCATGCCGAAGGTGCTTTCGAACAGGCGGGCACCGGCCACAATGCCGGAGGCACAGTAAATGGTGAAGAACACCAGGATAACGATCGCGGAGATGATACGCAGCAGCTTGCTTTTGTCCTCAAAGCGGCTGGTGAAGTAGTCCGGCAGCGTCAGGGCATTGTTGTTGGCTTCGGTATGCACCCGCAGCCGCCCGGCCACCAGTTTCCAGTTGAGGTAAGCGCCCAGTGTCAGGCCAATGGCAATCCAGCTTTCAGAGATGCCGGAGAGAAAGATGGCGCCCGGCAGGCCCATCAGCAACCAGCCGCTCATGTCAGACGCACCGGCAGAGAGTGCGGTCACGACACTGCCCAGGCTGCGGCCGCCCAGAATGTAATCATCAAAGTTATTGGTGCGGCGGTATGCCAGCAAGCCGATGACCACCATTCCCAGAATGTAGACCAGGAATGTCACCACCATTGGCGTATTAACTGTCATGTATGTTCTCCACGTACTTTTTAATCGGATTCACGCGGGAGGTCCCTGTGAAACGCCCTGTCTCTCCTGGCGGCCGGCACTGCCGTCAGGCGTAAGAAGATACCGGAACGGGGTATCGTGTTATGTTGCACGGTTTTAACGGCGGCCTGTTATCTGTCCCGGCTTTCTGAAAAAACCCTGCTGATTGTCGGGGAGTAATACCCTGTTCATGTTTTATGTCGGCCCTGACTGCCGCGCGGCACATCCTAGATGAGGTGACTGGGCTGTGCCAACGTATTTAACAATCAGGAAACATAAACCTGACGCCGCATCACACAAATAATCACCAGCGGTTGTACTGGGTAGCACTTCCGGGGTATCACCCTACCCTTGGCCCCCTCAGAAGAGGGGGCACACCTTTTTCAGGCCACGCCTGGCCTGCGCCGGACACTATCAGGCCGGTACAGGGCCGGGACGTGCCAGTTTCAAAGCAATAACTGTGCCTGTTTATTTTGTTTACAGGATTTGCTGTAAAAAACGGCATGAATCCTGCATGAATTAACAAAATTAAACATGACAAAACATGATAAAAACAGGGTTGCACAAAGTTGCAACATGGAGGTCACTGGCGCTATTCTCTGCGCAGTTTCTTTTGCGTGTTTTAACAGAAACCCTTGTCTTGTCAGAAACCGGAAAGATTTTCTGAAACCCGGTGCATCTCTTTATAAAGCAGTCTCGACTACAGGAGTCAGTTGGCATGGGCACTACCACAATGGGCGTGAAGCTGGACGAAGCCACACGCGATCGCATCAAAACTGCCGCGCAGCAGATCGACCGCACGCCGCATTGGCTAATCAAGCAGGCCATTTTTACCTATCTGGAACGGCTGGAGAGTGGCGAAGCGTTGCCGGAGTTTGCCGCAGCCGGTGCCACAGCGGCAGAGGCCGATGAGGCACCTGCCCTGCCGGCCGGTGATGCCCCCCAGCCCTTCCTGGAGTTTGCTGAGCAGATCCTGCCGCAGTCCGTTAACCGTGCCGCCATCACCGCGGCTTACCGCCGCCCGGAAACCGAAGCGGTGCCGATGCTGCTGGAGCAGGCGCGCCTGCCTGCCCCGCTGGCCGAGTCAACCCACCAGCTCGCTTACCGCATCGCGGAGAAGCTCCGGCACCAAAAAGGGGCAAGCGGACGCGCCGGGATGGTGCAAGGCCTGCTCCAGGAGTTCTCCCTCTCCTCACAAGAGGGCGTGGCGCTGATGTGCCTGGCCGAAGCCTTGCTGCGTATTCCTGACAAGGCCACGCGCGATGCGTTGATCCGGGATAAGATCAGCAACGGCAACTGGCACTCCCACCTTGGCCGCAGTTCTTCCCTGTTCGTTAACGCGGCCACCTGGGGGCTGCTGTTTACCGGCCGCCTGGTCTCGACCCACAATGAAGCCAACCTCTCCCGTTCACTGAACCGCATCATCGGCAAAAGCGGCGAACCGCTGATCCGCAAAGGCGTGGACATGGCGATGCGCCTGATGGGCGAACAGTTTGTGACCGGTGAAACCATCGCCGAAGCGCTGGCCAACGCCCGCAAACTTGAAGAGAAAGGGTTCCGCTACTCCTATGACATGCTGGGTGAAGCGGCGCTGACGGAAGCGGATGCGCAGGCTTACCTGACCTCCTACCAGCAGGCGATCCATGCCATCGGCAAAGCCTCCAATGGCCGCGGCATCTATGAGGGGCCGGGCATTTCCATCAAGCTGTCAGCGCTGCACCCGCGTTACAGCCGTGCCCAGTATGAACGCGTGATGGATGAACTCTATCCGCGCCTGCTGGCCCTGACGTTGCAGGCACGCAAATATGACATCGGCATCAACATCGATGCCGAAGAAGCCGACCGGCTGGAGATCTCGCTCGATTTGCTGGAAAAACTCTGCTTCGAACCGCAACTGGCAGGCTGGAACGGCATCGGCTTTGTTATCCAGGCTTACCAGAAACGCTGCCCGTTTGTGATTGACAGCCTGATCGACCTGGCCGGCCGCAGCCGCCGCCGCCTGATGATCCGCCTGGTGAAAGGCGCCTACTGGGACAGCGAAATCAAACGCGCCCAGATGGACGGCCTCGAGGGCTACCCGGTCTATACCCGCAAGGTGTATACCGACGTCTCCTACCTGGCCTGCGCCCGCAAACTGCTGGCCGTGCCGAACCTGATTTACCCGCAGTTCGCCACCCATAACGCCCACACGCTGGCGGCCATCTACCATCTGGCCGGGAATAACTACTATCCGGGCCAGTATGAGTTCCAGTGCCTGCACGGCATGGGTGAACCGCTGTATGAGCAGGTGGTGGGCAAAATTGCCGACGGCAAACTGAACCGCCCGTGCCGCATCTATGCGCCGGTGGGCACCCACGAAACGCTGCTGGCCTATCTGGTGCGCCGCCTGCTGGAGAACGGGGCGAACACCTCCTTTGTGAACCGCATCGCCGATGCCACCCTGCCGCTGGAAGAGCTGGTGGCCGATCCGGTCAGTGCCGTGGAAACCCTGGCCGCCCAGGAGGGGCAGATTGGCCTGCCGCACCCGCGCATCCCGCTGCCGCGTGAGCTGTATGGTGATGAGCGTGTGAACTCCTCCGGCCTGGATCTTTCCAACGAGCAGCGCCTGGCGTCCCTGTCCAGCGCCCTGCTCAGCACCGCCGCGCACCCACTGAATGCGGAACCGCTGATCGATGCCGAAAAAGAGACTGGCGAAGCCCAGCCGGTGATAAACCCGGCTGAGCCGCGTGATGTGGTGGGCTATGTGCGTGACACCACCGAGGCGGAGATCAGCCGCGCGCTGGACGCCTCCGCGGCGGCCGGGCCGATCTGGTTCGCCACCCCGCCGGAAGAGCGTGCGGCCATCCTGTCCCGCGCGGCGGAACTGATGGAAGCGCAACTGCAAAACCTGCTGGGCGTGCTGGTGCGCGAGGCGGGCAAAACCTTCAGCAACGCCATTGCTGAAGTGCGCGAAGCCGTGGATTTCCTGCACTATTACGCGGGCCTGATCCGTCAGGACTTCGCCAACGACAGCCACCGCCCGCTGGGGCCGGTGGTGTGTATCAGCCCGTGGAACTTCCCGCTGGCGATCTTTACCGGCCAGATTGCCGCCGCGCTGGCGGCAGGCAACAGCGTGCTGGCCAAACCGGCCGAACAGACGCCGCTTATCGCCTCGCTGGCGGTGAAGCTGCTGCATGAAGCCGGTGTCCCGGCCGGGGTGCTGCAACTGCTGCCGGGTGACGGCGCGACCGTCGGGGCGAAACTGGTGAACGATGCCCGCGTACGCGGCGTGATGTTTACCGGCTCCACGGAGGTGGCGTCGCTGCTGCAACGCAACATCGCCGGTCGCCTGGATCCGCAGGGCCGCCCGACGCCGCTGATTGCCGAAACCGGCGGGCTGAATGCGATGATTGTTGACTCCTCCGCCCTGACCGAACAAGTGGTCACCGACGTGGTCGCCTCCGCCTTCGACAGCGCCGGCCAGCGCTGCTCGGCCCTGCGCGTGCTGTGCGTACAGGATGAGGTGGCGGAACACACTCTGCAGATGCTGCGCGGTGCGATGGCTGAATGCCGGATGGGCAACCCGGAGCGCCTCTCCACCGACGTTGGCCCGGTGATTGATGCCGAAGCCAAAGCCAATATTGAGAAGCACATCAACGCGATGCGCGCCAAAGGCCGCAAGGTCTATCAGGCGGCGAAAGCCAATGCGCAGGATGAGAAAGAGTGGCCGGCAGGCACCTTTGTCAAACCGACGCTGATTGAGCTGGAGAGCTTTGACGAACTGAAACGCGAGATCTTCGGCCCGGTGCTGCACGTGGTGCGTTACTCCCGCCAGAACCTCGACGGCCTGATCGACCAGATCAACGCCGCGGGGTACGGCCTGACGCTGGGCGTGCATACCCGCATCGACGAAACCATCGCCCGCGTCACCAGCAAGGCGCGGGTCGGTAACCTCTACGTTAACCGTAATATGGTGGGTGCCGTGGTCGGCGTGCAGCCGTTCGGCGGCGAGGGGTTGTCCGGTACCGGCCCGAAAGCCGGTGGCCCGCTCTACCTCTACCGCCTGCTTGCCAGCCGCCCGGATGATGCGGTGCACCGCACCCTGACCCGTCAGGATCAGCAACTGGCGCTGGACTCCAGCGCGCGCCAGCCATTGCAGGCACCGTTGCAGGCGCTGAAAAACTGGGCGGACGCCCAGCAGATGGCCCCGCTGTCCGCCCTGTGCAGCCACTACGCCGACTGGGCGCAGGGCGGCACGGTGCGCAGCCTGCCGGGGCCGACAGGCGAACGGAACACCTACGCGCTGATGCCGCGTGAGCAGGTGCTCTGCCTGGCCGATGATGAAAACGACGCCTGGACGCAACTGGCCGGGGTGTTGTCGGTGGGCAGCCGGGTGCTGTGGCCGGAAGGTGACATGCAACGGGCGCTGTTCAAGCGCTTGCCGCAGGAAGTGCAGGCGCGTATTGACTTCACGCCGGACTGGCAGGCAGGCAATGCCGAATATGACGCGGTGATCCACCACGGGGATTCCGATCAGCTGCGTGCGCTGTGTGAGCATGTGGCCCAGCGCGCCGGGGCGATTGTGTCGGTGCAGGGCTTTGCCCGCGGCGAAACGCATCTGCTGCTGGAGCGCCTGCTGCTGGAGCGTTCGCTGAGTATTAATACCGCGGCAGCGGGGGGGAATGCGAGTTTGATGACCATCGGCTAGTTAGGCTGACCGGTAGCCTGGCCGGTGAGTTAACCGGCGGGCAACGGGGACTTGATATTGAAAAAGGGGGGTGCGGGAAACCGTGCCCTTTTTTTGTTTTTTGGGAGGAAGATTGAAGTGGCTTCGGGAGGATATACTCACTGGGATTGAGGTATGTTGCGTTGGCATACGACCAGAACCCTTTCTGTAGCCCCGCTGCCGCCACTGGTCGTGAAGTGGCATGTTTCGGTTGTTTATGTACGGTTATCTACCCGGCTTTTCGCGCCTCAACCGAGCAGGGCGCGCCAGTGCGCTCGCCCTGCACCCGCGCACTTTCGGTGGTTTGGCTGAATCATTGGCCGCTCTCGCGGCTCCCCTCACTCCGTCTCCGGGCTAATCGGGCCGCCGCAGACACGCTCCCGGCGTGGCTGCGACTCTCACGGGCATCCATGCCCGTTCGCCCGGCCCTTCGTCTCCACTCGGCAATGATTTTTACGCCCCCACCAGACTGCATATCTTTTGGTATGTAAGGAAAGAATAGGCAGGTAAATCTGAGTCTTATCCAGCCCTGCTGGCTTCATTCGGCAGTGATTTTTACGCCCCCACCTAACTGCAAATTCCTGGCTATGTAAGGAAAAAGTAGGTGGTGAATGTTTTCGCTAACGTAAATGTTTTTCGCAGAGGGAGAAATAAGGTATTTGGGAAAGCAGAATAAAGGTGCCGGGGTGTCCGGCACCTTTTGGGTCAGGCCTGGTTCAGGAATTTGTCCAGGAACTGGCGGGTGCGGGCGTGTTGCGGGTGGGTGAACAGCGCTTTGGCCGGGCCTTGTTCGACGATGCGGCCGTTGTCCATGAAAATGGCGCGATCGGCGACGTCACGGGCGAAACTCATCTCGTGGGTGACGATCACCATGGTGCGGCGCTCCTGCGCCAGGGCGCGGATGGTGCTCAATACTTCGCCCACCAGCTCCGGGTCGAGGGCGGAGGTCGGTTCGTCGAATAAAATCACCTCGGGGCGCATCGCCAGCGCGCGGGCAATCGCCACTCGCTGCTGCTGGCCGCCGGAAAGACGGCGCGGGTAGGCGCTCTCCTTACCGCTCAGCCCGACCTTCGCCAGCAACTCGCGGGCGCGCTGCTCCGCCTCGGCGCGCGGCTCGCCCTTCACGATCACCGGCCCCTCAATGATATTCTCCAGCACCGAACGGTGCGGGAACAGATTAAAATTCTGGAACACAAACCCAACCTGCTGGCGCAGGGCGCGCACCTTCTGCTTCTGCCGGCTCAGCGGCTGGCTGCCGTCAATCGTTATCTTGCCGACGCTGATGGTGCCGCCGTCCGGCACTTCCAGCAGATTAATACTGCGCAACAGCGTGGTCTTGCCGGAACCGCTGGGGCCGATAATGGCCACCACTTCCCCGGCATCCACCGCCAGATCAATCCCATGCAGCACCGTATTGCCTTTAAAGGCTTTGGTCAGGTTCTTTACGTCAATGGCACTCATGGTTACTCCTGATCCTGTCGGTTAACACGGGCTTCAAGCCGGTTTTGCAACGCCGAAAGCAGCGTCGCCAGCACCCAGTACACCAGTGAGGCAGCCAGATACATGGTGAACACCTCAAACGTGCGCGAGGTAATCAGCTGCGCCTGACGGAACAGCTCCGGCACCTGGATGGTCGCGGCCAGCGAGGTGTCTTTCACCAGGCTGATAAAACTGTTGCCCAGCGGCGGCAGCGCGGTGCGGGCCGCCTGCGGCAGAATCACCCGGCGCAGCGTCTGCCACGGCGTCATGCCGATACTGGCGGCCGCTTCCCACTGCCCTCTCTCAATCGACGAAATCGCCGCGCGCAACGTTTCCGACGTATAGGCCGCGGTATTCAGCGACAGCCCAATCATCGCCGCCGGCATCGGGTCCAGCTCGATGCCGAACTGCGGCAGGCCGTAATAAATCATAAACAGCTGGGCAATCAGCGGTGTGCCGCGAAAAATTGACACATAAATCCGCGAGAGCCAGGCCAGTGGCCAGAAACGCGAAAGGCGCATCAGCGCCAGCACAAACCCCAGGAACAGGCCAAAGGCCATACCACCGATACTGAGCTGAAGGGTAAACAGTGTCCCCTTCAATAAAAAGGGTGCTGAATCCAGCACCAGTTGAATACTTTCTTGCATCTGTCGAACCCTGTCGGCGCACAACGCCGGAGGTGAAAATGGGCCGGTGATGACTCACCGGCGCGGGGGTTATTTGGTGACGTCAGCACCGAACCATTTTTCAGAGATTTTTTTCAGCGAGCCGTCCTGCTGCATGTCGGCAATCGCTTTATCCACGGCTGCCAGCATCTGCGGGTTGCCTTTGCGCAACGCCACACCGGACTCTTGGCGGGAGAAGGCCGGGCCGGCCACCGCCATCACATTGCCGGTTTTCTTCACCAGGTCCAGCGCCGCCAGGCGGTCTACCAGAATGGCATCGACACGGCCGAAGCGCAGGTCCTGGTATTTGGTCGGGTCATCATCATAGGTGCGGATGTCCACGCCTTTCACGTTCTCACGCACCCACTGCTCATAGTTGGTGCCGAGGCCGACGCCCACTTTCTTCCCAGAGAGATCCTCCGGTTTGGTGATGCCGCCCTCGTTGCCTTTCTTGGTCAGGGCCTGGATGCCGGACACCGTGTACGGGGTGGAGAAGTCATACTTTTTCTTACGCTCATCGGAAATCGTGACCTGGTTTATCACCACATCGATGCGTTTGGAATCCAGCGAGGCGAGCATCCCGTCCCATTTGGTCGGCGACAGTTTGGCTTTCACGCCGAGGTGCTGGGCCAGGGCCTCAGCAAATTCCACTTCAAACCCCGTGAGTTTGCCGTCTTCCCCCTGGAAGCTGAACGGCGGATAGGTGCCTTCCAGCCCGACCACCAGCGTGCCGCGCTGTTTCACCTGATCCAACTGGTCAGCCGCGTAGGTTGTGCTGACCATCCCGCTGGTCAGGGTGACGGCCATCATGCCCATCAGTAAATGACGACGAAATACGGAAACACCCATAGCTACCCCTTATGACATGTTAATTATTTTGATTTCAGCATGTTATCATTTAGTTTACCGGTTAACAGGAATAGATCATCCTATGGTTATACCGGAAAGTTATAGATAATGTGGTTAGTGTGACGGTGGATAGGCAAACAGCGCCGGTGCACCGCCGGTATGCACAAACAGAATTGGTCCGGCGGCAAAGCGCTTGCGCTCAAGGCCGTCGATCAATCCGGCCATCGCTTTGCCGGTGTAGACCGGGTCCAGCAGAATGCCCTCCTGCGCCGCCAGCAGTTTCACCGCAGCCATGCCCTCCTCGCTCGGCACGCCGTAACGCGGGCCGACGTACTCATCCCACAGCGTGACCGGCGCGGGGGCATCGGTGAGCGACAGCAACGCCGACACCTCCTGTTGCAGCGCCACCACTTTCGGCTGCTGCTCCTGTGCCTTGCGTGACACCGTGACGCCAACCAACGTGGTGTCCGGCATCAGTGATTGCAACCCCACCGCCAGCCCGGCATGGGTGCCGGCACTGCCGGACGCCACCACCACACTGCCGAACGCCACCTGTTGCGCCTGCCGGGCAATCTCCAGCGCGCACTGGATATACCCCAGCGCGCCCAGGCCATTGGAGCCGCCCACCGGGATCACATACGGGCGGAAGCCCTGCGCTTCCAGCCGATCCGCCTGCTCGCGCAGCTGCGCCTGCGGGTCATGCAGCGCGTCACACATCACCACCTCAGTATTGAACAGATCCAGCAGCAGCCGGTTGCCGTTGTGCTGGTAGTTGTCGCCGGGGTGGTAATGATCGGCTGCCGGGGCCGCAAACGGGCTTTCCAGCAAGGCCACACAATGCAGGCCGAGCCGGGCGGCCACGGCCGCCGTCTGGCGCACATGGTTGGACTGGATTGCCCCGGCGGTGACCAGCGTGTCGGCCCCCTGCCGCAACGCCTCGGCGGCCAGAAACTCCAGCTTGCGCAGCTTGTTGCCGCCCAGCGCCAGCGGCGTGAGGTCATCCCGCTTCATGTAAATATCATGGCCGAGATAATCGGAGAGACGGTCAAGGCGCTCAAGCGGCGTGGCCGGGCCGACCAGGTCAAGGCGCGGCACGGCGGCCAGTTGCTCAGCCAGGTAACGGTAGGATGGTGTGTTCGGTTGTTGGCTCACCTGTTTCCCCTCAGGACGGTGCAGAGATTCAACCTATAGATCTAGCAGATGTTTCTTCGGGATTCATCCATTGCGGTGCAGGATCGCGTGCAGAGGGGCAATTAAGGCGCATAAAAACAAAAATGCGCCCCGGTCACAGCATGACGGGGGCGCATCCGGTTATCGGGTAACACAGGCCGGCTCAGCGCGGCTGGCTTTGCCAGGCCAGGTACTGATCATATTTACGCAGGGCGATGCGGTAATTGTTGTGGCCGGCGTCCGGCAAATCCTCAATGATCCGCTGGTGAATGCTGTTGCCTTTGATGCGGTCACGCGGATAGTTGCAGGCACTCAGCATCTCATCCAGGCGGCGCAGGCGCACAACGTATTCACGCACCGTGCTGTGGCTCATTTCGGTCTGCTCAAACAGGTATTGCTTGAACGCTTTAATATCAAAATACTCAGGGTTGCTGTTGCAGGAGATCTCACTGCAAAAACGGCACAGCGCCATCAGCTCATTTTGCAGCTTCAGCCAGACCTGATCGTCGATCAGCTGATCCATGCCCGCAATGGCTTCTTTATTAATGATCTGTCCGCGGAAAACCAGCGCCATGCGGTCAAGCTGCTTGGTGCATTGCGAACAGTGAGTCTGGCTGTGTTTGTAGTCTTTAAGATAGCGGCTCAGCGGCCGTTTTTTTACAGATGTGCCTGGCATATAAAAATTCCGCTAATGTGATTTTTTATTAAGGGGCGGAACTCTGAAGAGGGTGCCTGCCGGGCAGGCACACGATTAGTGATCGGCATTGAGTCGGGCTCGCAAGCGCTTGATAGCCTGACTGTGCAGCTGGCTGACGCGGGATTCCCCCACTTCAAGCACAGCCCCGATCTCCTTCAGGTTCAGCTCTTCCTGGTAATACAGTGTTAACACCATTTTTTCGCGTTCGGGCAACGCCTCGATAGCGTCCATCACCCGCTGGCGGAGGCTGCCCTCCAGCAAATGGTGCAATGGGTTGCTCTCTTCATGGCCTTCCGTCAGTGTCTCGGCACTGTCGCCATGTTCTTCCCGCCACTCATCGTAGGAGAACAGCTGGCTGTTGTTGGTATCCATCAGGATCTGACGGTACTCCTCCAACGGGATGGCCAACGTCTGTGCCACTTCACTTTCAGTGGGCGGGCGCCCGAGCAGCTGTTCAGCCTGCTGCATGGCCACCGACACTTCGCGCGCATTGCGGCGCACGCTGCGGGGTGCCCAGTCGCGGCTGCGCAGTTCATCCAGCATGGCCCCACGGATGCGTTGCACCGCGTAGGTAGTAAAAGCCGTGCCCTGTAGCGCATCGTAACGATCAACCGCATTCAGCAGCCCAATGCCCCCTGCCTGAAGCAGGTCATCCAGCTCAACGCTGGCGGGCAACCGCACCTGGAGGCGCAGGGCTTCATGGCGGACAAGCGGAACATAACGCTGCCACAGAGTATTCTTGTCGATGACGCCTTCGGCGTTATACAAATCGCTCACTGTTAAAACCTGGCATGGGGTGGGGTTAGACGTATTATCCCTGTCCCCAGGCGAAGTAATCGGCAGAACAAACCGTAAAAAGGGTGGCTATTTGTTTTATGTCGTCGCGGCTTTTTCTTTTTTTCCCTAAGATAAATCTGAATCGCGGCCGATACTTTACACGACATTCACGCTGTTGTACTGCCAAACAACCTGAAGCAACGAAAAATTTAACTTAAGTATTACCACTGGTTAAAATAAACCCCGCCGAAGCGGGGTTGGGAACGAAACCAGCGTGCGGGATTAACGCAGCAGGGACAGAACGCCCTGAGGAACCTGGTTCGCCTGGGACAGTACAGAAGTACCAGCCTGCTGCAGGATCTGCGCGCGGCTCATGTTGGACACTTCGGTCGCGTAGTCAGCATCCTGAATACGGGACTGAGCGGCGCTCAGGTTGGTTACGGTGTTGTTGATGTTGTTAACAGTGGACTCGAAACGGTTCTGAACCGCACCCAGGCCGCTACGTGCTTTGTCGACGGTGCTGATCGCGGTGTCGATGGTTGCCAGCTCGGTACCTGCCAGCGCTTTCAGGTCGATGGAAGCCACACCCAGGGTGGTGGTGTCAGCTTTAGCACCGGTCAGGTTCAGGTCGATGGTCTGGCCGTCGTCTGCGCCAACCTGGATTTTAACCACACCACCAGTACCGGCAGAGCCGTCCAGCAGGTTGGTGCCGTTGAAAGAGGTCTGGCTGGCAACACGGTTGATTTCGTTCAGACGTGCGGTCACTTCGTCCTGCAGAGAAGCCAGGTCGCTGTCGCTGTTGGTGCCGTTCGCTGCCTGTACGGTCAGTTCACGAACACGCTGCAAGTTGGTGTTGATCTCGTTCAGCGCGCCTTCAGCGGTCTGCGCCATGGAGATACCGTCGTTGGCGTTACGTGCTGCCTGAGTCAGGCCTTTGATGTTAGAAGTGAAACGGTTGGAGATCGCTTGACCAGCCGCATCGTCTTTTGCACTGTTGATACGCAGACCAGATGACAGACGCTCGATAGCGGTGCCCAGAGCAGACTGAGATTTGTTCAGGTTGTTCTGAGTAGTCAGGGACATCAGGTTAGTATTGATAACTGACATAGTGGTATTCCTTAATCGCAAATTAGGTTTAGGTTTGAGCTTGTTGCTCACGGCGTCTCTCACCGTCCTAAAATTTATCGGCGCGTTATGGGGGAACTTTAAAAGAAATTTTAAAAATAGAGTAAGATTATGATATTAAACGGAAATTAATTCAAATAACTCACCTGATGGCGGTAAAACGGTGGGAAACGGGGCAAAATGGCCTGCGCCCGGCGTGATAAATGACGGTGTTTTACACGGTAATAATGATATCCCGGTGCGCTTTCCGGCCGCGGTTAACGTGCAGGGGCTTTTCTTCTCTCTTATTTTCCTTTCTTCTGCTTTCCCTTCTTCTTATTCGCCACGGCCTGTTTTATGATGGCCGCCACCCACGGGCGAACCGCCCCGCCCGCCGGCTGCGTTGCCCGCGGCCACTATCGCCACAATACCCTCTATTCTTCCGCGCTATTCCGCGCATCATTTTTTTTGACTTTACGTAAACTTTTACGCTTCCGGGCCGATACCTGCTTTCAGGTACATACTCAACATTAAGGAAGCATATATGGCGTCTACGACGATCAGTAACCTGGGGGTAGGATCGGGCCTCGATCTCAGCACATTATATACGTCCCTCGAAACCGCTGAGCAATCCAAGCTGACTACCATCACCACCCAGCAGAGCAGCTATAACAGCCAGCTGAGTGCCTATGGTAAACTGCAAAGCTCCCTGACCAGCCTGCAAACCGCTACCGCGGCACTGACAAAAACCACGGCGTTTAACAGCACCACTGTCAGCAGCACCAACACCGCCTTTACCGCCACCACGGACAGCACCGCCAACACCGGCAGCTATTCCGTCTCCGTGACGCAAATAGCCAAGGCGCAGACCCTGCTCTCCGGCTCAGTCAGCAGCAACACCGCGCAGCTCGGCACCACCGGCGCGACCCGCACCCTGACCATTACCCAGCCCGGCAACGACACGCCGCTGAGCATCAGCCTGACCGACGACCAGACCAGCCTGACCGGCATCGCGAACGCCATCAACAAAAGCGGCGGCGATGTCTCGGCCAGCATTATCAAAGCGAATGACGGCGATTACCGCCTGATGCTCAGCTCCAAATCCACCGGTACCGACTATGACATGACCGTCAGCGTCAGCGGTGATGACGCCTTGCAGGCGGTGATTGGCTATACCGCCGGCGGCACCGGCAACGGCATGAGTGAGCAGGTGCAGTCACAGAATGCCAAGCTGACGGTGAACGGCGTGGCGATTGAGCGCAGCAGCAACACCATTACCGATGCGCCGTCAGGCGTGACGCTGCAACTGAAAGCCGCCAGCGCCTCCGGTGCCTCAGAGCAGCTGGAAGTCACGCGCGCTACCGACAGCACCAAAACGGCCATCAATGCGTGGGTCAAAGCCTATAACGCGCTGCAGAGCACCATCGCCACCGTCACCAAATACACCAAAGTCGAGACCGGGGAAGACCAGTCCAGCAGCAACGGCGCCCTGCTCGGCGACAGCAACGTGCGCAGCATCCAGTCCCAGTTGCGCAGCCAGCTGACCACCGTCCAGAGCGGCAGCCTGGCGATCATGGCGCAGCTCGGCATCACCCAGGACCCGTCCATCGGGGCTGACGGCTCCAGCGGCAACCTGCTGGTGGATGACACCAAACTCTCCGCCGCGCTGGCCAGCAACCCGCAGGGCGTCACGGAGTACTTTGTCGGCGACGGCAAAACCACCGGTTTCGCTACCGTGATGAACAATACCCTGACGGATATGCTGAGCACCGCCACCGGTAAAGAGGGCGTGATCAAAAATGCCACCGACGGCATCAACAGCACGCTGAAGACCCTGAGCCAGCGCTATGACGACATGAGCGACAGCATTGACGCCACCATGGCGCGCTATAAGGCCCAGTTCACCCAATTGGATACCCTGATATCCAAGCTGAACAACACTGCCAGCTACCTGACGCAGCAGTTCAGCACGTCAAGTTCATAAGGACGACCTATGTACCATCGTTCGGGGGCTCACTCTTACCAGCAGGTCAGCCTGGAAAGCGGCGTAATGAGTGCCAGCCCACACCAGTTAATTGTCATGCTGTTTGACGGGGCGCAAAGCGCCCTGGTAAGGGCAAAGATTTTCATGGAGCAGGGGGACATTGCCAACAAAGGCCATGCGATCTCCAAAGCAATCAATATTATCGACAGCGGCCTGCGCGCCGGGCTTGACCGTGAACAGGACGGCGAGCTGGTCGATAATCTGGATAACCTCTATGAGTATATGAGCCGCCGCCTGTTACAGGCCAATTTGCACAATGACTTAACGGCTCTCGAAGAGGTTTCCGCGCTGTTGGATAACATCGCAGATGCCTGGCGCCAGATTGGACCACACTATCAACCTTCTCAGGACGTGAAATAATGGATCGTCACCCGCACCTTATTACCGCATATCAACAGATTCTGACCCTCAGTGAGCAGATGCTCGGCCTGGCGCGCCAGGAGCAGTGGCCGGAACTGGTTGAGCTCGAGGTCAGCTACGCCAAGGCGGTGGAACAGACCGCCGCCCTGCCCGTCAATGACGGCGTGCCTGATCAGGTGCAGGAGACGATCCGCCGTATGCTGGCGCGTATTCTTGATAACGAAAGCCAGGTGAAACAGCTGCTTAACGCCAGGATGGATAAACTGGCTGAGCTTATCGGCAACACCGGCCGTAAAAAAGATTTGCACCATGCTTACGGTAAGTTCGACGGGCAGTACACCATGCTCCAGGGCGACCCGCAGTAAACGGGTCTGCCGCTTCCGGCAGGCCGGTGTTTTTTCGCGTGCCGGCCCGGAGGCCGGCTCCCTCCGCCGGATGCGGGCAGCCATGAGCCATCTTGAACATTTATGGAACGGACAATTCGCTCTTACCCCGGTGTCGGCATTGCCGGGCACCTGATCCAACACAGCGCGCTGTGCGTGCCGTCAATTTACGTCAGCCGCCCCTGCCTGATCTATGTGTCACAAGGCTATAACATCCTGCGTACCCGTGAGGGTGAGCTGCGCATCGAGCAGGGTGAGATGCTGGCGCTGAACGGCGGCCAGACGCTGGACGTTTACAACGGCCTGGATGAGAAAGGCCTCTACGCCAGCAAAGCCATCGCCTGCGATCCGGCGCTGCTGGCGGATTTCAGCCGCGAGCACACCCCGCTGCTGTCACCGGTGGCCTCCGCCGCCATTATCCCCGACCCGGCCAACCAGTTTGCCCACTCGTTTGACTGCTTCTTCGACGCGCTGATGACGTCGCCCGCGCTGCCGGCCCCGATTGCCCGCCACCGTATGCAGGAGCAGATCCTGTGGCTGGCGCAGCACGGCGTGCGCCTGCATACCACGCCGCCGGCCACCCTCAGCCAGCAGGTGCGTGAGCTGCTGCTGACGGACATCGCCCACCCCTGGCCGGCCGCGGTGGTGGCAGAACGGCTGGAGATGAACGAAGTGATGCTGCGCCGCCGGCTGGCGGCCGAGGCAGAGGTGCTGCGCAATATCATCGCCGACACCCGCATGACCCACGCCCTGCACCTGTTACAAAACACCGATGCGGCGATTGCCGCCATCGCTCAGAGCGTGGGTTATGAGAGCGGCTCGCGCTTCGCAGAACGTTTCCGCAAACGTTTTGGTTTCCTGCCCACTGCCATCCGCGGCCATCACCGGCAAGCTGCCTGCCCCGATTGCAGCCTCGGCAGCAACTGACACCCCTGCAGGTTGGAATGCACTGCACAAAATGAGAATAAGTGCATCGCCTCCCATAGCGTGATGCGGTAAAAGCCCTTATCGTTTATCCGCCCGGCCTGACAGCGTCAGCGGGCAGGCTCCGCAGGCAGCGGCATCAGGCGTAAGAAAGGGCAACATCATGGGTACAGAAAAGGGTCTGCGCCGGGCGGCACTCGCCGTTATGGTCGTTATGGTGATGTTGCCGTTGCTGAGTGCGGGCATCTGGTACGGGCATGACTGGGAAGCGCACCTGCTGCGCATGACCTCACTCAACCAGGCACTGGCCCACGGCCAGTTCCCGCCGCTGTTTGATTACTGGAACGCCAACCAGTATGGCTACTCCTGGCAGATGTTCTACCCGCCGCTCAGCTCGCTGCTGTTCCTGCTGGCACGCGGGCTGACGTTTGGCCTGGCCTCTGATGTGGTGCAGATGAAGCTGGTGTTCGCCTTTATCCTGGCTCTCGGGTTCAGCTCTGCCTGTTATGCCGGTAAACGTGAACACCACAGCCTGACGGCCGGTCTCCTGTGCGGCCTGCTGTTTGTCACCTCCGTCTATTTCCTGAATAACCTGTTTGTCCGCTTTGCGGTCGGTGAATGCCTGGCAATGGCGGTAATGCCGCTGTTTGTCCGCGGGTGCAGCTCACTGATCAGCGACCGGCGCGACTGCCGGTTGATCCCGCTCTCGGCTTCCCTGATCCTGCTGTCCAATATTCCCAGTGTGGTGGTCAGCCTGATCTTCTTCCTGCTGTTTGCCGTATTGAACGCCCGCGCCCTGTTCACCCGCCGGAACCTGCTGTTCCTGGGACGTTCGGTGTTGCTTATCCTGGCGCTGACCTGCCTCTACTGGGGGCCGCTGCTCTACCATATGGTCTATTCCGATGTGTATGCCTTCAAAGGGATGCTGTTCAGCTACCGCCATATGGACCGCTATAAAAGCGACCTGCTGCAAACGCTGCTCGGCCTGCCCAGCCACTATGGGCTGACGCAAAACGGGACTTACTCCTCTCCCGGCCTGCCGTTGCTGCTGCTCAGCCTGGCCGCGCTGCTGATGCCAATCGCGCGCCGCGGCAAAACCCTGCTGGCGGCCGGGCTGGTGATGGTGCTGCTGACCACCAACCTGGTGAACTGGAACTGGCTGCCCGCGCATACGCCGGTGCTCAATATCATGCAGTTTTCGTGGCGGCTGCTGATGTGCGCCTGCGCGCTGCTGGCCCTGTATGCCGTGGTGCCGTTGCAATGGCTGCTGACGCACCAGCGCAAAACGGCGGCCCTGATGCTCACCGCCCTGCTGGCCGCCGCCTGGTTGCCGGTAAAAAGTGCGCTTGACCAGCCGCTGCCGGCGTTCCAGACCACCCGCCTGTACGCGGATTACCTCAACACCCGCACCATGCAGGGCACGACCTATGACCTGCTGGCCGCGCAGACACTGCCGCCGACCGCGCGCGATCACCTGCTGAACCTGCCGGGCGGCTACATCAACGGTTACCCGACGTTCCATGTTTCCGCCCCGGAGCCGGCGCTCTATACCCTGCCGTACGTGATGTACGCCGGGTATACGCTGATGGTGGATGGGCAACGCGTGGCCCCGGTCCCGCTGGATGATGGCTTTATGGGGGTACGCCTGCCGCCGGGTGAACATACGGTCACGCTGAGTTACCAGACGCTGATTGTGATCATCCCGGCGCTGGTTTCCCTCTCTACCCTGCTGATGATGGCTTGCCTGTGGATGCGCAAACGGCTGCGGCCGTCGCTTTTCATCATGAAACCCCCGGGCCATTTGCCGGAATAGTGCGGCAGACCTTCTAAAGAAGGATTTATTTTGTTCCTTTACCAAGGCTAAAGATTTCTTTCAATATTTGAATGATTCACCCAGGCCAGATGTCGCCTCCTTCTGGCCGTTTTTTAATGGCGATCGGATTTTTACGCCAACCTAACCTAAATTTATTGCTAATTATTTGGCTCTCTTATAAAGATAAACGACTTATCTTTATTCATGTACCGTTCAGGGAAGTATGGAAAAAAACCTCAACCTTGATGTGATGCGCGCCATCGCGATTGGCGCGGTGGTGCTGATTCATGGCTCGATGAATACGTTTTATATGGCACCGATTGACAGTGTCGCCTGGAACATCACTAACCTCTGTTATTCGCTGTCACGCTTTTGTGTCCCGCTGTTTTTTATGATTTCCGCCTTTTTACTGATTAAAGAGGATATGGATGTCCGCGCCTTTGTACGCCGCCGGCTGACAAGGATTGCCCTGCCGTTTCTGGCCTGGTCACTTATTTACGGGATACTGAACGGAGAGGATATTTTTAGCCGGCACTGGCTGGTGGATGTGGTGATTAATCATAATGCGATGGCTCAGTTATGGTTTTTATATGCGTTGATTGGCCTTTACCTGCTGATGCCGCTGGTCTCGCTGATCTACTATAAAGGGGGCCGGACATTCTGCCTGTTTTATACCGTACTGACCTTTCTGTTCTCCTGTACCTTCCCGTTTCTCAGTGATGCTTTCAAGATCACGATTTCGTTTGTCGGCAATATGGCGCTGAATAACTTTAATGCCTATGTGATTTTCCTGTTCCTGCCGCTGTTGATAAAAGATATAGGCTTTACCCGGCAGCGTGGCTGGCTGGCGCTGGGCCTGTTTATTCTGGCGGTCATCGTGATGTTTACCGGCACCCGGTCTGTGTCGCTGGCGGCCCATGCCGCGCGGGAAACCTACTACACCTATTTCTATCCGCCGACGGTGGTGGCCTCCGCCGCCCTGTTCTACCTGATACTGAATGCCCGCTTTACTTTTAGCCCGCTGATAAAACAACGGCTTACCTCGGTAGCAGAGTGCTCGTTTGGTATTTTCTTAGCGCATATGGTGGTCTACCTGGCCGTGACGCGGCTGATTAACATCAACGAAAAGTTAATCTGGCCTTTTGCCTCCCTGCTGTTCTCCGGCGTGATGTTTGGCATCACCTATCTGGCCGTTCGCTATTTGCGTAAGTTGCCTTACATCCGGGCACTGTTCTGAAACCGGCAATAAAAACCCCGCCGCAGCGGGGTTTTTTTAGGGGAAAATAAACGTCAGTTTTTAATTTCCTGCATTTGCTTCACGGTATTCTGGTTAATTTGCTGTTTGTTGCCCCAGGCATCTTTATAACTGATCATGCCGGTCTCATTATCTGTTTTTGGTTTGCCGTCACTGACAATCGTCCGGCCATCAATGGTGTGGATAGCATAGTTGCTGTCGGCACAGCCGGCCAGCAGGGCAGAGAGAATAACCGCAGAAGCCACAATGACTTTTTTCATAACTCACTCCTTTTTGTTAAGAACATTTCAAGAATAGTGCAAACCCTACCGTCAGCAAGTGCACCGCATTTTTAGCAACACGCGCATTTTTTCTTTTCCTTTCGCGCGTTGTGCAGGTCATTACCGCGAATGATTAAAATTTTGCTATCAGATTCATGAACTCCCGCATTATTATAAGCGCGCTAACGATCCCTTCTTGTGTGGAGACTTTATGAAAGCGTTAATCGCAGAACTGTTGGTGAAGCTGGCAGAAAATGATGTGGCCTCCAAAGAGACCCTGATTCAGGTAGAAGCCCTGCAAATTGCGGTGACAGCGCTGATGAATGCGCTGGATGCACAGACCAGGATGACCATTTCAAAACAGGTGAACAAAGCGCTGGACCAGGCTTCAGAAGATTCTGCGACCCATCCGGAGGATCTGATCAAGCTGCGCGGTTGCCTTTACGCCTTGATTGACCAGCCGCGAATCGACCCCTGATCCCCTGGCTTGCGTAAGGCTTTTGTCACGAACGCACGCCCCTCTCCACCGCCCCCCTTACACTTTGCCGGGGTACCTGCCCCCCGGCGGCCCGGCAACTTATCATGCCCTTTTGCCCTTGCCGCCGCCCTCTCCACTGCCCGCCTGATAAGCTGCTTTTTATATACACCTCATACCACACAAAAAGCTCAGGCCAAAGTTACGCAAAATTTCCATCTTTGTATAAGTTTATCGGGGAGCAGGGAACGCTCGCCTGTCATAACGATAACGGATGCATTATGTTGCCTCTGAGGGTGTTTGGTTCCACGTTCAGAGGTCTTTTTTATTTACACACCAGTTTACGCCACCCCCATGACGCGACTTACGCCTGTCCGGCGTTCCGGATTGGGCGGTACGCGGAATACGCTCTATAAGGGAACAAAAAATGAATAAACAACCCGTCTCTGCGGAACACGAAATTGCGCGTTATTTTAACAGCCCGGCCGCGACGTCAGCGGCGGAGTCAGAAGTGATTACTCAGATTGCGGCAGAATTGCTCAGCACCCATGAGTTTGTCACTAATAAAGCGATCATTGCGCGGCTGATTGAAAAGCTGGAAACCGAACATGATGTGGTGAAACTGGATGTTTACCGCCATGCGCTGGAAGCGATGATCCTGAAAGCCCCTGACGAGACATTTGCCTGATAGGACGCGGGCGGCCGCGATGGCCGCCCGTGACAGCACCACGCCGGTGTCAGGCCGACACCTTACTCATCTGCATCAGTTCATCCAGCCGTTGCCCCATCTCCCGGATATTTTTCCTCAGGTCCGCATCCGCCTCAGTGGCCGTCTTGCCCCGGCCTGTCACCTCAAACTGGTAATCCGCCTCGCGGCAGGTGGCGGCATACAGATAGTGGTCCGGCCCTTCTGACTTTTTCTCAATCTCTAATGACATCATGGTTCTCCCTGTTGCGTTATCTTAAAGATAGCAGATACACGCTGCACGCCGGCAAAAACGCCCGGTGCCTTACCGGCATTAACTGATGGACTACAGGGATTAACCAACTAACGAACTACAGGCATTAACTGACGAACAGCAGGCAACAAAAAACCGCCCGCAGGCGGTTTTAGAGTAGATAAGGCTTACACGTCATCCGGGGTTTGCGGCACATCGTCATCATCCCCCAACGGATCATCCCCTAAAGGATCATCCTCTTCCGGAAACTCTTCCGGGGTTTCAGGAACCATATCATCATCCGGCAGCGGATCAATTTCATCAGGACGTTCGGACATAACTACCTCCAGGCCCGACATGGGCATAGGAAGTATAGGCAAGCCGCCAGCGGGCAGACCTGCCGGACATCACATCCTGATGAACAAATGTCCAATCAGGCTAATCTGTCTGCCCGGCGGTGTGGCGGCAACAAAAAACCGCCCGGAGGCGGTTTCTGGATAGCGGGAACAGACGCTATTTCGAGTCTGATTCGTAAGGATCTTCTTTATCATCGGAGCTGTCATCGCGCTTTCTCGGGATTTCTCCCTCTTTATTCGCCAGGTCATCCTCTTCATAAGGGTTCGGCGAATTGGGCGCATCTTCAGGCAGGCCGTGATGTTTATTGGGGAAAGGCGCGTTATGATCAGGATGTTCAGACATGGTTCTCTCCATTGACTCACGGGTTTGTCCATTAAGTATAGAAGATAACAACACTTTCAGCCTGCCGCCGCCTGCCTTCCTTTCAGCCCTTCAGGCGCAGCTTGCTCAGGATGACCTGATGCCTGCGTCGTTTGTACGGTGAGGGGTTCAGATGGCGCATGACCCGCTGTTCCAGTTGCTGGTCACTCAGCTCGCGCCCCCGCACTGCATAAACCCAGCACACCAGCCGGATGTAGGGGAAAAACCACCAGCTTACTCCCTGTTTAACGCGCATGTTTGCCACTCTGTTACTCCTCACTCTGTCAACATTGCCCCGCCTCTTTACGCTGCAGGCCCCGCATTATGGCATACGCCCGACCGCCGGGCTTGTAACAGACCGCTTTTTTTGCCGTCAGTTCAACAGATAAGGCAAAGAAGGGGCAATGTCCCTCTGCACGCGGCAGGCAGTGCGCGCCCGTTCAGCGTTTTCCGGCGATTTCCACGTAGTCATACACCAGTTCATGAGCGCGGCTGAGCAGCAGGTCAACCGCCATCGGCTGGTGACCGCCGTCACGCACCAGCTTCAATGCCTCGCAAAGGTGTTGCTGGGCCTGGGTCAGCTGATGCAAGGGCTTTTTAAACGGGATGATTTCAGCGGCCATATTTCTCTCCTAACTTTTG
Organism: Nissabacter archeti; assembly: GCF_018257325.1. Classification (NCBI taxonomy): domain Bacteria; kingdom Pseudomonadati; phylum Pseudomonadota; class Gammaproteobacteria; order Enterobacterales; family Yersiniaceae; genus Nissabacter; species Nissabacter archeti. The sequence goes on from NZ_JAERKB010000001.1 coordinate 204,608, forward strand.
AATTGCCATGCAGACACAGGCGGTGCTCAACCAGATTGTGCCGCAAATTAATGCGATGCCATTGTCAGACACCATCGCCGTGCCGGTTATCAGCGCGCCGAGTGCCGCCAGAAAGTAATGCATCACTCACGCTCCGGGCGCAGCCGGTCGCGTTTGCCTGTGCGCCTTATCGCGTCAGGCTCTGCCCCACCGCCGCCATACCACATATCACACGCCGCCCGGATCGCGGCGTCTGTCTTGAACAGGTTGGTTTGCATCAGGATCCTCTTCCCCGCTTTTTGCCTGAACACAGTATCGGCAGCCGGGGGGATAACCGTAATAAATCTACTGATAATGACAAAAATTCAGGCAACAGGCGGTGAAAGAGCACAGCATCGCGGCCACCGGGTGTGGCGCAGGAAACCTGCCGGAAGCGGGCAGTCCGCCCCCCTACACCTGCATGTTCATGATTTCCTGGTAGGCGGACACCAGCTTGTTACGCACCTGCACGCCCAGTTGCAGGGAGACGGAGGATTTTTGCAGATCCACCATCACGTCATTCAGCCCAACGCCCGGCACGCCCAGCTCAAATTTCTCGGCCTGGGTGCGGGCGCTGTTCTGGATGTCGCTTATCTTGCCGACGGCCGCTTTCAGCTCGCTGGCAAAGCCCGCGTGCGCCAACGGCTGGGCGGGTGCCGGGCCGGCGGCCTGGAGCGCGGTGGCCTGCATCTGCTGGAGGACGCTTTGAATACCCTGAATTGACATACTTTTCTCTCTGGTGTCAGCCCGTGCCGGACGCACCGGCGGACGATATAGATTTGATGGCAGACACCCTACCACAGGGTTTTCCGGCTAAAGCATCTAAATAGCGGCAAAAAACACGGCTTATTCACCCATCGAATTTTCTGTCAACAGCAAATAATGGCCCACCTGAAAATTGGGACATTTCCTATTACCAGGTCCAGTGCCTTTTGACGCGTCAACGCAAACCGCCAGGGAGTCCGTTTTGCAACTCTATACCATTACTCACATCCGTTTGCAGTGTAGCGAGGTGGCCTCATGAATGCCGCGACCGCCACCGGCGATAACCGTGAAAACGGCATGAACGCGCTGTTTACCCGCTTGCGCGCTAACCCAAAAATTCCGTTGCTGATTGCCGCAGCGGCGGCGGTGGCCATTGTCGTTGCCATGATGCTCTGGGCCCGCAGCCCGGACTATCGCGTCCTGTTCAGTAACCTGAACGATAAGGATGGCGGTGCCATCGTCGCCCAGCTGACGCAGATGAATGTCCCTTACCGCTTTGCGGATAACGGCGGCGCGCTGCTGGTGCCGGCGGAGAGTGTCCATGAGACACGCCTGCGCCTGGCGCAGGCCGGGCTGCCGAAAGGCGGTGCGGTGGGCTTCGAACTGATGGATCAGGAGAAGTTCGGCATCAGCCAGTTCAGCGAGCAGATCAACTACCAGCGTGGCCTGGAAGGTGAGCTGTCGCGCACCATTGAAACCCTCGGCCCGGTGCTGAGCGCGCGCGTACACCTGGCGATGCCTAAGCCGTCGCTGTTTGTGCGCGAGCAGAAATCCCCGTCGGCGTCAGTCACGCTGGCCCTGCAACCCGGCCGCGCGCTGGATGACGGCCAGATCAATGCCATCGTCCATATGGTCTCCAGCAGCGTTTCCGGCCTGCCGCCGGCCAGCGTCACCGTGGTTGACCAGAGCGGCCACCTGCTGACCCAGAATGAAGGCGGCGATCGCCTCCTGAACGCGACCCAGCTGAAATTCACCAATGAGCTGGAGAGCCGTTTCCAGCGCCGTATCGAGACCATCCTCGCGCCGATGGTGGGTGCAGGCAACGTCCACGCCCAGGTCACCGCGCAGCTTGATTTCGCCTCCCGCGAGCAGACGGATGAGCAGTACCAGCCGAACGGCAATGCGGACAACGCCGCAATCCGTTCACGCCAGCTGAGCACCAATGAACAAGTGGGTTCCGCTGTCGGCGGCGTGCCGGGCGCGCTCTCCAACCAGCCGGCCCCGGCCACCACCGCGCCGATTGATACACCGCCGGCGAAGAACGCGGCAAATGCCAAGAATGCAGCGGCCAACAAAACCGCCGACGCGGCCACCCGCAGCAGCGCCACCACAGCGCGCGGCACCACGTCCGGCAGCAGCCGCCATGATGAAACCACCAACTACGAGCTGGACCGCACCATCCGTCACACCACGGAAAGTGCCGGTGGCGTGAAGCGCCTCTCCGTCGCCGTGGTGGTGAACTACGCCACCGGTGCAGACGGCAAGCAGAAAGCGCTGACCGAGGCCCAGCTTAAGCAGATCAACGATCTGGTGCGTGAGGCGATGGGCTACTCCGCCGAGCGCGGCGACAGCCTGAACGTGGTCAACACGCCGTTTAACGATACGCAGGACGTGCCGGTTGAGCTGCCGTTCTGGAAACAGCAGTCGTTCTTCGAGCAGCTTATCGAGGCCGGCCGTTACCTGCTGATCCTGATTGTGGCCTGGATCCTGTGGCGCAAGCTGGTTCGCCCGCAACTGCGTAAACAGCAACAGGCGCAGGAAGCCGCTGTGGCTGCCGCCGCCGCTGCCCAGGCTGTCTCTGCCACTGAGGCTGCCCCGGCCGCCAAGCCGAGCAGCGATGAGCTGGCCCAGCGCAAGCGCTCCCAGCAACGTGTCAGCGTTGAAGTCCAGACCCAGCGTATCCAGGAGCTGGCCGATAAAGAACCTCGCGTGGTCGCCCTGGTGATCCGCCAATGGATGAGTACCGAGTTATGAGTTTGACCGGAACCGAAAAGAGCGCCGTCCTGCTGATGACGCTCGGTGAAGACCGCGCGGCGGAGGTGTTCAAACACCTCTCCTCGCGCGAGGTACAGCAGCTGAGCAGCGCGATGGCGAACACCCATCACATCTCCACCAAAGTGCTGGCGGAAGTGCTCAATGAATTCGAGGTGGATGCCGAGCAGTACGCGGCCCTGAGCATCAACACCAATGACTACCTGCGCTCGGTGCTGGTCAAAGCCCTGGGCGAGGAGCGCGCCTCCAGCCTGCTCGAGGACATCCTCGAGTCGCGTGAAACCACCACCGGCATGGAAACGCTCAACTATATGGAACCGCTGATGGCGGCCGACCTGATCCGCGACGAACACCCGCAGATCATCGCCACCATTATGGTGCACCTGAAACGCGGCCAGGCGGCCGACATCCTGGCGCAGTTCGACGAACGCCTGCGCAACGACGTGATGCTGCGTATCGCCACCTTCGGCGGCGTGCAGCCGGCGGCACTGGCGGAACTGACCGAAGTGCTGAACAACCTGCTCGACGGCCAGAACCTCAAGCGCAGCAAGCTGGGCGGGGTACGTACTGCCGCCGAGATCATCAACCTGATGAAAACCCAGCAGGAAGAAGCGGTCATGGACGCGATGCGCGGCTACGACGGCGAGCTGGCACAGAAGATTGTCGACGAGATGTTCCTGTTCGAAAACCTGGTGCAGGTCGACGACCGCAGCATCCAGCGCCTGTTGCAGGAAGTGGACAACGAGTCGCTGCTGGTCGCCCTGAAAGGTGCCGAACAGCCGCTGCGCGACAAGTTCCTCAACAACATGTCGCAACGTGCGGCCGATATCCTGCGCGACGACCTGGCCAACCGCGGCCCGATGCGTATGTCGCAGGTCGAGGCAGAACAGAAAGCGATCCTGCTGATTGTCCGCCGTCTGGCGGAAACCGGCGAAATGATGATTGGTGGTGGCGAGGATACCTATGTCTGATGCGCTTAACCGGCTGCCGTGGCAACCGTGGAAACTTAACGATCTCTCCCCTGCCCCGAAGCGCATGGAGCCGGCCTTCCAGGCCGCCTACGATGTGCTGGTGGAGCACGAAGAACATTCCCGCCAGCACGAGCTGGCCGGGTTGCGCCAGCAGGCCCAGCAGGAGGGCCACCAGTTGGGCTTCCAGCAGGGCAAACAACAGGGCTATGACGCCGGCTTCCAGGCCGGTTACCAGGCCGGGCAGCAGCAGGGGCTGGACGCCGCGCACGCGCAGCAGCAGCCGCTGACCGAACAGTGGCAGGCGATGGTCACCGATTTCCAGCAGACGCTGGACTCGCTCGACAGCGTGATCGCCTCCCGCCTGATGCAACTGGCGCTGACCGCCGCCAAACAGATCCTCGGCCAGACCCCGCAGTGTGACGGCGCGGCGCTGCTGGCCCAGATCCAGCAGCTGATTCAGCAGGAGCCGATGTTCAGCGGCAAACCGCAACTGCGCGTCAGCCCGCAGGATTATGACCGCGTGGAGCAGCAGCTCGGCGTGACGTTAAGCCTCAACGGCTGGCGGCTGGTCTCTGACCCGCAGATCCACCGCGGCGGCTGCAAAGTCAGCGCAGAAGACGGCGACCTTGATGCCTCGCTCGCCACGCGCTGGCAGGAACTCTGCCGCCTGGCGGCACCGGGGGAAGTATGACAGCCCGTTTAGGCCGGTTATTGCATGCGCTGGATGATGCCGAACAACGCATCACCCGCACCCCGGCCCTGCGCCGGTATGGCCGCCTGACCCGTGCCACCGGGCTGGTGCTGGAGGCGACCGGCCTCCAGTTGCCGCTCGGTGCCACCTGCATTATTGAGCGGATGGATGCCAACCATCAGGTGCAGGAAGTCGAGAGTGAAGTGGTGGGCTTTCAGGGGCAGCGCCTGTTCCTGATGCCGCTGGAAGAGGTGGAAGGCATTCTGCCCGGTGCCAGGGTCTATGCCCGCATGACGCCGGACGGCCAGAGCAGCGGCAAACAGTTGCCGCTCGGCCCGCAACTGCTGGGCCGGGTGCTGGACGGCGCCGCCAAACCGCTGGACGGCCTGCCGCCGCCGGAAACCGGCTTCCGCGCCCCGCTGATGACCGCCCCGGTCAACCCGCTGCTGCGTACCCCGATTGAGCAGGTGCTCGACGTCGGCGTGCGCGCCATCAACGCCCTGCTGACCGTGGGGCGCGGCCAGCGTATGGGCCTGTTCGCCGGTTCCGGCGTCGGCAAAAGCGTGCTGCTCGGCATGATGGCCCGCTACACCCAGGCCGATGTGATTGTGGTCGGGCTGATTGGCGAACGTGGCCGCGAAGTCAAAGACTTCATCGAAAATATCCTGGGTGCCGAGGGCCGCGCGCGCTCGGTGGTGATCGCCGCCCCGGCGGACGTCTCGCCGCTGCTGCGTATGCAGGGGGCTGCCTACGCCACCCGCATCGCGGAAGATTTCCGTGACCGGGGCCAGCATGTGCTGCTGATCATGGACTCCCTGACCCGCTACGCCATGGCGCAGCGTGAAATCGCCCTGGCGATCGGCGAGCCGCCGGCCACCAAAGGCTACCCGCCGTCGGTGTTTGCCAAGCTGCCCGCGCTGGTGGAGCGTGCCGGTAACGGCGTGGATGGCGGCGGCTCGATCACCGCGTTCTATACCGTCCTGACCGAAGGCGATGACCAGCAAGACCCGATCGCGGACTCGGCGCGCGCCATCCTTGACGGCCACGTGGTGCTGTCCCGCCGCCTGGCGGAGTCCGGCCACTACCCGGCTATCGATATCGAAGCCTCCATCAGCCGGGCGATGACCTCACTGATTGATGACACCCACTACCGCCGGGTGCGCCAGTTCAAACAGATGCTGGCGAGTTACCAGCGTAACCGCGACCTGGTCAGCGTCGGGGCGTATGCCGCCGGCAGCGATCCGCTGCTTGACCGCGCCATCCGCCTCTACCCGCAGATGGAAGCGCTGTTGCAGCAAGGCATTCATGAGCAGAGCGACTTTACTGCCTCCTGCGACCACCTGAACACCCTGTTGCCGAACTGACCGGCAACCCGTTTTTTCCTGTGAGGCCATGATGAACAGTCTCTCCCCGATGGGCACCCTGCGCGACCTGGCGCAAAAAGCGCTGGATCAGGCGGTCACCCAGCTTGGGCAGGTGCGCCAGTCGCGCCTTAATGCCGAACAGCAGCTCACCATGCTGCTCAATTATCAGGATGAGTACCGCCAGCAGCTGAACACCACGCTGAACGGCGGCATTGATGCGCTGAGCTGGCAAAACTACCAGCAGTTTATCCAGACGCTGGACAAGGCGATTGAGCAGCACCGCCGCCAGCTGGCGCAGTGGAACCAGCGCCTCGATCAGGCGGTGAGCCACTGGCAGGACAAACAGCAACGGTTGAATGCTTACCAGACGCTGGCCGACCGCGCCCTGTTACAACAGCAGGTCATTGAGGGGCGGCTGGACCAAAAACGCATGGACGAATTTGCGCAACGAAGCACCTACAGGAACCGAGAACAATGAACCTCACGCTGTTGAACCTCGCCCCTGCGGCCGAGACCGCCACCGCCGCGCTCTCCCCCGCCACCGCCACGGCCGCCGGGCAGGCCCCGGAAGAGAGCGGCCTGGATTTCGCCGGCCAGCTTGATGCCCAGTTGGGGCAACTGGCTGCCGGTGTGCCGGGCAACGCGCTGACGCCGGCAGGTGAGCCAAAAGGCAAAGGTTTCACCGCGCTGGCCGCTGACGGCAAAGCCGCCCTGGCCGCGGCTGCCGCGGCCGGCAATACCGCGGCCGGGAAAGCGCAGGCGACCGATCTGGTCAGCCAGCTCGCGGCCGCCGTGGAAAAACTGACCCAGCCCGGCACCGTGCCGGCGGCGCTCACCAGCCGTGATGCGCGCGTAGAGACGCGCGTCTCCGGGGACGCCGGCAATGCGGAAGATAAAGAGGATGACCAGCAGGCGATCCAGTCGCTGTTCGCCATGCTCGGCCTGCCCGCCCCGCTGATGGCACCGGCTCAGGCCACCGCCTCCGGCTCCGGCACCCAGGCTGCCGCTGAGGCTGAGACCGCACGTACCGCCGCCGCCGTGCTGGGCGGTGCCTCTGCCCTGACGGCCGCGCCGGCCACCCCGGCCACGGCGTCCGCCTCACCGGCTGCGGCCCATGCCGCCCATGCGGGCACAGATAACACGGCAGCCGCTGCCGCCCCGGCCGTGGCCCCGGCGGAGAGCCTGGAGAGCGCGGCCATGCTGCTCTCCGCCGCCCAGCCGCAGAAAGATCTGCCGGCGGCGACCGCTGACAGCGCCCCGCAACCGGTGGTGCAGGCCGCCGCGCTGCCGCCGGCTGCCCATACCAACGCCGCACCGGCCGCCACCGCGCTGCCGGTCACGGCCGCTGCCCCGCAGATCACCAGCCCGCTGGCGACCCCGGAGTGGCAGCAGGCCCTTGGCCAGCAGGTACTGATGTTTACCCGCCACGGCCAGCAGAGCGCAGAGCTGCGCCTGCACCCGGAAGATCTCGGGGCATTGCAGATAAGCCTGAAGATTGATAACGACCAGGCGCAGCTGCACTTCGTCTCCGCCCACCAGCAGGTACGCGCCGCGGTGGAAGCCGCCATGCCGCACCTGCGCACTGCGCTGGCGGAGAGCGGCATCAACCTGGGGCAGAGCAGCGTCGGCAGTGATGCCGGCGGCTGGCAGCAGGCGCAGCAGCAGAGCGCCCAACAGCAGGGCGGCCGCAGCGCACCAAACAGCTGGGACGCGGCCGATCCCCTGGCGGCCGCTGAACCGCTGGCCGTCCCGGCCAGCCTGGTTTCCCGCCTTCAGGGCAGCAGCGGTGTGGACATCTTCGCCTGACGCTTTTATACCCGGCTGCCCACAAACGGATGAGGTAAGCCGGTTTTCCATGCCTATTCCACCTATTGTCCGGGCCGATAACCGCGATAATCATCGCAACATCTAGTCCGGCATGCATCGCGTGCCGGGCGTTAACGTTACAGGAAACTGACTTATCCATGTCTGAACAAGCCAACAAAGCCAAAGGTAAACGCTTCCCCTGGATGATCATTCTCATCGTGGTCGCCATTGCCGCCTGCGCGGCAGCGGGCTACAGTTGGTGGAGAATGCATAATCATACCGAGGGTACAGTCAGCGCGAAACCTCAGCCGCCTGCTCCCCCGGTGTTTATGCCGCTGGACACCTTTACCGTGAATCTCCAGACGCCAACCAATGACCCGGACCGCGTCCTGTATATCGGTCTGACCCTGCGCCTGCCGGATGAAGAGACCCGTGCCACCCTGACCGGTTACCTGCCGGAAGTGCGCAGCCGCCTGCTGTTGCTGCTGTCGCGCCAGACGCCGGCCCAGCTGGCCAGTGAAGCGGGCAAGCAACAACTTATGGGCCAGATCAAAGACGTGCTCCGCCCGTCGATGGTCCACGGCCAGCCGGAACAAAAGGTGACGGATGTCCTGTTCACCGCCTTTATCTTACGGTGACCGGTTATGGGCGATAGCATCCTTTCCCAGGCCGAGATTGACGCACTGCTGAACGGTGACAGCAACAGTGATGAACCTGTTGCCGCCGCCGGCAGTGAAAATGATGTCCGGCCCTATGACCCGACGACCCAGCGCCGCGTGGTGCGTGAACGCCTTCAGGCGCTGGAGATTATCAACGAGCGGTTTGCGCGCCACTTCCGGATGGGGCTGTTCAACCTGTTGCGACGCAGCCCGGACATCACGGTCGGCGGCATCAAGATCCAGCCTTACCATGAGTTTGCCCGTAACCTGCCGGTGCCGACCAACCTGAACCTGGTGCAGCTGAAGCCGTTGCGCGGTACCGCCCTGTTCGTGTTTGAGCCGAGCCTGGTGTTTATCGCCGTTGACAACCTGTTCGGCGGTGACGGACGCTTCCCGACCAAAGTCGAGGGGCGTGAGTTTACCCACACGGAACAACGGGTAATCAAGCGGATGCTGCGGCTGGCGCTGGATGCCTACGGTGATGCCTGGAGCGCGATTTACAAGATTGATATCGAGTATGTGCGTGCCGAGATGCAGGTGAAGTTCACCAATATTACGACCTCACCGAACGACATCGTGGTCACCACGCCGTTCCACGTCGAGATCGGTGCGCTGAGCGGGGATTTCAACATCTGTATCCCGTTCGCCATGATTGAACCGCTGCGCGAGCTGCTGACCAACCCGCCGCTGGAGAACTCCCGCCAGGAGGACAACAACTGGCGCGATACGCTGGTGCATCAGGTGCAGCACTCTGAGCTGGAGCTGGTGGCGAACTTCGCCGAAATCCCGCTGCGGTTATCACAAATTATGAAATTACAACCGGGTGACGTGCTGCCGATTGAGAAAGCCGACCGCCTGATTGCCCATGTTGATGGTGTGCCGGTACTGACCAGTCAGTACGGTACGCTGAACGGCCAGTACGCGCTGCGCGTGGAACACCTGATTAACCCTATTTTGAATTCGCTGAATGAGGAACAGCCCAATGACTGACGCCAACCAGCCGACTGACGCAGGAACCGGATCCGTGGACGATTTATGGGCTGATGCGTTCAACGAACAGCAGCAGGCTGCCGAAAAACCGGTCCCGACCACTGAAGGGGTGTTCAAATCCCTGGAGCCGCACGAAGGGCTGGGCAATTTGCAGGATATCGACATGATCCTCGATATCCCGGTCAAGCTCACGGTGGAACTGGGCCGCACCAAGATGACCATCAAAGAGCTGCTGCGCCTGTCGCAGGGTTCCGTGGTGGCGCTGGACGGCCTGGCGGGTGAGCCGCTGGACATCCTGATCAACGGTTACCTGATTGCCCAGGGTGAAGTGGTGGTGGTCGCTGACAAGTTCGGCGTGCGCATCACTGACATCATTACCCCTTCTGAACGTATGCGCCGCCTGAGCCGTTAATGACGACACTGACCAACCTGTACGCTGACCACCCTGCTGCCCCGGCTGTTGCGCCGGCGGCAGAGGCTGCACCGGCCGCTGCCGCCCCTGCGGCGGCTGTTCCGGCACCACCGGCCGCCCTACAGCCGGTTGCAGAACACCCCGCCGCACCCTCGGTTGCAGAAAAAGCGGTTGCAGAAAAAGCGGTTGCAGAAAACCCGATGGCAGAAAAGCCGGTCGCCTCGCAACCGGTTGCCGCCCCTGCCCCGGTGGTGGCGGTGCCGCCCGCCCCGGCGATTTCTACCGGGTCGCTGGTGACGCAGGTGGGTTCCGGGCTGGGCGGCATTCTGCTGCTGATCCTGCTGGCGGGCTGGGTGGTCAAGCGTCTGGGCTTCGCCCCGCAACGCCGTAACAGCGCGTTGCTGAAGGTGACGGCCAGTTGCCAGGTCGGCCAGCGTGAGCGGGTGGTGATTGTGGAGGTGGACAATACCTGGCTGGTGCTGGGTGTGACGCCGACCCAAATCACCCCGCTGCATACCCTGAGCGCGCCGCCGGCACAACCGCCTGCGGCGACAGCGGCCACCCCGGCCGCAGCCCAGTTCCGTCAGTTACTGAACAATGTGCTTCACCGCCCGGATAAATCGGCATGACCACGACCTCTCTCCTGCGCCGCACCCTGACCCTGGGGCTGCCGGCCCTGCTGTTGCTCGCCGCCCCTGCGGCTTTTGCCCAGGTGCCGGGCTTTGTCAGCCAGCCCCTGGCCAATGGCGGCCAGAGCTGGTCGCTGCCGGTGCAGACGCTGGTGTTTATCACCACGCTGACGCTGCTGCCTGCCGGGCTGCTGATGATGACCAGCTTTACCCGCATCATCATCGTGCTTGGCCTGCTGCGCAACGCCCTCGGTACGCCGTCTGCCCCGCCTAACCAGGTGATGCTGGGGCTGGCGCTGTTTTTGACCTTCTTCGTGATGGCGCCGGTGTTCGACAAGATCTATACCGACGCGTACCAGCCGTTCAGTGAAAACAAGATCAGCATGGAAACGGCGATGGAGCGCGGCACCGTGCCGCTGCGTGAATTTATGCTGCGCCAGACGCGGGAAACTGACCTGGCGCTCTATGCCCGGCTGGCGAACCTGCCGCCGTTGCCGGGGCCGGAAGCGGTACCGATGCGCATCCTGCTGCCCGCCTACGTGACCAGCGAGCTGAAAACCGCGTTCCAGATTGGGTTTACGGTGTTTATCCCGTTCCTGATTATTGACCTGGTGGTCGCCAGCGTGCTGATGGCGCTGGGGATGATGATGGTGCCGCCTGCCACCATCTCCCTGCCCTTCAAGCTGATGCTGTTTGTGCTGGTGGATGGCTGGCAGCTGCTGCTTGGCTCGCTGGCCCAAAGTTTCTTCAGTTGACCCGGAGGCACCATGACCCCTGAATCGATTATGGCGATGGGCAGCGAGGCGATGAAAGTCGCCCTGCTGCTGGCCGCCCCGCTGTTGCTGGTGTCGCTGGTGACCGGTCTGGTGGTGAGCCTGTTGCAGGCCGCCACCCAGATAAACGAAATGACCCTCTCCTTTATCCCGAAGATCCTGGCGGTGGTCGGCACTATGGTGGTGGCCGGGCCGTGGATGCTGAATTTGTTGCTGGACTATATGCGCACGCTGTTCAGCAGCCTGCCGACGATTATCGGCTGATATGCTGACGCTGGACACCTCCCAGCTCGGCCAGTGGCTGAGCCTCTATTTCTGGCCGCTGCTGCGCATCCTGGCATTGCTGAGCAGCGCCCCGCTGTTTGGTGAGAAGCAGATCCCGGCGCGGGTGAAACTGGGGCTGGGGCTGCTTATCACCGTGCTGATTGCCCCCAGCCTTCCGGCCAACGACACGCCGATTTTTTCCGGGGCCGCCGCCTGGCTGGCGATCCAGCAAATCATGATTGGCGTAGCGCTGGGGCTGACGATGCAGATGGCGTTCGGCGCGGTGCGGATGGCCGGTGAGATTATCGGCTTGCAGATGGGCCTGTCGTTCGCCACCTTCTTCGACCCCTCCAGCGGCCCGAACACCTCCGTGCTGACACGCATCATGAACCTGCTGGCGGTGCTGCTGTTTTTGAGCTTTGACGGCCACCTGTGGCTGATTTCCATGCTCGCGGACAGCTTCCACACCCTGCCGGTGCGCAGCGATCCTTTACAGGGCAACGGGTTTATGGCGCTGGCCCAGACCGGCGGCCTGATTTTCAGCAGTGGGCTGATGCTGGCGTTGCCGATTATCACCCTGTTACTGACGCTGAACATGGCGCTCGGCCTGCTGAACCGGATGACGCCGCAACTCTCGGTGTTTGTGATCGGTTTCCCGATCACCATGATCGTCGGCATGTTGACCCTGAGCATGATGATGCCGCTGCTGGCCCCGTTCTGCGAACGCCTGTTCGGGGAAATTTTCGACCGGCTGGTGGTTATCCTCGGCGGTATGGTCGGCGGCTAAGGCGGCCCGGAACACGGGCCGCTGAGGGAATACTGACGCTTATGGCCAGGTTTTGGTGCCCCAGGTCATCTTCCCGCGGAATTCGTCCTCTTTCAGCTCCTCACGCCCCTCATACATTAATGCCATACACTCCTTTCCTTTGTCGCCAATTTTACGCAAGGCCTCGGTTGCGCTGTCGTAATAGCGCACTGCTGACGCTTTGGTGTAATTGAGACTGATGAAACCAGGGCAAAGATATTGCCAGTCATACAAGTTGATCTCTGACTTATCGATCGTTTTACCAATGTCCGGCAATATATCGAGCGTTGCTGCCGGGTTTGATGTTAAGGAAAAAGCTAATGAGGTCAGTAGTGCATCCCGTTGCTGCTGATTGGCTGTCGAGGCAAAGAGCGGCAGGGTATTCAGCCATGCCGGTTCCCCTTTGGCAACACCCGAGAGCAGCGTTTGCCACGCGTCAGGTTGCTTAAGCACCACCCAGGCGTTGTCTGCGCCCCCGTCTTCAGCAGCATGGCGCAGGGAATCGGGTGTCAGTGAGGCCTGGGAAACAAGGGGAAACAGGGAGAGCGCTATAAGAGCGGTTTTTATGGCCATGTTTTGGTGCCCCAGGTCATCTTCCCGCGCTGCTCTTCTGCCTCGATTTCATCCATAGAGGCGTTTATTAATGCCAGACAGCCCGCCCCCTTATCGCCTGTTTTTTCAAGGGACTGGCTGACGCTGGAATAATAGTTCAGGGTGGACTGGCGGGTATATTCCAGCGTCATCGGCACCCCACACACGATATCCGTACCAAAACGGCCCAGCGCGTAGGCACCCTGTTGCGCCCGGATATCGAGGCTTTTGGCTACCCGCAGTGTGGCCGGCGGATCAGCGACCAACGCAAGACTTAACGCTGTCATTACATCGCCGGCCTGTTTTTCATCCGCCTCTGCCCCTATCAATGGAATAAGGTTGAGCCACCTCTCCTCGCCGCGGGCAATACCCGCCGTGACGGTTCGCCATTGTGCATCATTTTTCCTGAGCACCTCCATCATCTTATCCGCGCCAAATTCACTGACGGCATAGGTGATATTTTCCGGCGTGACGGCTCCCCATGACCTACCCGGACAGAAAGTCACCACCGGGCAGAAAATAAAGAGTACAGCCCATTTCATCTGACCCCCTCTACATCGCCGCCAATGGGCTTCGCCACTCTTTTTTCTTATTGGGTATACCAGAATCGGCATCCTTCTCTCCTTGCGTTAACCCTGAAAACCGTGGGTGTTATACGCCGGTGTCAACCGGCGTTGCAGGGAGAGCGATCACCTTTTTATAAGGTGCGGGGATTTTCAGAGGTTTAGTAGCGGCGGGGCCGATCAGCGGCGGACCAGCAGGGTCAGCACTTCGTAGTGCGCGGTATGCGGGAACATGTCGAACAGCTGCACTTTTTCGCAGGCGTAATCCGGCAGGTTGGCCAGGTCGCGCGCCATGCTCTCCGCGTTACAACTGGAGTAGAGAATATAGGGCGGCGCCATGCGGCTGAGGTAGTCGCACAATGCATTGCCGATGCCGCGCCGCGGCGGGTTGACCAGCACCAGATCCGGTACCTGCGCCTCGTGGGTGGCGAAACCGGTGGAGTCCAGCGCCTGGAAATTGACCTGTGTCAGCCCCAGCGTATCGGCAGAACGGCGGGCGCAGGCGATCGCCTCGGCGCTGATTTCAATGCCGGTCAGCGCCATCTCCGGGGTGGCGCAGTGCAGGCCAAACCCACCCACGCCGCAGAACAGATCCCACATCGCCTTGACCGGCAGCGCCCGTACCCAGTCGCGCGCCGTGGCGTAGAGCGTGGCCGCCACCTGCGGGTTGGTCTGGAAAAAGCTGCGCGGGCGCAGGTAGAGCGGCACCTGGTTGAACTGCTCTGCCAGCATCTGGTCGTCCGTCAGCATGATTTCGGTATCGCCTTCCAGAATCGCCATATGCACCGGCTGGAGGTTCACCGAGATCACCCGCAGTTGCGGCACCTGCTGTTGCAGCCACGGCAGCGCCGCACGCAGTTGCGCCAGTTTGCTCTCTGAGCGCAGCACAAAACGCAGCATCAGCCCGCCGACCAGCGTGCTCTGTGTCAGCAGGATAAACTTCAGCTCGCCGCGTTTGCGCGCGACGTTGTAGGGCGTCAGCCCTGCGCGGGCGATAAAGGTTTTCAGCACCGCAAATACCGGCTCAAACGAGGCGGGGTACAGCGGGCACGCGGTGAGATCCACCGGGGTGCCGTCGCGGTGCAGCATCCCGAGCAAGGGCCGCTCCACGCTGCCGCTGACCACCATTTTGGCTTTGTTGCGAAACGCCTGCTGCGGCCCGGTCACCGGCGGCAGCCACTGCGCCACCGGCCGTGCGGCCAGCAACTGCTGTAACTGCTGCTGTTTCTGTTCCAGTTGTTGGGCGTAAGGCAAAGCCAGCCACTGGCAGGATCGGCAGGTGTTGGCGTCATACTGTGCGCAATGCATAAGTTACCTGGTCGGGTGTCGCCCGGCAGCGGGCGCAAGAGGGGCGAAAATCAAGGGCGCAAAGTGTACTGTATGCGCCCGGTCAATGCCAGTGGGCTTAGCGGCGGCGTGAGAAAAAGCGGCGGCTGGAAGGCGGGAGGAACAGCAACAACAGCACCAGCGCATCAGGCAGTTTCTGCATCACCAGCGCGTTGGCCGCTTCGGCCGGGTCAGCACTCTCCAGGCGGAAAATCTTCGGCCCGAACCAGTCAAACGAGGCCAGCAGCATATAGCCCACCACCACCAGCTGGCAGCCGAAATAGAGCCAGCGCCCCCAGTTGCGGGCGCGCATCACCGCATAGGCGCAGTGCGCCTCCACCAGGATGATCATCAGGCTACAGAGCAGCAGCAGCGTATTGAGCCAGTTTTCCGTGCTTGCGCGGATAAAGTCCCCGATACCGGCCATGCCCAGCTCATCAAACAGCAGCAGGAACCCCAGCAGCCGGGTCGCGATAATCGCGCTTGCACCAATCATTACGGGAACGGGAATAAATGCCAGACGACTCATTGATCTGAATGCTCTCCTGCCTGCCACATCATTGTGAAAAGAAGACGCCGCCAGGGGGCGGCGTCGGCAAGAAAAGCGTAACAGCTTTAGGATAAATCAGCCACGCGCGGCCCGTTGTAAATCGCGCACCCGCTGCTTTTCTGCGCGGGCCATAAACCACCAGGCGATAAGGCCTATCACCCCCACCACCAGCAGGATCAGCGACGCCAGCGCGTTGATCTCCGGGTTCACCCCCAGACGCACACTGGAGAACACCAGCATCGGCAGCGTGGTCGCCCCCGGCCCTGAAACGAAGCTGGCGATCACCAGGTCATCCAGCGACAGGGTAAAGGCCAGCAACCAGCCGGACACCAGCGCCGGGGCGATCATCGGCACGGTGATCACGAAGAAGACCTTGAGCGGCGCGGCGCCGAGATCCATCGCTGCCTCCTCAATGGAGCGGTCCAGCTCACGCAGCCGGGAGCCGATCACCACCGCCACATAGGCGGTACAGAAGGTGACATGCGCCAGGAAGATGGTGAACATGCCGCGCTCCTGCGGCCAGCCGATGGCGTGGCCGAGCGCCACAAACAGCAGCAGCAGCGACAGCCCGGTGATCACATCCGGCATTACCAGCGGGGCGGTGAGCATAAAGGCGAAGCCGGTCGCACCGCGGAAGCGGCCGAAACGTACCATCACCACCGCCGCCAGCGTGCCGAGGACAACCGCCGCGGTGGCGGCGCAGGCGGCAATGGTCAGGCTCAGGCCCACGGCGCTCATCATCGCGCTGTCGTGGAACAGTTGCCCATACCAGCGCACTGACCAGCCGGCCCACACCGTCACCAGCTTCGAGCTGTTGAACGAGTAGATAACCAGCATCAGCATCGGCGCGTAGAGGAAGGTGAAGGCCAGCACCAGGATCAGGATGCGCCACGGCGAACGTATTACCGGTAAATTACTCATTCCCCGTCTCCCAGGCTTTTGTTCTGATGTTTGTGGAACCAGAGGATCGGCACAATCAGCAGCAGCAGCATCACAATCGCCACCGACGAGGCCACCGGCCAGTCGCGGTTATTGAAGAACTCCTGCCACAGCACGCGGCCAATCATGATGCTGTCCGGCCCGCCGAGCAGTTCCGGGATCACGTACTCCCCCACCGCCGGGATAAACACCAGCATGGAGCCGGCGATAATCCCGCCTTTGGTCAGCGGCACGATCACCTGGAAAAAGGTTTTCAGCGGCCGTGCCCCAAGATCAAGCGACGCCTCCACCAGCGAGTAGTCAATGCGTGACAGCGCAGTGTAGATCGGCAGCACCATAAACGGCAGGTAGGAGTACACCACGCCGATATAGACCGCGAGGTTGGTGTGCAGGATCACCAGCGGCTGGTCGATCACCCCGGCCCACATCAGCACGTTGTTCAGCACGCCGTTATTTTTCAGGATGCCCATCCAGGCGTAGACGCGGATCAAAAACGACGTCCACGACGGCAGGATCACCAGCAGCAGCAGAATGTTGCGCGTCGACGGTTTGCTGTGCGCCACCGCCCAGGCGAGCGGGTAGCCGATCGCCAGGCAGCAGAGCGTTGAGACTGCCGCCACGCGCAGCGACTGGAGGTAGGCGTCGATGTAGAGCGGATCGTCCGTCAGCGACAGGTAGTTGTTGAGGTTCAGCACGATATTCAGCGTGCCGTCCGCCCAGCTCACCAGATCGGTATAAGGCGGGATGGCGCGCGCCATCTCAGCCAGGCTGATTTTGAACACAATCAGGAACGGCAACAGGAACAGCAGCAGCAGCCAGATAAACGGCAGCGCGATCACCAGCTTGCGGCCGTGGGCCATTTTCTGGCGGGCAAACCAGGTTTTCAGCGGCCGCGCCGGGGCGGCCGGGGGGCGTTCGGTTAACAGGGTCATGGCGTTCTCCTGATCAGGCCGTCAGCACAACACAGCTGTCCGCGTCCCAGCAGAGGCGCACTTCATCGCCCCAGGTAGGCATACCTTTGCGGTAGCGGTGATCGTTTTGCAGCTGGGCGGTGATCATCTGGCCGCTGTGCAGCCGCACATGGTAAATCGACAGGTCGCCGAGGTAAGCGATATTCACCACCTCCCCCACCGCGAAGTTGCAGCCGTTGGCCGGCACCTCGTCACACAGGCCGATTTTCTCCGGGCGCAGCGCCACAAACACCGGCACGCCGTCTACCACCGAGGCATCCGGGTCCACCTGCAACGGGTGGATAAGGCCGGGGCTGGCGATCACCAGCGCATCGTCGCGCCGCTCCTGCAACACGCCCTCGAACACGTTGACGGAGCCGATGAATTCGGCGCTGAAACGGGTGTTGGGGTGCTCGTAGATCTCCTCCGGCTCGCCAATCTGCACGAATTTGCCGCGGTTCATGATGGCAATGCGCCCGGCCATGGTCATCGCCTCTTCCTGGTCATGGGTTACCATCACGCAGGTGGCGCCGACGCGCTCCAGGATGTCCACCACTTCCAGCTGCATCCGGTCACGCAATTTTTTGTCGAGCGCGCCCATCGGCTCATCGAGCAGCAGCAGTTTCGGCCGTTTCGCCAGGCTGCGGGCCAGCGCGACACGCTGGCGCTGGCCGCCGGAGAGCTGGTGCGGCTTGCGTTTGGCGTACTCTTCCATGTGCACCAGCGTCAGCATTTCGGCGACGCGCGCTTTGATGTCAGCGCCGGGCAGCTTGTCCTGCTTGAGGCCGAACGCGATGTTCTGCTCCACCGTCATGTGCGGGAACAGCGCGTAGGACTGGAACATCATGTTAATCGGCCGCTGGTAAGGCGGCACGTGTGACAGGTCCTGGCCGTCCAGCACGATCTGGCCGTGGGTCGGCGTTTCAAAACCGGCCAGCATCCGCAGCAGCGTGGATTTGCCGCAGCCGGAAGCGCCCAGCAGGGCAAAAATCTCGCCTTTGTAAATGGTCAGGCTGACGTCATCTACCGCAGCCTGGCCGTCGAAGGATTTGGTCAGGTTACGGATCTCAAGCAGTGGCGTCACAACTTTCTGGGTCTTGGGCTGAGGGCGGGGAATCGCGTCATTCACTCAGTGTGTTCTCCGGCAAAAGCGGGTCAATGCTGCATGCTGTGTATGCAGCGCTGTCAATTATCACTTTCTATAAGAATAACAGGCGGTCGTGAAACCGCCTGTCGGATCAGGGTCAGGGAGGTCAATGCCCCGGCGTGCGGGGCAACAGGGGGCGGCTTATTTACCGCTCTTTACCCTGGTCCAGGCACGGGTACGCACGCGGTCAATCTTCGGCTCCTGCACCTTCAGAGTAAACATCTTGGCGCGCACGTCCTCCGGCGGGTAGATGCCGGGGTTGTTACGCACGTCGGCATTCACCAGCGGGGTAGCCGCCAGGTTGCCGCTGGCGTAATACACGGTGTTACTGATGTTCGCCATTACGTCCGGCTTCATCAGGTAGTTGAGGAACTGGTAGGCTTCCTCTTTGTTTTTGGCGTCTGCCGGCATGGCCAGGACGTCAAAGAAGGCCAGCGCGCCCTCTTTCGGGATGCTGTAGGCCACATTCACGTTGTTTTTCGCCTCTTTGGCGCGGTTGGCTGCCTGCATTACATCCCCTGCCCAGCCGACCGCCACGCAGATGTCGCCGTTCGCCAGATCGTTGATGTATTGCGACGAGTGGAAGTAACGGATGTTCGGCCGCAGTTTCAGCAGCAGATCGGTGGCCGCGCCGCTGTAGTCCGTGGCGGTGCTGCTGTTCGGATCTTTGCCGAGGTAGTTCAGCACCGTGGCGAAGATCTCTTCCGGCGCATCCAGGAATGACACGCCGCAGCTTTTCAGCTTCTCGAGGTTTTCCGGCTTCAGCACCAGGTCCCAGCTGTTGACCGGGGCATCGGTGCCCAGCGCGGCTTTGACTTTCTCCACGTTGTAGCCGATGCCGGTGGTGGCCCACAGGTACGGGATGGCGTATTTGTTGTCCGGGTCGTGCTTCGCCACCAGCTTCAGCAGCTCAGGGTCGAGGTTTTTGTAGTTCGGCAACTTGCTCTTGTCGAGCGGCTGGAACACGCCTGCGCCCAGCTGGCGCTCCAGGAAGCTGGCGGACGGTACCACCAGGTCAAAGCCGGTGCTGCCGGCCATGAGTTTGCCTTCCAGCACCTCATTGGAGTCGAAGACGTCATACACCACCTTGATGCCGGTCTCTTTCTGGAAATTGGCTAAGGTGTCGGGCGCGATATAGTCAGACCAGTTGTACACATGCAGCGTTTTTTCTTCCGCCACAGCGGAAACGGAGGCCGCCATCAGCAGGCCGGCAACCAGGCCTGATAACCAGTTTTTACGCGGGATAACCATCCGTAACTCCTTCCAGAACAGGGAAAATCATCGAAATAAACGTGTATCTCACGGAGATACAACACCTTTCCTGACCTAGCGCCGTTGCTGCCCACACCGTTGCATAGCCATGCATACGGCAGGGGGTTGCCCATCACGGGATTAACCGCTTGGTTTTTCAGGGGTATCGCAGGCCCTACACAGAACCAGAAGCATAACCCCTGTTGCCGCGTCACACCATAGCCCAGCGTAAAAAACGCCTTTTATCGAATTTTTATGCATTTTTTGTCTATGTGATACGCCGGGTACACGATAAACGGCGAGAAATATCCGGCAATAAAGGGGAAAACGCAGAATAAAACAGCGAAAAAGCAAGGGGCGGGAAGATTTGCCGCCGGGGAAGCGGCAAAAAAGGGAGGCGGGATCAGTGCAGGCGGTGGAGGATCTCAACCGGCGGCGCGTTGTCATCCTCTTCGCCTAAAAACAGCAGGTCATTGGCACGGGCTTCCAGGATGATCATCGAGACCTGCTCCTCGCTCTGCTGCATAAAGCTGCTGAATTGCGCAAGCGTCACGCCGACCATCACGCTCAGTGACTGGCAGACAATCAGCTTCGGCAGGTTGTCATCCTGAATATCGATAAACGCCTTGGCTGACAGCGAGCTGGCGTTAATCTGGCTCAGGTCAGCGAACAGCGGGATCAGTGCGGTCGGCTTCACTTCTGCCAACGCTGAGAACAAAATCACGTTATCCACCAAATCGATCTTGGCATCGAAAACGCCATCAAAATTCTGCATATGCGGCAGATGGAGAGCCTGACAGGAATCGCACTCAAAGAACGATATCCCCAATTGATCCAGCCAGCGGCGCAGTTGCGCCAGATCGGGGATGGTGAGTGAATCCATAATTAGTCTGCCTCACGGGTTACGGAGATGGGAAAAGTGGCATAGCTTACGGAATAATCCGCCGCAACGCCATGCACAATCACATCGCGGGCGATGGGTTTCAGATTTAACCGCCGGATTTCAGCCGGTCGCCGCTTAAGAGGCGCTGCTCAATCCGGGCGATCATCATGCCGGCGATGTCGAGGCCGGTGGTGGCCTCAATGCCCTCCAGCCCCGGCGAGGCGTTGACTTCAATCACCAACGGGCCGCTGTCAGCACGCAGGATGTCAACCCCGGCCACCTCCAGCCCCAGCGTGGCGGCGGCTTTTACCGCGATGGCGCGTTCGGCGGCACTGAGGGTCACCGGGCAGGCGATGCCGCCCCGGTGCAGGTTGGCGCGGAATTCACCGGGCTGCGCCCGGCGCATCATGGCCGCTACCACGTCGCGGCCAATCACCAGGCAGCGGATGTCGCACCCTTGCGCCTCACGGATGAACGCCTGCACCAGCACAGGCACAGTCAGGCCGCGGAAGGCCTCAATCACGCTTTGCGCCGCCTGGCGGGTATCGGCCAGCACCACACCGATGCCCTGGGAACCTTCCATCAATTTAACCACCAGCGGCGCCCCGCCGACTAACGCGATCAAGTCATCGGTATCGTCCGGTGAATGTGCAAAACCGGTAACCGGCAGCCCGATGCCCTGCCGGGCCAGGAGCTGCAACGTGCAGAGTTTGTCCCGCGCACGGGCAATCGCGGCCGCGTGATTGAGCGGAAAACTGCCCAGCATTTCGAACTGGCGCAGCACCGCCAGGCCATAGGGGGTGGTCGCCGGGCCCACCCGCGGGATCACCGCCTGGTAGCCGGTGAGTGCCCGCTTCTGATAATACAGGGCGGGCGCGGCCGGGTTGATGTTCATCGAGCACGCCAGGGGATCGATAACCTCGGCGTCATGGCCGCGGCTGACAGCCGCCTCATGCAGGCGGCGGCTGGAATAGAGCGTGGCATCGCGCGAGAGAATGGCAATTTTCACAACAGGCTCCCTGTGGGCACCGGCACGCCGTGGCCGCATCCGATAGGCAGAATTAATCAGATTAACAGGTAATTCCTGCTTTTGTTTCGGCCGCGTGACCGGCATAGTAGCGCCAACAACAAAATGTCATGCGCCGGGTAACACTTTTTATGCAACGCCACGCTGTTTCATTTTCAGGCTGCGCAGCCCGGCACATGAGTGATGGTTTATTCTCAAGTCCTTTACAGGCACGTTAACTAAGGAGTTTCCATGTTTGCAGTTATTTTTGGGCGTCCGGGCTGTCCGTACTGTGTCCGTGCTAAAGAGCTGGCTGAAAAACTCACCGAAGAACGTGATGATTTCAACTTCCGTTACGTTGACATCCACGCGGAAGGCATTACCAAAGCCGACCTGGAGAAGACCGTGGGCAAACCGGTTGAAACCGTGCCGCAGATCTTCCTGGATCAGAAACACATCGGCGGTTGCACTGATTTCGAAGCGTACGCAAAAGAAAACCTGGCCCTGTTCCAGTAATCTTTTACCGGCTTATGCAGCAAAAAGGCGCTCACTGAGCGCCTTTTTTCATGGTTTTTTTTCAGATCCCCCGGCGGCGCCAGTGCTGCCACAGCGCCTGGAGCAGCATAAAGAGCAACGCGCCCAGCACACACCAGAAAATCGCGCTGGCCGCGTAGGCTATCTCCTGCCACAACGCGCGCACCCTGACAAAAAACAGCATCCGGATCAGGTAGCACAACGGAATGGCCAGCACCGCCCCGAAAAAGGCGGCCGACAGGCCGTTACGCCCCACCAGCGACGTGGTCACCATGCCCGGCAGCATAAACAGCAACAGGCCATACTCCGGGCCGGGTGTGAAGTTGCGCATCACAATCAGCTCGGTTTTCAACATAATAAAAATGGCCAGAAACAGCAGGCAGCAGACCGGCACGCCATATTTTTCTCGAACATGCGCCATACGCATCCTCCATTGACTCCCTGAACCCCTTCCGGCGATGCCTGTGCTGAGCACGCAGCGGCATCCTCCCGGTATGGAGTGCGTGACTACTTTTCCCTGTATGAATGACGTGGCGGGGCCACAAGATAAAACCGTTGAAGGGCCGGATTTTACCGGCTTTTATCTGGCTGAACGGCGGGCTTAACGCTAAAATGTCGCGCATCATCGCGTTGTCATGGAAGGAAACGATCCCCTGACGCTTTTGCTGTCCGCTTCAAATATAATGCTGCTGAATTTATATCGATAACCCACCCATATCAAGAATTTGTTGGTAAACAATAAGTTAACCCACGTGAACATAAACGTCTCTAATTTGTTAAACGGGAATTATGTCCTGTTGCTCTTTGTGGTTCTGGCACTCGGTTTATGTCTGGGCAAGCTGCGGCTTGGTTCGGTCCAGCTGGGAAATTCCATCGGCGTATTAGTGGTTTCCCTGATCCTGGGGCAGCAGCACTTTGCCATTAATACCGAAGCGCTGAGCCTTGGCTTTATGCTGTTTATTTTTTGTGTCGGGGTGGAAGCCGGGCCTAACTTTTTCTCGATCTTTTTCCGCGATGGTAAAAATTATTTAATGCTGGCGCTGGTGATGGTGTTCAGCGCGATGCTGATCGCGCTGGGGCTGGGAAGGCTGTTTGGCTGGGACATCGGCCTGACGGCGGGGATGCTGGCCGGCTCCATGACCTCGACCCCGGTGCTGGTGGGCGCGGGGGATACCCTGCGCAACACGCTCGGCAGCGGCCCGCAACTGGCGGTGGCGCAAAACAACCTCAGCCTCGGTTACGCCCTCACCTACCTGATCGGGCTGGTGAGCCTGATCTTCGGCGCCCGCTATCTGCCGAAACTCCAGCATCAGGATCTGCCGACCAGCGCCCAGCAGATCGCCCGTGAACGCGGGCTGGACACCGACAGCCAGCGCAAAGTCTATTTGCCGGTGATCCGCGCGTACCGCGTCGGCCCGGAGCTGGTGGCCTGGGCCGACGGCAAAAACCTGCGGGAACTGGGCATCTACCGCCAGACCGGCTGTTACATTGAGCGCATCCGCCGCAACGGCATTCTGGCCACGCCGGACGGTGACGCCGTGTTGCAGGTGGGGGATGAAATCGCGCTGGTGGGCTACCCGGACGCCCATGCGCGGCTTGACCCGAGTTTCCGCAACGGCAAAGAGGTGTTTGACCGTGACCTGCTCGACATGCGCATCGTCACGGAAGAGATCGTGGTGAAGAACAATAACGCGGTCGGCAAGCGGCTGAGCCAGATCCAGCTCACTGACCACGGCTGTTTCCTGAACCGGGTGATCCGCAGCCAGATTGAGATGCCGATCGACGACAGCACGGTGCTGAACAAAGGTGACGTGTTGCAGGTCAGCGGCGATGCACGCCGGGTGAAAAGCGTGGCGGAGCGGATTGGCTTTATCTCGATTCACAGCCAGGTCACCGATCTGCTGGCGTTCTGCGCCTTCTTTATCATCGGCCTGATGATCGGCATGATCACCTTCCAGTTCAAAAACTTCTCCTTCGGCATCGGCAATGCCGCCGGCCTGCTGTTTGCCGGGATCCTGCTTGGCTTTTTGCGTGCCAACCACCCGACGTTCGGCTATATCCCGCAGGGGGCGCTGAACATGGTGAAAGAGTTCGGCCTGATGGTCTTTATGGCCGGCGTGGGCCTCAGCGCCGGCAGCGGCATTACCCACGGGCTGGGTATGGTCGGCGGCCAGATGCTGCTGGCCGGGCTGGTGGTCAGCCTGGTGCCGGTGGTGCTCTGCTTCCTGTTCGGTGCCTACGTGCTGCGCATGAACCGCGCGCTGCTGTTCGGCGCGCTGATGGGCGCGCGCACCTGCGCCCCGGCGATGGAGATCATCAGCGACACCGCGCGCAGCAACATCCCGGCGCTGGGCTATGCCGGCACCTACGCCATCGCCAACGTGCTGCTGACGCTGGCCGGTACGCTGATTGTCATCATCTGGCCCGGCACCTGAAGCCTGCGCTAATGCGTTGATGCATAATGGGGTTTATAAATTGCAATAATTTTCTCAAAAAAGAGCGGCACACGGCGAACTTATTTTAGGCAGTACAGTCTGACTTAATGCCACTGCTTTTCTTTGATGTCCCCACTTTGGAGAGCCCGATAGTCCCGCCTGATTACAGGTTCAAGACTACCGGGTTTTTTCTTGCCTGTTGTTTACGGCCGCCCCACTTAAGGTTCTCTTAAGCCACTTTGGTTACCGTTTGGTGACATACCCATGTCACCGGATAGTGTTGTGAAATTTTCCCTGCCTCGTGCTGCTGACTTAAATCGCGCCTCAACAGCGCCTGCGATTAAGACTTTCCCGCTTTACTCCCTCAGTGCCCGCTTTTACTGTGCACAGGTTTTTGGCCTGTTGATCAGTGGGTTGCTGTTTTTCTGGCTGTCACGCCATGAACAGTTTGACCTAAGCCTCAGCCAGCCGTGGTTTGACCCACGCAGCGGCCATTTTCCGCTGCAGGAGAACTACTGGCTGAATCTGATTAACCACCGGTTGCTGAAGCAGCTGATCATTGCCGGTGCGGTTGGCGGCCTGCTGTGGGGCATGGTGCGCCGTGAGCCGCGGGTGGTGCTGGTGATGCTGCTGTTTGCGGTGGGGCCGCTGGTGGTCGGGGTGCTCAAAGCCACCAGCGCACACGCCTGCCCCTGGGATTTACAGGCGTTTGGCGGACAGGCGCAGGGTTACCCCCTGCTGGGCACCGTGCCGCTGAACCCCGGGCCGGGGCGCTGTTTCCCCGGCGGCCATGCTTCCAGTGGGTTCAGCATCATGGCGCTGTTTTTCCTGTTTTACCCGCAGCGGCGGCAGCTTGCCTGGGCCTGCTGGCTGGCGGGCATCGTGCTGGGGCTGGTGATGGGCTACGGACAAGTGATGCGCGGCGCGCATTTTTTCACCCACAACCTGTGGGCCGGGTGGTGGGTGTGGGTTGGCCAATTGGCTGTGTTTGGGTGGAGCGACGGTTACCGCCGATATCATGTAAGGAAGACCTGATGGAACAACTTAACCACCAGCTGTTCAGCTGGATCAACGCCACGCCGGACTCCCCGGCCTGGCTGCTGGCGTTTGCCACCTTTCTGGCGCGCGATCTGATCGCGATTGTGCCGCTGCTGATTGTCGGGCTGTGGCTCTGGGGGCGGCCGGACGCCCTTGCCCATCAGCGTGCGCTGGCCTGCAAGGCGCTGATTGCACTCTGTTTTGCCATGGCGTCCACCACCAGTATTTCGATGCTGTTTCCCCATGCGCGCCCGTTTGTGGAAGGCTTTGGCTACACCTTCCTGCACCACGCGCCGGATGACTCCTTCCCCAGCGACCACGGCACCGCGATGTTTACCTTTGCCCTGGCGTTCCTCTGCTGGCACCGCGTCTGGTCCGGGATGGTGCTGATGGTGATTGCCTGCGCGATCGCCTGGTCACGGGTTTACCTCGGGGTGCACTGGCCGCTGGACATGGTGGGCGGCCTGCTGGTGGGCGGCATCGGCTGCTTGTTTGCCCAGCTGGTCTGGAATCTCTTCGGCCCTGCCCTCTCCCCGCCGCTGGAGCGCCTCTACCGTGTCTGTTTTGCGCTGCCCATCCGCAAAGGCTGGACGCGGCATTGAGTGCCTGACACGCCGGATCGCACAAAAGGCCTGTTCGCAGGTCTTTTTTCTGCGTACCCCCTCACGTTTTTTTTCATCTGAGGCTAGTATGGAAGCCTTGCAACAGACTTGAGGTCAGGAATGGAAACGCGACGCGAAGAACGGATACAACGGCTGGTTCAGGCCCTGAAACGGGCAGATAAAATTCACCTGAAAGAGGCGGCCATGCTGCTCGGCGTCTCAGAGATGACGATCAGGCGTGATCTAAGCGCCCAACCGGCGAGCGTGGTGCTGCTGGGCGGCTACGTGGTGATTGACCCGAAAACCAATAACGCCACCAACTATTTTGTCTCTGACCAGCAGGCGCGCCAGGTTGAGGAAAAGCGCCGCGTCGGTGCGCTGGCGGCAAAACGGATCAGCGCCAATGACACGCTGTTTTTTGATTGCGGCACCACCATTCCCTATATCATCGAAGCGATTGATGAGGATCTGCCGTTCACCGCCGTCTGTTATTCGCTCAATACCTTCCTGGCGTTGCAGGATAAACCGCGGTGCAAAGTGGTGCTGTGCGGGGGCGAGTTCCGGCCGGACAGCTACATTTTCACCCCGCTGGCGGGCCACAACCTACTGGATAACATCTGCCCGAACAAGGCGTTTATCTCCGCCGCCGGCATCCACCTGGAGCATGGTGCCAGTTGTTTCAATTTTGATGAAATTGAGATGAAACATCGCGCCCTGAGCGGGGCCGGCCAGCGTATTTTAGTCTGTGACCATACCAAATTCGGCCAGGTGAAACCGGCCCGCATCGGCGATTTGACGCTGTTTGATACAATTATTACCAACCGCCCGCCTGACCCCGCTTTTTTACGTTATTTCCACGCACAGAACATCACGTTACTGAGCTGATCCCCCTGTTCTGCCCGGCTGCCTAAAAAGGCGGCAAACAGCGCCGTAACCGCCCGCCCCGCTATAGCAAACGATTGCGTTGTTGGTTATGCTGCTGCCCCGAGACGGGCGGCAGTGGCTTCTCCTGCTTAAAAAGCGACCTTGCAGCACAATATTTCGCCAAAGCAAGCTAAGAAACCTCTTATGGTGCATTTGCGAGAACGATCACGGATGTTTTCACCAAGGATCGCTATTGTGGCGCGCTCTGATTCCCTGAGAGAACGAATATCAGGAGAAAATATCGCATTCAGGGTCATGCTCTTGTCTCCCACCGGGGATGGCGGCATGATGCGGGACAAAAACGGGCAAAATTGCCGGTTATCAAAAGAATATTTTTTAACCAGTTTCGCCAGCAGGCGGGCGGGTGCCGGAAGGCCGGCTTTCTCTTAACGTGTTCACGCGGAGGCACTATGGACACTACACAAACGGGTACGATCATTTCCCCTGCCGACAGCGGGCAGGGTTGGCGCAAAACTGACACCATGTGGATGCTCGGCCTGTACGGCACCGCCATCGGGGCCGGTGTGCTGTTCCTGCCGATCAATGCCGGGGTTGGCGGCCTGATCCCGCTGGTGATCATGGCGCTGCTGGCCTTCCCGATGACCTACTACGCCCACCGCGGCCTGTGCCGCTTTGTGCTGTCCGGCAAAAATCCGGGTGAAGACATCACCGAAGTGGTGGAAGAACATTTCGGCACCGGCGCGGGTAAACTGATCACCCTGCTCTATTTCTTCGCCATCTACCCGATTTTGCTGGTCTACAGTGTCGCGATCACCAACACCGTGGAGAGCTTCATCACCCACCAGCTGCAGATGACCGCCCCGCCGCGCGCGCTGCTGGCGCTGATCCTGATCGTCGGGCTGATGACCATTGTGCGCTTTGGCGAACACTTCATCGTGCGGGCGATGAGCATCCTGGTGTTCCCGTTCGTGGCCATCCTGATGTTGCTGGCCCTGTACCTGATCCCCAACTGGAGCACCGCCCTGTTCCAGAACGTCAGCTTCTCGGCGGCTGAAGGCAGCAACGGCCTGCTGATGACCCTGTGGCTGGCGATCCCGGTGATGGTGTTTGCCTTCAACCATTCGCCGATCATCTCCGCGTTTGCGGTTGCCAAGCGCAACGAATATGGCGAGGGTGCCGAACGCAAATGCGCCTCGATTCTGGCGCGCAGCCACCTGATGATGGTCGCCACGGTGATGTTCTTTGTCTTCAGCTGCGTGCTGAGCCTCTCACCGGCCGATCTGATGGCGGCCAAAGCGCAGAACATCTCCATCCTCTCTTATCTGGCGAACCACTTCCATAACCCGATGATCGAGTACCTGGCGCCGTTTATCGCCTTTGTCGCCATCACCAAATCGTTCCTCGGCCACTACCTCGGCGCGCGGGAAGGGTTCAACGGGCTGATGATCAAATCCTTGCGCAGCCGCGGCAAAACCGTGCCGGTGAGCCGCCTGAACCGTGTGACCGCGCTGTTTATGCTGGTGACCACCTGGATTGTGGCCACCTTGAACCCCAGCATCCTGGGGATGATCGAAACGCTGGGCGGCCCGGTGATCGCCATGCTGCTGTTCCTGATGCCGATGTACGCCATCCAGAAAGTCCCGGCAATGCGCAAATACAGCGGTGCTGCCAGCAACGTGTTTGTGGTGCTGATGGGGCTGGTGGCGATCTCCGCCATCCTTTACAGCCTGTTCGGCTAAGCGCCTGCGATAAAAACCAGGCAACAAAAAAGAGCGCCGCGGCGCTCTTTTTTTATTCCGGCCCTCAGGCCTTGTCTTTATCCCCGAACCAGCCGCTGAACCAGCTGCTCAGTTGCATCATCACCCGGTCCCACAGGCGGCTGATAAAGCCGCCTTCTTTGACCTCGGTCAGCGCCACCAGCGGCCGCTGCTCCACCACTTTACCATTCAGCTCAAAATTGATGGTGCCGACCACCTGGTTTTTCGCCAGCGGCGCTTTCAGTTGCGGATCATTGAGCTTGAAACTGGCTTTGAGGTTCTTCATCTCGCCGCGCGGAATGGTGATGGCGGCATCCTGCGCCACGCCGAGCGGCACTTCATTGGCATCCCCGAACCAGACCCGCTGGCTGACGAACGGCGCGTCCGCTTTGATCGGCGTCGCGGTTTCATAGAAGCGGAAGCCCCAGGTCAGCAGCGTCTGGCTCTCATTGAAACGGATGCTGTCACTCGGCGCGCCCAGCACCACGGAAATCAGCCGCATCCCGTTGTCGGTGGCGGATGACACCAGGTTATACCCGGCCCCGGAGGTATAGCCGGTTTTCACGCCATCCACATTCAGGTTAGTGCTCCACAACAGGCGGTTGCGGTTTACCTGGCGGATGCGGTTAAAGGTGAACTCTTTCTCTTTGTGCAGCGCGTATTCGTCCGGCGTGTCGCGGATCATCGCCTGGGTCAGCAGCGCCATGTCGCGGGCGGTGCTGTACTGCCCTTCCGCATCCAGCCCGTGCACCGTCAGGAAATGGGTATTCTGTAACCCCAGCGCCTGCGAATAGGTGTTCATCAGCCGCACAAACGCGTCCTGGCTGCCGGCCACGTAGTCCGCCAGCGCAATGCTGGCATCGTTACCGGACTGGATCACAATCCCCTTGTTCAGCTCCGACACCGGCACGCGGTCGCCGGGTTTCAGGAACATCAGTGACGACCCGCGCAGCGCCGGGTTGCCGGTGGCCCAGGCATCTTTGCCCACCGTGACCATGTCATCCGGCGTGATCTTTTTCGCCTTGATCGACTGGCCGATCACGTAACTGGACATGATTTTGGTCAGGCTGGCCGGATCGAGGCGGGTATCGGGGTTGGACTGTGCCAGGATCTTGCCGCTGTGGTAATCCATCAGCACATAAGCCTTGGCATTGATTTGCGGGGCGACCGGGGCATCAGCGGCCACGGCGGGAACGGCGGCAAGCCACAGCACCAGCGTGCCGGCACCGGTGGCGGCGCGCAGGGAGAGTCGGAGAGAGTTGTTCATCAGCGGATCAGCGTTTCCATTCAGACAAGTGAAAATTCGCACTCTTTCAATCAGATCGTGTTGTACCTGTGGTGCAAACCTAGCATTTTTTTCACCCGCTGATAAACCTTCTCTATGTAAAGTTTTCATCCTCCGCACGTTTCTTAACGCAAATTCACGCGATCTTACCCGGCCCCATACAGCACAGGATTGACCCGGCCGCTGCGCTGCGGCATGGTGTGGCTCTTTTGCCCAGGGATTGAACAGGTTATGGGACTCTTTCTGAAGGCCGCCATCGGGGCGTTGGTGGTGGTGCTGATCGGTATGTTATCGAAGACCAAAAATTACTACATCGCCGGGCTGGTGCCGCTGTTTCCGACCTTTGCGCTGATTGCCCATTACATCGTCGGCAGTGAACGGTCGGTTGAGGCGCTGCGCACCACGATTATTTTCGGCATCTGGGCAGTGATCCCTTACCTGGTTTACCTGGTGTCGCTCTGGTTTTTGCTGGGGGTTTTTCGGCTGCAGCCGGCGCTGCTGGCGGCGGTGGGCTGCTGGGTGGTCGCGGCCTGGCTGCTGATCCAGCTCTGGAACCGCTGGCACGGCCAGGGCTGACCCGGCGCTGTCGTCTGGGTGTCACTTTTCTGATTTAGCCTGAGTCTCCCTGACGCAGCGGTGCCTGGCGGCTACGCTGTGAGAAGCCCACGCTGACCCGGAGACACATCATGGATTTAGCCCTGTTTGATCTTGACGAGACGTTGCTGTGTGAGGATAGCGCCACCCTGTGGTTGCGCTGGCTGGTGTCCCAGGGGTTTGCCCCGGCTGAACTGGTGCGCCAGCAGCCGGTGTTGCTGGAGAAAGCGCGGCGCGGGGCGCTGGCCGGAGAAGATTACCGGCTGGTGACGCTCTCCCCCCTGGCCGGGCTGAGTTGCCGCACCGTCTCCGGCTGGGTGGATCGCTTTATCCAGCGTGACATCCTGCCGCGCATCTACCCGGACGCCCGCCGCCAGCTGCTCTGGCACCGTGAGCGCGGGGACTACATCATCATCCTGTCCGCCAGCGGCAACCATCTGGTCAGCCCGATTGCCCTGACGCTGGGCGCGCATCAGGCCCTGGCCCCGGACGCCGGGGTGGAAGATGACCGCTTTACCGGCGCGCCCCACCCCGCCACCGCGCACCATGACCACGCGCAACGGGTGGAGCACTGGCTGGCGGGCTGGGGCGGCGAGCCGTTCCGGGCGCTGCACGGCTACAGTGACTCGATCCATGACCGGGCGCTGCTGGAGCGGGTGGACCATGCCAGCGTCATCAACCCAACGCCGGAGCTGCATGCGCTGGCCAGCCGCAGCGGCTGGCAGGTGCGCGCCTGGCAGCGCTGAGCCTTACGCCAGGCCGAAATCGTGTTGGAAGGCGGCGCTCTTTGCGCCGATTTCCTCCCGCAGGAACGCCAGAAACAGCGTGAGTGCCGCCGACGGGCGGGTGCCGGCCTGCGCCTGGATCTGTAACGTGCGCTGGCTGAGCTGGCCTATCTGCAGGTCACGCAGCCGCACGCCGTCCTGCCGGGCGCGGAACAGCAGCGAGAAGTGGCTGCAGGCGGTGATCGCCTGCGGCGTGTTGAGCATGAACTGGTAAAGCGCCGAGAAATTATTGCAGCTGAGGGTCGGCTCCAGGAAAGTGCCGCTCATGCGGCAGGAGAGATCAAACAACTGGCGGATGGTGGTGCCCGGTTCCGGCAGCGCCAGCGGATAAGGGTGCAGGCTGGCGAGATCCACCGGCCCCTGTGCCAGCGGGTGGTCCGGGCGCATCACCAGCAGCACCGGCGCCGGGAACGCCGCCACCACTTCCACCCCGCGTTCCGGCGTCAGGCAGAACTGTAACGCCACATCTGCCTCGCCGTTGCGTAACGCCTCTGACACCTCCGCCGCCGGGCTGACCATCAGGTGAAACGTGACGGAGGGCGTCTGCGCCCGGAACCGCGTCAGCAACGTGGGCAGCAGGTCAAACGCCATGCCGTCAGTGCCGATGACCCGGATCAACGTGCGGCGCACCGCGCGCAACCCCTGGATTTCCGCCATCGCATACTCCATGTCACGCATACTTTTGCGTACATGGTTCTCCAGGATCTTCCCGGCATCATTCAACACCATCCCCCGCGCATGGCGCTCGAACAGCGGCGCGCCCACTTTCGCCTCCAGTCGCTGGATCTGGCGGCTGATGGCTGACACCGCCACAAACAGTTGCTGGCTGGCCGCGGCCAGCGAGCCGCAATTGGCGACGGCCAGAAAATAACGGATTTCGGTGCTGTGCATACGGTTGCCCCAGGATGATGCATGCCTCAAAAGCGGGCACCTGAGCCTTATAATAAAAGCAACGCGCGCTTGCAATTATTATTATTGTGGCAACCCTCGCGATTGGCTTAGATGGAGAGGCACAACAATAAGACCTCTCCAATTATCACTCGCGCAGACAGGGCACCTCATGACATCACAACAGGCAGTAACCCAGGCATTGGCCTGGTTTGACAGCGGCGCGTTCCGCGACACCCTGGCCCGCCGCGTGGCCTATGCCACTGAAAGCCAGCGCCAGGATCGTGATGCGGTGCTGGCCGATTACCTGAACCAGGAAATTGCCCCGCCGCTGGCGGAGATGGGCTTTTCCCTGCAATGGCTCGACAACCCGGAGGCGGCAAACCGGCCGTTTTTAATTGCAGCGCGCATCGAAGACCCGGCGTTGCCGACCCTGCTCTGCTACGGCCACGGCGATGTGGTCACCGGCGATGCAGAAGGCTGGCGCGACGGCCTGACCCCCTGGGTGCTGGTGGAAGAAGGTGACCGCTGGTATGGCCGCGGCACCGCCGACAATAAAGGCCAGCACAGCATAAACCTGGCAGCGCTGGCGCAGGTGTATGCCGCCCGCGGTGGGCGGCTGGGGTTTAACTGCAAACTGCTGTTCGAAATGGGCGAAGAGGTCAGCTCGCCGGGGCTGGCGGCGATCTGCCGCGCCCACTGGGAGGCGCTGCGTGCCGATCTGTTTATCGCCGCTGACGGGCCGCGCATGAGCGCCGATCGCCCGACGCTGTTCCTCGGCTCGCGCGGCTGTGTGAATTTCCGCCTGAGCGTGACGCCGCGCGACCGTGCTTACCACTCCGGCAACTGGGGCGGCGTGCTCAGCAACCCCGGCACCCGGCTGGCGAATGCGATTGCCGCGCTGGTCGATGCCCGCGGCGCCTTGCAGGTCGACGCGCTGAAACCGCCCGCCCTGACCCCGGCGCTGCGCGCCATCCTGCGTGAACTGGAGGCCGGTGGCCAGCCGGGTGACCCGGAAATCGATACCGGCTGGGGCGAACCGGGGCTGACACCTGCCGAACGGCTGTTTGGCTGGAACACGCTGGAGGTGCTCAGTTTCCTGACCGGCAACCCGCACCAGCCGATGAACGCCATCCCGGCGCAGGCCACCGCCGTCTGCCAGTTACGCTTTGTGGTGGAGACCGACTGGACACAGTTAACCCGGCACCTGCGCGCCCACCTGGACGCTGCCGGTTTCCCGGACGTCGGGGTGGAGGTGATCCGCGGCACCCCGGCCACCCGGCTCGATCCGGCGCACCCGCTGGTGGGTTGGGCGCTCGGCATTATGCAGCACGCCAGCGGCAAAAAACCGGCGTTACTGCCGAATCTCGGCGGCTCACTGCCGAATGAGGTGTTTGCGGAGATCCTGGGCCTGCCGACGCTGTGGATCCCCCACTCTTACCCGGCCTGCGGCCAGCACGCCGCTGACGAACACCTGCTGAAACCGGTGGCGCGTGAGGGGTTACAGATCATGGTTGAGCTGCTGTGGGCGCTGGGCGAAGCGGACAACCCGCTGCGCCAGGCTGCGGCTGCCGAGCAGGAGGCGACACCATGAGCGCAACCCTGACACTGAGCGCCCCGCGCCCCAGCCTCTACAAAACCCTGTTTGCCACCTGCATCGGCAATGCGCTGGAGTGGTTTGACATCGCCGTCTATGGCTTTTTTGCCGCCTACATCGCCCATGCGTTTTTCCCGGCCGCCGATCCGGCCGTGTCGCTGCTGCTGGCCTTCGGCAGTTTCGGCATCTCCTTCCTGATCCGCCCGCTCGGCGCAGTGGTGCTGGGTGCCTACGCAGACCGCGCCGGGCGTAAGGCGTCGCTGCTGCTGTCGATCAGCCTGATGATGCTGGGCGGGCTGATTATTGTGGTGATGCCGACTTACCAGAGCATCGGGCTGGCCGCACCGCTGCTGGTCCTGCTGGCGCGCCTGATCCAGGGCTTTTCCGCCGGCGGCGAATTCGGCAGCTCGACGGCCTTTCTGGTTGAGCACTTCCCGGAGCGGCGGGCGTTTATCGCCAGCTGGCAGTTCGCCACCCAGGGGGCCAGCACATTACTGGCGTCGCTGTTCGGGCTGGGGCTGGCGGCCTGGCTGACGGAAGCGCAGATTCAGGCGTGGGGCTGGCGGATCCCTTTCGCCTTTGGCCTGCTGATTGGCCCGGTGGGGTTGTACATCCGCCGCCACCTGCATGAACCGGCTTCCACGGCGCAGGCCCCGCGCACCGCCTCGCCGGTGAAAACGCTGGCGCGTGAGCAGAAAGGCCGGTTCTTTATTGCCATCGGCCTGATGGTGGTGTCGACGGCAGTGAACTACCTGCTCAACTATGTGCCGACCTATGCCACCAAAACCCTGCACCTGCCCGGCCAGGCTGCCTTCAGCGCCACGCTGGTCGCCGGGATCATCCTGACGGTGGTCACGCCGCTGATGGGCCTGTGGGCTGAGCGCATCGGCCGCCTGCCGCTGATGTGGGGGTCGCTGCTGTTGCTGCTGGTGACGGTCTGGCCCGGCTTCTGGCTGATGACGCGCAGTGTGTCGCCGCTGTCGCTCTGCCTGCTGATTGGCTGGATGGCGCTGTTGAAGTCCGTTTACTTTGCCACCGTGCCGTCGCTGATGGCCGATCTCTTCCCGGCCGCCACCCGCGCCAGCGGCATGGCCATCAGCTATAACGTGGCGGTGACGGTATTCGGCGGCTTTGCGCCCTTTATCTGTACGCTGCTTATCACCTCTACCGGCACCGCGCTGGCCCCCAGCTACTACCTGATGGCCGTCAGCCTGCTCAGCGCCTGTGCCTTGCTACGCGCCCAACGGTTGCCGCGCTGATCCTGCTGCCCCGCAAGGGGCAGTTTTCCGCCTCAGGTGAGCGCCGGGCATGTCCCGCGCCCAATCGCCCACCGGCATTCCACACCGCCCGCCGGCGAAACGCCCTTTTCCCCGGTTTTCTGCACGGTCACCCATGTCTCAATGGCTGCAGCTCTCCACTGCATCAGCAGAGAAAAAAGTATGTTGTCACTATCTATGCCCCCAGCTTATACACATCTTGTGCTGCCCCTGTACAGCGTCGGGCCGCCGCGCGACGGCAACGCTTTTTTCAGCCGCCAGCCCTTGTGCCACGCGGGCTGCGGGAAATGTGCTTATTTTTCGCACTGTTAGTTGCGCAAATAAATCACTGGATATATCCACAGGTATGCTGTATATTTATTGAACTCCTGTGGGGAGACGTAGCGTTCTGACATTGAGTGGTGAAAGTGATGATGATATCCGCAGCGGGTTTTGAAGCCCTTCATCAAACGGTCTCAATGAGCAGCCGGGAACTGGCTGAACTGACCGGAACCTCGCATGGCGAGGTCAAGCGCCTGATCAAAAGCCTGGAGACGGCCCAGCGCGTGTCGCAACCTTTGCGCACCGCAGATTATGAGCGCGATGGGGAAACTTTTCAGGAGTACCTGTTGAACAAGCGTGATTCACTGATGGTGGTGGCCCGCCTGTCGCCGGCCTTTACCTCGGTGGTGCTGGATCGCTGGCAGGAGCGTGAACTGACCCACGATCTGCCGGACTTTACCAACCCGGCGGTGGCTGCACGCGCCTGGGCGGAAGAGTTTGAGCGCCGTCAGGCGATGGAAAAGCAGATCGCCCTCATCGCCCCGAAGGCAGACTTTTTTGACCGGTATGTCACCGTTGAGGGCACGCTGGGCTTTCGTCAGGTGTGCAAGCTGCTGAAGGTTAAAGAGACCGATTTCCGCCAGTTCCTGCTGGAACGCCAGATCATGTACCGCCTTGCCGGTGCCCTGACGCCCTACCAGCAGCATATCGATGCCGGCCGTTTTGAAATGCACTCCGGCACCGGCGAAAACAGCCACGCCTTCTCGCAGGCGCTGTTTACGTCCAAAGGCGTGAAATGGATCGCTGACCTGTGGGCCAGCAAAGTGACCCAGACCGCACGCGGGGCCGCAGCCTGACAGGTATGCGCCCGGTGCAGGGGCTGAGGTTGTTCAGGGGCTGACGACGCGGGCAGGTGTGCTCGCCCCGTCAGCCCTTTTCTTTTCCGGCCCGGCCTGACTTTCCCTTTTTCCCCTTCATTCTGCATTGTTTAATTTTGCGCTAAAATTCTTGTGCCGTTTTTAATGCCTGTATAATTTTCCCCTGTGTATTATTTTCCGGCAGTAATATCTCTGTATAATTAACCTTACCTTCTTAATACCCCCCGTTATTTTTAATATAATTAAAACGTTAATGCTGTCACAATTCAGGGTCACCACCGTTTATTTGTGTTATCGCCTCCTCTATTTTTTAGCTTCTGATTTCCCTGCAACATATTGACGTGAGGCTCTGTTATGGCGCTTTATAAATATGAGAACTTTTTGCGGCAATCCCGTGTCGCGGCATTTGATGTGATTTATGATCCCGGTGCCATTGCGGTATATCCGGGTATTTACCGTTGCACCTCGTGCGGGGATGAAATTGCTGTCGGCAGCGGGCAGCGCCTGCCGGAGCTTAACCACCGGCAGCACTACGGTTCCGTTCCGGTACGCTGGCAGTTACTGGTCTATCCGCAATTACGCTCCTGATGCCTGTCGGCGAAGGTGTTTATTTCTCTCCACAAGGCAGCATTATGCCGGATTTATCACCACTACTTTTCCGCACCGGTTAATTAAATAATCAGGGCGTTTTTTACGTGCGTGGTAATTATGCGGTGAAATAAAAATGAACCGTGCTTTTACCCCTATAAATAATGACTGATGCTGTTATGCCGATTATCTGAAAAAAGATAACATCGTCTTACTTATAACGGGCATGTCTGCACATGCCCGTTATAGCCTGCTACTTTTCGCCCACCCGCAATAATTTCCCGTTTTCTGCATCCGTCAACAGATACAGGTAGCCGTCCGGCCCGACCCGCACGTCGCGGATACGCTCTTTGCGGTCACTCAACAGCCGCTCCTCGTTAACCACCTTGTCGCCGTCCAGCGTCAGCCGGATCAGCTCCTCCTGTGCCAGCGCCCCGACAAACAGGGAGTGCTGCCAGGCGGGGAAGCGGTCGGCGTTGTAAAAGGCCATGCCGCTGACGCCGGGCGATTTTTTCCAGGCATACAGCGGCGGCTCGGTGCCGGGCGCGGTTTCGCCTTTCGCTTCAGGGATGGCCAGGCCGGAGTAGTTGATGCCGTGCGTCGCCAGCGGCCAGCCGTAATTTTTCCCGGCCTGCGGAATATTCACCTCATCCCCGCCACGCGGGCCGTGCTCGGTTTCCCACATCACGCCGCTCCAGGGGTTAAGCGCCAGTGATTGCGGGTTACGGTGACCATAAGACCAGATTTCCGGCCGCGCATCGCGGCGTGCGATGAAGGGGTTATCCGCCACCGGCTGCCCTTCCGGCGTCAGGCGGACGATTTTCCCCTGTAGCAGCGAAAGTTGCTGGGCCGTCGGCCGTTGGTTGTTTTCTCCCAGCGTCATAAACAGGTGGCCTTGCCGGTCAAACGCCAGTTTGCCGCCAAAGTGGTTGCCGGTAGAGAGTTTTGGCTGCTGCTGGAAGATGCGGCGGAAACCGGTGAGCTGGGTGAAGTCCTCTGAAAGCCGCCCATACCCCAGCGCGGTGCCGGCTTTGTCCGCCTCTTCACCACTGCCCTGTTCCGCATAACTCAGGTAAATGCGGCGGCTGGTGGCGAAATCAGGCGCGGGCAACACCTCCAGCAGGCCGCCCTGCCCCTGCGCCCAGACTTCCGGCACCCCGCCAATCGGGGCAGACAGCCCTTTGCCCGGTTGCCAGCGGCGCAACTGGCCGTCGCGTTCGGTAATCAGCGCCCCCTGGTTGTCAGGCAGAAACGCCAGTGACCAGGGATGATCCAATCCATCCTGCAATACGGTCACCTCAGGGGCGGCCAGGGCGGGCAGCGAGGCCACATTCAGCAAACAACAACTCAGCAACAGAGCAGAAACACGGGGCAACGGCATCGGGGTATCTCCATGTTAAGGTGTCAGTTAAGGGTAGATGATGGGGCTTGCTGCGCCCCCGTGTGGCGGGCAGCTTTACGTTTGCTGACATTCCCGGTAGGGTGCGCCATTCGGACATCGCAACCGGCAAAATCAGGCTACGCTGTAATCAACTTGTTGTGTTGTTGTTCAGGAAACGGGCAGATACTTTTTTTTTACACCTTTTTTACGGCGCGACAGGTATCCTTTCCTGCGAAAAGTCAGACAGATGAGAGAGTAAATGGTCAACACATCACAGGCGAAGGTCATCATTCATTTATGCAGTTATCTGATCGTCCTTTACGGGCTGACGTTGGCCATTCCGCTGATGTTTGCGCTCTACTTCCGCGAACGCGCTGAAATTTTCGCCTTTCTTTATACCCTGATTATCTGCCTCGGCACCGGGCTTATTGGTTCCTTTATCACCCGGAAAAGCCCGCGGCATAACCTGGACCGTAAAAACGGCTTTTTACTGATCCTGTTGCTGTGGGTGATTTTCTCCCTGATAAGCGGCCTGCCGCTGCTGCTGAATGAGGATATGCATATCCGGCTGGTGGACGCCGTGTTTGAGGGGGTATCGGGCATTACCACCACCGGCGGCTCGGTGCTGAGCAATATCGATGCCCTGCCGCGCTCGATCCACTACTTCCGGGCGCAGCTGAACTTCGTCGGCGGGTTGGGGGTCATTATCCTCGCGATCGCCATTCTGCCGCTGCTGGGCGTGGGTGGGCTGAAGATGTACCAGTCGGAGATGCCCGGCCCGATGAAAGAGGAGCGCGTCACGCCGCGGCTGGCGGACGGGGCGAAGAACCTCTGGTTCGTTTACCTGATGCTGGGGGTGCTCTGCACCGTGGCGTACCGGGCGGCAGGGCTGACCTGGTTTGATGCGCTGTGCCACGGCATCGCCACGGTGTCGCTGGGCGGCTACTCGACCCGCGGC
Source organism: Nissabacter archeti (assembly GCF_018257325.1). Lineage (NCBI taxonomy): Bacteria > Pseudomonadati > Pseudomonadota > Gammaproteobacteria > Enterobacterales > Yersiniaceae > Nissabacter > Nissabacter archeti. The sequence continues at coordinate 243,696 of NZ_JAERKB010000001.1, forward strand.
GACAGCCTGGGGTATTACAATAATGACGCGGTGGAAGTGGTCGCCGGGGTATTTTCGCTGCTGTCGGCGGTGAGTTTCACGCTGTACTTTTTTGCGCTGAAAAAGCGCAGTGTGCTGGTGATCCTGCGTAACCCGGAGTTCCGTTTCTTTATTGGGCTGGCGGCGGTGGTGATTGGCATTACCTGTTTTGAGCTGTACCGGGTAAACCATTTCACGCTGCGCGAATCATTGGTTCACGGCTTTTTTATGGCCTCGTCGGTGATGACGGATAACGGCCTCGCCCCCAGCGATTACGGCAGCTGGCCGCAGCATGTGATTATGCTGCTGATGCTCTCCAGCTTCTTTGGCGGCTGTATCGGCTCGACCTGCGGCGGCATCAAGATTTTCCGTATTTACGTGCTTTACCAGCAGTGTAAAGGTGAGATCCACCAAATCCTGCGCCCCAACCAGATCAAGACCATCAAGATGGGCACCAGCCCGATCGACGACCGTATTGTGAAGTCGATTTGGGGGTTCTTTATTCTTTATATCTTCTTTACGGTGGTGCTGACCTGGATCCTGAACAGTATGGGCTATGACATGCTGACGGCGTTTGCCACCGTGGCCGCCTGTATCAACAACATGGGGCTGGGTTACGGCGCGACCGCCACCGGTTTCGGCACCCTGACGGACGGCGCCAAGTGGCTGATGTGTCTGGCGATGCTGCTCGGGCGTCTGGAGATTTTCCCGGTTATTGTGTTGTTTTCGCGGAATTTTTGGCGATATTGATGCCAGTCGCGCTGGCATACGGGCGCTGTTTTGTTTGGATCGAGGTAGGTTGCGTTGGCATACGACCGCATTCTTTCTGCGGCTCCGCTGCCGGGCGTGAAGTGGATTGTTTCGGTTGTTTATGTGTATTTGCCTACCTGGCTTTTCGAGCCTCAACCGAGCAGGGCCTGCCGGCGCGCCGGCCCTGCACCCGCGCGCGTTCGGTGCCCCGGCTGAATCATTGCACGCTCCCGCGTGTTCCCTCATTTCGCCTTCGGGCTAATCGGGCCGCCGCAGACACGCTCCCGGCGTGGCTGCGACTCTCACGGGCATCCATGCCCGTTCGCCCGGCCCTTCGTCTCCACTCGGCAATGATTTTTACGCCCCCACCCCCTCTGCAAACCAATTAGTATGTGAGGAAATAGTAGGGGGAGGTTTTTTTGGGCGTGATGTACATGCTTTTCGCTCTGCATTTTTATGTGGCAACGCCCTTACACTAAACCCAGATATTAAAAAGACCTTATCTACTCTTTCCTTACATACCCAAGAATTTGCTGTCTGGCGGGGGCATTAAATTATTGCCGACGAGGACGCAGGGCCGGGGGAGCGGGCAGGACGCCCGCGAAAGGGACAGTCACGCCGGGAGCGTGTCTGTCCCGGCCCGAACAGCCCGGAGGACGCTGGAGGGGAGCCGCGGGAGCGGCCAATAATTCTGCCGGATCACCCAAAAGCGCGGGGATGCAAGGGGCGCGCGCTTACGCGCCCCTTGCGCGGTGGCGGCAGCGAAGCCGCAGAAAGAATGCGGGCGTTTGCCAACGCAACAAGCCTCGATCAAAAAAGTCCACGACACATAAACAACCGAAACATGCCACTTTACAACCGATGACGGCACCGGAGCCGCAGAAAGACGCCGGGCGTTTGCCAACGCAACAAACCTCGATCCAAAGACCTAATCCACCGCACATGAACAACCAAACCTTCCACAAAAACCTTAAAAGCCGTACCGCGTACTCCATACCCGCGGGTGCAGGGCCAGCACGCCAGCCCCCGCCCCCCCCTATTTAAGCAAATCATCCAATCTGTCATCCACAATCCCTGCCGGCTCCAGGTGAGCCGTCACATCCGCCCGCGTGAACAGCGCCCGCACGGCGGCTTCGGCGGCGTCGCCGATATCATGGCCGACATCCACCGTCAGCGCGCCGTCCACCTCGACATGGAACTCCACAAACACCCGGTCGCCGCCATTGCGGGTTCGCAGGTCGTGGATCCCCTGCACACCGGGGCAGCTCAGCACCGCGGCGCGGATGCGTTTGCGGTCGGCGGCGTCCAGTTCCCGGTCCAGCAACTGCTTCAGGGCGTCGGCGGCCATGCCGCGGGCGTTCCATACCATGTAAAACGAAATCCCCAACGCGCCCAGGGCGTCTGAGCGTGACCAGCCAAACAGGTGATCCAGCAACAGCGCCACCAGCACCGCCACGTTGACCGCCACATCCGTGATGTAGTGCGCCCGGTCGGCGGCAATCGCCGTTGACCCGGTGCGCTTCACCACATAAGTCTGCATCAGCACCAGCCCGGTGGCGGCGCAGGTGCTGGCCACAATCACCCAAATCCCCAGCCCCAGTTGCGCCAGCGGCTGCGGGTTCAGCAACCGCCCGCCCGACTCAATCCCCAGCCCGATGCCGGCCGCCGCCAGCAATAACGCCTGTATAAACGCCGCCACGGCCTCCGCTTTGCCGTGGCCGTAACGGTGCCCCTTGTCAACCGGGCGCAGCGCGTAACGCACCCCCACCAGCGTGACCAGCGAGGCGAGCACATCCACCAGCCCGTCCGCCGCCGACGTCAGCAGCGCCATCGAACCGGTGGCCAGCCAGGCCCATAACTTAATACTCACCAGCAGCAGCGCCACCAGTAACGAAATCAGTGACGCCGTGCGCGCCAGCCCGGTGGGCGGCGGGGGCATCACCGGCGAAGAGGAGGACTCCGCAGGACAATGATCAGGCATAGTCAAAATGGCATATTCACTTATTAACAGGGCAATGGCTCTATTGTGGCGGTGCCGGGGGCCGCTTGGCAACCTGGATGCGGCTATCCTGCGAACCATCTTCCACTACGCTTAAGGCAGTGGCTTCGGCTTACATCATGTGATCTATAGCTCACTTCTTGATTTAATTGTATGATGAATACATCAGACCTTCAGGAACCCGTTATGCGCCCTCTCCTCACGCTTTGCTGGCAATTCCTCCGCGCCTTTCTGGCGATTTATCTCTGCCTGTGGGCCGGTAATGCCCTGGCGGCCCTGCTGCCGCTGGCGATCCCCGGCAGTATCCTCGGTATGTTGATCCTGTTTTTCCTGCTGTCGTTGCAGATCCTGCCCGCCGGCTGGGTCAAACCGGGCTGCCATCTGCTGATCCGCTATATGGCGCTGCTGTTTGTGCCGATTGGCGTCGGCGTGATGAACTATTATGACCAGATCCGCGCGCAGTTCGGCCCGCTGGTGGTCTCCTGCATCGTCAGCACGCTGATTGTGATGGTGGTGGTGGCCTGTGCCTCGCACTATGTGCACCGCGAGCGGCCGCTGGTCGGTACTGAGGACGCCGCCGGGGAGGAGAAATGATGGGTGAAATCTGGTGGTCGCTGCCGCTTACGGTGGCCGTTTTCTTTGCTGCACGCAAACTGGCAACCCGGCTGCGGATGCCGCTGCTCAACCCGCTGCTGGTGTCGATGGCCGTGATCATCCCGCTGCTGCTGCTGACCCACACGCCTTATGCCCGCTATTTTGCCGGCAGCAAAATCCTGAATGACCTGCTGCAACCGGCGGTGGTGGCGCTGGCCTTCCCGCTCTATGAGCAACTGCACCAGATCCGCGCCCGCTGGAAATCGATCATCACCATCTGCTTTATCGGCAGTATCACCGCCATGTGCACCGGCACGGCGATTGCGCTGTGGATGGGCGCGTCACCGCAGGTTGCGGCGTCTATCCTGCCGAAATCGGTCACGACGCCGATTGCGATGGCGGTGTCGCAGTCGATTGGCGGCATCCCGGCGATAAGCGCCGTGTGTGTGATTTTTGTCGGGGTACTCGGCGCAGTGCTGGGCCACAGTCTGCTGAACCTGCTGCGTATCCGCACCAAAGCGTCACGCGGGCTGGCGATGGGCACGGCGTCCCATGCGCTGGGCACGGCGCGGGCGGCGGAACTGGATTATCAGGAGGGGGCGTTCAGTTCTCTGGCGTTGGTGCTGTGCGGCATCATCACGTCGCTGATTGCGCCGTTCCTGTTCCCGCTGCTGCTGGTGATGTTTGGCTGAGAAAAAGGCGTGCAGAGAAGGGAAAGAAGAGAAGAAAAAGAGGTATGCCGCCGCAACCTTAGACAGAACGGCGGCATACCAAAACAGGCACCGGTGTACGCGGGCCTGAAAAGAACCTGCCCGCGCCCGGCGAGCAGAGAGAAATCACTACTGGTTAAGCTGGAACAGGGACATCCCCTGCATATCACTGAAGGTCTTATACGCCGCCTGTAACGCCACCTGCTGCATGCTGTAGCTGGAGATGGCTGCGTTCCAGTCGGTGTCCTGCAAATTACTCAGTTGGGTGCTGTTGGTCAGGCTGCGCTGGTCGCCGATGCTGTCGAGCGTGTCCAGCTCGTTCATCTGGGTACCGAGTTCAGAACGCACCGATAACACATTGTTCAGCGAGTTGCTCAGGCCGCGGTTGGTTTTGTCCAGCGCGGCGGTCAGGTCTTCGCTGCTGATGCTGCTGTCATTCAGCGCCGTCAGGGCGAAATCCAGGGTCGCGAACACATCGCTTTCCGGCGTGCTGCCGTCCGGCTCCGGCTTGGCGTTACTGGTCACGGACAAGAACACCTGCGAACCGGTGTGGCTCACGATCATGGTGCGGTTGGCATCCACTTTCTGCTCAATCGCCTGCGCGCCGCCGTGGTAGAGCACGGTGCCGTCACCGGCGCTGACGAACGGCGCTTTGTCGCTGGCGTAGCCCGCGAAAATGTAGCGGCCGTTACCGTCGCTGGTGTTGGCCAGGTTGAGCAGCTGATCTTTCAGCCCCTGCAACTGGGTGGCCAGCGAGGCGCGGTCATCATCACTCAGGGTGCCGTTACCGGCGCTCACCACCACGCTCTGCGCGCTCTGGATGGTGCTGGTGACGTTGCCGAGGATCGACTCTTCCAGGCTCATGTTGTTATTGGCGAAATCGCGGGCCAGCGCATACTGCTTGTTCTGTGACTCTGACTGGGTCACCAGAATCGCCTGCGAGGCGGCCATCGGGTCATCGGACGGCTTGTTCACGCGCAGGCCGGTGGAGAGCTGGGTGCCGCTCGCCTGCCACTTGCTCTGGCTGTTGGAAATGCCGTCCATATTTTGCTGGTAAAGCATACTGGTACTTACACGCATGGTGCCGTTCCTTATCTGTTAGCCGCGCAAGTCCATCAGCGCATTGAAAATGGTGCCGGCGGTCTGGATGACCTGGGCGTTAGCCAGGTAGTACTGCTGGTAACGTTGCAGGTCGCCGTACTCTTCATCCAGGTTGACGCCGGAGATGGACTGTTGCTGGGCAGTCAGCTGGGTGACGATATTGCCCTGGGTGGTATTGTTCAGTTTTGCGGTGCTGGTCTGGTTGCCGATGTCACTCACCAGGCTGGCATAGGCGCCGGACAGGGTGGTTTTGCCCTGCACCACTTTGCTGGTCTGCAAATCCAGCAGTTTTTGTGCGTTGCGGTTGTCGCTCACGCCGCTGGTAGCCTCAGAGGCCGCCGCGATTTTGCTGGAGTCAGTGATCGCGACCTGGAGGTTGCCCGCCGCGTTGCTCACCGTTTTCAGGGTGAAACTGTCACCGCCGGCTGCCGCCCCGGTGATGCTCACTGACAGGCCGTCAAAGCTCAGGCTCGGGTTGCCGTCGCTGTCGGTGCCGCTGGTGGCGGTGATGGCCGCGCCGTCAGAGACACGGGTCACGTTCCAGCTGCTGCCGTTGTATTTCAGGGTATAGTCGCTGGCCTGCACCTTGGTGGTGTCGGTGTAGGTCACGGACATGTCGGCGGTGCCGCTGTTTTTCACGTTGCCGAGGGTGGTCGGGCCGGTGAAGCTGAAGAAGGCCCCGCCCGCGTCGCCTTCGAGGTCAAACCCGGCTTCGTGGATCTGGTTGAACTGGTCGGCCATGGTGACGGCCAGCTGGCCCAGCTGGTTGCGCGCCGGGTCAAGGGATTCGCTGCGGAAAGAGAGCAGGCCGCCGAGCGTGCCGGTGGTGAGCTGGCTTTCCGGCACTTCGCTGGTGCCGTTGCCGCGGTTGTAACCGATGGTCAGGCGGCTTGGGTCGCTGCTGGAGGGCACGGCCTCCAGGCTGTAGGCGTTGCCGCCCTGCACCAGCATCAGGCCGCCGGCCACCGAGATGTTCATGGTGTCGCCGTCCTGCTGGGTGACGCTGACGCCCACCAGGTCGTTGAGTTCGCTCACCAGCTGGTCGCGCTGGTCGAGCAAGGCATTCGGCTCGCTGCCGGCTGCGCCGCGTGCACGGGAGATCTGGTTGTTCAGCGTTGCTATCTGTTTGGCGTAGTTGTTCACCAGGTCAACGTTGTCACTTATCTGCTGGTTAACGCCGCTCTCCATGTCTTTCAGGTATTTGTCCGTGCTCTGGAACTGGTTTACCAGCCCCTGCGCACTGCCGAGCACCGTCTGGCGCGCGGCGTCATCACCTGGGTTGCTGACCATGCTTTGCAGGTTGCTGAAGAAAGTCTGCATGGTGGTGGAGAGGCTGTTGGTGCTGTCTGACAGCAGGTCATCCACCTGCGACACCTGGTTGTAATAAGAGGTGAGCGCGCTGTTGGTGGTCGAGGCCGAACGCAACTGGTTGACGATGAACTGGTTATATTCGCGGTTCACGCCGCTGGTCACCACACCGTTGCCGATGTAGCCCTGCGCGGTGTTGGTGCCGGTATTCTGCGAGATGACCGCGGTCTGGCGGTTATAGCCCGCCGTGGTCACGTTGCTGATGTTGTTACTGGCAGTGCTGAGGGCCGCCTGTGCCGCGTTCAGCCCGCTCATCGCCGTGTTGATTAAATTATTGGACATGTCGGTTCCTTGTTGCCGGCGGCCTCGTCTGTACCGGTCGCATGATAAACGGTGCCGGGAAGGGGGCTCCTCTCCGGCCTGTCTGGGTTATCGGCAAATAATGAAAAAACTTGAGTGTTAAAAGGCACAACGGCCATGATTTCTCACGGCCGTTGCGGTTAAAACAGGGAACTCAGATCGTGGGTGTAGGCTTTCACCGCCTGCGCCCCCGCGCCCTTGATCTGCTGGATCACGCTGACCAGTTTGCTGGCGTAGTTCGGGTCAGTGGCGTAGCCCGCTTTTTGCAGGGCGTGGGCCGCCTGCTCCGGCGTATCGGCCGCGGCCACGTTTGCATAGCGCGGGTTATTGGTGAGCAGCCGCACGTAGTCACTGATCGCCTCGACGTAAGAGCCGTAGACGCGGAAGGTCGCTTTGATCTTCTTCGCGGCACCGTTCTCATACTCGGTGGTGGTGATGTCGGTGGTCGGGCCATCCCAGCTGCTGCCGGCCTTGATGCCGAACAGGTTGTAGCTCGGCGTGCCGTCTTTGGTCGGGATCTCGCGCTGGCCCCAGCCGGACTCCAGCGCCGCCTGCGCCATGATCAACTGGTGCGGGATGCCGCTCTCCTGGCTGGCCATCTGCGCGGGCAGGCTGAGGCGTGACACAAACTCGCCGCTGTCGCCGGAGAGCTTCGGTGCCACCACCACCGGCGTGGCGCTCGGTGCCGGCATTTTCGGCACCGATTTGCGCAGCATCTGCTCCAGTGCCTGCACCGGCAGGGTGTTGAGCACCTCTTTGTCCAGCGCCATCGGCACGGTACCGGCGGTTTCACTGGGTGCGCCGGTGCTGCCGCCGAGCTGTTTCACCATCATGTCGGCCATGCCCAGCCCTTTCTTCGACATCTCCTGCGCGACCTGCTGGTCATACAGGGAGGTGTAGAGTTTGGTCTGGTCATTGCTGAGCAGGCCGCCTTCCGGCAGGGCCGAACGCATACTTTTCAGCATCATGGTGACAAACACCCCCTCGAACTGCTGCGCCACCTGTTTCAGGTGCGCCTTCGGGTCTTTGCCGACATCCCGTTTCAGGTCATTCAGCGCCTGCGCGTCATACGCGGCACCGGAGAGGCTGTTCAGTTCGCTCATCAGATAATTTCCAGATCGGCGCGCAGGCAACCGGCGGTTTTCATCGCCTGCAGGATGGACATCAGGTCGATCGGCGTGGCACCCAGCGCGTTCAGGGTCCGCACCACGTTGTTCAGGCTCGGGCTGGACTGCACCTGTTGCAGTGAACCGCCCTGCTGGCGCACCGAGATCTGGGTGTTTGGCGTGACCACAGTCTGGCCGCCGCCCAGCGGGGTGTCCGGCTGGCTGACCTGGTTCTGCTGGTCCACCACCACTGACAGGTTGCCCTGCGCCACGGCGCAGCTGTCGAGGGTGACATCACGGTTCATCACCACCGAGCCGGTGCGGGAGTTGATGATCACTTTCGCATCACGCGGGCCGAGGTTGACGTTGATGTTCTGGATCTGCGCGAGCGAGCGCACCTGCGCGCTGCTGCCCTGCGGCACCAGCACCTGGATGGTGCGGCCGTCGAGCGCGGTGGCGCTGCCTGCGCCCTGACGGTTGATGGCGTCCGCCACGGCCTGCGCGGTGGTGAAGTCCTCTTCGTTCAGTTGCAGGTTCAGGGTGCCGCCGCTGCCGAAGGTGGTCGGCAGTTCGCGTTCAATGGTCGCGCCGTTGGTGATGCGGCCGCCGGCCAGCTGGTTCACCTGCACGCTGCTGCCGCCCGCCGAGGCACCCGCCCCGCCCACCAGCACGTTACCCTGTGCCAGCGCATAGACCTGGTTGTCCACGCCTTTCAGCGGGGTCATCAGCAGGGTGCCGCCGCGCAGGCTTTTGGCGTTGCCCAGCGAAGAGACCACCACATCAATGCCCTGCCCGGCGCGGGAGAACGGCGGCAGTTTAGCGGTGACCATCACCGCGGCCACGTTTTTCAGCTGCATGTTCGTCCCGGCCGGCACGGTAATGCCGAGCTGCGAAAGCATGTTGTTCAGGCTCTGGGTGGTAAACGGCGTCTGCATGGTCTGGTCGCCGGAGCCGTCCAGCCCCACCACCAGCCCGTAACCGATCAGGGCGTTGTCGCGCACACCCTGCACGGTCGTCAGGTCACGGATCCGCTCCGCACCGGCCGGCCCGGCGCACAGCATTGCCGCGGCCAACAGTAAACCCATCACTCGTTGTTTTCGCATCTGAAACCTCATTTGCCCGCAAGGGCGTCTCTTTTGCCCCTCAGGGCGTCACGCGTGCATGTGCCCCTGGGGGCGTAAAACCTGCCCCTGGGGGCGGCCGGTCACCTTAAAGCGGCGACAGGTTAAGGAAGAACCGTTGCATCCAGCCCATGTTCTGGGCTTCGTTGATATAGCCGTTGCCCACGTATTCGATGCGGGCGTCCGCCACCTGGGTGGAGATCACGGCGTTCTGGCCGCTGATGGTGCGTGGGTTGACCACGCCCGAGAAGCGGATGAACTCCGTGCCCTGATTGATGGCAATCTGTTTCTCACCCACCACGTGCAGGTTGCCGTTCACCAGCACCTGGTCCACGGTCACGGTAAGCGTGCCGCTGAAGGTGTTGTTGGCATTCGCCCCACCCTTGCCGCTGAAGGTGTTGTCGCCGGTGGTGTCCACCGCCGCGCGCGCATTGCCGAACAGCCCTTCCAGGTAGCGCGGCACGGTGTCGAACCCGAAGGTGGTTGACCCGCTGCGGCTGGCATTGGCAGACGAGCTCTTGCTGGCGCTGACGTTCTCCTGCAACACGATGGTCAGGGTATCGCCGACGTTGCGCGGGCGGCGATCCTCGAACAGCGGCTGGTAGCCGTAGTTCATCGGCTGTACCGTCTGGAAGATGGAGCCGTTCGGCGCAGGCGCGCTGACCGGCGCCGGGGATGCCGTGGTCGCGCCTTTGACCAGATTGTCGTGCGGGATATAAGCACAGCCGGTCAGGGCCAGCGCCAGCAGTGCCGGCAACACGGCGGCCGGCGGATGTTTCAGTTTCACCACGGTATCGAACCTTCGTTAGAGTGAGTGTCAGTCTGCCGGGCCTGCGCCCGGCACCCTGTCAGAGCTGCGTCAGTTTCTGCAGCATCTGGTCAGAGGTAGAGACCGCCTTGCTGTTGATTTCATAGGCGCGCTGGGTCTGGATCATGTTCACCAGCTCCTCGGCCACGTTGACGTTGGAGGTCTCGACATAGCCCTGGTAGAGCAGGCCCGCGCCGTTCAGGCCGGGGGTGCTCTCGGTCGGTGCGCCGGAACTCTGCGTCTCCTGGTAGAGGTTTTCACCCACGCTTTCCAGGCCGCTGTCGTTGATAAAGGTGCTCAGGGTCAGCTGGCCGACCTGCTGGGCAGCGGTCTGCCCCTGCTGGGTCACGCTGACGATGCCGTCACGGCCGACGGTGATAGACAGGGCGTTAGCCGGGATGGTGATCGCCGGTTGCACCTGGAAACCGCTGGCGGTCACCAGCTGGCCGTTCTGGTCAACCTGGAACGAGCCGTCACGGGTGTAGGCCAGCGTGCCGTCCGGCATCTGTACCTGGAAGAAGCCCTGCCCTTTGATGGCGATGTCTTTGCTGTTGTCGGTCTGCGACAGGTTGCCCTGGCTGTGCAGGCGCTCGGTCGCCACCGGGCGCACGCCGGTACCGATCTGCAACCCGGACGGCAGCGTGGTCTGGTCAGAAGACTGGGCACCCGGCTGGCGCATGGTCTGGTACATCAAATCCTCAAACACCGCGCGCTGGCGTTTGAAGCCGGTGGTGCTGACGTTCGCCAGGTTGTTGGCGATCACGTCCATGTTGGTCTGCTGGGCGTCCAGCCCGGTTTTGGCAATATAAAGCGAAGAGATCATAAAAAGTCCTTAATACCCGGCATCAGCTCAGGGAAAGCAGCGAGTTCGCCTGCTGTTCGTTTTCATTCACGCTGGAGATGACTTTCATCTGCATCTCGAAGCGGCGGGCGTTGGCGATCATGTCCACCATGGTTTCCACCGGCTTGACGTTGCTGCCTTCCAGCACGCCCGGCATCAGCCGCATCTGCGGGTCTGCCGCCAGTGCGCCGCCTGCCTGCGGGCCGTTGGCCGCAGTGTGGAACAGGCCGTCGTCGCCGCGCTCGAGTTCACCGGCCTGCGCCCGGACCAGCTTCAGCTTGCCGACCTGCGCCGTGGTGCTCGGCGAGTCGCCGGCATTCAGCGCGGTGATGGTGCCGTCGGCCGCGATGGTCAGCTGGGCGGAAGGCGGCACCTCAATCGGGCCGCCGTCTCCCATCACCGGCAACCCGCCCGCGGTGAGCTGGCTGTTGGCGTTGATCTGGATGTCACCGTTGCGGGTGTACGCCTCGGAACCGTCCGGCAGGCGCACCGCCAGATAGCCATCCTGTTGCAGGGCCACATCCAGCGGGCGGCCGGTGGTGGTCAGCGGCCCCTGGGTGTCGTTGCTGCCCGGTGTGGACGCAGCCACCAGCGTACGTGTCTGCAGGGTGTCGCCGTCCAGCGGCACCGCACGGAACGCGCTGAGCTGCGCTTTGAAACCGGGCGTTGAGGCGTTCGCCATGTTGTTGGCGGTGACCGCCTGCATGTTGAGCGTCTGGCTGGCCGCGCCCATCGCGGTATAGATTGCGTGATCCATCGTCTATCCGTCAGCGCGTTAGCGCAGGTTAACCAGGGTGTTCAGGATCTGGTCCTGAGTTTTGATGGTCTGGGCGTTGGACTGGTAGTTACGCTGTGCCACGATCATGTTGACCAGTTCTTTGCTCAGATCCACGTTCGAGGCTTCCAGCGCGCCGCTGGTCAGGGAGCCGAAGCCGCTGCCGCCGGCCACGCCGGTGATCGCCTGCCCGGAGGACTGGGTCGCCTGCCAGACGTTGTTACCGGCGGATTCCAGCCCTTCGGTGTTCGCGAAGTTGCTCATCACGATCTGGCCGAGCAGCTGGGTCTGCTGGTTGGAGTAAACGCCGGTGATGGTGCCGTCATCGTTGATCTGGTAGCCGGTCATGTCGCCTGCGGCGTAGCCGTCCTGGGACAGGGTGCCGATGCTGTCAGTGCCGGTGTTCTGCTGCAGGCTGCCGACCATGCTGAGCTGGATGGTCTGGGCGTCTGCCCCGTTCAGCGCGCCCATCGGCAGCGTGAAGGTGGAGGCATTGGTGGTGGCGTTGCCGTTGGCATCCACGGTGCTGACCAGCGCGCCGCTGGTGGAGAAGTTCATGGTGCCGAGCTTGTTGGCGGTGGCACCGCTGACGCTGCCGTCCATGGAGTAGACGTCCCAGGTGTTGTTCGCGGTTTTCGCGAAGTAGACGTTCATGTCATGGGAGTTGCCCAGCGTGTCATAGGTGGTGATGGTGTTGACGTAGCTGTAGCTGGTGGCGTCGTTGGCGTTGAACGGCGTGGTGGTGACCACGTCATGGCTTGAGTTCAGGTTCGCGACCATAGAGCCGGTGCTGGTGGCTTTGGCAGAGAGCATGGTGTTCGGGATGCTCAGCGCGACCGGCTGTGCGCCCTGGGCGATGGCCGGCGGGGTGCCGGTGGCCGGGTAACCGGTCAGGCTCAGGCCCTGCATGTTCACCAGGTTGCGGTTTTCGTCCAGCGTGAACTGGCCGTTACGGGAGTAGAACACGCCGCCGCTGCTGTCCGTCAGGCGGAAGAAGCCGTTGCCGCTGATCGCCACGTCCAGGCCACGGTTGGTGGTGGAGGTGGTGCCGTCGGTGAAGTCCTGCGTGACGCTGGCGACTTTTACGCCCATCCCGGTTTTGGAACCGGCGAACATGTCGGCAAAGGAGATCGACGCCGATTTAAAGCCGGAGGTCGCGGAGTTGGCGATGTTGTTGCCGATGACGTCCAGATTGCTTGAGGCGGCGTTAAGGCCGCTGACTGCCTGAGAAAAACTCATTATTTCGCTCCGTAAAACTGTGCTGTGTGGGGTGCCGCGCCAAAAGCGGGCGAAGTTAAGTACGCGCCGGGTTACAGGATCTGGCGCACATCGCTCAGTGTCGTGGTGCCGGAGATGCCGAGGTCAAGCACCGCCCCACTGCTGTCATTGGTAATGCCGTTGACCAGCGCATATTTCAGCGGCTGGACCACCATCTGTTCGCCATTGCTGCTGCTGGCGTTAAAGCTGATGGAGTACGAGCCGTCCGGTGCGTTGGTGCCGTCCGCCTGCAGGCCGTCCCAGCTGTAGCTGTGGACACCCGCCGTCTGCGCGCCGAGATCCAGCGTGCGGACAACTTTGCCGCTGCTGTCGGTGATGGTGGCCGTCACGTTACCGGCCGCACGCTCCAGCTCCAGGCCAAACGGCGTGGTGCTGACGGTGCCGTCAGCCGCGGTGCCGGCCAGGATGCTGTTCCCGGCGATCATCACCCCGTGGCCAATCATGGCGGTGGACTGCACTGACTGGTTGCTGTTGATCTGCCCGGAGATGCTGCCAAGCGTGGTATTCAGCTTCTCAATGCCGCTCACGGTATTGATCTGCGCCAACTGGGTGGTCAGCTCGCTGTTTTCCATCGGGTTGGTCGGGTCCTGGTTTTTCAGCTGGGTCACCAGCAGGGTCAGGAAGTTGTTTTGCAAATCCGCGCTGGTGCTGGCGGACGTGCTGCTGCTTTTGCTGGTGGTACCGACAACGGTATTGTCGGTGCTGCCGTTAACGGACGATAAAACAGACATGGCGGCTCCTGTTATTGGCCGAGAGTCAGGGTTTTCATCATCAGGGACTTGGTGGTGTTGAGCACCTCCACGTTGGCCTGATAGCTGCGTGATGCGGAGATGGTGTTCACCATCTCGTTGACCGGGTCGACATTCGGCATACGCACATAGCCCTTGTCGTCAGCCAGCGGGTTGCCGGGCTGGTAGACCAGCTTGTCCGGCGCGCTGGAGTCCACGATTTGTGCCACACGCACGCCGCCGGTTTCCTGCCCCGGCGCAGCCTGCACCTGGAACACCACCTCTTTGGCGCGGTACGGCTGGCCGTCCGGCCCGGTGACGCTGTCAGCGTTCGCCAGGTTACTGGCACTGACGTTCATCCGCTGGGACTGGGCGGCCAGCGCGGAACCGGAAATATCAAAAATCGAGAGCATTGACATGCGGGTTATCCTTGTTGCAGCACAGACATCATGCTTTTAATCTGGCCGCCGAGCACGGTCAGGTCGGTCTGGTACTTCAGGCTGTTGTCAGCAAAGTTGGTGCGTTCCCGATCCATGTCGACGGTGTTACCATCGAGCGCCGGCTGGTCCGGGACACGGAACAGCAGGTCAAGGTCGGCCGGTTGGCTGGCCTGCACCTCAATGTGACGGGCAGACGTCACATTCAGGGCCAGACCGCTGCCGTTTACCCGCCCCTGCTCCATCACTTTATTCAGCTGGCTGGCGAAATCGATATCCCTGGCCTGGTAGCCGGGGGTGTCTGCGTTGGCAATGTTCGCGGCCAGGACTTCCTGGCGCTGGGCGCGTAAATTGAGCGCCTCTTGTTGAAAGCGCAACGCTGCATCCAGTTTGTCGAGCATGCGTCCTCCGCAAATGAGATTTTGGAGCCGACAGCATAGTCGGGGGGGTGGCAACCCTATCGCAGGAATAAGCACACAATCGGCCGCTATTTTTCTGCTTTAACGCAACCAAAACCGCGTAAGATAATTCCGAATTATGCCCGCCCCCCACGTTTTTCCGGGGGTCGGCTGACTGGTCTGGACGAGGAGATGGCCGTGCGCTTCCCTATTCTGACGCCGCTGCCGGTGCTGTGTGCCCTGCTGTGGCTGCCTGTTTCCGGTGCTGTGGCGGCATCCCTGGAGTCGCAGATTGCTGAGTTTTTCCAGCGGCAATATGCGCAGAGCGGTATGCAGGTGAAAACGCGGGTCGTCACCCCGGAAGCCCAATGGCCGGATTGCCCGGCCCCCCAGCTTTCGCTGCCGAACAACGGCCGCAGCTGGGGCATGATTTCGCTGTCGGTGCGGTGCGGCGAGACCCGCCGTTTTGTGCAGACTGACGTACAGGTGACCGGCCGTTACTGGGTTGCCGCCCGCACCATCCCGCGCGGCACGGTGCTCTCGGCCGCTGACCTGCAACAGAAAGAGGGGCGGCTGGACACCCTGCCGCCGCGCACGTTACAGAACGAACAGCAGGTTCAGGGCGCGGTGGCGCTGCGCGCCATCAACATCGGCCAGCCGCTGACGCTGAGCATGGTGCGCCGCGCCTGGCAGGTGCAGGCCGGCCAGGAGGTGCAGGTGATGGCGGGCGGTAACGGCTTCAACGTCTCCAGTGCCGGCAAAGCGATGAACAATGCGGCCATTGCCGATAATGTGCGGGTCCGGATGGCGTCCGGCCAGGTGGTGAGCGGAACGGTGGCGGCAGATGGCACAGTACACCTGACGTTGTAGCCGCCGCTTTCGGAAAAAAGCAGACTGATAGCCTAAAGTTTTCTCTGACCGGGACGATAATCCTGGTACAGAGAGTTTTTTATGCGGGTGAGAGGACGTCATTCCCGCCAGACTGGGAGAATACTATGAGCATCGATCGTACTCAGCCGCTGTCCGGCATCAGCCAGGTTCAGGCGCGTGATAATAATGAAAGCGGCGTGCAATCCGCCAAAGTAAAAACCGGCACCGCTGCCGGTGCGGCCGAGGTGAAAGGCACCCAGGTCAGCCTGAGCGGTGCGCAAGCCGTCCTTTCCGGCAACAGCGCGCAGGACATCAACATGCAGCGGGTTGAGCAGTTGAAAGAGGCCATCCGTAACGGTGAGCTGAAAATGGACACCGGCAAAATTGCCGATGCCCTGCTGCGGGACACCCAGGACTACCTGAAGGGGTAAACCATGCACGACCTGCCCAAAACGCTGAACAGCCTGCTGGAGACATTGCAGGCGCTGCAACCGGTGATGGACGCCGAACAGGCGCAGCTCTGCGCCGGCCAGGTGAATGGCGTGGCATTGCAACGCATCACCGAGCAGAAGAGTTCACTGCTGACCACGCTGAGCTACCTCGACAGCTGCCGCAAGCAGCACGAGGCCCCGCTGCGCCTGCGTGCGCCTTACCGCAATGTGCCGGCGCTGTATGCGCTGTGGCAGCGGATCATGGCCTGCACTGACGCGCTGAACCAGCGTAACCAGCACAACGGGATGTTGCTGGAGCAGCAGGTCGCGCGTAATCACCAGGCGATGTCGGTACTGCGTGCCAACCACGGCCAGACGCTGTACGGGCCGAACGGGCAGTCACACAGCCGCGGTGTGAGTATGCGGAAGATTTCGATCTAGCGAGTGTTGGGTGGGGCGGATGCAGCCCTGGAAAAGGGCCTGCCATTTTTGAAATGGCGGGCTTTTTGTGTTTTGGTTTTTTTATTCGTTTTTGTGGGCGGTGGAAGGTTTCTTTCGGATCGAGGGTTGTTGCGTTGGCTTGCGTGTGAAGCCTTTCTGCAGCCCCGCTGCCGCCACCGCGCAAGGGGCGCGTAAGCGCGCGCCCCTTGCATCCCCGCGCTTTGGGTGCCCCGGCAGAATTATTGGCCGCTCGCGCGGCTCTCCTCCAGCGTCCTCCGGGCTGTTCGGGCCGGGCCAGACACGCTCCCAGCGTGGCTGTCCCTTTCGCGGGCGTCCATGCCCGCTCACCCGGCCCTGCGTCCTCGTCGGCAATAATTTAATGCCCCTACCCAACTGCAAGCCCTCGGCTATGTAAGGAAGGAGTAGATAAGGCCTTTTTAAGATTTGGGAAGGATACAGACGCGTTGCCGCATGAAAATTCAGTAGAAGAGTAAACACACCGAGCGATTTAAAACCCTCCCCTACTATTTCCTTACATACTTTTTGGTTTGCAGAGGTGGTGGGGGCGTAAAAATCATTGCCGAGTGGAGCCGCAGGGCCGGGCGAACGGGCAGGACGCCCGTGAGAGTCGCAGCCACGCCGGGAGCGTGTCTGCGGCGGCCCGATTAGCCCGTAGGCGAAATGAGGGGAGCCGCGGGAGCGGCCAATGATTCAGCCAAACCACCGACAGCGCGCGGGTGCAGGGCCGGCGCGCCGGCAGGCCCTGCTCGGTTGAGGCCCAGAAAGCCAGGCAGACAAATACACATAAACAACCGAAACAAGCCACCAAAACCCTTAAAAGACGTACCGCGTACTCCCTGCCCGCGGGTGCAGGGCCGGCGCGTCGGCAGGCCCTGCCCGGTTGAGGCCCAGAAAGCCAGGCAGACAAATACACATAAACAACCGAAACAAGCCACTATACTTGCGGCGGTGCAGCCGCAGAAAGAGTGCGGGCGATTGCCCACGCAATCGACTTCGAGCTAAAAAGAAAAAGGGGCGCTTTTGCGCCCCCCTCTCACCGATAATTAACCCGTATCTCCTGCCCCACCACCCGCATCGGCGGGTTCAGCACCCCCTTGCCCGCGACGCTGAAAATCATCCGCAGCGGCTGGTTGGCGATTTCGCCGCCCAGCCCGTGGGTGGTGCCGCTCTGGCCGTTTATCTCGGTGCAGCGTTGCAGTGTGCAGAGCTGCACCCGCAGGCCGTCCGGCGTCGGGCCGAGCAGGCGGTAACGCCAGTTCACGGTCGCAATCAGCCCCCGGCCGACCGGCGCGCTCACCGGCGGGGAAAGCGCCGGGGTACTGAGCGCCTGGTTACGCAGCGAGAGCGTAATGCCCCGGCTGTCCGCACTCCAGGTGCCGGAGGCAAACCCGGCGGCCGGTAACAGGGTGAGTATTGTGGTCAGCAACAGCGCGCGCATTACTGGCCTCCGATGGTGGCCGTCATACGGATCTGGCGGTTGTCGCTCAGTTCCAGGTTAGAGAGCACCACCATGTTCGGCAACGTACGGCGCAGGAAGCGCGCCAGCAGCGGACGCAGTGCGGCGTTCACCAGCAGTACCGGCGGTGCGCCCAGCATCTCCTGACGGTGCAGCGCCTGACGCGCCTGATCCAGCAGACGATCCGCCAGGCCCGGCTCCAGCCCGCCGCCGCCCTGCAACGCCTGCAACAGCAGCCGCTCAAGCGGGGTGTCCAGCCCGATAATCTGAATCTCGCCATTGCCCGGATACCACTGCTGGGTAATCGCGCGGCCCAGTGCCACACGCACCACGGTGGTCAGCTCCTGTGCGTCCGTCTGCGACGGGGCGTGCTCCGCCAGCGTCTCCAGAATGGTGCGCATATCGCGGATCGACACCCGCTCGGCCAGCAGGTTCTGCAACACTTTATGCAGCGTGGTAAGCGATACCACACCCGGGATCAGATCCTCGGTCAGCTTCGGCATATCCTGCGTGACGCGATCCAGCAACTGTTGGGCTTCCTGGCGGCCAAACAGCTCATTGGCATACTGGCTGATGATATGGTTCAGGTGGGTCGCCACCACGGTACTCGCCTCGACCACGGTAAAGCCCTGAATCTGCGCCTGCTCACGCAGCGCCGGTTCAATCCACACTGCGGCCAGCCCAAAGGCCGGGTCCTGCGTGATCTCGCCCGGCAGGCTGCCCGCGGCATTGCCGGGGTTAATCGCCAGCCAGCGGCCCGGATGCGCCTCACCGCGCCCCACTTCCACCCCTTTCATCAGGATGCGGTAACTGGCCGGTGCCAGCTCCAGGTTGTCACGGATGTGCACCACCGGCGGCAGGTAGCCCATCTCCTGGGCGAATTTTTTACGGATGCTGCGGATACGCCCCAGCAACTCGCCATCCTGCTGGAAATCCACCATCGGGATCAGGCGGTAGCCCACTTCCATCCCCAGCGGGTCTTCCAGCTGAACATCAGACCAGCTTGCTTCCACGGTCTGCGGGCTTTCCGGCACGGCGGCCGCCGCCGCACTGTTGGCTGCCGCCGCGCTTTTCTGCGGCTGGCCGCGCCGCCACCAGGCCAGCCCCAGCAGGGCCGCGGTGAACAGCAGGAACACCAGGTTCGGCATCCCCGGCACCAGGCCGAGCAAACCGAGCACCCCGGCGCTCAGCACCATGACGCGGGTGTTGGAGAACAGCTGGGTCACCATCTGCTCGCCGACATCCTGATCGGTGCCGACGCGGGTCACAATCACGCCCGCTGCGGTGGAGATCACCAGCGCCGGGATCTGCGCCACCAGGCCATCACCAATGGTCAGCAAGGTGTAGGTTTCGGCGGCGTGGCCAAACGCCATATCGTGTTGCAGCACCCCGACCAGCAGGCCGCCGACGACGTTGATCGCCATGATCAGCAACCCGGCCACGGCGTCACCGCGCACGAATTTACTCGCACCGTCCATTGAGCCGTAGAAGTCCGCTTCTTGTGTCACTTCCAGACGGCGGCGTTTTGCCTCATCTTCCCCAATCACCCCGGCGTTGAGGTCGGCGTCGATCGCCATCTGTTTGCCCGGCATCCCATCCAGTACGAAGCGAGCGCCCACTTCGGCGATACGCCCCGCCCCTTTCGTGATAACCATGAAGTTAATCACCACCAGGATGATAAACACCACGATACCGATGGCGAAGTTGCCGCCCACCAGGAAGTGGCCGAATGCCTCCACCACCTGCCCGGCGGCGGCCCCGCCGGTGTGGCCGTCCATCAGGATCACACGGGTCGAGGCGACGTTGAGCGACAGGCGCAGCAAGGTCGAGAACAGCAGCACCGTCGGGAACGCGGCGAACTCCAGCGTGCGCTGGGTGAACATCGCGACCAGCAGCACCATAATCGACAGGGCGATGTTGAAGGTGAACAACAGGTCGAGGATGAACGGCGGCAGCGGCAGCACCATCATCGACAGGATAAGCAGGATCAGAACCGGCCCGGCCAGAACCTGCCACTGTGAGTCTTTCATGTTTGCGGGCAACCGCAGGATTGAGGCCAGATTAGCCATTCGACGTGCTCTCTTTTGCAAAATCCAGTGCGTCCGGCACCGGCAGATGTTCAGGTTTTTTCGGGATCAGGCCGCCCTGGGTACGCCAGCGTTTCAGCTGGTAGACCCAGGCCAGCACTTCCGCCACCGCCGCATAGAGCGTGGCGGGGATCTGCTGACCAATTTCGCTGTGACGGTAGAGCGCACGCGCCAGCGGCGGTGCTTCCAGCATCGGGATGCGGTGGGTGTTGCCCAGTTCACGGATTTTGAGGGCAATATCACCGGCGCCTTTTGCCAGCACTTTCGGCGCGCTCATTTTGTCGTTGTACTGCAATGCCACGGCGTAGTGCGTCGGGTTGGTGACAATCACGTCCGCTTTCGGCACATCCGCCATCATGCGGCGGCGGGCGATGGCCCGTTGCTGCTGACGGATGCGTGCTTTGATCTGCGGGTTACCGTCGTTCTCCTTGAACTCATCGCGGATCTCCTGTTTCGTCATGCGCAGCTTTTTGAGGTTGCTCCAGATCTGCCAGAACACGTCAAACCCCACCATCGGCAGCAGGCCGATCAGCACCAGCATCGCGCAGCCCGCCACCATGCTGAGGGCATCGCCGAGTGCCGGCAGCGTCGGTGCGGCCATCAGCCGCAGCATGGCGGGCCAGTTGTGCATCAGGTAGAGCCAGGTCACGATGCCGACCAGCACCGATTTCAGGATCGCTTTCAGCAGTTCGGCCCCGACCTGGCTGGAGAAGAGGCGCCCCAGCCCGCTTATCGGGTTCAGGCGGCCAAAATTGGGTTTCAGGGATTCACCGCTGAACAGCAGCCCGCCCAGCAGCATCGGGGCGGCCAGCGCCATCAGCACCAGGCCGCCGAACACCGGCAACATCGCCCAGAACGCCCCGGTCAGCAGGGTGCCTATCTGGCGCAGGATCTGTTTTTCATCGCTGACCACGCTGTGGTCAAAGTTCAGCCCGGACGCCAGCATGGCGCCGAGTTTCTGCGCCATCGGCCCCCCGGTCATCCACAGCAGGGCCACACCGGCCCCCAGCATCAACAGGGACGTCAGTTCGCGCGATCGCGGGATCTGGCCCTTTTCCCGTGCTTTTTCAAGTTTATGGGGTGTGGGGTCTTCGGTCTTTTCGAGGTCGCTCTCTTCAGCCAAGGCGGCCTTCCTCATCAAGCTGACGGCAGAATAGTCTGAGGCGTAGCATGACAAACTTCGTCTGCGCTAATGGCGGGAACAACGGGGATAAATGGGGGTTATTTGGCTTATCGACAGGTGGCCCCGGCGGGGGCGGGCCGCTGTCGCCCGTATAGTGATATGTTTTGGTGGTATGTTTCTTTTTGATTGAGGTTTGTTGCGTTGGCAAACGCCCGCACTCCTTCTGCGGCTTCGCTGCCGTCATTGGTCGTAAAGTAGTTTGTTTTGGTTGTTTATGTGCGGATGGCTTTTGGATCGAGGTGTGTTGCGTTGGCAGACGCCCGGCTTCTTTCTGCAGCCCCGCTGCCGCCACCGCGCAAGGGGCGCGTAAGCGCGCGCCCCTTGCATCCCCGCGCTTTGGGTGCCCCGGCAGAATTATTGCCCGCGTAGCGGGTTCCCTCCTTCGTTCTCCGGGCTAATCGGGCCGGGACAGACACGCTCCCAGCGTGGCTGTCCCTCTCGCACACATCCCTGTGTGCTCGCCCGGCCCTGCGCCCTCGTCGGCAATAATTTAATGCCCCCACCAGACTGCAAATCCTCGGCTATGTAAGGAAAGAGTAGATAAGTTCTTTTTAAGGTTTGGAATGCGTGAAATTGCATTGCCGCATGAAAATTCAAAA
Source organism: Nissabacter archeti (assembly GCF_018257325.1). Classification (NCBI taxonomy): domain Bacteria; kingdom Pseudomonadati; phylum Pseudomonadota; class Gammaproteobacteria; order Enterobacterales; family Yersiniaceae; genus Nissabacter; species Nissabacter archeti. The sequence goes on from NZ_JAERKB010000001.1 coordinate 265,116, forward strand.
TGAGAAAAAACACGCCGAACGCAAAAAAAATCCTCCCCTACTATTTCCTCACATACCTATTGATTTGCAGAGGGGGTGGGGGCGTAAAAATCATTGCCGAGTGGAGGCGCAGGGCCGGGCGAGCGGGCATGGATGCCCGCGAGAGCCGCCCATGACAGGGACTGTCATTAGCGGCGGCCCGATCAGCCCGGAGGCGGAGTGAGGGGACACGCGGGAGCGTGCAATGATTCAGCCGGATCACCGACAGCGCGCGGGTGCAGGGCCGGCGCGCCGGCAGGCCCTGCTCGGTTGAGGTTCGGAAAGCCAGGTAGACAAAGGCACCTGAGCAACCGAAATATTCCACCAAAACCATGAAAACCCGTACCGCGTACTCCATGCCCGCGGGTGCAGGGCCGGCGCGCCGGCAGGCCCTGCTCGGTTGAGGTTCGGAAAGCCAGGTAGACAAAGACACCTGAGCAACCGAAACATTCCACCAAAACCATGAAAACCCGTACCACGTACTCCATGCCCGCGGGTGCAGGGCCGGCGCGCCGGCAGGCCCTGCTCGGTTGAGGCTCGGCGGCTCAAGTAGACAAATACACATGAACAACCGAAACAAGCCACCACACATAATCAACCGAAACATGCCACCACACATAACCAACCGAAACATGCCACCGCACATAACCAACCGAAACAAGCCACATCACACCAGGTAGCGGCAACGGCAGCCGCCCTCCTGCCAGGCCTGCCGCCAGGCAAAAAAAAATCCCCCCACGTCTCCGTGGAGGGATTTCAGTCACTGAATCAGAAGCCCAGACTGTCGAGCAGATCGTCAACCTGTGCCTGGCTGGCAACAACACCCACACCATTTGCATCGAGCTGCGGCCCGTTGAGCAGGCTGTCATTTTCACGCTTCGGCTTGGCGGCCTGATCGGGAATGTTCTCCATCAGTACCATCAGCAACTGCGTTTCAATCTCTTGTACCACATGCATCATGCGCTTGATCACCTGACCGGTCAGGTCCTGGAAATCCTGCGCCATCATGATCTCCATCAGCTGGGCGTTGGTGAACCCGGTATGTTCCGGCACCGCGCTCAGGTACTGACGGGTGTCGGTCACCAGCTCGCGCGCATCCGCCAGCTCAATCGGGTTTTCAAACCAGGCGTCCCAACGGCCGGAGAGCGCTTTCGCCCCGGTTTCCAGTTCGTTCTGGCGCGGCTGCGCGGCTTCAACGCTGCTCAGCGCGCGCTCAGCGGCCTGCGCGGTCATGGTGACCACATAGTCCAGCCGGTCGCGGGCGTCTGGGATGGCTTCCGCCGCCTGCGCAATCGCTTGATCCAGGCCCAGTTCCCGCATGCTGTCACGCAGCATACGCGTCAGTTGCCCGATGCGCGAAATAATATCGCCGGCGGAGGCGGCTTCAAACGCGGGCGTGTGTTGTTGTGCCATACCCTTCTCCTTACATCCCGAGTTTTTCGAAGATCTTATTCAGCTTTTCTTCGAGGGTTGCCGCAGTAAACGGCTTGACGACATAACCGCTTGCACCGGCCTGAGCGGCAGCGATGATGTTCTCTTTCTTGGCTTCCGCCGTGACCATCAGCACCGGCATGGCCGCGAGCGCTGCGTCAGCGCGGATGGTCTGCAACAGTTGCAGGCCGTCCATGTTCGGCATGTTCCAGTCAGACACCACGAAATCAAACGGCGCGCTGCGCAGTTTGTTCAGGGCGTCTGCGCCGTCTTCGGCCTCTTCCACGTTGTTAAAGCCCAGCTCTTTCAGCAAGTTCCTGACGATGCGGCGCATCGTGGAGAAGTCGTCCACCACCAGGAAGCGAAGATTCTTATCTGCCATACGTACTCCTAACTAAGGTTTATTGTTCGTTTCTGAGCGAAGTTGCTCATGTTAAAAGGCCCGGCGCATCAGATGCGCAGCGCCTGCCCGGCTGAGATTTGCGCCAGCATCCGCTGGCTTATCTGGCTCAGGTCCACCACCTCACTGACACCGCCGGAGGCGATGGCTTCACGCGGCATGCCGAATACCACGCAACTGGCCTCGTTCTGTGCGAGGGTGTAGGCGCCTGCCCGGTGCATCTCCAGCATGCCTGCGGCACCGTCGTTGCCCATCCCGGTCAGGATCACCCCTACCGCATTGCGCCCGGCGTACTGCGCCACCGAACGGAACAGCACATCCACGGATGGCCGGTGGCGGTTGACCGCCGGGCCATCGGTGATTTTGATCTGGTAGTTGGCACCGCTGCGCGCCAGCTCCATATGCCGGTCACCCGGCGCAATATAGGCGTGGCCCGGCAGCACGCGCTCGCCGTCTTCCGCCTCTTTCACCGTTATCTGGCACAGCTTGTTGAGCCGGTCAGCAAACGAGCGGGTAAAGCCCGGCGGCATATGCTGGGTGATCAGCAGCGCCGGGCTGGACGGCGGCAGCGGTTGCAGCACATGGCGGATCGCCTCCGTGCCGCCGGTGGAGGAGCCGATGGCGATCAGCTTCTCACTGCTGAGCAACGGCGCATGGCTGAGCATCGCCGGGCTGCCGGCCCCCTGCTGGCGCTGGGTCAGCCGCGCTTTGGACGCGGTGCGGATTTTGTCGGCGATCATCTCGCTGTAGGCCAGCATCCCTTCACGGATGCCGAGCTGCGGCTTGGTGACGAAGTCAATCGCCCCCAGCTCCAGCGCCCGCAGGGTGATCTCTGAGCCTTTGCCGGTCAGGGAAGAGACCATCACCACCGGCATCGGCCGCAGGCGCATCAGCTTTTCGAGGAAATCCAGCCCGTCCATGCGCGGCATTTCAACGTCCAGCGTCAGCACGTCCGGGTTATATTTTTTGATGAGATCACGGGCCACCAGCGGATCGGGCGCGGTCGCGACCATGTCCATGTCCGGGTGGCTGTTGATGATCTCGGTCATCAACTGGCGCATCAGTGCTGAGTCATCAACACTCAGTACCCTGATTTTACTCATGACTTCTCCTTGGCCAGGCTGTACACGGTTTGGCCGCGCAAGCAGAATTCCCGGCTGATCTGGCTGAAGTTTTCAGAATGGCCGGCGAACATCAGCCCGCCCGGCTTCAGCAAGGGAACGAAACGCCGCAGGATGCGCTCCTGGGTCTCTTTATCGAAATAGATCATCACGTTACGGCAGAAAATGGCGTCAAACTGCCCCGGCAGCGCCCATTCCGGTGCCAGCAGGTTCAGCGGCTGGAAGGTGATCATCGCCGCCAGCTCCGGCCGCACCCGCACCAGCCCTTCATGCGGGCCGGTGCCGCGCAGGAAGAAACGCTGCAACTGTTGCGGGCTGAGGGTACGCAGCTCCTCCTGGCGATAGACACCGGCGGTCGCCTTCTCCAGCACCTGGGTGTCGATGTCAGAGGCGATCACCTGTGCGCCGTTGCCGCGGTTGCCGAGCGCTTCCATCAGCGTCATGGCGATGGAGTATGGCTCTTCCCCGGTGGAGGCCGCGGTGCTCCAGACGCTGTAGTTGCCGCCGCGCGACCGGGCGTGCTCCGCCAGGATCGGGAAGTGGTGCGCCTCGCGGAAAAACGCCGTCAGGTTGGTGGTCAACGCGTTGATAAACGCCTGCCACTCTGCGCTGTTCTGGTTCTGCTCCAGTTTCGCCAGGTACTGGCCGAAATCGTTCAGCCCCAGGGTGCGCAGGCGGCGCACCAGCCGGTTGTAGACCATTTCACGTTTGTGATCGGCCAGTACGATGCCGGCACGCTGGTAAATCAGCTGGCTGATGCGACGGAAATGCACATCAGACAGCGGCAGGCGCTGGGCCATCTGTGACAGGGAGGCCAGATCAGGTTCCGGGGTCAGTGGTTGCCGGTTCATAACACCCCCTCAGGGTGCAAACAAAGCGCTGTGTTGTTGCTCAATCTCAGTATTCCTGTGCTGCTGCGGGTTGTTTGCGCCTGCCGGCACTGTGCCGGCAGGGTAGTCACCGTCCTGTGGCCTCTGTCAGGCAGGGTTGCCGGTCAGAAGGTTTCCCAATTTTCTGTGGTGGCGGCGGCAGCGGCGGCCGGTTTTTTCAATACCGGTGCGGTGGCCACGCTTTTCGGTGCCAGTTCAGCCACGGCGTTACGCTGCTGGCTGGTGGTCAGGCGGAATACCGCCACGGATTGCGTCAGGCGGCTCGCCTGCTCTTCCAGCGCGGCGGCGGCAGAGGCAGACTCTTCCACCAGCGCGGCGTTCTGCTGGGTCACGCGGTCCATTTCGGTCACGGCCAGCCCGACCTGCTCGATGCCGCGGCTCTGTTCATCCGAGGCGGAGGCAATTTCGCCCATGATGTCAGTCACGCGGGTAACGGCGCTGACGATGTCACTCATGGTTTCACCGGCGCTCTCCACCAGCGTGGAGCCGGTATCAACGCGGGCCACGGAGTCATCAATCAGCCCTTTGATCTCTTTCGCGGCCTGGGCGCTGCGTTGCGCCAGGTTGCGCACCTCACCGGCGACCACGGCGAAACCACGCCCCTGCTCACCGGCACGGGCGGCTTCCACGGCGGCGTTCAGCGCCAGGATGTTGGTCTGGAAGGCGATGCCGTCAATCACACCGGTGATGTCAGCGATCTTCTGCGAACTGCCGGCAATCTCTTGCATGGTCTGCACCACGTTCGCCACCACCTTGCCGCCTTTCTGTGCGGTTTCGGAGGCACTCAGCGCCAGCTGGCTGGCCTGACGGGCGTTTTCGGCGTTCTGTTTCACCGTGGCGGTGAGCTGCTCCATGCTGGCGGCGGTCTCTTCCAGCGAAGAGGCCTGCTGCTCGGTGCGTGAGGAGAGGTCATTGTTACCGGCGGAGATTTCGCTCGCGCCGCTGTAAATGGCATCGGCCCCGAGGCGCACGCCGCTGACGGTAGTGATCAGTTCGCTCTGCATGTGTTGCAGGCTGGCGGCCAGTTGGCCCATCTCGTTGCGGCCTGCCCCTTCCACCGGGTGGGTCAGGTCACCGGCGGCGATGTGTTTGATGTGTGCGATCAGGCGGTTAAGCGGCGCGATCAGCGCGCTCTGAATGCCGAACCAGGCCGCGGCGATCAGTAACAGCACCAGGATCAGCACCGTGCCGAGTACCCACATGGCGTTGCCGAAGGAAGACTCGCTGTCCTTCACCGCGTGGTCATAAAGCTTGTCGTTCTGGTCGATGTAATTGACGAATGCCTTTTCAAAGCCGTCCTGGTAGCTCTGGGTCGGTTGTTCGAAGAAGTCATTGATGCGGCCGATGCTGATAAGCTCAATCAGTTCGGACAGCGCGCCGTGCAGGATGTCATAATTCTTTTTAACTTCATCGGCATAGCGCGGGTTCTGGCCGGCATCCAGCGGGATTTTCTGATAGTTGGCGTAGTGCTGCGCGGCGATCTCCAGATCTTTTTGCGCCACGGCCACCAGTTCTTTCACGGTCGCGCCGCTGCCCATCTGGTTGGCGTCCAGCATGTAGCGAATGCCCGCCCGGTTCAGGGTGTTACGGGTTTGCAGCAGGTAGATCCAGCTCGCGTTCATCTCAGCCTGTTGCTGGCGGATGCGCTGCGAGGTGGCAAAATTATCTTTATCGTTTTTCAGGGCGCTGAAAAACAGGCCGCCTGACGCAAGTTGCAGTGCGCCGAACAACGCCAGCATGATGACCAGGCTGGTGACCACTTTCATTCGCTTTAACATGATGTCCCTTAGTAGGTGATTCAACTGAACATGTTATCGGCACCATGAAAGGGAACTTTATGCGGCATTTGCTGAAAAGCGCGGGCGGCAGGCCGGGCGCCTGCCGGGGGGAAAATCAGTAGTAGTTAATCTTGAATACCGTGGTGGCTTCCCACGGGCCGGGGGTGACCGTGCGGCCGGGGATTGGCAACAACCGGGCGGTAAAGGTTCTCTCCACGCTCAGCGAGTGGGTGCTGAAATCCGCGAACAGAAAATAGTGGTTGAAAACCAGCGGCGTTTTTGCCTCCAGGATGTTCAGCATCAGGCCGTTTTGCAGATCGAGGGCCGTATTGCCCGCCAGCAGCGGCTGGTCAGTGTAGAACTCCGCGGCCAGCCGGAACCCCATGCTGCAGGTGTGATCCTGTGTTTTGGTGGCAGTCACGGAAAAGGTACGCTCACGCGGCGCGTTTGCCAGGTCAGCGGCGCTGACGGTGCCGAAGTCCACGATCTGGTTCTCCGGGTGCACCGTCAGCGACGCGCCGCAGTCCAGCACGGTGATGTTATTAAGGCCGTTGAGGCGGTATTTCAGGTTGCGGGCGTCCGGCAACTGGTTGATGCCGCCTTTGCCGTCGAACTGCACCAGCGTATAACTGCCCAGCGCGCTCTGGTAGCCCGGCGGCGGCAGGCTGTTCAGTTTCACATAGAGGCGGAAACGTACGTTGAAGGCGCGCGAGGTGTGCACCTGGGCCGCATTCCCTGAGCAGAGTTTTTCAGGGTGTTCCCGCATTAAGTCCGGGTTCTGTGCCAGCACGTTGTTATCCACACACTGGTGGGTGTCCAGCCCATACAGGCCGCCTGCCGCATCAAACTGTTGGCCGTTAAAATTCACGCCCAGTTGGTAGTAGGGATCGGTTTGCGACGGATAAGGGTTGATCCAGGCGAAAACGTTCTCGCGTTCATGCTGGTCAGCCGTGTTGTTGTCGCAGTAGACGGTGAGGGTGTAGTCGCCGCTCTCCCAGATGATGTCGCCGGGTGTGGCATTGGCAGGCACCGCAAACGGCTCGACCTGCGCGGTGACATCCACCGCCCCGCCCGGCCCGTTCAGGAAGCAATCCAGCGCCAGCGCCCGGCCGGTAAACAGCAACAGGCCGAGCAACAGCAGGGCCGCGCGCCTCATCGCCCCTCCCCCTTATCCGGCGTCACCCGGCAGGGCGCGCCCGCCGCACAGTCCACCGCCAGCATGTTCAGCGCGCCGTGGTCATTGATGTAGCCCAGCAGGAATGCCGGGTGCAGCGTGCCGTCAATGGCGGCGCTGGCGTTGCCGAACGGCGGCACCATCATGCCCCCAAACGCTTTTATGCCCGGCTGGCGGCGGTTGCCGACAAACCCGACCGTGATGTAGTAGGGCGTGGGGTTGCGCAATGTCAGTGCGGCCGCGCTGCGCGTCACCACAATGCGCTCCTGCCAGGGAATGGCAGGCAGGCTGGCGATGGCCGCCGGGCGGTAGAAGAGTTTGATGCGGCTTTGTGTCGCCATCTGCATGACGTTGCGCTGGCTGGCTTTGGGCGGCACTTCCCGCATATTGAAGTAGAACAGGCTTTCGCGATCGGCAGGCAGGGACGCCGCGCCCGGCTGGCGCACCAGTTTGACCTGGCTGTTGGCCTGCGGCTCCAGCCGCTGGAGCGGCGGCAGCGCCATAAACACCGACGCCGCCTTGTTGCCCGCGGCATCCTCGACCCAGGCGTGCGCCAGGTAGGGCAGCGCGCTGCTCTCGTTGGTCACCATCAGGCTGACGGAGGCATCCGCCTCATAGGCGATAAGCCGGGTGCGGTCGAGGTTGACGGCAGCCTGGCTGGTTAACGCGGCGCAGAGCACGCCTGGCAATAACAGAAGCGATCGCAGTTTCATCCTATAACTCCTTCAGGTAACAGGCGTTATCCGCCTGAAAATAATCAGTCACCGCACGGCAGCAGCAGCGTGCCACCGGTGGCGGGGAAGGTGCCCGGCAGCGTCAGGCGGCACGCCTTCCCCCTGCCCCACTGCACGTGGAGCACATGGCCCGGCGCAACGCCCTGCAAATAGGCCATCCCCGCCTCGCTGACCATGCCGACGCTGAGCGCCCGCGCCTCATCCACGATTTCCGCCCCCAGCGGCGGAAAGGTGCCGTCTGCCAGGCGGATAACCACCATGCCCTTCCCGCCCTGCACCGCATTCAGCGGCCGGTAACCAATGGCCCCTTCGGTGAAGGTCTGGCGCAGGACGTTGTTATGTACCGTGACGTCTTCAGGCAGATGGTTGACATCAACCCGCACCTCGGCGGGCTGGTAACTGTTGAGTGTGGGGATCACCGCCACGCCGAACGGGTTGGTGACGGCGCTGCCGTTATTGAGCGGGATCGCCGCGATGCCGTTGCCGTCCACCATCAGCCGGGGTTCATTGCCCTGGTTGTAGCGGTGCAGCGCCGCGCCGTGGCGGGTGGCGGTGATCGACCCGGCCCAGCCGGCGTTCACCGAGTAGTACGCCTGCTGCTTGTAACTGGCCGCCAGCGCCAGTTCACCCAGCGCGCTGCGCTGCTGGACGTTGCCGCGCGCCAGCATCCCCGGCTCACTGCCGCCGTGCTGATGGCCCACACTCAGCCCCCAGTTGCTGTCGCGGTCGGGGAAAGCGGCATAATTCAGCAGCTGATCCACCCCCTCACCCTGCTGCACGCTGTAGCTTAAGCGGTCACCGTCATGGAGCGGCAGGCTGAAAGAGACATAGAACTGCTTGTCACTGCCGCCGGCCTCACTGCGGGTGCGGCCGGCGGAGAGCGAGGCAGAAAGGCTGCGCAACGGCCCGAGGTCAAACATCCGGCCCAGCGTCAGGGTGTAGGTATTTTCATCCGCGCCCTGCCAGTCGCGCTGGTTGCGCAGGCTGAGCGCCAGCGACACCTTCAGCGGCGTCATGTAGTGGTTGGCGATGAGGTTAACGGACTGTTTTTCGGCGCGGCCCTGCGCCGGCCCGCCACGGGCCAGATCCGCCAGCGAGAGGAAATGCGGGTCAGCATAACGGTCGCCGGAGAGCGCAATCCCGCTGTTGCCGGCGGCAAACCGTTTGTTGTAGCTGAGCCGGTAACGTGTGCCGCGCACGGCAGCCTGATGCGGCAACGTCGCCTGGGCCTGGGTAACGTCAAACGAGACTGCCCCCAGGTGCATCAGGTTCTGCCCCGCCCCCAGCGACAGCGCCCGGTAGTCGCTGCCGCTGGTCAGCAGGCCGCCATACAACGACGTCTGGTTAAACGCCCCCCAGGAGAATTCGCCGCTGTAAAAGTCCGGCTCCCGCACCGCGCCGCCCGGCTGCCCGGTTAACCGGCCACCGGCGAGTTTGTACCGCCACTGCCCTTTGCGGGTCAAAAACGGCACGCCCGCGGTCTCCACCGTAAAGGTGGTGCGGCTGCCGTCCTCTTCGGTGACGGCCACCTCCAGCGCACCCTGATAGGCTTCGCTGAGATCCTGGATCAGGAAGGGGCCGGGCGGCACGTCCGTCTGGTAGAGGGTGCGGCCGTTCTGGCTGAGCGTGACGCGGGCATGGGTTCTGGCCATGCCGCTGACCTGCGGCGCGTAGCCGCGCAAATGGTAGGGCAGCATCCGTTCGTCGCTCTCCAGCGCAGCGCCGGTGAACGCGAAGCCGTCGAAAATATCGGAGTGAAGATCGGTTTCGCCCAGGGTGAGTTTGCCGTTGACTGACGGCAGCGGGCGGAAGGCATAGAGGCGCGACGGGCTGAGGCGGTGGTCCTCGTCTCCGGCATCATCACCGGTAAAGTAGTGCAGATCGCTGCGTAACCGCCAGGCCCCGAGGTTGACCCCGGCGGTGCCGTAGGCATCAAGAGTGTTGCGCGCCCCGCCCTGCTGCGGCGCGTAATGGGCGGCAAACAGGTTGTAGTCAAGAAAAGCGCCGCTGATGCCGTGGTGCCACAGGGCGCGCGGCACGCCCTGGCGGTCGGTATAGGCCAGCCACGCCTGCGGCACGGTAATGGCCAGCGTCTGGCTGGCGCGATCGAGGGTGAAAGTGATACCGGGCTGGGCGGCAAAAGAGACGCAGCCCTGCACCAGCGGCAACGTACGGCGGATCGCCGGTTGCAGGCCCAGGGCGTCAGCCAGGGTGTCAGGAATACAGGGTTGCGGCCCGATGGCCTGCGGGGCGGCACGCCAGGCCAGCAGCACCGGGTCAGGCAGGGGCTGGCCGTTGACCGTGACGTTGACCAAATATTCCCCCGCCATCATGCTGCCGGGGTCGGCAAATGCCGCCAGGTCGATATTATGGCGCGCGTCAGCGTCCAGGGCATGGAGATTAAATTCAGTGGCGCTCAGCGGAAAAGAGAGAATAAGCAGCGGCAGGAACGTGCTTATTATCCCTGTTCTGACAGACAAACTGATTAACGGCATAATAATCTGGTTGATCGGCAGGAAATAAACGCCGGGGGTTACCCCGGCGGTGGCAATAAACGGCGTAACGCCGTAAAGCGGCAATCAGAGATATTCGAGGACGTAATGCGCGGACGCTTCTACATCACCCGGTGTCGGGGCGCCGCCCACCGGTTCCATATGGGCTTTGAATTTCAGGATCTGGGTTTTGTTGGTCCCGACCAAAGGCACCTCAACCGTGGAGCCGATGCCGATATGCTGTTCGTTTTCCTGCATCAGCCGTACACCCACATGCTGTGCGCCGCCCGCGTGCAGGTTAGCCAGCAGGTCGGTATTTTCTGCGGTAACGTTCGTGCTCTCGAATTTCACTTTTACTTTGGTAACAGGGGTTTCGCCGCCCAGCACGCAATCATTCAGCTGGATGTTGACCGGCACGGCAGCAGAGACGCCGGTGGCCAGTGCCTTATCAGAGACTTCACCCAGAGAGACCTGGAGATCCACACTCTCCGGATCCACAGAACACGGCGCATTGATAACCACGCCTTTGAACGTAATTTTTCCCTGGCCCTGGCCCGGATCTGCGGCGGCCCCCGTGGTCATCAACAGGGCAGACACCGCCAGGCAGAGCAGACTTTTCTTTATCGACAGCATTATTATTTCCTTATATTTTCAAAACACGCCGGACTGTGCCAAATGGCACAGTCACCTTATGCAGGCGTGGATAGTAAATAGTGCTATTTCACTTCACAATTAAAAGTGAATACAAAATGACTTATTAAAAAATAAATAGCGGGGATTATTAATAATTTTAATGGTGATTGCTTTGAGAAAAAAACAGGAAGAAATAAGAATCAGGGGGAATAACGCACAGGATAATAGAGGATGCGGCGGATAAGACAATATTGTCAGAGAAAAAAACCCCTTTTCCCGTGGGAAAAGGGGTTTTTCATCAGGCTTTGGCGACCACTTCCATCAGGGCCATCTCTTCGCTGCTGAGCAGCTTTTCGATGTCCACCAGGATCAGCATCCGCTCGCCGAGGGAGCCGAGGCCGGTGAGGTATTCCGTTGCCAGCGTCACCGCAAATTCCGGTGCCGGGCGGATCTGCTCCGTGGTGAGTGACAGCACGTCAGAGACGCCGTCCACCACGATGCCTACCACACGCTGCTCAAAATTGAGCACGATCACCACGGTGTTGTCATTGTACTCGACGCCCTGCTGGGCAAATTTCACCCGCAGATCGATGATCGGCACAATCACGCCGCGCAGGTTGGTGACGCCTTTAATAAAGGAGGGGGTGTTGGCGATGCGCGTTACCTGATCGTAACCGCGGATCTCCTGCACCTTGAGGATATCAATCCCGTACTCCTCGTCACCCAGCGTAAAGATCAGGAACTCCTGTCCTACCGTTTCGCCCGCCAGTTTTGTCACAGTTGCCAGTCCTGCCATGTTAGTTACCCTACTCGTTATGCGGCTCTAGATAATGGGCGGCCTCAGGCGGCCACACCCGATACCCGTTTTTCACGGTTCAGCGCCTGAAGCGCGGAGACATCAACGATCAGCGCCACGCTGCCGTCGCCCAGAATGGTGGCGGCGGAGATGCCCGGCACCTTGCGGTAGTTGCTTTCCAGGTTTTTCACCACCACCTGATGCTGGCCGATCAGCTGATCAACCAACAGGGCGTAGCGGCGACCGGCGCTTTGCAGGATCACCACAATGCCCTGCGTGGCCTCGGTGCGGGCCTCTGCCACGTCAAATACCCGGAACAGCTCCACCAGCGGCAGGTATTCGCCGCGCACCTGCAACACGCGCTCGCCCCCGGCCAGCGGGTGCAGATCTTCTGCCAGCGGTTGCAGGGACTCCATCACCGCGTTGAGCGGCAGAATGAAGACTTCCTGCCCGACCTTCACGGACATGCCGTCCAGGATCGCCAGCGTCAGCGGCAGCAGAATGCGGATGGTGGTGCCTTTGCCCTGCTGGGAGTGGATCTCCACATGGCCGCCCATCTCCTGGATGTTCCGTTTCACTACGTCCATCCCGACCCCACGGCCGGACACGTCGGTGACCTGTTCTGCGGTGGAGAAGCCTGGGGCGAAAATCAGCATCCCGACTTCTTCATCCGTCATGCTCTCGCTGACCGGCAGCCCCGAAGAGGCCGCTTTCGCCAGGATACGCTCACGGTTCAGCCCGGCACCGTCATCGATAACCTCGATGCAGATATTGCCGCCCTGGTGCTCTGCGGAGAGGATCAGGTTGCCGACCGGGTTTTTGCCGTTGGCCTCGCGGGTCGCGGCGTTTTCGATGCCGTGGTCGAGGCTGTTGCGCACCAGGTGGGTGAGCGGATCGATAATGCGTTCAATCAGGCTCTTGTCCAGCTCCGTGGAGCTGCCCTGCAAGGTGAGCTCCACCTGCTTGTTCAGTTTGCTGGCGAGATCGCGCACCAGGCGCGGGAAGCGACTGAACACATATTCCATCGGCATCATACGGATAGACATCACCGATTCCTGCAGATCGCGGGCGTTGCGCTGCAACTGCCCCATGCTGTTCAGCAGGTCGCCGTGGTTGACCGGGTCCAGGGTGCCGGAGCGCTGCGCCAGCATCGACTGGGTAATCACCAGCTCACCGACCAGGTTAATCAGCTGGTCCACCTTCTCCACGGCCACGCGGATGCTGGTAGATTCTGCGGCTTTGGCCGCTTTCGGCGCTTTCGGCGCCTCGGCTTTGGCTGCCGCCGGCGCTACCGGGGCGGGGGCCGGCGCTGCCGTGGCCCCGGCCGCCGGGGCGCTCACTGCGGCCGCCGGGGCCACAGTAGCGGCCGCCTGGCTGATGCTGATCTGTTCCGGTTCCAGTACGAAGCAGAGCACCGCGCTGATGTCATCCGCGCCCACGGAGGTCACCAGGGTGACGTCCAGCGTGCTGTCGGTCTGTTGCGGCTGGGTCACCTCGCCGAGGTTGCCCAGCTCCTCGAGCATCAGCGGGATCTCCTGCGGCTTCAGCCCGCTGAGGCGGATCTGCAAACCGCCGCCGGCGGCAGGGGTTGCGGCCGGGGTAGCTGGTGTTGCGGCGGGTGCGGCGGCAGCCGGTGCCGCGGCAGGGGCGGCCGCAGCCTCCCCGCCCTGTGCTTCCAGCGCCAGCTGGCGCAGGGCGGCGCAGATATAGGTAAAGCTCTCTGCGTCCGGTTCCTGGGAGGATTTATAGGCGTCCAGCTGCTCCTGCATAATATCTTTGGTTTCCAAAAACAGGTTGATGATCTCGGTGCTGAGCTGCATTTCACTGCGGCGCGCGCCGTCCAGCAGGTTTTCCAGCAGGTGGGTTGTCTCCTGCAAGATTGAAAAACCAAAGGTTGCTGCCCCGCCCTTTATCGAGTGCGCCGCGCGGAAAATCGCGTTGAGCTGTTCGATGTCCGGGCTGTGCGGGTCAAGCAGCAGCAGGTGCTGCTCCATATCCGCCAGCAATTCATCCGCTTCGTCGAAAAACGTCTGATAAAAATCACTGATATCCATGCTCACGGTGTCACCTCTGCTGTGAGTCGCGGCTGCCCGGTGCAGCCTGGCTGTCCGGTGCGGCCGGCAGCGCGGCGGTAGGCCGCGCTGCCTGAGTGGCCGCCGGCACAGGGGCCGCTACCGGGGTCGGTTGTTGAGTCGGTTGTTGAGCCGGTGCGGCATCGGCGGGCGTCGCCGGCGCCGCTGCCGCAGACGGTTGGCCCGTTGCCGGGTCAGCCGGCGCGGACGGTGCCGCCGCGTCGCCCTGACCGGCCGGAACCAGGGTTTTCAGCACGTCGGGCTGGCTGATGGCCACCGCCGCGCTTTCGCTGTTTTCACGCTCGATGTGCGCCTGCGCCTCTTTATTCAGCACCAGGATGCTGATACGGCGGTTGATGGCGTCATCGGCCTGGTGATCCTTAAGCTGCATGGTGGAGCCCAGCCCCATCACCCGCAGCACTTTGCCCTCGGTGAGGCCGCCATACACCAGCTCACGGCGGCTGGCGTTGGCGCGGTCTGCCGAGAGTTCCCAGTTGCTGTAGCCGCGCTCCCCGGTGACGTACGGCAGGTCATCGGTGTGCCCGGCCAGGCTGATTTTATTCGGGAAGTGATCCAGAATCGGCGCAATGGCGCGCAGGATGTCACGCATGTACGGCTCCACCTGCGCGCTGCCGGTGCGGAACATCGGCCGGTTCTGGCTGTCGATGATCTGGATGCGCAGCCCCTCTTCCGTCAGCGTGATCAGCAGGTGCGGGCGCAGGGCGCGCAGGCGCGGATCGGACTCCAGCAACTGGTCGAGGTCCTCATGCAGTTTCTCGAGTTTCGCGTTCTCGGCGATCTGCTCGGCGTGGTTCGGCGTCGATTTATGCACTTCGCCCTCCTGACGCGTCGGGTCATCACCGCCGCCGGGGATCGGGCTTTCGCTGTCGCTGCTGCGCTGGCCGCCGGTAATGGCGACCTTCAGCGGCGTGCGGAAATATTCGGCGATCTGCGTCAGCTCTTTCGGGCTGGCGATGGAGATCAGCCACATCACCAGGAAGAACGCCATCATCGCCGTCATAAAGTCAGCGTATGCGATCTTCCATGATCCCCCGTGGTGGCCGCCGCCATGCTTGGCTTTCTTCTTTTTAACCACGATCACCGGGTGATTTTGCTGTTTCATGCCTTCTCTTCCGCTGTCTGACCAGCCGGGGATTTGGTTTTGCGCACGTGTTCTTCCAGCTCAACGAAGGACGGGCGCTCGCTGGTGTAAAGGGTCTTACGGCCGAACTCCACCGCAATCTGCGGCGCATAACCGTTAATGCTCGACAGCAACGTCACTTTGATGCACTGCATCATTTTGACGTTTTCGGCACATTTCTGGCGCAGCACTGAGGCCAGCGGCGAGATGAAACCGTACGCCAGCAGGATGCCGAGGAAAGTCCCGACCATCGCGTGGGCAATCAGCTCACCCAGCTCCGCCGCCGGGCGATCCGCCGAGGCCAGTGCGTGTACCACGCCCATCACCGCCGCCACGATGCCGAACGCCGGCAGCGAGTCACCGATCATCGACAGGCTGCCTGCCGGCACTTCGCTCTCGTGTTCGAAGGTTTCGATCTCTTCGTCCATCAGCGCTTCGATTTCATGGGAGTTCATGTTGCCGCTCACCATCAGGCGCAGATAGTCGGTGATGTATTCCATCAGCACTTTATCGGCCAGAATGCGCGGATAATTAGAGAAAATTTCGCTGTCCGGTGGGGAGTCGATATCGCGCTCCAGTGACAACATGCCTTGCTGGCGCGATTTGGCCAGCAGGCGGTAAAGCAGGCCCATCACATCCATGTAGACTGCTTTGTTGTATTTCGAGCCGCGCATCAGCTTCGGCAGCGCGCGCATGGTGGCCTTGATCGACTTGCCGTTGTTGCCCACGAAGAAGGCGCCCACGGCCGCGCCGCCGATGATGACCAGCTCAGAGGGTTGATAGAGCGCGCCGAGTTCACCACCGACCATCATGTAGCCGCCCAGGACGGCGCCTAATACCAGGATGTAACCTATGATAACTAACACGATGATTCCTTAATAAAGTGGTTGGAAAGGCGGGGTGTTGCGCACAGCGGGAGAGGCCGGGCGTACGCCACGGACACGGAACATCGGGGGGGTGGTGCTTGCTGAACCGGGCCGGCCTGTTGCCGGCCCCAATTCAGTAGGTTGCCGTTATTCCGCTCAAACTGCGCGCTTGACCTGTTCGTCCAGCGTTTGAGGAGTTATATCGGCCATTTGCGGCGAAAGTTTACGTCTTTTTACTGCGCGGGACGGCGGCTGGCACAGGCTGCACACAAAGGTGTTGGCCGGATGGTGCGCATGGGTGATAAACGCGCCGCTGCAACAGGTGCAACCGGACATCTGCAACATGCCGCTGTCCACAAAACGCACCAGCGTCCAGGCGCGGGTCAGCGCCAGCACCGGGGCTTCACCCGCCTGTTGCGGGCACTGCTCCAGGTAGAGGCGGTAGGCTTTGATCACCGCTTCCACGCCGTTGCAACGCCCTTTCTGCGTCAGGAACAGGTAGATGTTATAGAACATCGACGAGTGGATATTCTGTTCCCAGGTCATGAACCAGTCGGTCGAAAACGGCAGCATCCCTTTCGGCGGCGGGCTGCCGCGCAACTCTTTATAGAGTTTGATCAGGCGGCCGCGGCTGAGCTGGGTTTCACTCTCCAGCATCTGCAGGCGCGCACCGAGGGTGATCAGCTCCATCGCCAGGTGGATATCTTTGGCTTCCTGAACAATGCTTTTCTCGCTCATCACATTGCCCTTTTCTTTTGCGCTGCGGCGGCGGAATCCGCCTGTGCCTGGTTTTTCAGCATATTGCTGGAGAGCAGGATACCGGTATGGATCTGCTGGAGGTCGTCCACGCGTGAGGCCTGGGTCAGGCGCTCAATCGATTTGTGGTCGTCAAAACGGAACTGACAAAGCAGTTGGTTGGTTTCCGCCAGCTTGACCATCTGCGGCAGGGTTAGCTGCGCCAATGCATCTGCCATGGCCTCATCAATTCCCAGCCGGAACATGGCTGCATCTTTTTCGTCATTGATTAAACGCTGTGCTAAAAGCAGATACGACAAGTTAATGTCATAAATATGTTTGAGTAATTCGGACATACTCAGTAACCCCGCCTGGCTGATTATGTTTCTTAACATAAACAGCTAAAAAGTATATTTCACGCCTCAGGTAAATTCCCAAGACTGACCCTGGTAATTGCGCCGTAACCGGCCAAATTCGTGTTCCTGGTATACAGAAAAAAACGCTTGACAGCGTCAAAACCGATGGTTTGGTCAAAGAAATCTAACGTTTTTAAGAGACATTTTCGTACTGAAACTGTTTCGCCTTTGAAACGCTTTTACACACTTTCTTAGGATTATTCCTAATTGGCGCAACTCTACTCTTGATGGCGGTAGCTGCACAACGGAGGCGGGTAAGAATTTTCGAAAAAGTGTGATGTAAGTCACAAAAATAAAATAAATATTAGCCCGAAAAGCGTAAAAGTTTCGTTTAGGTCATAAAAATGCAGTTTAAAAATCATGCCAATGTAAAAATCTGGCTAAAAACACCCGCTTTAAAGGCAAATATCTGCCCTTTTTGAGATCATTTCGAACTTGTGAATAAGAAAGCGGAATCAGCAGCGTTTCATGCTGGTATTAGCGCAAATTCACAGCATCGCGTGCTGATTTAACGAAATTGGCAGGAAGCTGAATCGAATCAATCGCCTAGGATTTAACCTGATAATTTAGGTTAAGGCGTGGGGATAAACAGGTTGTTTTTTGTACAAATGTACGGGGAAGGTTAAGAACAACTTTTGGTTGGCGGCAACAAGACAGGAAACGTAAAAAAATGTGTCTGGGACGATAAGATGCCTCCCGGCCGGAGGGCAGGACAGGCAAAAAGGATTTAATAGATGCGAATGGATATTATTTAATACGTGGCATACCTTTTATCGGCATTAATTAAAAAAGCTTTAGCGTTAAATGAGAAAAAAAATAAAAAAGGGCGGATTCCTCTTTCTATTTCTTCATATTTACACTTTCTTAACAGTCCCGACATTTTTACGTCATCTTTTATTGTGTGACTGCCCTCACCTTTATTGAGTGGGGTCTGCCCTCACCCGCCCTGTGCTGAGGGGCTGTACAGGGGCTATTGCTGATAAACACGGCGGCGGTTGCCGGTAAGCAGGCCAGGAACGACGCGAGGACACGGCGGGCCGGGCGCACACCCGCGGCTCACAAGGGGACGGGGATGGACATAAGCAGAAAGGCGACAGGGGAAATGTCAGGGCAACCCGCGGGTTGCCCTGTTTGTCGGTGGGGGTGATCAGCTGACCGGCATCCGGTCTGGGTCAGGGAACTGATAGGTAAAACCGAGATCGCGGCAGATGCGGCTGCCGTCTACAATCTTTCCGGCACTGCCGTCGTCGGCATCGAACTGCGGCGGTGTCAGCCCCAGCCGTTTTGCAGCACTGCGGTAAAACACCTGCTTCTGCGGGTGCTGCGGCGCGCAGAGGTTATAGGTGCGGTTGCCGTCCGGCCGGCGGAGCAGCAACTGGATCGCAGCGATCACGTCATCCTGATGCACCAGGTTTACGCCATGCGAACCGTTTTTAATGCCGCTCTTCCCGGCCAGGAAACGCCCTGGGTGGCGGTCCTGCCCCACCAGCCCGCCGAGGCGCAGAATATCCACCGCAATATTGGGCAACCGGTGCAGCCAGACTTCCAGCTCCGCCAGCGCGCGGCCGCTGTGAGTCACCGGGTCGAGCGGGCTCTCTTCATCCACTTCCCGCGGCTGGTCACCATACACTGCGGTGGAACTGGTCACGATAATCCGTTTCACCTGATGCGCCAGCGCGCTGTCCACCAGCAACTGTACGGCTTGCAGGTAGAGGCGGCTGCCCTCCGGCGTGCGGCGTGCCGGCAGGGTGATCACCAGCGCGTCCACCTCCAGCAGCTGCGCCAGATCCTCTGCATCCCCCGCCATTTCCGGTGTAATCTCCAGCGGGTAACAGTCGATCCCGGCCATGCGCGCCGCATCCACCCCGTCAGGTGTGGTTTTGCTGCCGACGACCTGCATCCCCTGGGCGGTCAGTGCCAGCGCCAGCGGCATCCCCAGCCAGCCTAAGCCGACAATTGCGACCTTGTTTATCGCCACATTTTCCATCTTTCTTCTCCTGCGGTGGCCTGTTTCTCATTGCCACGCTACGCCGCCCGGCCCCTGCCGACAATAGGACTGGCCTGAGAGCGGCGCATAGCAATACCTTCCGCCTATTCTATTCCCCTCAGTGATGAATAAGCGGCCGGAATGAAAATAAATCATCCAGCTAAAAAAAGGTTGCGTGACGCCGTGATGATGGTTTAGGTTAATCAACAGTTAAATCTGAATCGGCCTGTGCGCCGGTTAACCCAAACAGACGAGAAAAATTATGAATCGCGTTCAGTTCAACCACCATCATCACCATCACCCTGACTAGTCTTTCAGGCGATGTGTGCTGGAAGACGTTTAACGAATCTTCCAGTGGCGGCAGAACGCGACAGAAAAGCCCCCGGAAGATTCTTCCGGGGGCTTTTTTTTTAACCCCTTCATCAGAAAGAATTTTTTTACATCACTATTACGGGTAAGAGGGCGTCACCATGTTGGATAAAACACGTTTACGGATAGCCATGCAGAAATCGGGTCGCCTGAGCGAGGAGTCACAGGAGCTGCTGGCGCGCTGCGGGATCAAAATCAACCTGCAACAACAGCGCCTGATTGCGTTCGCAGAGAATATGCCGATCGACATCCTGCGCGTGCGGGATGATGACATCCCCGGCCTGGTCATGGATGGCGTGGTGGATCTCGGCATCATCGGCGAGAACGTGCTGGAAGAGGAGCTGCTCAGCCGCCGCGCCCAGGGCGAAGACCCGCGCTACACCACCCTGCGCCGCCTGGACTTCGGTGGGTGCCGCCTGTCACTGGCTGCCGCGCTGGATTTCGATTACACCGGCCCGCGCAGTTTGCAGAATGCCCGCATTGCCACCTCTTACCCGCACATTCTTAAGCAATACTTAGACAAACAGGGTGTGGCGTTCAAAGCCTGCCTGCTGAACGGCTCGGTGGAAGTGGCCCCGCGTGCCGGCCTGGCGGATGCGATTTGCGATCTGGTTTCCACCGGTGCCACGCTTGAGGCCAACGGCCTGCGTGAAGTCGAGGTGATTTACCGCTCCAAAGCCTGTTTGATCCAGCGCGACGGCGAAATGCCGCAGGAGAAACAGCTGCTGATTGACCGGCTGATGACCCGTATCCACGGCGTGATCCAGGCGCGTGAATCCAAATACATCATGATGCACGCGCCGAGCGAGCGGCTGGAAGAGGTGATCGCCCTGCTGCCGGGGGCGGAGCGCCCGACCATCCTGCCGCTGGCCGGTGACCAGAACCGCGTGGCGATGCACATGGTCAGCAGTGAAACCCTGTTCTGGGAAACCATGGAGAAGCTGAAAGCCCTGGGTGCCAGTTCGATTCTGGTGCTGCCGATTGAGAAGATGATGGAGTAACCATGCGCGCATTCGATCAGATTATTGACTGGCAACAGTGCAGCGCCGCCGAACAGCAGGCGTTGCTGACCCGCCCGGCGGTGTCCGCCTCGGCGCGGATCACCGAGGCCGTCCAGACGATCTTAAGCCGGGTCAGGCAGGAAGGCGATGCCGCGCTGCGCGACTTCAGCGCCCAGTTCGACAAAGTGTCGATTGACGCGATCCGCGTCAGCGACGACGAGATCACGGCCGCCGCCGCCCGCCTGGGTGATGACGTGAAACAGGCGATGGCCGTGGCCGTGCGTAATATCGAAACCTTCCACAACGCGCAGAAACTGCCGGTGGTGGATGTGGAAACCCAGCCGGGCGTGCGCTGCCAGCAAGTGACCCGCCCGATTGACGCCGTGGGCCTCTATATTCCCGGCGGCTCCGCGCCCCTGCCCTCCACGGTGCTGATGCTCGGCACGCCGTCACGTATTGCCGGTTGCCGCCGCGTGGTGCTCTGCTCCCCGCCGCCGATTGCCGATGAGATCCTTTACGCGGCCCAGCTGTGCGGGATTCAGGAAGTGTTCCAGATCGGCGGCGCGCAGGCGATTGCCGCGATGGCGTTCGGCACCGGCAGCGTGCCGAAAGTGAATAAAATCTTCGGGCCGGGCAATGCCTATGTGACCGAAGCGAAACGCCAGGTAAGCCAGCAACTCGACGGCGCGGCCATCGACATGCCGGCCGGGCCGTCTGAAGTGCTGGTGATTGCCGACAGCGGCGCGACCCCGGCGTTTGTCGCCTCGGATTTGCTGTCACAGGCGGAGCACGGCCCCGATTCCCAGGTGGTGCTGCTGACGCCGGATCGCGCCCTGGCAGAGGCGGTGGCCAAGGCGGTAGAAGAGCAACTCGCGACGCTCTCCCGCAGTGAGATTGCCCGCCAGGCGCTGGCCGAAAGCCGCTTGATTGTGGCGCGTGATCTGGCGCAGTGCGTGGAAATCAGCAACCGTTACGGGCCGGAGCACCTGATCCTGCAAACCCGCGACCCGGATGCGCTGGTTGACAGCATCACCAGCGCCGGGTCGGTGTTCCTCGGCGACTGGTCGCCGGAGTCCGCGGGCGATTACGCCTCCGGCACCAACCACGTGCTGCCGACCTACGGCTACACCGCGACCCACTCCAGCCTCGGGCTGGCGGATTTCCAGAAACGGATGACGGTGCAGAAACTGACCCCGCAGGGGCTGCTGCAACTCGCGCCAACCATTGAAACACTGGCCCAGGCGGAGCAGCTGACCGCCCACAAAAACGCCGTGACCCTGCGCGTGGCCGCCCTCCGGGAGAAACAACAATGACCGATCGTGACGACATCAGCGCGCTGGCCCGCGCCAATGTGCGGGAACTGACGCCTTACCAGTCCGCCCGCCGCCTCGGCGGCAACGGTGATGTCTGGCTGAATGCCAATGAATACCCACAAGCGCCGCATTTTGAGCTGACCGCCCAGACGTTTAACCGCTACCCGGAGTGCCAGCCGAAACAGGTGATCACCCGTTACGCGGCCTATGCCGGGCTGCGGCCGGAGCAGGTGCTGGTGAGCCGCGGGGCGGATGAGGGCATTGAGCTGCTGATCCGCGCCTTCTGCGAGCCGGGCCGGGATGCCGTGCTCTACTGCCCGCCGACGTACGGCATGTATGGCGTCAGCGCTGAAACCTTTGGCGTTGAGCGCCGCACCGTGCCCGCCAGACGCGACTGGCAGCTTGACCTGCCGGCGATTGCGCAGAGCCTCGACGGCGTCAAACTGGTCTATATCTGTAGCCCGAATAACCCGACCGGCAACCTGATTGACCCGGCCACGCTCCGCGAAGTGCTGGAGATGACGCGCGGCCGGGCGATCGTCGCCATCGACGAAGCCTATATTGAGTTCTGCCCACAGGCCAGCGTGACCGGCTGGCTGGCCGAGTACCCGCACCTGGCCGTGCTGCGCACGCTCTCCAAAGCCTTTGCGCTGGCCGGGCTGCGTTGCGGCTTCACGCTGGCGAATGAGGCGTTGATTACGCTGTTGCTGAAAGTGATCGCCCCGTACCCGCTCTCCACCCCGGTGGCGGACATCGCCGCGCAGGCGCTGAGCGGGCAAGGCATCGCGGCAATGCGCGCCCACGTGGCCGGCATACTGGAGAGCCGCGCCTGGCTGGTGCAGGCACTGCAACAGTGCGACGGCGTGGAACAGGTGTTTGCCAGCGAGAGCAACTATGTGCTGGCCCGCTTCACCGATTCCGCCACGGTATTTAAATCCTTATGGGATCAGGGCATTATCCTGCGTGACCAGAACAAACAGCCGGGACTGGCCGGATGCCTGCGCATCACGGTCGGCACCCCGGACGAGTGCCGCCGGGTGATTGACGCCCTGCGCGCGCTGCCGGCCGCGGCCGCCCCCCTTAACAGCCCCAGCAAGGAGCCGATGTGAGCGAGAAGTTTTTGTTTATTGACCGTGACGGTACGATGATTGCCGAGCCGCCGGAGGATTTCCAGGTTGACCGGCTGGATAAGCTGGCGCTGGAGCCGGATGTGATCCCGGCGCTGCTGGCGCTTCAGGCGGCAGGCTACCGGCTGGTGATGATCACCAACCAGGATGGCCTCGGCACCGACAGCTTCCCGCAGGAAGATTTTGATCCGCCGCATAACCTGATGATGCAGATCCTGACCTCACAGGGCATCCATTTCGATGAGACGCTGATCTGCCCGCACCTGCCGTCAGACCACTGCGCCTGCCGCAAGCCGCGCACCGCGCTGGTGGCCGCCTATCTGGAGAGCGGCGTGATGAACACCGCCAACAGTTATGTGATCGGCGATCGCGAGACGGACATGGTGCTGGCGCAGAACATGGGCATCGTCGGGTTGCGCTACCAGCGCGACGCGCTGAACTGGAAAGCGATTGAGCAACAGCTGACCCAGCGCGACCGCCACGCCCAGGTCAAACGCGTGACGCGTGAAACCGCCATCGAGGTGGATGTCTGGCTGGACCGTGAAGGCGACAGCAAGATCAAAACCGGCGTCGGCTTCTTTGACCATATGCTTGACCAGATCGCCACCCACGGCGGTTTCCGCATGAATATTGACGTCAACGGCGATCTCTACATCGACGATCACCACACGGTGGAAGACACCGCGCTGGCGCTCGGCGAGGCGCTGAACAAAGCCCTGGGTGACAAGCGCGGCATCGGCCGTTTCGGCTTCGTCCTGCCGATGGACGAGTGCAAAGCCAGCTGTGCGCTGGACATCTCCGGCCGCCCGCACCTGGAATTCAAGGCGGAGTTCAGCTACCAACGCGTGGGCGACCTCAGCACCGAGATGGTGGAGCACTTCTTCCGCTCGCTCTCGTATGCAATGGCCTGCACCCTGCACCTGAAAACCAAAGGCAAGAACGATCACCACCGTGTGGAGAGCCTGTTCAAAGCCTTTGGCCGTACCCTGCGCCAGGCAATCAAGGTGGACGGCAACACCCTGCCGAGCTCAAAAGGAGTGCTGTGATGAACGTGGTGATTCTGGATACCGGTTGCGCCAACCTCTCTTCGGTGAATTACGCCATCCAGCGGCTGGGCTACCAGCCTGTGGTGAGCCGTGATGCCGACGTGGTGCTGCGCGCAGACAAGCTGTTCCTGCCCGGCGTGGGCACCGCGCAGGCAGCGATGGATCAGCTCGAACAGCGTGACCTGATCGACCTGATCAAAGCCTGCACCCAGCCGGTGCTCGGCATCTGCCTGGGTATGCAGCTGCTGGCCTCCTCCAGTGAGGAGAACGGCGGCGTGCCGACGCTGGGCATTATTGATACGCCGGTCATCAAAATGGAAGATCGCGGCCTGCCGCTGCCGCACATGGGCTGGAACCAGGTGACGGCCAACGCTGACAGCCACCTGTTCCGCGGCATTGCTGATGATGCCTACTTCTATTTTGTCCACGGATACGCCATGCCCGTATGCACCGATACCATCGCTCAGGCCAATTACGGCGAACCTTTCACCGCCGCCGTCGCCAAAGACAACTTCTTCGGCGTGCAGTTTCACCCCGAGCGCTCCGGTGCCGCGGGCGCGCAACTGCTGAAAAACTTTCTGGAGATGTGAGCAGCATGATTATTCCCGCATTGGATCTGATCGACGGCAGCGTCGTCCGGCTGCATCAGGGCGACTATGGCCAGCAGCGCGACTACGGCAACACCCCGCTGCCGCGTTTGCAGGATTATCAGCAACAAGGGGCGCAGGTGCTGCACCTGGTGGATCTTACCGGCGCGAAAGACCCTGCCGCGCGCCAGATCCCGCTGCTGCGCAGCCTGCTGGCCGGGGTCAGCGTGCCGGTACAGGTCGGCGGCGGTATCCGCACTGAGCAGGATGTTGAGGCGCTGCTGGCCGCCGGCGCAGCCCGCGTGGTGGTGGGCTCCACCGCCGTGAAAGAACAAAAAACCGTGCAGGGCTGGTTTGAGCGCTTCGGCGCGGACGCGCTGGTGCTGGCCCTGGATGTGCGCATTGATGCAGCCGGCACCAAACAGGTGGCCGTGAGCGGCTGGCAGGAGAACTCCGACGCCACGCTGGAACAGCTGGTGGAGGCGTACCTGCCGTTTGGCCTGAAACATGTGCTCTGTACCGATATTTCGCGTGACGGCACGCTGGCCGGCTCCAACGTGGCCCTTTACCGCGACGTCAGCCGCCGTTACCCGCAGGTGGCGTTTCAGGCTTCCGGCGGCATCGGCAACCTGGACGACATCGCGGCCCTGCGCGACAGCGGCGTACAGGGTGTGATTGTGGGGCGTGCCCTGCTGGAAGGTAAATTCAACGTGAAAGAGGCGATCGCATGCTGGCAAAACGGATAATTCCCTGTCTCGATGTAAAAGACGGCCAGGTGGTCAAGGGCGTGCAGTTCCGCAACCATGAGATCATCGGTGACATCGTGCCGCTGGCGCAGCGCTACGCACAGGAAGGCGCGGACGAGCTGGTGTTTTATGACATCACCGCCTCGTCAGACGGCCGGGTAGTGGATAAAAGCTGGGTGGCGCGGGTGGCGGAAGTGATCGACATCCCGTTCTGCGTGGCGGGCGGCATCAAAACCGCCGACGACGCGGCGCAGATCCTGTCGTTCGGCGCGGATAAGATTTCGATCAACTCCCCGGCCCTGGCGGACCCGTCGCTGATCACCCGGCTGGCCGACCGCTTCGGTGTGCAGTGCATTGTGATCGGCATCGATACCTGGTTTGACGCCGACACCGGCCTCTACCACGTCAACCAGTACACCGGTGACGAGAGCCGCACCAAAGTCACCACCTGGCAGACGCTGGACTGGGTGAAAGAGGTGCAGGCACGCGGCGCAGGCGAGATTGTACTGAACATGATGAACCAGGACGGCGTGCGCAACGGCTATGATCTGACCCAGCTGAAGCTGGTGCGGGACGCCTGCCATGTGCCGCTGATCGCCTCCGGCGGCGCCGGGACGATGGAACACTTCCTGGCCGCCTTTAAGGTCGCCGGGGTGGACGGCGCGCTGGCGGCCTCGGTGTTCCATAAACAAATTATCAATATCGGCGAGCTGAAAACCTACCTGGCTGAGAACGGCGTGGAGATCCGACTGTGTTAACTGAACAGCAAAAGGCCCAGCTTGACTGGGCAAAAACCGACAACCTGATGCCGGCCATCATCCAGCACGCCGTGTCCGGCGAGGTGCTGATGCTGGGTTACATGTCCCCGGCGGCGCTGGAAGCCACTGAGCTGAGCGGCAACGTGACCTTTTTCTCCCGCACCAAACAGCGGCTGTGGACCAAAGGCGAAAGCTCCGGCCATTTCCTGAAAGTCGTCAGCATCACTGCGGATTGTGACCACGACACCCTGCTGGTGCTGGCCAACCCAATCGGCCCGACCTGCCACCTCGGCACCTCCAGCTGTTTCAGCCCGGCCGCCAGCGACTGGGGCTTCCTCTACCAGCTTGAGCAGCTGCTGGCTGAGCGCAAAACCGCCGACCCGGCCAGCTCCTACACCGCCAGCCTGTATGCCAGCGGCACCAAACGCATCGCCCAGAAAGTCGGGGAAGAAGGCGTGGAGACGGCCCTGGCTGCCACGGTGCATGACCGCAACGAGCTGACCAATGAGGCGTCTGATCTGGTCTATCACCTGCTGGTGCTGTTGCAGGATCAGGATCTCTCCCTGAGCGACGTGATCGCCAACCTGCGCCAGCGCCACCAGTAACCGCTGACGTTGCGCCATAAAAAAAGCCGCCGGGCTGATACCCGGCGGCTTTTTTCTGGATGGCGGTGACGCCGGGGCGGAGATTAGTCCAGCCACTCGGTGTGGAACACGCCGTCTTTGTCGATGCGCTTGTAGGTGTGCGCGCCGAAGTAGTCACGCTGTGCCTGGATCAGGTTCGCCGGCAGTACCGCAGAACGGTAGCTGTCGTAGTAGCTGATGGCCGCAGAGAAGGTCGGGGTCGGGATGCCGTTCTGCACCGCGTAAGCCACAACGTCACGCAGCGCCTGCTGGTATTCGTCAGCGATGTTTTTGAAGTACGGTGCCAGCAGCAGGTTCGCGATAGCAGCGTTTTCTGCGTAGGCATCGGTGATCTTCTGCAGGAACTGGGCGCGGATGATGCAGCCGGCGCGGAAGATCTTGGCGATTTCGCCGTAGTTCAGATCCCAGTTGTTCTCGTCAGACGCGGCTTTGAGCTGAGAGAAGCCCTGCGCGTAAGAGACGATTTTGCCGAGGTAGAGCGCACGGCGCACTTTCTCGATGAACTCAGCTTTGTCACCTTCAACGGTTTTCACCGCCGGGCCGCTCAGCACTTTAGAGGCCGCAACGCGCTGCTCTTTCAGTGAGGAGAGGTAGCGTGCAAACACGGATTCGGTGATCAGGGTCAGCGGCTCGCCCAGATCCAGGGAGCTTTGGCTGGTCCATTTCCCGGTGCCTTTGTTGGCGGCTTCGTCCAGGATCACATCCACCAGGTAGTTACCCTCTTCATCTTTCTTAGTGAAGATATCTTTGGTGATGTCGATCAGGTAGCTGCTCAGTTCGCCTTCGTTCCACTCGCTGAAGGTTTTCGCCAGCTCGTCGTTGCTCAGGTTCAGGGCATTTTTCAGCAGGGAGTAAGCTTCAGCAATCAGCTGCATGTCGCCGTACTCGATGCCGTTGTGCACCATTTTCACATAGTGGCCGGCGCCGTCAGCACCGATGTAAGCCACGCAGGCTTCGCCTTCAGCACGGGCAGCGATCTGCTCGAGGATCGGGGCAACCAGTTCGTACGCTTCTTTCTGACCGCCAGGCATGATGGACGGGCCTTTCAGCGCGCCCTCTTCACCGCCGGAAACGCCGGTGCCGATGAAGTTGAAGCCTTGCTCAGAGAGTTCGCGGTTACGGCGGATGGTGTCTTTATAGAAGGTGTTGCCGCCATCGATCAGGATGTCACCCTTATCCAGGTGCGGGGTCAGGGAGGCGATGGTTTTGTCGGTTGCTTCGCCGGCCTTCACCATCAGCAGGATGCGACGCGGTTTTTCCAGCGACTCAACAAACTCTTCAACCGTGTAGTGAGGCACCAGGTTTTTGCCTGGGTTCTCCGCGATGACTTCATCGGTCTTATCGCCTGAACGGTTAAAAATGGAAACGGAATAACCACGGCTTTCGATGTTAAGCGCGAGGTTACGGCCCATGACCGCCATACCGACAACGCCGATCTGTTGTTTGGACATTAGCAACTCCTGTCTGAAATATACGATAACCCGATTACTGCATAACCCTCTGTTATCAGGGGATTTAATGCGCCGGATCTCACAGATGAACACCCGCATTGTACATGAGAAAAGGCGCCCGTGTACCTATCACAGCCATTACATTCTTCTTACAACGCCTGGCTGCCGGCACACGCCCTTCCCTGCCGCCTTACGGGTCTGCCGGATTACTTTACCGGTAACATTGAAAAAATACAGGGCAAAATGCGCGGGCAGACGCTTAATTTTAGTGAACAATGCGCAGATGCCCTGTTAAATCCCCGCCGGCTGCGGTTATTTGGCGTTCGGCAATTCTGCCAGGCAGCGCTGATTAAGACTTTTACGCTGCCGGTCACTGAACCAACCCCACTTATTGAAATAGCGGATAGCGGAGGTGATATGGAACAGCAAGAACCGGACATCCCGGTAAGAACGGCGCTGGGACTCATGGATCACCAGCGCATCCGGGCAGTAACGCACCACGTGCTGCGCCTGGCAAACCCGGCGTGAGAGATCCACATCTTCCAGATAAAGGAAAAAGCGGGTATCGAACCCACCGACATCTGACAGCGCACGCCGGCTCAGCAGCATAAAGCAGCCGGAGAGCGACGGCGCAAAAAACGGCCGGCTGTAATCGGCGTTACGCAGCTCGTATTCCGTATTGATATTGCTGGAAAAACGCGAGATAAACCGGCGGATCAGCAATTGGTAGGGCGAGGGCAGCAATTTGCAGCCATGTTGCAGGCTGCCGTCCGGGTAAACCACTTTCGGGATCGACAACCCGGTCTGGTGGCGTACGCTGAAGGCGTAAAGTTTGTCCACTTCGCCCTGTGCAAAGGCGATATCCGGGTTACAGATCAGAATAAATTCTGCCTGTTGGCGATAACGCGTAATCACGGCATTATGGCCCGCCCCAAAACCCCGGTTGATGGGCAGCGTGATGACGTCCAGCTTCTCATGGGTCAGGGTAGAGAGCCAGCCGCAGTGGGCACCGTTATCCACGATGACCACCTTAGCGATGCTCTCCTCATTGAACAGCGAGGTCAGCGTTTCTTGAACATCCTGATACAGGTGCTTATACAGCACCAGAGAAGCAATTATTTTCACCAAAGACACCAAAATTAAAGTCTGTTGAGCAGCACATACGTGAGCGTAGTCAGCATACCTGCCGGTTGCTGATGGTAAAGGCCGGAGGCCGCAAATAACCGCAGGCGCGCCAGCAAGCCACTGTGGCGGATCTGCCTGAACGCCGCCAGCCGCCGGGCGTTGTCAGGGGTGAGATCATCGGCCACGCGCATCAGCACCTGGTAGTTGCGGTCATTCCAGCCGGCTGCCCTTCCCTTATGCGCGGCAATAAAGTTACGCAGACGCCGGAGGGGTGACATTCCATTGCCAATCTGGTTATTGCTGTGCTGGCGGTAGAGCACGGTGGGGGCCGGGTCGAACCGGATAGCGCCGCCGCAGCCGCTGACAATCTGGTAGAGCGACCAGTCATGCACCACCATCGGCGTCCCTTGTGCCTTTTGCAACAGCCGCCGGGCCTGGTGATTAAAGACCATGGTATTGCCGCTGGCAATGTTCTGGAGCAGCGCATTGCCGAACCCCGGCGCTTTACGGTAGTCCGGCGACAGCCCCGTGGGCGTGCCTTCACTGTCCGTAAGCCGGGTCCGGGAGCAATACAGCGCCGGCACCGCCGGGTCGACCGTTTCCAGCCAGGCCACTGCCCGGCTCAGCTTGTCATCCAGCCAGACATCATCCTGATCAGAAAAAGCATAATACTCCGCCTCAATCGCCGGATGACACACCATCGACATGAAATTGTCACAAAAACCCCGCCGCGGGCCGGACAACAACTGCCCGTTCACGCCCGGCTGCCGGAGAAACTGCTCAATTATTGCCGGGGTGGCATCCGTTGACCCATCATCTGATGCCC
The DNA here is from genome assembly GCF_018257325.1 of Nissabacter archeti. NCBI lineage: Bacteria > Pseudomonadati > Pseudomonadota > Gammaproteobacteria > Enterobacterales > Yersiniaceae > Nissabacter > Nissabacter archeti. The sequence continues at coordinate 294,793 of NZ_JAERKB010000001.1, forward strand.
ACAGCGCCCAGTGCGGGTACGTCTGCGCCCGGAAAGAGTCCAGCTGATCAGCCAGATGCCCGGCACCGTTATAGGTACCGAGCAGAATGGCGACCCGCCCTGTTATTTCTGCGTTATTTTTCTTCATGACAACCCGCATTACACCCACATCTTATATAGCCTGAATAAGAACAAAGGGAGGTAAAAAACCTCCCTTTTTTAACCCTGTTTATTCTGTCGGGGTTCGGGGTGGGAATGCTAAGGCAAAGTGATTATTCATCAGTGTAAAGTTGGGGTTAAACGCCGGATCACACGTCATCGCATGCTGATAAGTCTGTTCCATATAGGCAATTTCGCGTTTGAACCGCTCAATTTTTTCCGGCGCAAGGTCATTGCCCCGCGTCGCTGATTCGTGGTGATACAGCTCAGCAAAAGGTGTCCAAAGATTACGGTAGCCCGCATCACGCACGCGGATACAGAAATCGACATCATTGAAGGCTACGGTCAGGTTTTCCTCTTCCAGGCCGCCCACCGCCGTATAAATCTCCTTCCGGATCAACAAACAGGCGGCTGTCACTGCCGAATAGTTCTGAACCAGCCAGGCCCGGCCAAAGTAACCGGGGTTATCACGGGTAATCCCTAAATGCACATGCCCGGCTACCCCGCCCATCCCCAGAATCACGCCGCCATGTTGCAACGTATCATTCGGATACCATAAACGGGCCCCCACAGCGCCGATCTCAGGGCGCACTGCATGGCTGACCATTTCATCCAGCCAGTCAGGCGTAATCACCTCAATATCATTATTGAGCAGGCAGACCAGCTCACCGCGGGCCACATTTACCGCCTCATTATTCAGGGCGGAATAGTTGAAGGGGCGGTCATCGCGCAATACGGTAATGTTGTCATGCTGATCAAGCGCGGCAAAATAGGCCAGCGCATCTGCATCATCACTGCCGTTATCCACCAGGATGATTTCATAGTTCGGATACGTGGTTTTTTCCGTAATGCTGTCAATGCACTGCTGCACCAACTGCTTGCCGTTGCGGGTCGGGATAATGATAGACACCAGCGGCAACACGTCAGGCAGGGCATATTTCACCCGCATCATCGACATGCCCTCTACCGCTTCATCTACCTCCGCCCGGATGTTGCAGCGCTCAAGATGCTCTTTGACCACACGCATGGCGGCCAGGAAAGCATAAGGTTTTTCGCCCCCGCCGGCAGCGGTACTGCCGGGGATAATCCGCCAGTGGTAAAGCACTTTCGGGATATGGTGCACCGCCTGGTGACCGGCAACCTCTATGCAACGCAAAGCCAGATCGTAATCCTGGCTCCCTTCCACCCCCAGCCGGAACCCGCCGATCTCTTTAATCAGGCTGTGCTTATAGACCCCAAGGTGCGAGAACATATTTTGCGACAGGAACAGATCCGGGTTCCAGTCCGGCTTGAAATAAGGGTGGCAGCGCACGCCCTCAGGGTCAATTTTGTCCTCATCGCTGTAGAACATGGCGGCATCAGGGTGCGCCAGCGCCGCTTTCGCGACGTCAAACAAGGCGTTTTCCGGCAGCAGATCATCATGGTCCAGCAGGGCGATATACTCGCCGCTGGCCAGCGCCAGCGCGCTGTTACTGGCTGCGGAGATATGCCCATTCTGTTCGCGCAGGCAGATTTTGATCCGTGGGTCGCGCGCCGCATAGGACTTCAGGACCTGCTGTACCTCAGCGTTTGGCGAGCAATCATCCGCAATGCAGAGTTCCCAGTGCGGGTAGACCTGGCGCATCACAGACTCAATGGCTTCGCTCAGTAAATCGGCCGGCGGGTTATAGGTCGGCATCACGACGCTGATGACCGGGTGGCGTGCGAACGCCGCAATCTCCTGGCGTGCCTGGTCGCGCTTTGCCTCATCGAAGGTGTCGTAAAGCGCCACCCACTCGACATAGTCGGCACGGCGCTGGGCCGGCGTTTCAATCGCCGCCTGATTCAATTTTCCGCGCGCACGGGACAGAATGCCGCTGACGCCTTCACGACGCAGGGTACGGTAGACCAGCTTGGCGAGCGGTTTCCAGCCCCCCATTTCGCGGGCATAGTGCGGCGCATTTTTTGCCAGGCGGCCAACAGAGTGTGCTTTATGCACGGCAAAATGCGCATATTTGCGTTTATCTGCCGGCAAACGGCGGCTGATGGCCCGTAACGGGGCGGTGGCACGCCAGCTCGCTGAGGCATACACGCCGCTCAGATTGTGGTCAAGGTTGACGGCATGTTGGTTGAGATTGGCCAGATGATGATTCAGATCAGCAGCTTGCTGGCTCAGCTCAGCAATTTGCTGATGCAGCGCGTCAACCTCCTCCTGGGAGTAACCTACCGGGTCAGGCATGATGCTCAGGGCATTCAGCCGCTCATCCAGCGTCATATTCTCTTTGGTCAGAATATGCTGCACCTGAACCAGCAAATTGTTTTCCTGCGTCAGGCGGTCAATATACTGCTGGAAGGTCAATGTCTCTTTTTCGGCGGACGCGCGTAACTGGCCAATGTGCTCAGCCAGCTGCGGCAGATTGATCCGGGTCCGCAGTGTGACCGGGCGCAACTGATCCGCAATCGGCGCGGCAACCTTATTCTGGATACGGGCCATAAAGGCAGCATCCTGCTCCAGATAAGCCCGGCCATCCTCTTCGTCACAATCAAAGCCCAGCGCCTGCATCAACGACAGGGTCAGCTGGAAAACATTGCTGTTGCACTCCGGCGGCAGGCTCTCCAGTGACGTGATACGGAACAGGGAGTGGTAGATCCCGCGGTAGGCGACATACCCCAGCGACACAGAGGCGTCCAGTTCCCATTCCAGGTCAAAATAGACAATCTCGCCGGAAGGCGTGCGGATAGCGTTAAAGGGCAAGGCATCCTGATATTCGGCAGGCAGCGCCAGATCTTTGTCATAACGCCCCGTTGGCTGCCCGGCGCGGGTCAGCAGACTGTCCAGCCAGATGGCCGCCCAGTCACAAACCTGCTCGATGCGCCAGCCTGAGCCATTCACCAACTTCAGCAGATCCTGCCACAGTGAGCTGCCGTGGATAAATGCGTTCTCTTCCGGCTGATTACGGCAAACCGGGCTCAGCCCAGCCGTGTGCTCGACCATCGGGCCGGTGATGACTGACAGGTCACCGGTTTTTGTATGCTCAAAGCGGGTCACTTTGTTAAAGGCCGGGATCCGGCCATCGGAATAGTGGTACGCGGCGGTTTGCGGGTGGATCGGTGCTTCTGGCCGGCGGCTGCTGACCATCAGGAAGGAGTTGGCCAAATCCGGTGCCAGGCCGTTTTCCCAGATGCTTTTGGTCGCCTGTTCCAGTGAGAAGAGGTACTCCGGGATCTGCTGCGGGTCCTGGTGTACGGTTTCAATGGCCAAATGGCTCAGCTGGGCAGCACTCTCCTGCCAGCCAGCCGGTGTCACCACCGTAACCGGCAACTTATAGTCCGGCAGCGGCAGGTACTCTTCTACGCTGTTAAAACCGCTGCGGCCCAACAAGGCGATCAGATCCTGGCGGCCAAGCGTGGACACCCCGTTGTCTGCGTAGGCGTTGTTGATCCCCACCATGGGCTTGCCGAGGTGATCTTCATTGGCACCGGCGAAATATTTCAGGCCCAGTTTGTTTTCAATGGCGACGAAGAGGCGGCCTTCCGGGCTAAGGCGTCGTTCGCAATCCTGCAGCAGATGCTGCTGGCCCTGCGTCCCCAGGAAGACGTTGGCATATTCCAGCACACCGATCAGCAAGACCGCATCGAACTCGCCTAAATCCGGCAGTTGGTCACTGGGCGCGGAAATGACGGTGACGTTCGGCAGGTCACGGGTACGCTGGCGGGCAATCTGCCCACGCCGCGGGCTGCCTTCAACAGAAACGACCTCTGCACAGGACTCGCCGAGGAAGCGGGTGATAGCCCCGCAACCACAGCCGATTTCCAGTACCCGTTTCCCGGCAAACCAGGATTTGAACGGCAGCAACAGATTTGAACGGCGTGAAATAAGATGGTACGTGGAGGGCCAGTCCTTCATCTTCTCACTCAGCTCCAGCGAGTAGACGCTCAGGTCGCGGGCCTGCGTTACCGCGTCCAGCACGTAGTTTTCAACCTCATCCCCGTCGTTATAGGCGAACTCTTGCTGAGTATTCAGGCACCAGACACCGGTTTGTTCATTCAGTGAAAAACCGTGTGTGGAGAGGCGGTGTGGTACATCAATCTGTTTCAAATTTAATTCTCGCATTCAAATCAGCCAAACCGGTGAACGTCCCTACCGGTTGCACAGTGAGATGGATTGAATCATAACGGCGGTCATGTGGAATGATTTCACCGGCCGCAGAGCAACTGGCAATGCCTACGGAGACAAAATAATCGCCTTCATACAGCGTGACCGGCATCACCACGGTCACCAGGGCCTCAGCACCGGCCATGCCTTCATTCAGCAGCTCGATATTCTGGATTTCAGAGTTGGTGTTGTAAATGGTCACCCCCTCTTTGGTTTTTACGGCAAAACCGAAAATAGGCCGGACAACCAGGCTGTTGAAGCGGACGCGAAACACAAAGCGGATATCTTTGCGCGGCGTCAGGCTCACCGGATAGGGCTCGTCATCCTGCTGCAGATGGAAGTCCACCAGCTCAGCAGCGCGATCACCCCAGCGGTATTCCGCCGGGTTATAATTTACCCGCTCCTCATACGCGCCATTCACCAGATTTTTCAGGTTTCCGGCAACGGCAGAGGCCGTTTTTCCCTCTTCCCGTGCGGAGCGCGCCGTTTCGCCGATAACGGCTTCTTCAATCAGCGCCTCCGCCTCTTCACGCGCCCCTTTTTCTGCCTGCGGTTTACCGAACAGGATATCCAGGTAGCGGTTAACCACATCACGCGGCTTGCCTTGTACCTGGACGTTGCCGCCATCCAGCAGCAGTGCCGTGTCACAATGGGTGACAATCTGCTCAGTGGCATGGGAGACAAACAGGATAGAGGTGCCCTGCTCTTTCAGCTTTTTCAGGCGGGCAAAGCACTTGGCCTGGAATTTGGCATCACCGACCGCCAGCGCTTCGTCAACAATCAGAATTTCCGGGTCAATCTGCGCCTGAACGGCAAACGCCAGGCGCACCAGCATCCCGCTGGAATAAGCCCGCACCGGGGAGTCGATAAAGTGGCCGATGTCAGCAAACGACAGGATGTCATCCAGTTTGGCATCGGTCTCCTCTTTGCTTAACCCCAGCAGGGAAGCATTCAGGTACACGTTGTCGCGCCCGCTGAAATCCGTGTTAAACCCGGCGCCCAGCTCCAGCAGTGCCGCCACCCGGCCGTTGACCTTAACGTCACCGGACGTCGGTGTCAGGGTACCGGCAATAATCTGCAACAGGGTCGATTTACCGGAACCGTTACGGCCGACAATCCCCATGGTCTGGCCGCGCGGCAGCGCCAAAGAGACATCCCGCAGTGCCCAGAAATCCTGGTGGTAAACCCGCGGCTGGCGGCCAAGACGGCGATCCAGCTGAGGGACAATGAACTGTTTGAGGCGACGGACCGGGCTTTCATAAACCTGATAGCATTTGCTTATATTTTCAATGCGGATCGCAAAATCTTCAGAGGACATCAGCAAACCCTTTTCTCGTCTTTTGGAACCAGGCATAACCCAGCCACATCACACCCAGGGCAACCAGGGCATAGGTGCCCAGGCCGGCAAAATCAGGCATTTTTCCCCAGATCAATACCGCCCTGGCCTGCTCAATAATAAAGGTCAGCGGATTCAGCAGAATGACGGGCTGCAGCTCTTGCGGCAGGGCAGAAATCGGGAAAAACACCGTGGACAGGTACATGGTCACGATCATCAGCAGTGACACGGTCTGGCCGACGTCCCGGAGAAACACCCCGAGTGACGCGACAAACCACGCCAGCCCCAGCGTCAGGAACAGCAAAGGCAAAAATACCAGCGGCGCAAATATCGCCGTCCAGTGCAGGAAGCCATTAAAGATAAAGAAGGCAATCACCAGCACGATAAGGCTTATCAGGCTGTGGAACAGCACCGAGCAGAGGGTCACGATAGGCAGGATTTCCAGCGGAAACACCACCTTTTTGACATAGTTCGCATTTTGGACAATCAGGAACGGCGCGCGGTTAAGCACCTCGGAAAACAGCCCGTGAATAATCAGGCCGACAAACAGGATGACGGCGAAATCGGTTTTGGACTCTGTGGCACCGCCACCGGCCCAGCGGGCCTTAAAGACCACGGAGAACACCAGTGTGTAGACCGCCAGCATAAATATCGGGTTAATAAAGGACCAGAGCAGCCCCATGACCGAACCTTTGTAACGGCCGATAACATCCCGTTTGGCCATCTGAAAAATGAGGTTCCGGTGCCCCCAGGTGGTGGCTGCCAGCGAGAGCAGCGAGGTGGGCTTACGTGAATGTGGATTCATTACCTTTCTCTTACCTTACGTCCTGAACCCTGCCGGCACATGTTGCCTGCCGCGCAAAACGGGCGGCAGGCAGAGGCTTACAGGGGTATGGTGAACCAGCATTACTGAGCCATGCCGTTACGCATAGCGGGTGATATCACGCAGGGCAGCCTGCCAGTCGCTGGGGGCAATCCCGAACGCCGCCTCAATTTTGCGGCAATCCAGCCGGGAGTTGGCCGGGCGTTGCGCAGGCGTGGGGTATTCTGCCGTGGTAATCGGGTTGATGCGTGGTTTTGCGGCAATGATGCCGGCGGCGACCGCCTGATCCAGCAAGGCACCGGCAAAATCAGACCAGCAGGTATAAGGGGCCCCGCTGTAATGGTAAACGCCCCACGGCGCGTCCGGCTTGCCGGCCACCCGGCGCGCGATGGCCAGCAGCGTGTCAGCGATATCGCCCGCATAGGTGGGGCTGCCCAGCTGGTCACTGACCACGGAGAGCTGGTCACGATCCCGTGCCAGGCGAATCATGGTCTTCACAAAATTATTGCCGTGGGCACCAAACACCCAGGCCGTGCGCAAGATAATATGGCGTGGGCAGGCCGCCGCAACCGCCTCTTCCCCGGCCAGTTTGCTGGCACCGTACACACCGGTCGGCCCGGTCTGGTCATCTTCCTGGTACGTGCCGGCTTTATCGCCGGGGAAAACATAATCCGTGGAGATATGCAGTAATGCCGCGCCGGTGGACGCCGCCGCTGCCGCCAGCGCCGCTGGGCCGTCACGGTTAATGGCGTAGGCCAGTGCCTGCTCGCTCTCTGCGCGGTCAACGGCGGTGTAGGCCGCCGCATTAATGATGACATCGGGGCCAAAGCCCGTCACCTGACGGTGAACCGCTGCGCTGTCAGTAATATCGAGCTGTTGGCGGTCTACCGCCAGAATCTCCCAGTCTGCCGGTGCACGGCTTACCAGCTCCTTGCCGACCTGCCCGGCCCCGCCAACAATCAACAGTTTCATAATCGTTTTTATTACCTTGAATAAAGATCGGTCACTCAGCCTTTATAAGGGAAAAGGCCCCGGGGTTTCCCCGGGGCCTCAGTAAAGGCATTGCGTCTGTTCAGAACAATTCAGAGAACGTTTTGCCCAGCTGGTCTTTCGCGGAAAGCCGCGGCTCAGCCACCGGCCATTCGATGCCGACGTCCGGGTCGTTCCAAATCAGGCAGCCTTCGTTGGCCGGATCATAGTAATCCGTGCACTTGTATTCAAAATCGGCAAACTCTGAAATCACGACAAACCCGTGCGCCAGGCCAGGCGGTACCCACAGCTGGTTTTTGTTCTCTTCAGACAGCGTCACGCCCACCCATTGTTTGAACGAGGGGGAATCCGGCCGGATATCGACCACGACATCAAACACTTCGCCCCGTACCACACGCACCAGTTTACCCTGTGGCCTGGCGGTCTGGAAATGGAGGCCGCGCAATACACCCTGCGAGGAGCGCGAGTGGTTGTCCTGAACAAATTCCAGATCAATATCAAGCATTTCCTGATAGCGATCCCGCTGGAATGTTTCTAAAAAGAAGCCGCGCTGATCGCCAAATACCTTTGGCTCGATCAGTTTTACACCTTTTACCCGGGTCTCAATCACATTCATTTCGTCATTCACTCATATACTGACACGCAAACGTGCTGCCGATATCTCATTCCGCTGGGAAAATATCCTATCAAAACACATCAATTATGCGCCTGATTGCGGGTGTTATTTACCCCAAAATGGTAGCACAATGATCGTTATGCCAGAACCTTCTTAAAGGAAATATCTCGGGTTAAACAGGGTGAAGGTTACACGTTCCGCGTTCTACTTCACAACTCCTTTTCACACGCGTTTGGCCTGACCTGTTTAAGGCGCACGTTCGCCCGCGGGCAGCGTTCTTTTCTGCCCCGTACGCTATTCCCTGCATAATTAGCTTCCTATTAGTTTTAGGGTTTATTTTATTGAGGCGTATTATTGACCAATAAAATCCCTTGCCGATCCGGCTATTCTGTTTTTCTTTGCGATTAATCTGAAAAATAAGAAATACGTCAGTTTCACTTATCTTTAAATCCTCGACCATTCCTGTTGAGCATATCTTGCCAACAGGTATAATTCGTCGGTTTTGTATCAGGGTGTTGCATCCGGCAGCGGGTGCCATCGATACGTCTGAGCGACTCACGGCAGTGACGTGAGAGTAAATATTCCAGATATGAGTCTACGTTTATGAAAATTTTGGTTACGGGTGGAGCAGGGTTCATCGGTTCGGCGGTGGTGCGCCACATCATTAACCACACGGACGACAGCGTTCTGGTGGTGGACAGCCTCACCTATGCAGGGAACCTGGAGTCGCTGGCCGCAGTGGCGGACAATGCACGTTATCATTTCGCGCAGGTGGACATCTGCGACCGCCCTGCCCTCGATACGCTGTTTGCCGATTACCAGCCTGACGTTGTGATGCACCTGGCCGCTGAGAGCCATGTTGACCGCTCTATCGACGGCCCGGCCGCTTTTATCGAAACCAACATCATCGGCACCTACTCCCTGCTGGAAGCGGCCCGTCACTACTGGGGCACCCTGGACGGTGAGCGCAAGGCGGCCTTCCGCCTGCACCATATCTCCACCGATGAGGTGTATGGTGACCTGCACGGCACTGATGACCTGTTTACCGAAACCACCCCGTACGCGCCGAGCAGCCCTTACTCTGCCTCGAAAGCCTCCAGCGACCATCTGGTGCGCGCCTGGCAGCGTACCTACGGCCTGCCGACGCTGGTGACCAACTGCTCGAACAACTATGGCCCTTACCACTTCCCGGAAAAACTGATCCCGCTGATCATCCTGAACGCGCTGGCCGGGAAACCGCTGCCGGTATACGGCAACGGCCAGCAGATCCGTGACTGGCTGTACGTCGAAGACCACGCGCGCGCACTGTATAAGGTGGTCACCGAAGGCGAGATTGGTGAAACCTACAACATCGGCGGCCATAACGAGCGCAAAAACATCGACGTGGTGAAAACCATCTGCGGCATCCTGGATGAGCTGATCGCTGAAAAACCTGCGGGCGTCACCCACTTTGCTGACCTGATCACCTATGTTACCGATCGTCCGGGCCACGATATGCGCTACGCCATTGATGCCAGCAAAATTGAGCGCACCCTGGGCTGGACACCGGAAGAGACGTTTGAAAGCGGTATCCTGAAAACCGTGCAGTGGTATCTGAACAATAAAGAGTGGTGGCAGCGCGTGCAAAACGGTGCTTACGCCGGCGAGCGTCTCGGCCTGCAAAAATAATTACCTGGAAGGTGAGTCAATGAAAGGCATCGTTTTAGCGGGCGGCTCCGGCACCCGCCTTTACCCGATTACACGCGGCATCTCGAAGCAACTGCTTCCTATTTATGATAAGCCGATGATTTACTACCCGATCTCCGTGCTGATGCTGGCCGGTATCCGGGAGATTTTGATCATCAGCACGCCGGATGACCTGCCGGCCTTTAAACGCCTGCTGGGTGACGGTGCGCAGTTTGGCCTGTCCCTCTCGTATGCTGAGCAGCCGTCCCCGGATGGCCTGGCCCAGGCGTTTATCATTGGTGAAGAGTTCATCAACGGTGAACGCTGCGCCCTGGTGCTGGGGGATAACATCTACTTCGGCCAGAGCTTCGGCAAGAAGCTGGAATCCGTTGCCGAGCGCACCCACGGCGCCACGGTGTTCGGCTATCAGGTGATGGACCCGGAGCGCTTTGGCGTGGTGGAGTTCGATGACAACTTCAATGCCCTGTCGATCGAAGAGAAGCCGCTGCACCCGAAATCCCACTGGGCGGTGACCGGGCTCTATTTCTACGACGAGCGTGTGGTGGAGATGGCCAAGCAGGTCAAGCCGTCGCACCGCGGCGAGCTGGAAATCACCACCCTGAATGAAATGTACCTGCAACAGGGTGAGCTGAAAGTGGAACTGCTGGGGCGCGGTTTTGCCTGGCTGGATACCGGCACCCATGACAGCCTGGTTGAGGCGTCACAGTTCATTCACACCATTGAAAAGCGTCAGGGCTTCAAAGTCGCGTGCCTGGAAGAGATTGCGTTCCGCAAGGGCTGGCTGAGTGCTGAGCAGGTAGCGGAGCAGGCGCAGATGCTGGCGAAAACCGCTTATGGGCAATACCTGAAAGACCTGATCGCAGAATAATTGCGGCCAGGCAGAACAAAAAAGCACAGCGCAGGCTGTGCTTTTTTTATGGCATGCGTTTACCGCGCGGCTCAGGAAGCCAGGGTCTGTTTCAGCCAGGCGCTGAATGCTGCGCCCTGGGTCGGGTGGCGCATCCCGTACTCGACAAAGGCTTTCAGGTAGCCGAATTTGTCGCCGCAGTCGTGCGAGCGGCCAACAATCGCATAGGCTTCAACCGGGTGCTCTGCCATCAGCATGGCGATGGCGTCGGTGAGCTGGATCTCATTACCGGCACCGTATGGCGTCACCTGCAACAGCGGCCAGATCTCTTTCGACAGCACATAACGGCCCACCACCGCCAGGTTTGACGGCGCGTTGTCAGCGTCCGGCTTCTCAATAATCGCGTGCATCGGCGTGGAAGCGCCGGCCGCCAGTGCCTTGCCGGCACAATCCACGATGCCGTATTTGGACACGTCCTGCTGCGGCACCGGCTCGACCATGATCTGGCTGGTCTGGCTCTCTTCAAAACGCGCCAGCATCGCGGCCAGGTTGTCCTTCTTCAGGTCGCAGGAGACATCATCCATCAGCACGTCCGGCAGCAGCACGGCGAACGGTGCATCGCCAATCAGCGGGCGGGCGCAGAGGATCGCATGGCCCAGCCCCTTGGAGTGCCCCTGGCGCACGTTCATCACCGTGACGCCTTTCGGGCAGATGGACTGCACTTCGTCCAGCAACTGCCGTTTGACGCGCGACTCCAGCATGCTTTCGAGTTCAAACGAGGTGTCGAAGTGGTTCTCAATGGCATTTTTGGAGGAGTGGGTCACCAGAATAATCTCTTTGATGCCGGCGGCCGCGCACTCATTGACGATGTACTGGATCAGGGGCTTATCCACAATCGGCAGCATCTCTTTCGGGATCGCCTTGGTGGCGGGCAACATACGGGTGCCCAGGCCGGCAACCGGGATAACGGCTTTCATCATGATTTCACTTACCTCTTCGCGGGTAACCAGGGGCAGCGGAAGCCCCGCCCGCACCGCCCTGGCCGGGCTGTGTTGCGTGTACGTCCGCTGACATAACAGTGCGAATAATCCGAATTCGCGCCGCCGCAGTATACACGCTGCCCGCTGCCTGACCAGATCCCGCAGCGAATTATGCCTGGCTAACCCCCTGCCCTGTCTGGAAAAAAAGCGCTGCGATCAAAAAAGGCACCCGCAGGTGCCTTTCGTCAACAGCCGGCAATTACGCCTTATAGCCGTTCGGGTTCTTGCTCTGCCAGTTCCAGGTATCACGCATCATGGTGTCGAGGTCACGCGTGACTTCCCAGTCCAGTTCCTGCTTGGCCAGGCGGGCATCGGCCCAGAAGGCCGGCAGGTCGCCGTCGCGGCGCGGCTTGATGCTGTACGGCACTTTACGGCCGGATGCCTTCTCGAATGCCTGCACCATCTCCAGCACCGAGTAACCCACACCGGCACCGAGATTGTAGGCTTTGTAACCCTGCAGGTTCGGCAGGTGATCCATCGCCTTCAGGTGGCCTTCCGCCAGATCCATCACATGGATGTAGTCACGCACGCCGGTGCCGTCTTTGGTCTCGTAGTCGCCGCCGAAAATCCCCAGCGACTCGAGTTTGCCGATCGCCACCTGGGCGATGTAAGGCAGCAGGTTGTTCGGGATGCCGTTCGGGTCTTCGCCAATCAGGCCGGACTCATGGGCACCCACCGGGTTGAAGTAACGCAGGGCGATGACCTTGAACTTCTCATCCGCTTTGGCGTAATCCTTCAGGATCTGCTCCACCATCAGCTTGGAGGTGCCGTACGGGCTGGTGGTGCCGCCGATCGGGGTGGTCTCCACGTAAGGGACCGGCGCATCGGTGCCGTACACGGTGGCAGAGGAGCTGAAAATAAAGTTGTAGACGCCGGCGCGGCGCATCTCTTCCAGCAGCACCACGGTGCCGCTGACGTTATTCTCGTAATACTCCAGCGGCTTGCGGGTCGATTCCCCAACGGCTTTCAGGCCGGCGAAGTGGATCACCGCGTCAATCTGGTGCTCAGCAAAAATGGTTTGCAGGCAGGCACGGTCAAGGATGTCGCCCTGGTAGAAGGCCGGGGCTTTGCCGGCCAGTTGCTCGACCCGGTGCAGGGACTCCGCAGACGCGTTGGAGAGGTTATCCAGCACTACCACGTCGTCACCGCGTGACAACAGGCTGAGCACCGTATGAGAACCGATAAAACCGGCACCGCCGGTAACGAGAATAGACATAGTCACTCCTGATTGGCACATCGGCCAGACTGACAAAAAGATAGATGGGTAACGTGTTGCAATTTCACTCTTTTTTCATCATACCGCACGTCTCCCCAGACGGACAGCCCCCGGCGGGCGTATTGCCTCCGGGGCTGTCACGGGGGCCGGGCGATCAGCTGCCGAACAGCTGTTTCGCGCGGCGCTGGGCAAAGTTATAGACGCGGAAGGCGAACAGGCTGCGGCCGGCCAGCTTGACCTGCGGGGTGCTGTTGCGCTCCAGCAAATCGTTGAACCGGCGGCTGCTCTCCTCCGACAGCACCACGCCATCCTCTTTCAGGATGCGGTAGATGGCGATGATGTTATTCAGGATACGGGTAGAGAGGTTTTTGATCACCGTGCTGTCCTGCGCCTGGGCTTTCAGCGCTTCCAGGCTGCGGATGCTCTCGATATAGCCGATGACGTTCCGCTCGCTGCGGTTGGTCTGCATGATCGAGCCCATGCGCACCCGGCGGCGGAACAGCACCTCGGTGGAAGAGACCACCTGCTGGGCCACAAAGAACAGGCGCGGCGTGAACTCCTCATCCTCGTGGATGATCGGCATAAACCAGAGGTTGTTGTCGACAATCAGCGAGCGGCGGAACACATACAGCCAGGCGTTCGGGTAAAACGCGCTGCGCTCGGACAGGATATTAAACGCGCTGACGCCGCTTTCATACGCCTGGTTGAGCTGACGATCATACTGCGGCAACAGTTTGGCGGCCTCCGGGTCTTCCGGCACCACATCCCAGAACGACGCCGCAGAGAAGCAGTAGATGTCCAGCGCCGGGTAGGCAGCCAGGTGGCGGTAAAAGCTCTCCACCAGCGTCGGCACCGCGACGTCATCGGAGTCGAAATAGTAGATGTAGTCGCCGGTGGCGTGGCGGTTACCTTCATTACGGGCCTCGCCGAGGCCCCGGTTCTCCGTATGAACAATACGCACAAAAGGAATATGCCCGTACAACTGCTCCAGCATATCGCCGGAGCCGTCCGTGGAGCCGTCATCAACGATCACCACCTCAGACGGCATTACCGTCTGGTTCAGGATCGAATCGACCGCGGTCTCCAGGTAATTTTTGACGTTGTATACCGGGATAATGACGGAAAGTGTCGCAGATGATTTGTCTGTGCTCATAGTTTCACTAACTCACAGCCGGGAACCGACTTGGTCCAGGATTCATAGTAACCGGAGTTCTTGCCATAAGAGTTATCCAGCAGCCGGGTATCCATCTTCAGCAGGCAGCACAGGATATGGCCGTGCATACGTGAGGTGGTCACTGACTGATATGACATGAACAGCTCATTGACCCGTGCCACCAGCTTGTCAGTATAGCGATACCACATGCGGGTGGTCGGGAACAGGTTGCCCGGGATCTTGCGGTTCAGGCGTTCAAAGCGGTGCATCATTACCATGAACTCGCGATCGCGGTCGGTACAGATATCGTGCCAGTCAACACAGTGCGCCGGGTCCGGCGTTTCGCCGAGGCCGCTCAGGTTGGTTTCTTCGATGTCACGGCGGATCATCCACATCCGGTCGTGTTTGATGTTCTCTTTACGCTGTTGCGGGAAAACGTTCCACAGGGAGTGGGCCATATCCGGGCAGAGTACCACGTTGTCGCAGAAGTGGGTCTCCAGGATCTTCTTGCTGTTGGTGTCGCGGCAGAAGATGGTCAGGTTTGGGTGCTGCTTAAAGATGCGGCCGGATGCCTCCAGGTTCGCCTGATCTTTGAAGTGCACGGTCTGCGGCAAGATGATCACCCGGTTATGTTTAAACTTGGTGACTACCGCCTCACGAAGGCGCTGGTGCGCCGGGTAGAGGTCACCGAAGTTGCCGCCACCGTGCAGTACGATGGTGACATCCTGCGGAATGCTCTGGGTTTTTTCCACATACTGCATACTGGTCTGGTCCGAGCGGCGAACCAGCACATCATAGTTGTTCTCTTTAAAAAATTGTTCTGCCCCTTTCAAAATCAGCAAGTCGCCCACGTTCAGATGCAGCGGATAGTCCAGATAAATAATTTTACTGCCGCGCGGTACTACTTTTTCGATAACAGACAAGTCATTTTTCAAAGTTTGCATATGATTCATGGTTAGCATTCCGCCCTAAATAATTTCCGTAATTTCTCGTTTTTAATTAATTGCGCTTTCACTTCCAACACCAGAGGTGCCTGGCTGAACAACAACACCAGGGCAAACGCAGTGACACCCAGCACTATCTGAATAAATAACACCGACCCCACAGACAGGTGGGACTGTAACGCAAACCCTGCCGCCCAGCTGACGACAAGGGTAGGAATCGTCATCTTGAACGGCAGCCACAGGCTTTCCACATACTGGCGATAACTTTTGCCCAGTACCGGCCGGATCAGGATGAAATAGCTGAGGTAGGTATTCAGGATCTGCACCAGCAGGAACCCGAGCGCCACCCCGACTGCGCCGCCTGTTTTCGCGCCGATAATCATCGCCGGGATAAACAGGAAGACTTTAAACACGTTGAACTTGAAGCTGATGTCCACACGCGCTTTGGCCATCAGCAGCGAGCCGATGGGGTTACCCACGGAGCGCAGCAGGCCAACAATGCAGAGGATTTGCAGGATCGGGATGATGAAGGCCCACTTCTCACCGAACACAAACAGCACGAAGTTGTTGGACACCACCATCAGCCCCAGCAGTGCCGGGAAGTTAATCACCCCGACCAGCGAGATGAGCTTGTAGAAGTTGTCACGCAGCTTGGTGATGTCATCCTGGATTTTGGAGAAGGCCGGGAACAGCACGCGGGTGACGATCGGGTTCAGGCGCGTCGGCGGCATGACCGCGACGTTATACGCCAGGTTGTACCCGCCGGTGACCACCGGGCCCAGCGTACGCGCCAGGATGGCGGTCGAAACGTTGGTATTGATGAAGTTCACCAGGCTGTCGGCGGTAAGGTACGCACCGAATTTGATGTTCTCCTTCACCGCCGGGAATGAGAACCTGAAGCTTGGGCGGTAGATTTTGCGGCCGTGGTAGGCGAACAGCGCGGTACGCACCACGGCGTTGACCAGGTAACCGATGATCGCCGCCATCGCGAACGGGTAGACATAGGCCACGGCCAGCGTGGTCACGAAGCCGACCAGCACACACAGCGACTCAATCATGCCGATGGTGGAGAACTCCAGCTCTTTCTGCATCAGCGCACGGAACTGCTGCCCATGCGGGATCACCAGGAACGCCAGCGCCAGCACCTTGATCAGCGGCTCCAGCCCCGGCGCGTGCAACAGGTGGGCAATCAGCCCGCTGAACACAAAGGCCAGTGCACTGACGGTGATGCCGATGCAGACGTTCAGCCAGTAGAGCGTGGTGAGCTGCACTTCGGTGATATCTTTTTTCTGGATAATCGAGTTAGAAATGCCGAAATCGGACAGGGTATCCGCCAGCGCGATCACCACCATCGCAATGGTCAGCAGCCCGAACTCCCGGCCGTCAATCATGCGCGCCAGAATCGTCATCTGTAAGAAGCTCAGCCCGATGACGATAAAGGTCGACATGGCGGACCACTTGGCCCCTTTCACTGTTTTTTCGCGTAAGCTCATATTGTTATGTCCACTTGCCAAAAGGTCATGACGTGCTTTTCCTTAACCGGCTGCCAGGCGCGTCTCCCGCCCCCCTGGCGCCTTTTCTTTTACTTGTCCTACCCGCCTGCCTGCGCAGACGGGCCACGGCTTACTGCGTGTGCATTGCTTTTCCCGCTATTGCCCTGCCCTGCGCGGCTTACTTCTCGCCGCGCCAGCCGGTTTTGCCGTCCACATTGATGTAGCGGAACGGCTGGCCGGCCTTGATCTCGCCCAGCACATCGGTGGTGGTCCCCGCCGGGAACGGCACATGCTGCGGGTGCGCCCAGTTGCTCACCTTCTGCGCCCGCACACCGCGGGTAATGAATTCTGCGCTGCCCTGGTAGCCGAAGCCGGCGCAGGAGAGGTCGTAGAATTCGGTGCTGCTGCCCGACGCCAGATTAATGGTGTTAATGTATCCACCGTAGAATCTGGCGCGCGACCCGTTGGCCCCGTTCAGGGTATCGATACGGCAATCGCGGAATACCGTGACGGAAAACGCCGGTTTCGGCTTGCCCAGCCCCTTGATCGTCTTGATATGACAGTTGGAGAAGCTGATGTCGCCCTGATATTCCGCTGTAAAATCAATCAATCCGATATCTACTGAGCTCATGGTCACATTTTTCGCGTTAAAGCGTAATTCGAATTCCTCTGAAATTACGCAGTTGGTGAACTGAAGATCGGAAGAGGCGACCACGCGTTTGGCGCGCAGGTCAGAAATCGTCAGTTTGGTGGCCGGGTCGGAGAAGTACCAGGCGTCACACGCCACCACGTCGAAGGTCGAAAGATGGCCGAAATTGGTGCACAGGATGCCGTTGCGGGCGTTCAGGGTGTTGACTGCGCCATAATCCGCATTCAGGTTGACGGAGAGCTGGTGGCTGGTGACCGGCGTGCCGTCCGGCGCGGTTTTGGTGGTGGCGGCATCCATCACGGCGTGGTTGATGATGGAGTTACCGAGCAGGATAAACGCGTTGCGGTATTTGACATTGGACTGGAGCTTGCTGCCGTCGTCATTGGTCAGGATGTAGGTACGCTCAGCGTGGATGTTGTCAATCACATCGCGCAGCACATCGATGTAGAGCGAATAGTGGTAGGCCTGCTCACTCTGGATGCTGACGATATGCGAGGCGTTATGGGTGTCGCCGTTGCTGCCGAGTTTGATCTGCGGCGTGCTGATATTGCCGCACAGCTCCGCCGACAGGCGCTGGGTGGTGGAGTCCCACACGGAATCCTGGTAGATGCCGATGCCGTTAAAGTTTTCGGCGCGCACGTGGCCGATGTTCAGCCAGCTCCCTTTCATATAGATGCCGTTCAGCTTGCGGCTGCGGCTGCGGGAGTAGACGCTCAGGATGCCTTCCAGGGAGATGCTGCCGCAGCGGCCCTGCCCGGCTTTCTGTTTCGGGTCACCGAGCTGGATCGCCCAGTCACCGCGGAACTTCTCCGTGTCCACGATGAATTTGCCGGTGCTGTCACTGACGATTTTCGACACGTTGCTCAAATCCAGCGTGCCGCTGATAAGCCACGGGCCGTTGGTGAAATCCACCACTTTGCCGCGGCAGGCATTGATGTAGCGGCGCATCGTCTCGGTGACATCCACTTTGCCGCCGGGCACGCAGCCGAAATGGCTCGGCAACAGCTGGTCGGTGATGCGTTTCCAGCGCCGGCCCTCTTTGGTAACGATCACCCGGCCGCCGTCGTCCGGTGTTTCTTTGTCCGCGGCGTCATACCAGAATTCGCCGCCGCCAAGCGCCCCGTTGGCAATGTCTGACCAGCCCGGATGGTAGCTGGCCACGTCAATTTTCTGGCCGATAATGGTCGGCTCAATGTTCCGCAGATCGCGGATGTTGGAACAGCGCCCAATGGACTTCAGGCCGTCACTGGCGCGCATCATGCGGCGCAGATCTTTCCCGGTCATCTCGTTGTCAGGCGGTAAGGTGGTGATGGGGGCCGCCGCAGGGGCAGCCTGGGTTTTTTCGAGCGAGAGCAATGCGACCAGAGGTGTCCCCACCAGCACTTTTGTCAGTGCCGACCGGCGGGAAGTATTAATGGTATTTTTAGTTTTATCGGTCAAATTTTTAAGCAGTCGCATCAGAACCTCATAACAAAAGCGGAAAACAGCGCGCAAAAAAACGCAGACCAGCGGGCCACAATGGGCAGCCGGACCAGCCTGTGATTGATTACCGTCTGTGGGTCAATACCGTCTGTGGGTCAATAAAGGGAAGTGCTAACGATGGACCGGGTCACGGCCCCCTGAAAAGGGAGCCGCGCCCGGTAACCTGATCTAACAGAATCGCAGAGTGCGCGGGGAGCGCCTCAGGCAGTGGCCTGCTTTTTAAATTCCGCCAGCCACTGTTTGAACTCCTCGCCCTGCTTGTCGTGACGCAGGCCGTAGCTGACATAAGCCTGCATGTAGCCCAGCTTTTCACCACAGTTGTAGGCGGTGCCTTTCAGCGCCAGCGCATTGACCGGGCTGTGATCCTTCAGGGCATCAATCGCGTCGGTCAGCTGGATCCGGCCCCAGGCACCCGGCTCGGTTTTTTCCAGGAACGGCCAGATATCCGCAGAGAGCACGTAGCGCCCCACCGCCGCCAGGTTGGAGTCGAGGCCGGACGTGTCGTCCGGCTTCTCCACCATCTTGGTGATACGGCTGGTCTCGCCCGGTTGCAGCGCGGTGTTCTCGCAGCTGATCACGGAGTAGTTCGGCAGCTCCTCGGTACCCAGCGGCTGCACCAGCACCTGGCTTTCACCGGTCTCTTCAAAATGCCGCACCATTTCCGCCAGGTTGTCACGTGAGTAACTCGCCTGGGCGTCGTCAATCAGCACGTCAGGCAGCATCACCACGAACGGCGAGCCGCCCACCAGCGGTTTGGCGCACAACACCGCATGGCCCAGCCCCAGCGGCTGGCCCTGGCGGATATGCATGATGGTGACGCCTTTCGGGCAGATGGACTGCACTTCTTCCAGCAGCGAGCGCTTCACGCGCGCTTCCAGCATCGCTTCCAGTTCGAATGAGGTATCGAAATGGTTCTCGACCGCATTCTTGGAGGAATGGGTCACCAGGATGATGTCCTTGATGCCGGCCGCCACGCACTCATTGATGATGTGCTGGATAATCGGTTTATCGACCACCGGCAGCATCTCTTTCGGAATCGCTTTGGTCGCGGGCAGCATACGCATACCCAACCCCGCCACCGGAATAACCGCTTTCAACGTCGTCATAAAAGTCCTCACAGCTCAATGCAATTGAAGAGAATCAGTAAAATCAGGCGTCAAGCTTCTTCAGCCATTCGGCGAACTTCTGGCCTTCGGTGTCATGGCGCACGCCATAGGTCACGAAGGCTTTCATGTAACCGAGTTTGTCGCCACAGTCGTGGGATTTCCCGCTCATGTGGAACGCCTCTACCGGCTCTTGCTTCATCAGCAGGGCAATGGCGTCGGTCAGCTGGATTTCATCACCGGCACCCGGCGGGGTTTTCTCCAGGATTGGCCAGATGTCTTTGGAGAGCACATAACGGCCAACCACAGCCAGGTTGGACGGTGCCTCTTCCTGTTTCGGCTTCTCAACCACCGCGCTCATCACGGTGCTTTCACCCGGCGCGATCTCGACGCCGTTGCAGTCCGCTACGCCATACTTGGAGACATCTTTCTCCGGCACCGGCTCCACCATGATCTGGCTGTGGCCGGTCTCTTCGAAACGTTTCACCATCGCGGCCAGGTTCTCACGGGTCAGGTCGGCGGTGGAGTCGTCCAGCAGCACGTCCGGCAGCAGCACGATGAACGGTGAGTCACCGACCATCGGCTGGGCGCACAGCACCGCGTGGCCCAGGCCTTTGGCCTGGCCCTGGCGCACCTGCATGATGGTGACGTCCGGCGGGCAGATGGCCTGCACTTCTTTCAGCAGCTGGCGCTTCACGCGGGATTCCAGCACTGCTTCCAGTTCGAACGAGGTGTCGAAGTGGTTTTCGATGGCATTTTTGGAGGAGTGACTGACCAGCACGATCTCCTTGATCCCTGCGGCGACGCACTCATTCACGATATACTGGATCAGAGGTTTATCCACTACCGGCAACATCTCCTTTGGGATCGCCTTCGTTGCAGGCAACATACGTGTCCCCAGCCCTGCTACAGGAATTACCGCTTTCAAATTCGCCATAGGTTTTTCTTCCCTTTCGTGTAGGTAGTAACTTGTTTGGTTATACGTTCAACGATCACTAAGAATAGTCGATTTCTTAGTATGCACCATCGCGCTTCAGCACCACGTTCACGGTCTTGAACAGAATCGCGATATCGTTCCAGAGTGACCAGTTTTTGACATACCACGCATCGAAATAGACACGGGTGTCATAATCCACATCATTACGTCCGCTGACCTGCCACAGGCCGGTCATGCCCGGTTTGGCCATCAGGTAGTAGTCCACCTCACCGGCGTAGCGTTCCAGCTCTTTCTCAATAATCGGGCGCGGGCCAACCAGGCTCATGTCACCGCGGAACACGTTCCACAGCTGCGGCAGCTCATCCAGGCTGGTACGGCGGATGAATTTGCCCACCTTGGTGATGCGCGGGTCGTTCTTCAGTTTGAAGTCCTTGTCCCACTCCGCACGCGCTTCGGCATCGTTCTCCAGCAGGTTCTGCAACACTTCCTGCGAGTTGGTCACCATCGACCGGAACTTCAGGCATTTGAATTTCTTGCCGCCAAGCCCTACGCGCTCATGGCCGTAGATTGACGGGCCGCCGTCTTTCGATACCAGGTACATCAGGATAAACAGCACCGGTGCCAGCAACAGCATAATCACCAGCGAGCCAAAGATGTCGAAGGCGCGCTTGATCATCCGTGAGGTGCGTTTCGCCAGGTTGTTGCTGACCCGCAAAATCATCACTTCGTGGCTGAAGATGAACGACATATCCGTGCCGTACAGCGGCACACCGCGCAGTGTCGGGATCACAGAGACCGAACGGCACTGGTGTTTCGCCAGGTTTTTCAGCCAGTAGTCACGCAGCGCGTGCTCATCAAACTCCACGGCCACAATAAACTGGGTGTCTTCGGTGTTGGTGAGCTCCCAGAGGGTTTTCTCATCCTGAATCACCGGTTTGCCCATCATTTCGGTGTCGCTGCACGGGGTAACCGCGTAGAACGCTACCACATCAAAGCCCAGCACTTCTTCGCTCTGCAACGCCACATAGGCTTCGCGGGCGTTTTTCTGGTTACCGATAATCACGGTCTGTTTACGCCAGTATCCCATCTTGTTCAGCAGGCGTTTCACAATCGAACGCGCCAACGGAACCGTGATCAGAATAGTGACCCAGGTCAGCAGCCAGAAGTAACGGGATAATTCCCATTTTGAGAAGCCCACCATCGCCAGGGCGATAATGGCGAAAATCGCCAGGGTACGCAGTGTCTCTTTCAGCTCAAACCAGAACGGTTTCCGGTAGGTGTAATGGCGCAGGCGAACCCAGAACCAGACCACCGCAATCAAGGAGAGCAACAGATGCGCTAAATAGAAAGAAGTCATCTCATAACGCGGAATATAGAGATAAACATCATCCGTGACATGACGTAATATCGCGATCGCGAAAAACAGCGAGAGGTTAAAGAACAGGAAATCGGATATTGCCAGTGACAGCTTAACAAAAAAGCCACTCAAATTTACATTATAAACGCGCATAATTGACTCTTCTTATATATTCATACTTGCCAAGAAGGTATCAAACGGGCAACGCGTGCCTGGATCGTTGCCCGTTTAAGCCAAGTAAAAATTAATCTCGTAATAGTTTTAATATTTCTTCGGTTTTTTCATTCATCAGCGCGGTATTACGGCGTGATTCCACATTCAGGCGCACGACCGGCTCAGTGTTGGAACTGCGCAGGTTGAAGCGCCACTCTGCGTACTCCAGGCTGATGCCGTCGGTCTGGTCGATGTTCAGTGCGTCCGGGGCGAAACGGTCGTAGACGCGCTGGATCGCCTCTTTCGGGTTGGCGATCACGCTGTTGATCTCGCCGGAGGCCGGGTAGGCTTCCATGCGGTCAGAGACCAGTTCGCCCAGCGATTTTTTCTTCAGGCACAGCAGTTCAGCCACCAGCAGCCACGGGATCATGCCGCTGTCGCAGTAGGCGAAGTCGCGGAAGTAGTGGTGCGCGCTCATTTCGCCGCCATAGATGGCGTCTTCTTTGCGCATACGCTCTTTGATGAACGCGTGGCCGGTTTTGGACATCACCGGCTCGCCGCCGGCGGTGGTGACGATGTCAACGGTGTTCCAGCTCAGGCGCGGGTCATGGATGATTTTCGCGCCCTTTTCTTTCTCCAGGAACGCCTGGGCCAGCAGGCCGACGATGTAGTAGCCCTCAATGAAGCGGCCTTTTTCGTCGAACAGGAAGCAGCGGTCAAAGTCACCGTCAAAGGCGATGCCCATGTCAGCATTGTGTTCCAGCACCGCCGCGGTGGTGTCTGCGCGGCACTCCGGCAGCAGCGGGTTAGGGATGCCGTTCGGGAAGTTGCCGTCCGCTTCGTGGTGCACCTTGATGAACTCGACCGGCACGCCCTGCTCTTTGAAGCGCGCTTCGATGGCGTCAACCACGTGGCCGGCCGCGCCGTTACCGGAGTTGACCACCAGCTTCAGCGGCGTGAAGTTTTTCAGGTTCACGTAGCCCAGCAGGTGTTCGGTGTACTCTTTCAGCAGGGAGAGCTGCTTATAGCTGCCGCGTTTGGCCGGGTCAACCGGCGCGAAATCATTGGCTTCTGCCAGGCGCTGCACGTCACGCAGGCCGGTATCACCGCTGATAGGCTTGGCGTTTTCACGCACCAGCTTCATGCCGTTGTAGTTCATCGGGTTGTGGCTGGCAGTCACTTCGATGCCGCCGTCAATGCCCAGGTGGAAGGTGGCGAAGTAGATCTCTTCCGTGCCGCTCAGGCCGATGTCGATCACGTTGGTGCCGGCGTCCTGCAAGCCTTTGGCCAGGGCCAGTTTCAGCCCCTCGCTGGTCAGACGCACATCCCCGCCGACAACAATGGTCTCCGGCTTCAGATATTCCCCATAGGCACGCCCGATCCGGTAAGCAATATCCTCATTAAGTTCTTCACCTAATTGACCGCGAATATCGTAGGCTTTAAAGCATGACAATGAAGTAGGCATATACATTTCCTTGAGCATAATATCCCACACCGGCGTGCCGGAAACGGCACGCACTGGTGAATAATAATCTGGTGGTAAATAAAGAAGTAAAAAGGGTTAATTACACCCGGCCATAATTATCCTGGAAACGGACAATATCATCCTCTTCCAGATACGCGCCCGAGCGCACTTCAATTAAATCCAGCGAAATTTTGCCGGGGTTTTCCAGCGAGTGGGTTTCACCCAGCGGAATATAAATGGATTCATTTTCCGTCAGGATAAATTGCTCCTCGCCTTTGGTGACTTTGGCCGTCCCCGCCACCACCACCCAGTGCTCAGCACGGTGATGGTGCATCTGCAGGGAGAGTTTCTCGCCCGGTTTCACCGTGATGCGTTTCACCTGGTAACGCGCACCGGCGTCGATGGAGTCATATTTGCCCCACGGACGGTAGACTTCGCGGTGGATGTGGTGCTCCTGGCGGCCGGCGGATTTGATCTTCTCAACGATCTTCTTCACATCCTGCACCTGGTTGACGTCGGCAATCAGCACGGCGTCTTTGGTCTGCACCACCACCAGGTTCTGTACGCCCACGGTGGTCACCAGGCTCGACTCGGCGAACACATAGTTGTCCTGCGAGTTGTGGCTGATGACATCGCCCTGATGCACGTTGCCGAGTTCGTCTTTCTCGCTGATCTCCCACAGGGAAGACCAGGAACCGACGTCGCTCCAGCCGGCGTCCATCGGTACCACGATGGCGTCCTGGGTTTTTTCCATGACCGCATAGTCAATGGACTCGTCCGGGCAGCGCAGGAACGCGTCCACGTCCACCCGCACGAAATCGAGGTCCGGGTCGATGGTGCCGACCGCTTCGGCACAGGCACTGCCGATGTCAGCACGGAATTTGTTCAGTTCTTCCAGGTAACGGCTGGCACGGAACAGGAACATGCCGCTGTTCCAGTAGTAGTGGCCGCTCTCCAGGTAGGCCTGCGCGGTTTCCAGATCCGGCTTCTCGCGGAAATCAGCGACGCGGAACGCCACTTCATCCGGCGCATTGACCGGGTTGTCCAGCGCCACGGCTTCGCCGCGCTTGATGTAACCGTAGCCGGTTTCCGGGCCGGTCGGCACGATGCCGAAGGTCACCAGTTTGCCTTCCTGCGCATACGGGATGGCGTCAGTCACGGCTTTCTGGAACGCGGCGGTGTCTTTGATCACATGGTCTGCGGCCAGCACCAGCATCAGCGGGTCTTCGTCCGCGCCTTCCGCCTGGTCGACCGTCAGGGCCGCCAGGGCGATGGCCGGGGCGGTGTTACGGCCGGCCGGCTCAAGGATAATGTTTTTGGTCAGCTTGCCCATTTCGCGCAGCTGTTCTGCCACGATAAAACGGTGCACTTCGTTGCAGATAACCACCGGGTTCTGGCAGCTCAGCCCATCCAGACGCTTCAGCGTGGATTGCAGCATGGTCTCGTTGCCGTTCAGGTTCAGGAACTGCTTCGGATAAAGGATACGGGATAAGGGCCACAAACGGCTGCCGGAGCCGCCTGCCATAATCACTGGATAGAGTTTCGTTGAGCTCATGAGATTTCCCCTTACACCTAGTAAATGATCTGCTTGGATTCGTTGAACGCCTGCCATTTGGCATCGACGTATTGCTGCATCTCCTGACGGAAACGCGCTTCAGAAAACTTGGTGGCATTCAGCCGGCAGTCCGCGGCGGTAATCGCTTCGCGGTTCTGTTCAAAACGTTCCACGGCGGCCACCAGGCTCGGCACGGTCTGCGCGTCAAAGAACAGGCCTGTCGGCCGTGCGACACCCAGCGGGCGCACGGTTTCCAGCGCCCCGCCCTTGCCGAAGGCGATCACCGGCGTGCCGCAGGCCTGCGCTTCCACCGGGGAGATACCGAAATCTTCCTCAGCGGCAAACACAAACGCCTTGGCGCGGCGCATGTAATCCACCAGCGTGGCGTCATCCTGGAAGCCCAGGATTTCGATGTTGGGCTTGGCCAGGCGTTTCACTTTCTCCATCTCGCTGCCGTCGCCAATCACCACCAGTTTTTTGTCCGGCATGGCGGCGAAGGCTTCGACGATCAGGTCCATACGTTTGTACGGCACCATGCGCGAGGCAGTGAAATAGAACTCTTCTTTGTTCTCATTCAGCGTAAAGCGATCAACGTTCACCGGCGGATAGATCACATCCGCCTTGCGGCCGTATACCTTGTGGATACGGCGGGCAATAAACTGCGAGTTGCCGATGAAATGGTCGACACCCTTGGCAGTGCGGTAATCCCACAGGCGCATCTTGTGCAGCAGGTACTTGGCCAGCGAGCCTTTCATGCCCTTGTCCAGCCCGGCACCGCGCAGGTACTGGTGCTGGAGGTCCCAGGCGTAGCGGATCGGCGAGTGCACATAGCTGATGTGCAGCTGGTCCGGGCCGGTCAGCACCCCTTTTGCCACCGCGTGGGAGCTGGAGAGCACCACGTCATGCGCGGAGACATCCAGTTGCTCAATCGCCAGCGGCATCAGCGGCAGGTAGTTCTGGTATTTTTTCTTCACCCGCGGCAGGTTCTGCGCGAAGGTGGTGGTGGCGCGTTTGTTGCCGATCTTCTGGCGGTCTTTGTCAGACAGGAAATCGATCACGGAGTAAAGGTCTGCATCCGGATAGATTTGCACCAGTTCGCTCAGCACCTTCTCGGCACCGGCGTAGGTCACCAGCCAGTCGGTGACAAAGCCTACGCTATAGTTATTTTCCATTGTGTTCCTCGGCAATGACCTCATTCAGGGCTTTCCTGACTTTCTCGGCGGTTTTTTCCCACGAAAACTTCTTCGCCTGAATGAATCCTTTCGCAATCAGTTTTTCCCGCAATGCCTCATTAAAATAGAGCTGATTCATTGCAGTTGAAATATCATCCACATCCAGTGGGTTCACCAAAATAGCCGCATCGCCTGCCACTTCCGGCAGTGAGGTGGTATTCGAGGTAATCACCGGCGTGCCGCAGGCCATCGCTTCAATGACCGGCAGGCCAAACCCTTCATACAGCGAGGCAAATACCAGGCCGCTTGCGCTCTTATAGAGTGAGGGCAGATCTTCCAGGGCAACAAAATGGGTAAAATGTACCCGGTTCGTCACCTTTAATTTTTCCATTAAGGCGGTCAGTTCTTCATTCGGCTTACCGGTAAATACCAGCTTTACCTCCGGCGGTAAATTCGCCTTACTGAAGGCTTCCAGTGTCCGCAGCTCATTCTTATGGGCTTTGCGGTTACTGACACACAAGAAGTATTTGAAGTCGACATTATAAGGTTTTACATCAACATTAAAACTTTCTGATACGCCATTACCGACGTTAATGACCTTATTAGGATTAATACCACTCCACTCCACAATGCGTCGCTTGGAAAATTCTGAAACCGTCAGGATTTTTTTCGCCTTCCTGCACCCGTTCCGGATAATCACTTGATAAAACAAACGCTTGAACTTACTGGAGTTTTCCGGGCGATCCAGGTGGTTCAGGTCATGCACGGTAAACACATAAGGTATTTTCGAAAACAGCGGCGGGATATATCCTGGGAAAAAGATCACATCACCGCGTTTTGACAAGCTGGCCATTGCCGTTTTTATCGTATCCGCCGGGGAAACCGGTTTGCCGGAAAAATTGGCACTTTCAAACTTATTTATCCGATTAATCTCATCCGCGAAAGTACCAATGCCGCCTGAACCGTCCCATCGGTTGTCGAAAATAATCCTACTCATTAGTCATCTCTCTGCGATAGACACTATAAAACCCGAGGTATAACCACGGATACACCATATATAACTGCGCACCGAGTAAAAACGGCAGAACGAACAGGACAAAAAAGACCATGCCCATTTCATTGAATTTGAAATACCGGATGGTGGCGATTAAAAACAGGATTACCCCTATTGCACCATTCTCAATCATCAGGTTGAAAAATCCGCCCAGGCCGGTTAAATCCCAGCCGGGTACCACCGGGAACGGGCCGCGATATTCGGAATTATTACGTACCAGGGAATAGGCCCCGAGGCCGACACCAATATAGGGGTTATCTGCAATGATATTCGGCCCGATATAGGTCGCTGCAATTCGCCCCATCACCAGTGACGGGTCATTGCCGCGCAGCGTCAGCACCTCGTTGAGGTTGCTCAGGTCATTCACATAGTTTTCCGCCACCTTGTACATCACCGCACCGCCGAGCAGCACGCCCACCAGCATCAGGGTGGAGAAGCGGAACATATTTTTCGGGTTGATGAAGCTGCGCAGGAACGGGTAGCGGAAGGTCAGCGCCAGGAAGCCGAACACGGCCGCCCCGACGATACCGGCCTTGGACTGCGACAGCAGCAGCGCCACGGCAAACAGCGCCAGCACCAGTTTGCGCTTCAGGAACATCAGCTCCAGCAGCAGCAGCGTACTGATGTAGAGGCCATACGGGCCGCCTTCCACATAGAAGCCGCGCATACGATGCGTCGGGCCGTAGGAGACCAGTTTGCTGCCTGCGGCCACGTCCACCATAAACAGCGCAAAGATCCCAAGCAGGATGATGGCGTTATAGTTCAGGAACTTACGCACAATATCCGTGTAGGAGAGGCCATTATTGCGGTAGAAGTTAAACGGCAGGCAGGCCACCACCAGGCAGAGCACCAGCTCCACAAAGCGCACCAGCGAAATCACGTACTTGCTTTTCAGGCCGCCGTAGTTGGAGAAATAGACCTCAGTGGTCGCCCCCTTGAACAGCGACAGCAACATCAGCAGCACGAACACCACCAGGAATACCAGCAGTTTGGTTTCGATACGGCGGATAAAGAACGGGAACAGGGAGATCGCCATCAGCTCCCACACTTTGACCGGCCCCAGCGCCACGTCAGTGAGCTGGCAGGCGATAGCGGTAAAGAAAATAATAATGCTGGAAATCGACAGGCCGCGACTGTTTCCCATGGTCATGGCCCGTGAGCTGCTCATCATCATAGACGTTCTTCTTTTATTGTAGTGTTGACGGAATGACCGGCATTCAGGGTCTGTCGGCTCGCCTGCCCTGCCCCGGTATGGCCTGTGGCCTCCGGCCGGCGGGCAGTGATGCCGTGCTGTGTGCTGAGATAGTCAGAAATTTTCGCGGCCAGCGCGGCCGGTTCATCGGCGGCGTCTTCCGGGCCATAAACCGCTGCGGCGGGCAGGTAATCTTTCATGCCGTCCCGGCGCGAGGCGATAATCGGGATATTGCGCTTCTGCGCTTCCAGCATCACCAGCGGCACCCCCTCAAACTGCGACGGGATCACGATGAAATCTGCCTCGGTGGCGTAAGGCCACACCGGGCTGACCCAGCCGAGGAAGCGGAAGCGCACGTTGTCCGGCAGGGTGGCGGCACGCGCTTTCAGCGCCTCAAGGTCCGGGCCGTCACCGGCCACCACCACCTCAAAGGTCACCGGCAGATCGCCGAGACGGGCTAAGGCCTCGGCCAGCACGTCCTGCCCTTTCTGGCGGAAACTGACGCGCCCCGGCATCAGGATGCGCACGGTGCCGGGTTGCGGGGTAAAGGCATAACCGACGCCGCGGATCTCAGCGGCCGGCGGGGCCGGCACAAAGTTCGGCAGCACGCGCACCTGCGCCTTGGGGTTCCAGCGGCGCAGGTCGTCGGCGAAGCAGGCGGAAATGGTGATGTAACGTTGGCAACGTTTATACACCACCGCCCCCAGCGCATCTTTCACCCCGGCCAGTTTCGCCCCCATTTTGCTGAAGCGATGGGCGTAAGGGATATAAGAGATCACTGAAATCTTCTGGCGTGCCGCCATATTGACGAACACTGACCCCAGTTCGATATCGCCCTGAATCAGCACAATGTCGTCCACCCGCGGGGCCAGATCTTTCAGGAAGCGGGCCGCCCTGGCGCGCAGGCCGACATTGAAGAAGGCGTGCAGGATCTCCAGTTTCTGGTGGCGCACCCCATGTTGCTGGTAGGGGATCTGCGCCTGGTCCAGAATCGCCATCAGCTTCGGGTTATCATCCGGCACGAAGCAGGCAAGCTTCAGCCCTTTGCGCTGAAGTTTTTTAATGTGCTCGACAGCCATCAGTTCATGGCCGCCCACAATGGCGGCAGTGAAAACAATGGCAATGTGACGGTTTTTTAGCGTTGGCATACGGCGTCGCGGCTCTGTGAGTTATCGGAAAAAGTGCAGTAACGGGTTACGCGTGAATCGGGCGCTGGCTGACCACTTTGGCCGGTACGCCTGCCACAATGCTGAAGTCCGGCACGTTTTTGGTCACGACCGCGCCGGAGGCAATCACGCAGCCATTGCCGACCCGGACACCCGGCAGGATCACCGCACCGGCCCCAATCCAGACATCATCCCCGATGGTGACAGAGGTTTTCACGTTGTCCCACAAGGCATCTTTCATGTATTCGGTGGTATTTATTTCATGGTTACTGGCGATCATGCTCACATATTGAGAAATAATACATTTCTTCCCGATAATTATTTCCCCGCCTGATGCACGAATATTGTTATATTCGTTGATAGCCGTATCCTCACCCACCACAATACGGCTGCGGACGCCTTTTTTAGCCATCTCATCGGAACAGGTAATTACACTGCCTTTTCCAATGGAGACACCGGGTTTCAGCGTCAGCACATTATCAGGCCCGACAAATACCGAGGCGGAACTGTCAATACGCACCCGGTTGGCGCGCATTTTTGCCCGGAACCCCAGATGGGATAAATATTTCAGCGCATCCTTCACCATCAGAAGAATGAAATAAATAGCACTCATTGTTATTCCTTGCTCAAGCGCGTGTCGGCTACATCAATATTTTGCGGGCCTGGTATTTAATCACGTTAACCACATTACCCGGGTAACAGACCTGCATCAGGTCCTGCATGGAGAGGCGTTCATCCCGCGCCATTTTGTAATTGAACAGCAGGTTCTTGCGGTGTGCCGGTTTCAGCAGCTTGCGGTGTTTGGTCACGAACTGGTTGTAACCAATCTCCAGCTTGTTGCTCTTGGTGATGCGGCCGAACTCATGCTCCAGGTGCTGGATGTAGGTGGCTTCGCAGATGTTGTACCCTTCCCCGTAGCGCGCCCCGAGGCGGACCCAGGTGTCGTAATCCTGCCAGGCTTTGAAGCTCTCATCGAAGCCGCCAATCGCACGCAGATAATCGGTTTTGGTAAAGACCTGGCTGCCGACGATGTTCTGGTATAACAGGGAGTCCAGCCGGATATGGGTAACTTTATTAAAGCCTACTTTCTGGTGCTTCCCGAAATTAAAGATAATGCCTGAGCTCAGGTACGGGTATTTATGGCGCTCGTAGAATTTAACGAACTTCTCGATACGCTCCGGCAGGAATTCATCATCATCATCCAGGCCGGTAATATAGTGGCCGGTGGCGGCATTAATCCCTAAATTACGGGCAGCGCACGCGCCTTTCGGTGTTTCATTTTTCAGGTAGACAATATTGTCATGCAGCGCCTGATAACGCTCGACCAATTGTTGGGTATCGTCTGATGAGCCGTCATCGCAAATCAGGATTTCCACATTTTTATAGGTCTGGTTAATGACCGACTTAATTGCCCGCTCCAGCAGTGACGAGCGGTTGTGCGTCGGAATATACACGGACACGCGTTTTTCATTCATAGTTTTACTCTCTGCTCTTGGTGCGTCTTAATAGAGACTCATCCGTAAGGTCGCTTATCACCCACCATCAGTGCGCGGTGGCGTATCCATTGCAGTACAGCCCGATGAGGTTGCCGGCCAAAGCCGGCAGAGAGAGGGCAGCCGCAGGGGCTGCCCCAGGTGGTGCATTACTGCTTGGCAGACTTGTACTCGTATTCGTAGTAGCCGTAATCACCGTAGTAATTGCTGGCTTTCTTGATCACGGAGTTGAGGATAACGCCCTTGATCTCGATACCGTTCTGCTCGAAACGGTTGATACTCACTTCGATCTCTTTCAGGGTGTTCACGCCATAACGGGCCACCATCAGCGCCGTACCGGCTTTGCGCCCGACAATCGCCGCGTCCGTCACCGCCAGTACCGGCGGGGTGTCGATCAGCACGATGTCATAGTTGGCGCTGGCCCAGGCCAGGAGCTCGTCAAAGCGCTCATGCATCAGCAGCTCAGACGGGTTCGGCGGCACCTTACCGCGGGTAATGATGTCGAAGTTCGCCACCCCGGCGCTCTTCACCGCATTCTGGATGCTGCTCTGGCCGGACAGGATGTCAGACAAGCCGCTGTTGTTCGGCACGCCGAGCAGGTCATGGGTGTAGCCTTTACGCATGTCACCATCGATGATCAGCACGCGTTTCGCGGTTTGCGCCACGACGACCGCCAGGTTGGTACAGACGAACGTCTTACCAATCGACGGGCTGGCACCGGAGATCATCAGGATGTTGTTTTTCGCTTCCAGCATGGCGAAGTGCAGGCTGGTACGCAGGCTGCGCACCGCTTCCACCGCCAGGTCGGTCGGGTTGCCGATCGCCAGCACACCGGCGGCCTGTTCTTTGCGTTTGGCATTTTTCAGGTTGCCGGCAAAGATTTCACGATCCTTCTTCTGCTGCCATTCGGAGAGCGGGATGCTGGCATACACGTTGATCCCGGCTTCTTCCAGCACTGTCGGGCTTTCGATGCCGCGGTACAGCATGATTTTCACCACAATCCAGAAGATGGAGACAATCAGCCCCAGCATAATGGCGATGATGATGATCAGGATTTTCTGCGGCTTCACCACGCCCGGCTGGGTCAGCGCGTTATCCACGATACGCACGTTGCCCACGGTACTGGCTTTGGTGATGCTCAGCTCCTGCTGTTTGTTCAGCAGTTGCATGTAGACTTCCTGGCCGGCCTGCACGTCACGGGTCAGGCGCAGGATCTCCTGTTGGGTCTCCGGCATGGAGCTGACACGTTTGTTCAGGTTGTTTCTTTCGCTCTCCAGGGTCTGGCGTTTTTCCAGCAGGGTGCGGTACGCCGGGTGAGACTTGGTGTACAGCTTGGAGATCTCGGCTTCACGGAAAGTCAGCTCGTTCAGCTGGCCCTCAAGGCCCACCATCTGGTCCAGCAGCGCTTTGGTCTCCAGGGACATGTCCACAGAGTCGTTCTGCTGGCGGTAGCGGTTCAGCTTGTCTTCTGCGGCGTCCAGCTTGCTGCGGACTTCCGGCAGCTGCACACGCAGGAAGTTCAGGCTTTTTTCCGCTTCGGCCGATTTGCGCTCAACGTTCTGCATCAGGTAGTTGTTGGCGACGCTTGCCAGGGTTTTCTGGGTCAGTTCCGGGTCTGCGCCGGTCAGTGACAGGTTCAGCACGCCGGTATCACGGCCTGCATCCTCAATCACCAGCTGGTTCTGGATCTGTTTGATGGCGGAGATTTCCGGGCGTTTGACGATGTCAAAACGGGTGCCCGGTTCCGCTTTCACATCGCTGACCAGCAGGCTGAACTCACCTTCGGTCGCCAGTTTGCCCACTTCGCCTTTCAGCACTTCACCGTCATCGGTGGAGAGCACGAAGTGTTTGCTGTCAACCATCTCCAGTTCCATCGGCTTGTTCATCCAGACGGTCGGCACATTGAAGCGTGACACGGCGATCTGGGCCGGTTTCTGGCCGGTGATGCGCGCCCAGCCACTGCCGAACACCGGGAAGTGATGCTCCTGCACCTGGGTGTCCAGGTTCAGGTCAGCCACGGTTTTCCCCAGCACCATACGGGACTGGATCAGCTGGATTTCCGCATCGGAACCCGGCTTGGCACCCGGCATGATGCTGTCCAGGTTATCCATGATCGCGTTACCGACCGTGGATTCCACCTGTACCATGGCATCCGCTTTATAAATAGGCGTTGCGAACAGGGTATAAATAATGCCGATAACGGCGAACAGGGAGGTAATCCCGATGATCAACCAGCGGTGATCCAGCAGCGTACCAATTAGCCTGCCCAGGTCGATTTCGTCATTGCCGCCCATGTGGCTTGATTGAACTTTATTTTTCTCAGACATCTTATTCCCTGATTAGCTAGTAAGTGCTTTTGCCCATTGCTGAGCCGCATCATCAAGTAAACGGTATACGGACTCGAACGCTTCACGACTCTTCCGGTACGGGTCTGGTATATCGCGCTGACTGGACCAGTGCCCGAAAAGCATCGTTTTGCCCCGTACCTCGGGGGCCAGGTTCGTTACCGCATCAATATGCTTGCGTTCCATGACCAGAATTAAATCAAATTCTCTGCACAGGGAGGCGGTAAGCTGCCGGGCCGTGTGCCCATCAAGGTGCAATCCGTGTTCTTCGGCCACCAGCCTGGCTTGCTCATCGGCAGGTTTCCCTACCAGCGCAGACAATCCGGCAGACTGAATGACCTTATTGTCGGTATAGCGGCGCAATAACCGTTCCCCGGTCGGGGAACGGCAGATATTGCCCACGCACACCACCAAAACAGAATTAAACATCTGACTTACCAATCCTTAATGTCATGCACCGTATCGGTCATGTAACGGACGCTGTTGATGGTTGGCAGCAGCTGGTTGATCAGGCGGTTCCAACGGACAATCGGTGCGGCAGTCACATACACAATGTCATACGGCTGTAGCTGGAACTCCGTCCCGAGCACCATGCTGGAGGCATCAGAGGTATTCAGCTGGTAGATGTTAGCCAGCTTGCTGCCTTCTGCCCCGCGGGTCGGACGGATAACAAAGATGCCGGTCGCGTTGGCCACGGTCTGGTCAACACCCTGGGCATTCCCCAGCGCTTCGGTCAGCGTCATGCCGCTGCGGTCCATTTTCAGGGTGGACTGTCTGACGACTTCACCCATCACGAACACTTTCAGGTCATCATTACGCGGCACGAACAGGATATCGCCCGGGTAAAGCAGACGGTTCTGGCCGAGGTTGCCGTTTTGCATCAGGGCCTGCAGGGAGATACGCTCCTCGCGGCCGTTGTGCGTCAGCACCACGTTGCGCCAGTCCGCGTCAGCCGTCAGGCCGCCGGCGGCGTTGATGGCGTCCAGGATGGTCAGCGGCACGTTGGTGATCGGCTGCTGGCCGGAGGTGGCCACTTCGCCGGACACATACACTTTCTGTGAACGGAATGACGCGATGCTCACATCAACCTGCGGGCTTTCGATGAATTGCGCCAGGCGGCGGGAAATTTCATCGCGGATCTGGGTCACGGTGCGGCCCACTACTTTTACCCGGCCGATGTACGGGTAGAAGATGGTGCCGTCAGAGTGCACCCAGTTGCCGGTGTCGCTGGCGCTGCGGTACGTCCCCGCCGGGGTGGTCAGTTCCGGGTGGTCCCAGACGATGATGTTAAGCACATCGCCCACCCCAATGCGGTATTGATAGTTGGCCAGCTCAGTTTGCAGGCCGAGATTTTGCTGTGCGACCAGTGGGCGAACCCGCATCTGCTCCACCAGCTTCGGTGTAAGCGGATAGACATTGACTAATTTGTCGATGTCGTAATCGGCGTCATCCTGTTTGACGACCATTTTCCCACTGGTAGAAAGATTCTGACCAGGAATGACGGCACAACCACTGATCAGGGTGATCGATACCAAAAGCGGTATCAGTTTTAATTTTCTTTTAGCCATTGAATTATCATCACTGTCGCTGATTTTCTGAAAAGGACGTATTCCGCCGCCCCTGATAAAGTCACTGCTCAACCCTTCAAAGCCCCAAGCGTGTAGTAGACGCAACTGCCCATCGGCATCGCGTAATATGCGTTGAATCCTTTATGAATAGAGGTGTATTGATAACCGTACTATAACGATCTTTATCAAACATTCATCTTCAGAATGCTCTTAGTTAACCGATTTCATATAAACTGCTTATCAATTTCACACGAATTCACTTCTGCTGTTTACCTGCCGGGAAGTTAACCCCTGCGGCCGGTGAGGCATTCCCTGGGTGATTACCCGGTGAAAGCATCATGGCGGAAGTAAAGAGTATTGACGTTAGGAATGCTCTATATATTTTCTCACGCCGCGTAAATATTGCGGTGCTGAACAATTGACCGTTCCTTTATCCGGACACGCTACCGCCCTTGGCTTACAGCTACCAATGTACTGGGGAGAAAACGTTGTTAACCGGGCGCCTTTATCCCGCTCAGGCGAGCGGCGAAGGCGAGGTCACTGGTTATGTACAAATGATAGCCTTGTCACAAAACCAACAATTTATCGTCATCATTAGTGCAATGGGCGGAACGCGATATATAAATTGTGTCTA
The DNA here is from genome assembly GCF_018257325.1 of Nissabacter archeti. Taxonomy (NCBI): domain Bacteria; kingdom Pseudomonadati; phylum Pseudomonadota; class Gammaproteobacteria; order Enterobacterales; family Yersiniaceae; genus Nissabacter; species Nissabacter archeti. Next base: position 330,535 of record NZ_JAERKB010000001.1, read on the forward strand.
AGATTCTTATACTATTGAAGAGGTGTTACAAGCCTGTTGTAGCCCTTGAGTATCCTTTTAGGAATAAGACTACCCCCCCTTTTTTTCCGTCCTTTTCTACAGCGATTTTTCCCGCTTCAATGGGCTGATTATTAACCTTTTTTTGCTGCAAAATGCTTGCTTTCGTTTAATTTTCAACTACGCAAGGCCCGCCATAAAAAAAGCACACATTTCAGATTAATCAGATTGCCTTCTTATTAACTTACCGTGCCAATCAGTAATGGCGCCCCTGGTGCGGCTGAAAAATAAGATTATCCTTAGGTATATTTCCATATTAAGCAGGGGAATTACCCTGATTAAACTCACGTAATTGCTTTTATGCATAAACCTTAACCAGTAGCTTGCTACAAATAGGAATACCTAACCATTTAAGGTTGAATTTTAACGTGGCGGCTTACATTATTCGTTGTGCGGTATATTCCGTGGAAAGATTGAGGTGATAACTGTTTATGGAATGGATCGCTGATCCGACAATTTGGGCCGGGCTGGCCACGCTGGTGGTGCTGGAGATCGTGCTCGGCATCGATAACCTGATATTTATTGCCATCCTGGCGGAAAAAGTCCCGCGCAAGCAGCGCGACCGCGCCCGAATTACCGGCCTTATCCTGGCGCTGGTGATGCGTTTACTGTTACTGGCGTCTATTTCCTGGCTCTCCACCCTCACCCAGCCGATGTTTACCTTGCGTGGCCACCCGTTCAGCGGGCGGGATATGATTATGCTGGTGGGCGGGGTGTTTCTTTTATTTAAAGCCACGGTCGAGCTGAATGAACAACTGGAGGGCAAAGACAGCGAAGGTGGCAATAACCGCAAAGCGGCGCGTTTCTGGCCGGTGGTGGCGCAAATTGTGGTGCTGGACGCCGTCTTCTCGCTGGATTCGGTGATCACCGCCGTCGGCATGGTAGACCACCTGCCGGTGATGATGCTGGCGGTCTGTATTGCGATGAGCCTTATGCTGCTGGCCAGCAAGCCGCTGACCCGGTTCGTCAATGCACACCCGACGATTGTGATCCTCTGCCTCAGCTTCCTGCTGATGATCGGCTTCAGCCTGATTGCCGACGGCTTCGGCTATCACATCCCGAAAGGCTACCTCTACGCCGCCATCGGTTTCTCGGTGCTGATTGAGGCGCTGAACCAGCTGGCGCAGTTCAACCGGCGGCGTTTCCTCTCCTCACACCGCTCGCTGCGTGAGCGCACGGCAGAAACCGTGCTGCGGATGCTGGGCGGCCGCCATGAGGATGCCGAGCTCGACACCCATGCCGTCGGCATGGTGGCCGACCACGGCGGTGAAACGCAGGAGGTGTTCAACGAGCAGGAGCGCCGGATGATTGAACGGGTACTCGGCATGGCGCAGCGCACTGTCAGCAGCATCATGACCTCACGCCATGATGTGGAGTGCCTGGAGCTGAATGACCCGCCGGAACTGCTGGCCGAACAGCTGACCCGCAACCAGCACACCCGGCTGGTGGTCACCGAGGACAGCGCGGCCGATGAGCCGCTCGGCGTGGTGCATATTATTGACCTGCTGCGGCAGACGCTGAGCCAGCCGGAGCTGGACATCCGCGCACTGGTGCGCCAGCCGCTGATCTTCCCGGAACAGCTTTCGCTGTTGATGGCGCTGGAGCAGTTCCGCCAGGCACAGACCCACTTTGCGTTTGTGGTAGATGAATTTGGTTCCGTGGAAGGGGTGGTGACACTCACTGATGTGATGGAAACCATCGCCGGTAACCTGCCGGTGGCAGGGGAAGACAACGATCCGCGTCATGACATCCAGCAGCTTGACGAGCGTACCTGGGTCGCTAACGGCTATATTCCGCTGGAGGATCTGGCGCTCTATATTCCGGTACCGGTGGATGAGAAGCGGGAATACCATACGCTGGCAGGGTTGCTGATGGAGTATGCGCAGGCGATCCCCCAACAGGGGGCCACCCAGCAGATTGGGGATTACCTGTTTGAGGCACTGGAAGTGAACAGCCACCGCATCACCAAAGTGAAAATCGTCGCGCCGCCGCAGCCGGTAGAAGAGGATTACGAAGTGTAATGGCCGGGCGGGGCCGCTGTTCAGGCCCCGCCCGGTAACGTGACAGGCCGCCGGGTTTACGGCAGTTTTGCCATCGCCGGCAGCGGTTTTACCATCCCAGGGTACTGGAACAGCGCCCGCCCTACCCCACGGTTAATCAGCCGCCAGATCCCAAGCGACAGGCATACCGAGAGCGCCACCCCGACAAACGGGAACGCCAGCAGCCATGCGGCGGAGAACGACCAGCTGTCAAAGGCACGGTAGTGCACCAGCGCCCCGACCACACAGACCGCAATAATTTCCGTGACGATTTTATGGATGACATAGACCTGGAGGGTGTTTTTCCCCAGCCAGTTCAGGCTGTTGGGCGTCATCCGGGCGTTCACTTCCCGGCAAATCACCACACACAGCACAATGGCGATGGCGCAATGGAAAATGCTTTTGTTCATGCCGAAGCGGGCATGGAGCAGCGCCAGCGGCAGCGCCACCAGCAACACGGCCAGCACATGGCGGCGATGTTGCAGGAACTCCACCACCTGACGGCCATAGAAACAGCCGACGCAGAAATAGAGGGCATTTTGCGCCACGCTGTTCGGCCCCCAGCCCGGCAGTAACCCGCGCGCCGCGACGTAGTTTGCCGCCACACAGAGCAGGAGAAGCGCCAGCACATTGTTCTTAAACAGCTTGCAGGCCACAAAATAGATCGCCAGCGCGTAGAGATACCAGGTGTTGGCCATCGCCGTCACGCTGTACATCACGAACTGGTTGAGGGAATCCGCGTAGGAGGTGCCCACCATATTCTTCACGCCCCACTGGTCAAACGACAGGTAGTGGTTGATGAAAGAGACCAGCGCCCATTGGATCAGGCACCACAGCAGGTAGACATAGAGCAGGTTAACCACGCGTTTGGTAAACACGTCACGCCAGGTTTTCTGGATCACCGCGCCGGCGGCGAGCAAGCCGGAGATAAAGAAGAATGACGGCATCCGCAGCGGCGTCAGGTGGGCATTGAGCGTCAGCCACCACTGGCCGAGCACGCTCTCTTCGCCAATGACGCTCATGGAAGGAATAAAGCTGGTCAGCATCAGATGGTGTAAGACCACCAGCAAAATACAGGCCCCTTTCAGGGTATTAATCCACTGGATCTCGCGATCGTTCCCACTCATAACGTACCCCCCGGTATCACCGCCGCGCCGGATTGGCCCAATGCCGTGAAAAGATAAAAGCGCCAGATGACAGGCAAAAGAAAACTCAAAAATAATATTGGCGGGGCCGGAAAAATGTCGAGTGAAATAGCGGTGTGGTGCAGTGAGATTATAAATTTTTCACTTTAGAAAGCAGAGTAGTCCGAATCTTTACAGAACGGCGGGCAGCTCACTGTTCTCACCGGCTGCCCGCCGGCGTGCAGGTTAATGCAGAGGAATCAACAGTTCTGTGGCGATGATGATCACGGCCAGCCCGGTCAGCACCGGCACAGAAGTCCGTTTCACCACTTCAAAAGGTGAAATTTTAGCCATGCCGGCCACGGCTACCACCACACCGGATACCGGGGACAATGTCCGGCCCAGATTGGAGGCCTGAAGCATCGGCACCGCCAGATACGCCGGGCGGATGCCCATCTGCGTCGCCAGTTGCGGGATCAGCGCCACAAACGCATAAAACGGCGCATTGCCTGAGCCGGTGGTCATTGCCGCCAGCATGGTGATCACCACCAGCACCAGCATCATCACCAGCGCGCCGCCGCCGAACGCTTGCGCCAGGCCAATCAGTGCGCTGATAAAGCCCACCGTGCCCAGCCCGTGGGCAAACACCCCGGCGGCCACCAGCAGGATAACCACATTGGCAAAGGCGTCCGCCATGCCGCGGTAGGCGGTCTCCAGCCCCCGGAACACCGCTTGCGCCTGCCGGTGGCGGATAAACTCAATCACCGCCGTCAGCGCCATGCACATCACCAGCACGGTAATAATGTGCAGTTCCGGCCCCCAGCGGCCATCAAACAGCAGCACGCCCAGAATCGGCGTAAACGGCAGAATGGCGTAAATGCGCGGCGCATCGGTGGTGATGTCACCCGGCGTCAGCTGCTCCTGCGCCGCCGGTGACCGGCGGTCGAGCCAGCGCTGCCAGAAAAAGTGCGCCACCGCCATGCTGATAATGGCAGCGACTGACACCGGCAGCGTGGTGCTGAAGGCAAACTGCACCAGCGGCATCTGTGCCGCTTTGGCCGCCACCACCACATCACCGGACGTCGGTGACAGGATAATCGCCGCCGGGGAGGCGCAAATGGCCGCCGCGGCACCGCGGCTGATACCGACATTGACCATCAGCGGGAACAGCGTCGCCATCAGCAGCACCCCCAGCCCGGTGGCCGAAGAGACCGCCAGCGACATCAGGCAGGCCATAAAGTAGGCGGCAATCATCAACAGATAGGGCGAGTTGATTTTCTGCAACGGCCGTGAGGCCAGTTTCACCACGATGTCATTGGCCCCGATGTGGGTCATATAGGCGGCAAACCCGCACAGCACCATAATCATCATGCCCAGATCGCCGCCCCGGCTCATCAGCAGGCTTTTGATGTACTCGGCGATGTCCGCAGCCTGCCAGCCGGTGGCGGCGGTGCCTTCCGGCAGCACGGCTTTGCCCATCAGCGCGCTGATGATTAACAGCAGCACGCCGCCGGTCAGCAGCACCCCACTGGCCGAATACCCTTTCATAATATAACGGCCCACGCCCACCGTGACCGCCAGCCCGACTATCAGCTCCAGCATATTATTTCCCCTACCCTGTGTGGCCTGCGCCGGCCCACTGCGGCGTGCAGGCGAAAGAAAGAAAAAAGTAAAAAGAAAGCAGGCGCGACTGTGCCGAAAGTCAGCCGGAAAGGTACTGATTTTCGTCAACCTTTATCAGGGAAGCGGGAAATTAGCGGGAGAAAAGGCCATCGGGCAGAAAGAAGCCCCTGTGGTGACGGCAGGGGCCGTCACCACAGGGGCCGGGAAAGCCGGGGCGCCGCCGCGCCCCGGAGGAGGTCAATGCGGGTTGAGGAGATCAGTTGTGGTTGAGCAGGTCAGTTCTGGTTAAGCAGTTTATTCAGCGGCTTGTTCTCCTGATTGCCGCTGTTTTTTTCTGCCCAGTTTTTCAGCGCGCGCCGGGCTTCCTGTTGCAGCTGCTTACGCAACACCTGATCCACCTGCAACTGGTAATTCAGTTGCTGCCACGGGCCATAGATGCGCAGCGGCACCGCGGTACGGCTCAGGGTGTCAATCAGGCTGCTGTTATCGCCCCGCCAGCCGCCGGTCACCTGGGTGGCCAGCGTCACGTCACACTGCTCATCGGTCAGGCTCAGGGTGCCGCCGCCGTTCAGCGTCAGCATCGGGGAGGTCGCCTGAAGCTGCGTCAGGGTCAGCACGCCGTTTTTCAGCACACCGTGGGAGTGCAGCTGATCGACTTCGGTATAGCGCTCATAGCGCTCCTGCCCTTGAACGCCCCCGTTGTTGCGGGCCACCGCCTGCTGGATCAGTTGCTGCACGTTCAGGCCATGCAGCCGCGCCGGCTGCATCGACATCTCTGCCTGCCCTTGCCAGCGCTGGTTCACATCCTCGGTGGTCAGCCCTTCGCCGGATACCGTGCCGGTCAGGGAGAAGCGGCCGGTCAACGCTTCCGGCAGGCCATACGCCCGCAGCACCGGCCCCAGCTCAACCTGATGCAGTACCGGTGACAGGCTCATGCGCAGCCGGTCGCCGGTGGCGTCCAGGGTGCCCGGCAGGGAAAAGTCCCCCTGCCCCAGTTTGCCGCTCAGCGCGGCCAGCGTCACGTTGCCGCGCTGGTTGTCCGCCTGCACAGCAAACTGGGCCACCTGCAAGCCGCGGTAGGTCAGGTTGGCAGCCTTCAGCGACAGCTGGGCGGTAAAGCCGGTCAGGCCCGCCAGTTCGTTCTGGTGGGCCAGCACATTTTGCGAGATAACCGGCGCAAAGGTGGTGGTCTGGCCCTGCTGCCGGGCTTCGCCGTTGGCCGGTTTCCAGCCGGTCAGGCCGTCCAGGTTCAGCCGGTCAGCCTGCAGGTTGGCGCGGTAGTGCGGCACGTCGCCCAGTTGCGCGGCCAGTTCACCGTGCACCTGGCTGTCATTGGCAGAGAGCACCAGCTGGCTGAGGGTAAGGGACGCGGGGTCTTGCTGCCAGGCCGCCTGCAAGGTGCCCTGGCCTTTAATCCCCCCGGCGGGCAGATCCACCCCCTCCAGCCGGTAATCCAGCTGGTCGATTTTACCGGTCACCGCCTGCGGGAAGCGTGACATGTCCGCCTGCCCGGAGAGGGAGAACGTCAGATCGCGCTGGTCGCGGTTGATGCGGCTGGAGAGGCTGATCGCCGCCTGGCGGTGATCATGCTGGGAGAGCGAGAGGTTGATGTCCCGGACGTTGATCGGATTTTCATTGCCCTGCTGCCAGATGAGCAGGCTGTCCGCCACTTTCAGTTCGTCAATGTCATACTTCCAGTGCACCGGCTCGGCCGGTTCCGGCCGGCCGCCGGGGGCCAGCGGGGCATCAGGCTGCGGGCGGGCGGCGCTTTCCGGCGTCAGGCGGATCACGCCGTTTTTCAGCATCACCTGCTTCACGGCCAGCTGGTGGGAAAGCAGCGGCCAGAGCTTCACATCGAGGCGCATATTGTCTGCACTGACCACCGGGGCCTGCGCGCCGGGGGCGGTCAGCGTCATCGGCCCGGCGATAATGCTCAGCTGCGGCCACACATGCCAGCGCAAATCGCCGCTCAGTGCCAGCTGATAGCCGCTTTTCTGCTCCACCTGCCGCACCATGTAATGACGGAAATCGTTCGGATTAACCAGCAATACCAGGGCGGTCATCCCCGCCACCAGCACCAGCAGCAAAATAGCCAACGTTGTCAGTAATCTTCTCATGCCTTCCTCATTGTGAAGCCGCGCCCCGCTCTGGGATCAATCCTTGTCAATCCGGCTGGCCACGGCGCCCTGCTGGTCGCGGTACTTGGCATCCTCGCGGCGGTTGTAAGGTCTGGCTGCCGGGCCGGAAAGCGGTTCAAAACTCAGTGCGCCAATCATCATGCCGGGGCGCAATGCCAGGGGTAATTTACCCGAATTATAGAACTCTAGTACAATCCGCCCCTGCCAGCCCGGGTCGATCCGGTGTGCGGTCACGTGCACCATCAGCCCCAGGCGCGCCAGCGAGGAGCGGCCATCCAGCCAGCCCACCAGGTCCGCCGGCAGCGTCACTGACTCCAGCGTCACCGCCAGCGCCAGCTCGCCGGGGTGCAGGAAGAACGCCTCCCCTTCCGGCAGCACGATCTCATCACTCATCACGCGATCCAGCGCGGCGCTCACTTCATCCTTCGGGCCGCTCAGGTCAATATAGGGGGCCGTGTGGCCGCGGAACACGCGGAACTGGTTGCCCAGCCGCACATCCACGGTGGCGCCGCTGATGCGCTCTACCGGCGGGCGTGGGGTGATGGCCAGCCGGCCATCGTTCAGCCAGGCTTCAATGTCTCGGTCGCAGAGTCTCATGGGTTACTTCCTTCAGGCGTGGGCACGCTATTCAAAAAACTGGCTGATTTTGGCTTTCAGGATGTCAATGGCGATGCGGTTTTTGCCGCCGCGCGGCACGATGATGTCCGCATACTGTTTGGACGGCTCAATAAATTGCAGGAACATCGGGCGCACGGTTTTCTTATATTGCTGCATCACGGAATCCATCGAACGGCCGCGTTCATTCACGTCACGCTTCATACGGCGCATCAGGCAGATGTCCAGCGGCGTATCCACGAAGATGGAGAAGTTCATCTCCTGACGCAGGCGGATGTCGGTGAGCAGCAGGATGCCCTCAACGATGATCACTTTTTTCGGCTTCAGGTGCACGGTTTCCGGCTTGCGGGTGTATTCCACGTAGCTGTAGAGCGGCAGCTCAATCGGCTTGCCGGCCTTCAGCATCTGCAGGTGCTGGAACAGGAGGTTGTGGTCCATTGCACCTGGGTGGTCGTAGTTAATCTGCACACGTTCTTCCATCGTGAGATGGCTTTGGTCTTTGTAATAACTGTCCTCAGGGATAACGCCGATGTGCTCATCGCCGACCTGCTCACGCAGTTCGCGATAGAGGGTGCTGGCGATAAGGCTTTTACCTGAGGCGGAAGCGCCGGCGATACCGATAATGACGCATTGGTGGGGCTTGTCAGTCATAACTTTTAAAGACCTGATTCATAGTGGGAAAGGGCACGCCCCAGCCGGGGCGGTGATCGCGGCAATTATAGGGAGTTAAGGGATCGGTTGCCAGCACTTAGGCGGCGCGCCTCTTTAGCCTGCGGCAAGGATCGCAGCCCGCGGCTGCAACGGATGGCGGGCAGTTACATTTTTAAGAACATTCATACTACTTATTAATGAGCGCATTACGTTAACATAACCCGATACCGCCGACTCCGGCACGTTCTCTGCACCGGGCAGATCCCTGCCGTGAGAATTTTATCTTTAGGGTGAGCACACCGCATGAACTGGCATTGGTTAACCTATTTCGGCGACAGCATGTTGCTGCTGCCCTGCGCGGCCCTGATCCTGCTGATGTTGCTGGCCAACCCGGAAACCCGCCGCGCCACCTGGCAGTGGATGCTGCTGTTCGGCATTGCGGGCGGGCTGGTTTGCCTCTCCAAGCTGGCGTTTATGGGCTGGGGCATCGGCAGCCGCCGGTTTGATTTCACCGGCTTCAGCGGCCACTCGGCGCTCTCCGCCAGCATCTGGCCGGTGCTGATGTGGATGCTGACCGGCCGGATGCCGCGCCTGGTGCGCATTGGCGCCATCACCACCGGGTATGTGCTGGCGTTCTTTGTCGGCTATTCGCGGCTGGTCATCCACGTGCACTCCCCGGCAGAAGTAGTGGCCGGGCTGGTGCTGGGCTTTACCATCAGCACCACGTTCCTGATGCTGCAAACCTCCGCCACCGTGCCGCGCCTCTCGTATGGGCAGCTGGCGATGGCGCTGGTGGTGCCGCTGTTTTTAATCAACACCGGCAAAGTGGCCCCGACGCAGGGGCTTTTAGAGCGCATCGCGGTGGCGATTTCACCGGCCACCCGCGCCTTTACCCGGGCGGATCTGCACCACCTCAGCATTCTGACGCCGCCCGCCGCCGGGCAAATGACGCTCAAATAAGCGCCTCAGACAGCAAAAAGCCCGCCGGAGCGGGCTTTTTTATGCGCTGAGGTTACAGCGCGCGGAAAGAGATTTCGGTGGGGATCGGCTCACCTTTCCAGTACAGCGCCGCCGCCACCCGCCCGGCAAGCTGGCGGTAGAGCGTGGCGAGCTCGCCCTGCGGGTCGGCAATCACCGTGGGTTCGCCGCGGTCAAGATCCTCACGCAGCGCGATATGCAGCGGCATCTGGCCGAGCAGCTCGCAGTGGTATTTCTCCACCAGTTTCTCTGCGCCGCCGGTGCCGAAAATCGGCTCATGGTGGCCGCAGTTGCTGCAAATATGCATGCTCATGTTCTCAATCACGCCCAGCACCGGCACATTGACCTTTTCAAACATCACAATGCCTTTCATCGCGTCCAGCAGCGCGATGTCCTGCGGCGTGGTCACCACCAGCGCGCCGGTCACCGGCACGTTCTGTGCCAGCGTCAGCTGGATGTCGCCGGTGCCCGGCGGCATGTCGAGCACCAGGTAGTCGAGATCCGGCCAGAGGGTGTCCTGCAACAGCTGCATCAGCGCTTTGCTGGCCATCGGCCCGCGCCACACCATCGCGTTTTCATCATCCACCAGATAGCCGATGGAGTTGGTGGCCAGCCCGTGCGCCATGATCGGCGCCATGTGGGTGCCGTCCGGTGAGGTCGGGCGCTCATGCTGGGTGCCGAGCATCGCCGGCACTGACGGGCCGTAGATGTCTGCGTCCAGCACGCCGACTTTCGCCCCTTCCGCCGCCAGTGCCAGCGCCAGGTTCACCGCGGTGCTTGACTTGCCGACCCCGCCCTTGCCGGAACTCACGGCAATAATGTTGCGTACGCCTTTAATCCCGGCGCGATCGCCGACGCGCTTTAACGTCGCAATATCCTGTTTCAGCGTCCACTCTACCGCCCGTGCGCCGGTGGCCTGCATCAGCGGCGCACTGGCCTGCTCCTGTAGGTCAAGGAACGCGCTCTGCCAGGCGAACGGCATCTGCAACTCGATATGCAGCACGCCATCCAGCACCGTGCAGTGGTGCAGCGCCTTCAGCGCGGCCAGGTTCTGCTGCAATGTCGGGTGGGTAAAGGCGGCCAGTTCGCCGGTCACCAGGGCGCGCAGCGCCGCGGGGGTATTCTGCTCAGGGGATTTAGGGTTCATCCCGGCTCCTTAAACAATAACCAACGGAAAATAGTGCAAGCATATCAGATCCGCGTGCCCGCTGCCGCGCGCCGCTGCAAGAAACCCACCTAGCGGCCTGCGCCGCGATCGGGTAACATCGAAGGCCCTTTTTCCTCATACAGAAAGCAATTTCCCACTATGGCTCAAGTCGCGAAAAAATTATTGGTGACGTGCGCACTTCCGTACGCCAACGGCTCTATCCATCTCGGCCACATGCTCGAGCACATCCAGGCAGATATCTGGGTGCGTTTCCAGCGGATGCGCGGCCACGAGGTCCATTTCATCTGTGCGGACGACGCGCACGGCACCCCGATCATGCTGAAAGCCCAGCAGCTGGGCATCGCCCCGGAGCAGATGATTGCCGAGATGAGCCAGGAGCACCAACAGGATTTCGCCGGCTTTGACATCAGCTATGACAACTACCATTCGACCCATAGCGACGAAAACCGCGAGCTCTCCTCGCTGATCTACACCCGGCTGAAAGAGAACGGTTTCATCAAAAACCGTACCATCTCCCAGCTTTACGACCCGGAAAAAGGCATGTTCCTGCCGGATCGTTTCGTCAAAGGCACCTGCCCGAAATGCAAATCGCCGGACCAGTACGGCGACAACTGCGAAGTCTGCGGCGCGACCTACAGCCCAACGGAACTGATTGACCCGAAATCCGCGGTCTCCGGGGCGACGCCGGAAATGCGCGACTCCGAGCACTTCTTCTTTGACCTGCCTTCCTTCAGCGCCATGCTGCAGGCCTGGACCCGCTCCGGCGCGTTGCAGGAGCAGGTGGCAAACAAGATGCAGGAGTGGTTTGAGTCGGGCCTGCAACAGTGGGACATCTCGCGTGATGCACCCTACTTCGGCTTTGAAATCCCGGATGCGCCGGGCAAATACTTCTACGTCTGGCTGGATGCGCCGATTGGCTACATGGGCTCTTTCAAGAACCTGTGCGACAAGCGCGGCGACCTGGATTTCGACGAGTTCTGGAAAAAAGACTCTGAGGCCGAGCTGTACCACTTCATCGGCAAGGACATTGTCTACTTCCACAGCCTGTTCTGGCCGGCGATGCTGGAAGGCAGCGGTTTCCGCAAGCCGACCAACCTGTTCGTGCACGGTTATGTCACGGTCAACGGCGCGAAGATGTCCAAATCACGCGGCACCTTCATCAAGGCGGACACCTACCTGAAGCACCTGGACGCTGACTGCCTGCGCTACTACTACGCCGCCAAGCTCTCGTCGCGCATTGATGACATCGACCTGAACCTGGAAGATTTCGTCCAGCGCGTCAACGCGGACATCGTCAACAAAGTGGTGAACCTCGCCTCGCGCAATGCCGGGTTCATCAACAAACGCTTTGACGGCAAACTGGCGGACACGCTGGCCGATGAGGCGCTGTATGCCACCTTCACCGCCGCGGCGGAAAGCATCGCCGAGGCTTATGCCGCCCGCGAGTTCAGCAAGGCGATCCGTGAAATCATGGCGCTGGCGGATCTCGCCAACCGCTATGTGGATGAGCAGGCCCCGTGGGTGGTGGCGAAGCAGGAAGGGCGTGACGCTGACCTGCAGGCGATCTGCTCGATGGGCATCAACCTGTTCCGGGTACTGATGACCTACCTGAAACCGGTGCTGCCGGCCCTGAGCATGCGCGCAGAGGCGTTCCTCAACACCCCGCTGACCTGGGAAGGCATCGCGTCCCCGCTGCTCGGCCACCCGGTGATGCCGTTCAAAGCACTGTTTAACCGTATTGATCTCGACAAGGTACAGAACATGGTCGACGCCTCCAAAGAAGACATGGCCGCCGCTGCGGCACCGGTCACCGGCCCGCTGGCCGATGACCCAATCCAGGAAACCATCACCTTTGATGATTTCGCCAAAGTGGATATGCGCATCGCGCTGATTGAGCAGGCGGATGTGGTGGAAGGTTCCGATAAGCTCTTGAAACTGCAACTGGATCTGGGCGGCGAGAAGCGCCAGATCTTCTCCGGCATCCGCTCCGCCTACCCGGACCCGAAAGCGCTGGAAGGCCGCCTGACCATCATGGTGGCGAACCTCGCGCCGCGCAAAATGCGCTTCGGCATCTCCGAAGGCATGGTAATGGCCGCAGGGCCGGGCGGGAAAGAGATTTTCCTGCTCAGCCCGGACAGCGGTGCCCAGCCGGGCATGCAGGTGAAGTAATCCCTGCTCGCTGAACGTTGATAAGCGCGGCCCCGGTGGCCGCGCTTTTTTTATGCCTGCATCCTGCCCCCGCCCTGCCCCGCCTGCCCTGCCTGCCCGCACATCAATAGTTTGTGGGTATGAATCATCAGAAAAAACGGTATTGGTTGCCTGAGGGGGTTTCCCGTTATAAAGCCGGGCAGCGGCCTGTTACCGCCCGGCGATCCCTCGCCTTGTCCCTTGTCTGATAAGGAGTTCCTATGTCCTCTGCTTCTGAGTCCCTTGCCCCGTCATCCCAGCACCCGTACCTCAGCGCGGAAATTATCCGGGCGCATAAACCGGGCTTTACCCCGCGCGTGGCCTTTATTCTCGGCTCCGGCCTCGGCGCGCTGGCGGAAAAGATCCAGGATGCCGTTGACATCCCCTATGAGACGCTGCCGGGGTTCCCGGTCAGCACGGTGGCGGGCCACGCGGGCGCGCTGGTGCTGGGCCATCTGGAGGGGGTGCCGGTGGTATGCATGAAAGGCCGCGGCCATTTCTATGAAGGGCATGGGATGGGCGTGATGACCACGGCGGTGCGCACCTTCAAATTGCTGGGCTGTGAGCTGCTGTTCTGCACCAATGCCGCCGGGTCACTGCGCCCGGAGGTCGGGCCGGGCAGCCTGGTGGCGATCCGTGATCACATCAATACCATGCCGGGCACGCCACAGGTGGGGCCGAATGATGACCGGTTCGGCGAGCGTTTCTTTACGCTGGCGAATGCCTATGACGCGGGCTACCGCGCCCGGTTGCAGGCCGCGGCGCACGAGGCGGGGATTGTGCTCACCGAAGGGGTGTTTGTGTCCTATCCCGGCCCTAACTTCGAAACCGCGGCCGAGATCCGCATGATGCAGTTCATTGGTGGGGATGTGGTCGGCATGTCTGTGGTGCCGGAGGTGATCTCCGCCCGCCATTGCGGGCTGGCCGTGGTGGCGGTTTCCGCCATCACCAATCTGGCGGAAGGGCTGGGTGATGTGCCGCTCTCCCACCAGCAAACCCTGTCCGCGGCGGCGCTCTCCCGCCGGCACTTCATCCAGTTGATCTGCACCTTCCTGCGTAATCTGCCCTGATGTCCCGCGGCCCCTGCGCAGCCGGGGGCCTGACTGCATCCTGCAAAAAGGAAAATGATATGGAGATAACCTCCCGCCTGAAAATCATGTCATTCCTGCAATATTTTATCTGGGGAAGCTGGCTGGTCACGCTGGGTTCTTACATGATTAACCGCCTGCATTTTACCGGGGCCGATGTCGGCATGGTTTACAGCTCGAAAGGGCTGGCGGCGATCGTGATGCCGGGGCTGGTCGGGATCATCGCGGATAAATGGCTGCGGGCTGACCGCGCCTATCTGCTGTGCCATCTGGTGGGGGCGGCGGCGCTCTGGTATGCCGCGCAGGTCGCCACGCCGGGCGTGATGTTCTGGGTGATGCTGGTCAATGCGATGGCGTTTATGCCCACCATTGCGCTGTCAAACAGCGTGGCCTACGCCTGCCTGGCGCGCGCCGGCCTCCCGAGCGTCACCCATTTCCCACCGATCCGCGTCTACGGCACCCTGGGCTTTATCAGCGCCATGTGGGTCATCAGCCTGCTCGGGCTGGAGCTGAGCAACCTCCAGCTCTATATCGCCTCCGGCGCGTCGTTGTGCCTGGCGGCCTACGCCCTGACGCTGCCGGCCATTCCGCCTGCCGGCCACACCTCGCAGACGCTGGCCGGAAAACTGGGGCTGGAGGCATTTGTGCTGTTCAAAAAGCCGCGGATGGCGATCTTTTTCCTGTTCGCCATGTTGCTGGGTGCGGTACTGCAAGTCACCAACACCTTCGGCAGCCCGTTCCTGCACGATTTTGCCCGCCAGCCTGTGTTCGCTGACAGCCTGGTAGTGAAATACCCCTCCCTGCTGCTGTCCGTTTCCCAGATGTCAGAAGTGGGCTTCATCCTGACCATCCCGTTCTTCCTCCGGCGTTTCGGCATCAAAACCGTGATGCTGATGAGCATGGTGGCGTGGATGCTGCGCTTCGGCCTGTTTGCGTTTGGTGACCCCTCCGCCACCGGCATGGTGCTGTTGCTGCTGTCGATGGTGGTGTACGGCTGCGCGTTCGATTTTTTCAATATTTCCGGCTCGGTGTTTGTCGAGCAGGAGGTCGACCCGCGCATCCGGGCCAGTGCACAGGGGCTGTTTATGACCATGGTCAACGGCGTAGGGGCCTATATCGGCGCCATCCTGAGCGGCCTGGCGGTGGATCACTTCACGGTGGAAGGCGTTAAAGCGTGGCAAACCATCTGGCTGATTTTTGCCGCCTATGCGCTGCTGCTGGCCGTGCTGTTTGCCGTGGCGTTCCGCTACCCGCATACCCCCGGCCGGGCGGCTGTGCCGCGGTCACTGCATTAATCCCTGCCGGCTGGGGCACCGGCCGGCCATCATGTCGCTCATAAAAGGAGGTCAATGTGAGAGAGATTCTGTTTTCTTCGGGCGTAGGCTTTGGAATTGGCGCGCTGTTTACCCTGCTGCGGCTGCCGATTCCGGTGCCGAATGTCTTGCCGGGCATCCTGTCGATTGTCTTTATGTACATCGGCTATCTGGTGATCACCTTTTTGCGCCATTAATTTGCGCGCTCCGTTCCGCTTTGTTTAACGCGCGATTGCCGGTTGCGCGACACGGCAGGATGATGACGCGCCTGTCATGGCATGTCATCAACCGGCAAGGAGCGGGCTTTCATGGAGCATGTATTTCGGACGGATTTAAAGCTGCTGCGGTATTTTCTGGCCGTCGCGGAGGAGCTGCATTTTGGCCGGGCCGCCGCCCGGCTCCATATGTCGCAGCCGCCGCTCAGCACACATATTAAAGATCTGGAAACCCAATTGGGTACGCCGCTGTTTATCCGCCATTCGCGCAGCGTGGTGCTGACCCAGGCCGGCCGGGTATTGATGGAAGAGGCGCGCAAACTGCTCACCAATACCCACCTGGCGCTGGCGCGGGTCGAAAAAATTGGCCGCGGCGAAACCGGCCGCATTGCGCTGGGCTTAGTGGGCACGGCCCTGTGGGGCACCCTGCGCACGCTGATCTACCGTTTTATGCAGGACAACCCCGAGGTGGAGATCACCTTCCATGAGCAGTCGCCCGACCGGCAACGGCTCATGCTGGAGCGCCAGCAACTGGATGTGGGCCTCTGGCGTATGGCAGTAGACCCGCCGTATGGCCTGCACAGCGTGCGGTTGCATCAGGCCGCGTTCCAGGTGGCCCTGCCCTGCCAACACCCGCTGGCCGCTCACGCCACGGTGCCGTTGGCGAGGCTGAGCCGCGAGCCGTTCATTACCCTGCCGGCGGCGCACTCTGACTGGCGGTTTCTGCATAACATCTGTTTAAGCGCAGGCTTTACCCCCTCCATTGTGCGCGAAGCGGTGGAGCCGCAAACGGTGCTGGCGCTGATCAGCATGGGGCTGGGCATCACCCTGATGGCCGACAGTTATGCGCAGATGGCGTGGCCGGGCGTGGTATTCCGCCCGCTGAGCGAGCCTATCCCGGCGGATCTCTATGCGGTGTATGACGAGGCGCAGATCACCCCGGCGGTTTCCCGTCTGATCGCGACGCTGAAAACGTAGCCGGGCGCCCGAGGGTACCGCAGAAACAGGGGAGCAGGAAAAGCGCGGATAAAGGCCAGGTCACCGGGTGGAGAGGTGCCGGAACACAGCGCGGATAAAGGTCAGAGCGCAGGGTGGAGAGGTGCCGGGGCACAGCGCGGATAAAGGCCAGGCCACCGGGTGGCACAGGGTGGATGAGCGCCGGGTTACCGCTGGAACCGTTGCCGGTAGCCGCTGGGGGTGGCGCCGAATGCGCGGTTGAACACCACAGAAAAGTAGTTGCTGTCATCGAACCCGCAGGCGGCGGCCACATCGCCAATCGGCTGCCGGCCGTGCCGCAGCAGTGCCATCGCGTTGCAGAGCCGCAGTTGCCGCAGGTAGTCACTGATGCTCATGCCGGTTTGCTGTTTGAACAATGCGCGCAGGGTGCGCGGCGTTAAGCGGTGCTGTTCGCAGAACGCCTCCAGCCGGAACGGCCCGGCGATGCTGCCGCGCAGGGCCAGCATCAGTAAGTCCATCTGCTGGGCGTCGGCCAGTTCCCGGCTGTCCGGGTGGTGGCGGTAGCGCTGCAACAGCAACGCCAGTTGCAGCAACAGCGCCTCGGCAAGCTGTAACGACAGCGGGTCGGACTTCAGGCACTCCTGCGCCAGCGCGTCCACTTTGCAGCGCAGCACATCCATGCCCAGCATACTCAGCCGCCAGTAGCGCCCGGCCTGCGGCACCTCATGGCCCGGCAGCAGGGAGGCCCAGTCTGCGGGCAGCCGCAGCCGCTCACGGGCGAACAAGATGTTATCCAGCTCCAGCCCGTTCACTGACTCATAGCTGTGGCGGTCACGCGCATCCACATAAAACAGGTCGCCGCAGGTAATACGGTAGGGAATATCGTTCCAGATGTGCAAACCGTTGCCGCGCCACACCACCACCAGTTCATCAAAATCGTGGTGGTGCAGCGGGAAATCCGGCTGCGGATGGCGTTCAGCGACGCTCACCGCCTGCTGGCCGGTCAGGAAATAGTCTTGTTGCTGAAGTTTCAGCAGCGGCATGGTCTCCACATCTCCCGGACACAGGGCAAACGGCTATCCTGCCATAACCCCCGGCCGCCGGGGTTGACGGCGGCCTGAAATCCGGAAAATTTCTGGTCAGCGCACGCTGTTGCGCATCATTTTCGGCGAGAGGTCAAACTCGCGCCGGAACTGGGTAGAGAAGTGGTTGCTGTCACCGAACCCGCACTCATGGGCGATCTGGGTAATGCTCTGGTCGGTCTGGAACAACCGGCGGCGCGCCTCCAGCAGCCGCAGGCGGTTAAGGTAACGCTGCGGCGTCATGCCGGTGTGCTGCTTCACCTGCCGGTGCAGGGTACGCAGCGCCAGCGAGTAGCGATCGGCCAGTTCGCTCCAGCCCACCTCTTCAGTGAAGTTTTTATCCAGCCAACGCAGCAGCGCCAGCACATTGGCATCCCGCCCGCCGTTGGATTCCAGCTGGCAACAGCTGCGGTGCAGCAGCAGCAACAGTTGCAGGAAGCGGCTCTCACTGGCGGCGATCCCTTCGTCACTGTGGTCTTCCGCCAGTTGGGCCAGCGTGCGGATGTGCTGGCGCGCCTCCTGCAACGCCTCCTGGCCGATATGCCAGTGCACCTGCCCCTGGCCGTCATCCGGCGGCAGAAAGCGGTCAATACCGGTAAGGAAACGGAACGCCTGCGGGGAACGGTACAGCACGTTGGTGAGGTAAAGCCCCTCCACGTTCTCAAACAAGTGGTGGTCACGGTCGCGCACAAAGCACACGGTGCCGCTGCACAGGGTGTAGGGGCGGTCATTGAACACATGCACCCCCGCCCCGCTCTCCACCAGCACAATCTCGTAGAAGTCGTGGTGGTGCTCCGGGAAAGGCGGCTGTGGGGCGCGTGGCTCTACCGTCACGGTCATCGCCCGGGACGCAAAAAAGTCATCACCTGCCAGTAACGTCATTTTTAATGCCTCCGGTAAACAGTCAGGGAGTGCGGCGCGGGCCGCACCTGTCATACCGCCGGCCACCCGGGCGCAACAGAGTGAAAGAAACCGTGCGCGCCCTGAGGCCAACCGGCCTGACGCAGTGTAAGGCGCGCGTGCGCCGGGCTGCCTTGAAACCACGGCAGCCATCGCCCGGAAAACGGTCATTTTTTCAAGATTGTGCGGCTTAAGGTGGGAACTGTGTAGCAGATCACATCTCATTAACAACTCTGCGCCGGACGCGGCAGTGGCGGGAACTGTGATCTGATTCACGGGGATCTTTGCCATTTTGCCAACCGGTTTTCAGCGATGGCAATCACCGGAAGGTGGCCTGTTTACCCTTTCCCTACACTCGCTGCATAGTCTGTTAAGGGATAACCACGATGACCGTACGCAATATCGCCACAGTGGATTTGGGCGCCTCCAGCGGGCGGGTAATGCTCGCCCGTTTTGATACCACCACACGCCGCATCACGCTTACCGAGATCCACCGCTTCACCAACCAGCTGGTGCGGTGTGAGGATCATGACGTCTGGGACGTGGACTACCTTGAAAGCCAGATGCTGCACGGCCTGCGGCAGATCGACGCCGACGGCATCGTGCTCGACAGCATCGGCATTGATACCTGGGGCGTGGACTTTGTGCTGCTGACGGCCCAGGGGGCGCGCGTGGGCCTGCCGGTGTCGTACCGTGACCACCGCACGGACGGCATCATGGCCGGGGCGGTGCGTGACCTGGGGGCAGCCTGGCTTTATGAGCGCACCGGCATCCAGTTTTTGCCGTTCAATACCCTGTTCCAGCTCAAGGCGCTGAGCCAACAACAGCCGGACTGGGTGGCACAGGCGGACCACCTGCTGCTGATCCCTGACTATTTCCACTACCGCCTGACCGGCCGGCCCAACTGGGAGTACACCAACGCCAGCACCACCCAACTGCTGAATGTGCACAACGGGGAGTGGGACGCCGACCTGCTGGCCTGGGCCGGGGTACCGGCGCGCTGGTTTGGTACCCCCAGCCAGCCGGGCCGCGCGCTGGGCCGCTGGACGGCCCCGTCCGGGCAGCAGGTGCCGGTGGTGTCTGTCGCCACCCATGACACCGCCAGCGCCGTGGTGGCCGCGCCGCTGGCCGACGCCGGCAGTGCCTACCTCAGCTCCGGCACCTGGTCGCTGATCGGCATCGACAGCGATCGCCCTTACACCCATGCCGCTGCGCAAAAAGCCAATATGACCAACGAGGGCGGCGTTGAGGGGCGCTACCGGGTGCTGAAAAACATCATGGGCATGTGGCTGCTGCAACGCATCTGCAAGGAGCTGGCGATAGCAGACATCCCGGCGCTGGTGGCGCAGGCCGCCCAGGAAACACCGTTCGCCAGCCTGATCAACCCCAACGACGCCCGCTTTATCAACCCGGTGTCGATGGCCGATGAAATCAGGCACGCCTGCCGTGACCACCAGCAGCCGGAACCGCAGACCCCCGCCGCGCTGGCGCGCTGCATCTTCGACAGCCTGGCGATGACCTACCGCCAGGTGGCGCTGGAGCTGGCGGCGTTGCAGGGCGCGCCGCTGACGGCGCTGCATATTGTCGGCGGCGGCAGCCAGAACGATTTCCTGAACCAGTTATGTGCTGACACCTGCCGCATCCCGGTGACGGCCGGGCCGGTCGAGGCGTCCACCCTCGGCAATATCGGCTGCCAGCTGATTGCGCTGGGTGACGTCGAAAACGTCGCCGCTTACCGCTGCCTGCTGGCGGACTCCGTGTCACTGCGCCGCTTCACGCCGCAACCCCATCCCGATTTTGATACCCACTGCCGCCGCTTTGAGGCGCTCAGTCACGCTCATGAGGAGTATTCAGTATGACCGCATCCATCGACCAGGCCTGGGAACTGGCAAAACAGCGCTTCGCCGACCTTAATATTGACGCCGAGGCCGCCCTCGCAACGCTGGACACCCTGCCGGTTTCCATGCACTGCTGGCAGGGCGATGATGTCGCCGGCTTTGAAAACCCCACCGGCGGGCTGACCGGCGGCATTCAGGCCACCGGCAACTACCCCGGCAAAGCGCGCAACGCCGCCGAGCTGCGGGCCGATCTGGAGCAGGCATTCGCGCTGATCCCCGGCCCGAAACGCCTCAACCTGCACGCCATTTACCTGGAATCCGACACGCCGGTGGCGCGCAATGAGATCAAGCCGGAGCACTTTGCCAACTGGGTCGCCTGGGCGCGGGATCACCACCTGGGGCTGGACTTCAACCCCTCCTGCTTCTCCCACCCGCTGAGCGCGGACGGCTTCACGCTCTCCAGCGCCAACCCGGAAGTCCGCCAGTTCTGGATTGAGCACTGCCAGGCCAGCCGCCGTGTCTCCGCCTACTTTGGCCGCGAGCTGGGCACGCCGTCGGTGATGAACATCTGGGTGCCGGACGGCATGAAAGATCTCACCGTGGACAGGCTGGCCTTCCGCCAGCGCCTGCTCTCGGCGCTCGATGAGGTGATCAGCGAAAAATTTGACCAGAACCACCACATCGACGCGGTGGAAAGCAAGCTGTTCGGCATCGGCGCGGAGAGCTTTACCGTCGGCTCCAACGAGTTTTGCCTGGGGTATGCCGCCAGCCGCCAGACCGCGCTCTGCCTGGATGCAGGCCACTTCCACCCGACGGAGGTGATCTCTGACAAAATCTCCAGCGCGATGCTGTTTGTGCCGCGCCTGCTGCTGCACGTCAGCCGCCCGGTGCGCTGGGACAGCGACCACGTGGTGCTGCTGGACGACGAAACCCAGGCGATCGCCGGTGAGATTGTGCGCCATAACCTGTTTGACCGCGTGCACATCGGGCTGGACTTCTTTGACGCCTCGATTAACCGCATCGCCGCCTGGGTGATCGGCACCCGCAACATGAAAAAAGCACTGCTGCGCGCCCTGCTGGAACCCACCGACCAGCTGAAAAAACTGGAGCAGGACGGTGATTACACCGGCCGTCTGGCGCTGCTGGAAGAGCAGAAATCCCTGCCGTGGCAAGCCGTCTGGGATGTCTACTGCCAGCGCCACGGTGCGCCGGTCGGCAGCCAGTGGCTGGAGGCGGTGCGCGGCTACGAGAAATCCGTGCTGGCGCAGCGCGTTCAGGGGTAGTCAGGCGTTGCTCACCATACCGAGCCGGGTTCGCCCGGCTTTGGGCAGATCTCAGTGCAAAATGATTCTTATGTTTATCTTTAAGAGGGTTTTGCCATGAGTTTTATGCTTGCGTTACCAAAAATCAGTTTGCACGGCGAAGGGGCGATTCAGGATCTGGTGGGGCTGCTGGCCCAGCGTGCGCCGGGAAAGGCGTTGATTGTCACTGACGGCCAGCTGGTGGAGCTCGGCCTGCTGAACGGCCTGTTTGCCGCCCTGGAAGCCGCCGCCCTGCCTTATGCCCTGTTCCGCGACGTCACCCCCAACCCCACCTCCGGGCTGGCCGATGCCGGGTACGCCTGTTTCCGGCAACAGCAGTGCGATTACCTCATCGCCTTCGGCGGCGGCAGCCCGATCGACACCGCCAAAGCGATCAGCATCCTGACCAGCAACCCCGGCCCGGCCACCGCCTATTCCGGCGTCGGCAACGTCACCCACCCCGGCGTGTTTCTGGTGGCGATCAACACCACCGCCGGGACAGCCGCAGAGCTGACCAGCAACGCAGTGATCACCGACAGCCACAAGCAGGTGAAAGAGGTGATTATCGACACCCACCTGATCCCGGACATCGCGGTGGATGACCCATCGGTGATGCTGGCGATCCCGCCCGCCGTCACCGCCGCCACCGGCATGGACGCCCTGACCCACGCCATTGAGGCCTATGTGTCGCTCGGCGCGCATACGTTGACTGACCACTCGGCGCTGGAAGCGATCCGCATCATCAGCCACTGGTTGCCGCAGGCGGTGGAGAACGGCCGCAACCTGGAAGCGCGTGAAATGATGGCCTGCGGGCAATACCTGGCCGGCATGGCGTTCAACAGTGCCGGGCTGGGGCTGGTGCATGCGCTGGCACACCAGCCGGGCGCGACCCACAACCTGCCGCACGGCGTCTGTAACGCCATCCTGCTGCCAGTGGTGGAAGCCTTTAACCGCCCAGCCGCCGTGGCACGTTTTGCCCGCATCGCCCAGGCGATGGGCGTGGAGACCCGCGGCATGAGCGACGAGCAGGCGAGCCACGCGGCGATTGACGCCCTGCGCGCCCTCTCTGTGCGCGTCGGTATTCCTGCCGGTTTCCGCGCCCTGGGCATCGGCGAGCAGGACATCGACGGCTGGCTGGACAATGCGCTGGCCGACCCGTGCGCACCCTGCAACCCGCTGGCCGCCAGCCGTGAGCAGGTGCGCGGGCTTTACCTTCAGGCGCTGTAAGCTGTTCAGCCCTCCCCTTTTTCTCAATGGGCGCGTCCGCCGCGCCCTGTGACCGCGAGGCGTTTTATGATCCGAAAAAGTTTTGTTATGCAGGTTAACCCTACCGCCCACGCAGAGTATGAGCGCCGCCATAACCCGATCTGGCCGGAGCTGGCCGAAGTGCTCAAGCAGCACGGCGCGCACCACTACAGCATTTTCCTTGATGAGAAGCGCAACCTGCTGTTCGGCGTGGTGGAGATTGAGTCAGAGGCGCGCTGGGAGGCGGTGGCCCAGACGGCGATTTGTCAGCAATGGTGGCAACATATGGCGGACATCATGCCGAGCAACCCGGACAGCAGCCCGGTCAGTGATCCGCTGCGCGAGGTTTTCTATCTGGAATAGATCGTTTTATCGGGAAGAAGCCGCTTTTTCAGGGGCATCTGACTTACCCCGGCGCCGGGCGTTCCGCCCGGTGCGCACATTCCCCCCTTTCCCCGCCGGAAAAATTCGCTACCCTGAGAAGCAGACGTGTGCCCCTTCCCTGTTGTTACGATCGTTTAAAAAAGGAAAACACCATGTTTAACTTTGATTATTACAACCCAACCCGCGTGCTGTTCGGCACCCAGCGGATCGCTGATGTTGCGCTGCATATCCCGGCCGATGCGCGGGTATTGATCACCTACGGCGGCGGCAGTGCGGAGAAGTACGGCACGCTGGCGGAAACCCGCGCCGCACTGGGTGACCGTGAGGTGCACGAGTTCGGCGGCATCGAAGCCAACCCGCATGTTGACACGCTGATGCGCGCTGTGGCGCTGGTGCGTGAAAAGGGCATCACCTTCCTGCTGGCAGTGGGCGGCGGCTCAGTGGTGGACGGCACCAAATTCATCGCGGCGGCGACGCATTATGAAGGGGATATCTGGGCGATGTGGTCACAACGGCTGCCGCCGCAACAGGTGCTGCCGCTTGGTTGCATCATGACGCTGCCGGCCACCGGCTCGGAGATGAACCCCACGGCGGTGGTGACCCACACGGAACTGGGTGCCAAAGTGGGCTACAGCCACCCGGCGCTCTACCCGCGTTTCGCCATCCTCGACCCGCGCAAATCCTACACCCTGCCGCCGCGGCAGGTGGCAAACGGGGTGGTGGACGCCTTCGTCCACGTGATTGAGCAGTACCTCACCTACCCGGTGTACGCCAAAGTGCAGGACCGCTTCGCCGAAGGGCTGCTGTTGACGCTGATTGAGGAGGGGCCGAAAGCGCTGACCGACCCGGAAAATTATGACGTGCGTGCCACTGTGACCTGGGCCGCCACGCTGGCGCTGAACGGCCTGATCGGGACCGGGGTGCCGCAGGACTGGGCCACCCACCGCATCGGCCACCAGCTTACCGCGCTCTACGCGCTGGACCACGCCCAGACGCTGGCGGTGCTGCTGCCCTCTTTGCTGAGCGTGCAGCGCGACACCAAGCGGCTGAAACTGTTGCAGTATGCCGAACGCGTCTGGGGCATCACGGACGGCGATGAGGCGGCGCGCATCACCCGCGCCATCCAGAAAACCCGTGATTTCTTCGACGACATGGGCGTCAAAACCCGGCTCAGCGCCTACGGCCTGCCGGAAAAATGCATCGACGAGGTGCTGGCGAACCTGCAACGCTTCAACCTGTTGCCGCAGGGCGAGCACCATGACATCGACGAGATCAAGGCGCGCCGCATCCTCAGCCTGAGTTACTGACCCTGTGCGGCGGCGTCTGCCGCCGTATCCACCCCGCCCGGCACCAGGCTGACCTCGTCCGGGGCCAGCACCCGGCCATCCTGCGCCCGCATCTCCAGCTTGCGTAACGGCCGGCCGTGCAGGCTGTCCACCAGTTGGGCAGGCCGGTCACCGCCGCTGAACAGGTACTCGCCGCCCCACTGCCCCAGCGCCACCAGCACCGGTTGCAACGCCCGTCCTTTTTCCGTCAG
Source organism: Nissabacter archeti (assembly GCF_018257325.1). Lineage (NCBI taxonomy): Bacteria > Pseudomonadati > Pseudomonadota > Gammaproteobacteria > Enterobacterales > Yersiniaceae > Nissabacter > Nissabacter archeti. The sequence goes on from NZ_JAERKB010000001.1 coordinate 354,975, forward strand.
CCGGTACTCCTGATACGCAGAGCCATCCGCCGCCGGGCTGACGGCCAGAATGCCCTCCGCCACCAGCGCCTTAAGCCGCACCGACAGGATATTTTTCGCCGCGCCCAGATGGCGCTGGAACTCACTGAACCGGGTCATGCCGTGCAGGGCATCCCGCACGATCAGCAGCGTCCACCAGTCACCGATGACATCCAGCGATCGCGCCACCGGGCAGAGGCTGTCATGTAAACTTTTTCTTTTCATCAGGCTCTTTCTTTTCAACAGGTTATTTCAGCGCGGTATTTTTTCACCGCGCCCATGTCAGTTTCTGGTTGCATGATAAAACCACTGCTGCTAAAAATCATCTGGTTTCATTATTAAACCATTTAGAGGTGCAGCATGAGATTACAAGGCAAAACGGCGTTTATCACCGGCGGGAACAGCGGCATCGGGCTGGCGACGGCCAGACTGTTTATTGAACAGGGTGCCCGCGTCGCCATTACCGGGCGTAACCCACAGACGCTGGCACAGGCGGCGGCGGAACTGGGGCCGAACGCGCTGGCGCTTACCGCCGATACGCAGGACCCGGCCGCCCTGGCAGCGGCCCTCGCCACCGCCACGCAGCAGTTCGGCGCGCTGGACAGCGTATTCGCCAATGCCGGGGTGGGCGGCGCGACACCGGTCGACGATACCCCTGCGGCGGCGTTCGCGCAGATCCTGGCGATCAACGTCACCGGGGTGTTTCTCACCGTGCAGGCCGCGCTGCCGTACCTGAACCGGGGGGCGTCGATTATTCTGAATGGGTCGGTGCATGCATCGCTGGGGATGCCCGGCTTTTCGGCCTATGCCGCATCAAAAGCCGCGGTGCGGTCGATGACCAGGGTGCTGGCGGCAGAGCTGGCCCCGCGCCAATTCCGCGTCAATCAGGTGACGCCGGGTGCCACGCGCACGCCGATCTGGTCGGTTGACCCGGCAGACGCCGCCGGCATGGCGCAACTGGAGGCGTCGATCGCCCGCAGCGTGCCGCTGGCGCGGATGGGGGATGCCGTGGAGCTGGCGAATGCCGTGCTGTTCCTCGCCTCAGACGAGGCCGCCTACATCACCGGCCAGGAGATTGTGGTGGATGGCGGCCTCACCGGCGCCCCGGCAGGCGCGCCGATCTACCGCGGGGCGTGATCAGTCGATCACCATGGTCGGCACCGGGCTGAGGGCGTAACTGAAGGCGTCGAGAATGTCCGCCTCAATCACCCGCAGGGTGGAGAGGCCGGGCAACTCTTCCGGTGCGAACAGCCCGACCTCCAGCGTCTCTGCCCCGGCCTGGTAAGGCGTGGTATCGACCCGGCGGCAGAGGAAAAAGAGTTTGTAAAAGTCCAGGATATCCGGGGTGTAGGCGTGTTTCGCCTTGTGGCGGATGCTGTAGAGCGCCTGCACTTCCACCGTGACGCCCGCCTCCTCCAGCACCTCTTTCACCACGTTCTCGCGCGGCGACAGGCCGATTTCCGCGAAGCCGCCCGGCAGCGTCCAGAGGCCGTCTGATTTCTCACGCACCAGCACAATTTTGCCGTGCTCGATGATCGCCGCGCGCACATCAATTTTCGGCGTGGCGTAACCCTGCCCGCTGTCAGCGTAAATGCCCTCAATGCGGTCCACCGGCACATCGGTGATGTCTGCCAGCATACCGCGGGCGATCGCCGCGATCTCCTCATAGCGTTCGCGGTCAAACTCGTCCCGGCAGTAGTGCAGCCCGGTTGAGGCGATGGCATACAATTTCTTTGCCCGGCGTAACCAATTATTTTCATGCATCTGATCCACGGTGCGGCTCCTGTCAAAAGGGAGAAAGCCTGATAACAGCATGGAAAGCGTGCGGCTTCAACGGCTTTTTCCCGCCCGGCACCCTGCGCCTGCGGCCGCTGGATGAGCAGAAGTAATGCATGGTGCCCCTGCGCCACCCGGCCGGGCGGCGGCCTGCTACGCTTAGCCCTCAGGAGCCGCGCACCCAGGATCCCTTCCCTCTCCTTCGTGAGGTATCGGTATGGCCGATCCCATCATCACTGACATTTTCCGGTTTGTGGCCGTCCGCCCGGCCGAACTCCTCACCCCGGCGCGCCGGGCGCTGCACTTTATTGCTGACCTGCGCCTCACGGAGCCGGAAGGCCAACGTTACCTGAAGGTGCTGGCGCGCGAGCTGGCGACCCCGGCACAAGCGCTGGCGTGGTCAGCACAACAGGATCGCCGGCCGTTGCCGCCGCTGGAAGCCGCCCGCGACCGGCTGCTGGCCAAGTATGCCGCGCTGCCCGCCACCGATACCCTGCCCGGTTTTGCCGAAGCCGGCGGCGCAGAGGCGCTGCTGGACGGGCAGAAGCCGCAAACCCTGCGCGAACTGGCGTTTGATGCCCTCTACGCCGCCTGGATGAGCGGGCCGGATGCCGGGCCACGCTTGCAGCAACCGATGGACGCGCTGCGGCTGCTGCACTTTTTGCAGTGCTATCAGGACGGGCTGTTAACCGATGTGCAGTCCGCGTCGGCGGCGTTGCAGGCGCAACCGCTGGTGCCGCCCGCGCTGGCGGAGTTTGTTGCCGCACCGGGGAAAGACCAGGCGCTGGCCGCGGCTGAACAGGCCGCCGCAGAGCGGGATCAACACCATGCGGCAGTGCAGGCGTTGCGCCCGCTGTTTGAGGAGTACGCCGCCACCGAAACCCTGCTCACGGCGGCGCGGCAGGCCCCGCCCGCCCGGCGGCCGGCTGAAACCCGCAGTGCAGATGGCCGCACCCTGACGCTGACCAGCCTGGTGCCGTTGGGTGATGTGTTGGCCCCCGCCTCCCGCACGCTGATGAACCGCTTGTCGCTGGCTGACAATACCCCGCTGCCGCGCGCCACGGCGGCACTGCAACAGCATTTGCAGGCGCTGACCCGTGACATCGCCGCGCAGCCTGACAGCCCCGCCCTGCGCACGCTGGCGCAGGAGTACAACCTCCGGGCACTGAAGCCAGTGATTGCCGCGCCCCGGCGCATCGTGGTGCTGCCCGGTGCGGAACAGGCTGCCGATGTGGAGATGGGCGGGCGCATCCGGCCGCTCGGCATCGGCGATTTGCTGGTGGTGAAACAGCAACTGGCGGCCTACCTGCCGGGCGAGGTGGCGCACATTGAAAATGTGCTGAAAGGGGAATTCCGCGAACGTACCCACCGCACGCTGGATCGCACCGAAACGATTTTGTTCAGTTCGCTGGAGGAGAACCAGGAAACCGAGCGTGACACCCAGTCCACCGACCGGTTCGAGCTGAAAAAAGAGACGGAGGCCACGGTGAAAGAGGAGATGGCGCTCAGCGCCGGGGTGACGGTCAGCGGCCAGTATGGGCTGGTCAAGATCACGGCACAGGGTGATTTCGCCTATAAAACTGCCAAAGAGGAATCCAGCAAAAACAGCAGCAGCTTTGCCCAGGAGCTGGTGGATCGCGCCGTCAGCAAGGTACAGAAAAAAGTCAAAACCGAGCGCACCGACAAAACCTTCCACGAAACCGAGGAAACCAACAAACACGGCATCGACAACAAAGACGGCAGCGGCCATATCACCGGCGTTTACCGCTGGGTGGACAAAAAATACCACGCGCAGATCTACAACTATGGCTGCCGCCTGATGCTGGAATTCATCCTGCCGGAACCGGCCGCCTATTACCGCGCCTCGCTGATCAAAGCGGCCGTGACGGCCACCGGTGCCGTGCCGCCGGTGCCGTTCCTTGACCTCAATGGCCAGCCGCTGGGCATTGAGGACATCACCGAGGACAACTACCAGATTTTCGCCGGGCGCTATAACGCCGCCGTGGAGCCGCCGCCGCCCTACTGGACAACAGCCTCCACCAGCTTTGACCAGAGCGGGATTGCCAATGGCGCCACGGTGTCGAAATCAATTAAAGATGTGGTGATCCCCGAAGGTTACCGGCTGGCGATGTTCAGCCTGAAAGTGGCGTTAACCTGGGAAAACCACCCGCAATGCGTGGTACAGGTGGGGGAATGGGCCTGGCATGTGCTGAACAATACCCATGCCCTGCAAGGCAGCAGCAGCAATTACGGCTTCGCCCCGCTGGACCTCAACCAGCTCACCGACGAACCGCTGGCACCGTCCGGCAACCTGCCGGTCAGCCTGGTGGGGTATGACATCAACGCCTATGCCGTTAACCTCGCCGCCAACTGCGTACGCACCAAAGAGAAATACCAGAAGTGGCAGGCCACCGCCTTTGAGAAAATCTACAGCGCCTGGCTGGCCCTGAAAACCGCCTATGACCAGAAAATCGCGCAGGCAGAGGCGCAGGCCGGGGCGGTGATCATCGAGGGGCGCAACCCGGCAGCCAACCGCGAAATTGAGCAACGCGAGCTGAAAAAGCTCTGCATCACCATGATGACCGGCCAGCATTTCAACCAGTTCAACGCCATGACCAGCCCGGCCGATCAACCTGCACACCTGCCGGAGCTGAAGCCGCTGGAGGCGCTGAGCGAAGGGCGTTATATCCAGTTCTTCGAGCAGGCGTTTGACTGGCCGCAACTGACCTACCTGTTCTACCCCTATTTCTGGGGGCGCAAGAAAAATTGGGTCAGCACCAGTAATCTGACCGACCCGGACCCGCTGTTTGCCCAGTTCCTCCAGGCGGGTGCGGCGCGGGTGATTGTGCCGGTGCCGTTGGCCTACAGCACCGCTGTGCTCTATTTCCTGCAAAAAACCACCCCGCCGCTGCCGGTCAGCAGCAAACTCTGGCTGGGCGGCGAAGCCCCGACGCTCGACGACCCGCAGTTCACCTCGATTGCTTATGAGATCCGCAAACGCACGGACGATCTCTACGGCGCGGTGCCGGTCGAGCCGAAAGCGCAAAACGGCTGGGATTTCACCCTGCCGACCACGCTGGTGTGGCTGCAAAGTGACGCCACACTGCCCACTTACCCGGTCACGCTGTGAGGCCCAGACCATGAGCGAAGCCCCGGACAGCGTCTCCAGCGACGGCGCGCCCTTTGATGCCTTATGCGGCGGGTTTAAGCGGCCGGTGCCGCGCAACTCCTCGGTCCCGCTGATTGCCCAGGCTTACGCGGCGGCACTGTACCGGGAGAATTTCTTCCAGCGCTATACGCTGGGTGAAGTCTTTTTTGAAACCGAATACCGCTGGGTCGGCACCGGCAACCCGCTGCTGGACCTGGCGCTGAAACACATTGTTGCAGAAATGCGCAACTACTATGCCCGCAACGTGGAAAACCGCGACATGATTAAGCAGGGCAAACCGGCCACCAGGCTGAAAGAGGGGCGCTATATCCGCCCCGATGTGCTGGGGCTGGCGCTGGATATTCCGCGCCGGACGCTGTTTTGTGAGCTGCTGGAAATCAGCACCATCGATCAGGCCAGAGAGACCATTGCAGGCGACCTGGTGCCGAAACTGGCGATCCTGCGCGGGCCGGTCAAAACCCTGCTGGAAGAGGCGCTGCTGCGTCTGAACCAGCGCGGCACCTTTCCGCAGACGTTTGACGCCAGCGGCGCGCCCTGGATTATCCCGCCGCAGCTGATTATCGTGCCGCTGTTCCCTGAGGCGGGCACCTCTACCGCCTCCACCCGCTTTCGCTGGATCTGCTTTGGCCCGACCTACCGCTACCGGCCGATGCCGTTTGCCGGCATCGTCAACGAGCCACCGGAGGCCCCGGCGCGCGGGCTGTTGCTCTACAGCTACCACGAGGCCGGCATCAACGAGGTGGCGGTGCCGGAGCAGGTGTTTGTCAATATGCGCAAATGGCTGGTCAACCAGCAACGCCTCGCCACCCGGCTGGAGCTGTTGCCGCTGAACAGTTACACCCAGTACTGGCAGCAAAACCCGGATGACCTGAAACGGCTGCTCGGCTACCTGGCGGTGGGCGTGGCCGCCGTGGCGGTGGTGGCGCTGGCGGTATGGCTCGCCCCGGTGATTGCCGGTTCCGCCGCGGCGCTGCTCAGTGAAATGGCGGTCGCGGCCTCGGCCGAAGCGATGATTGCACAGGGCACGGCTGTGGCGGCGGCGCTTTCACACTTTTTGCCGCAGATTATGCGTACTGCGCAGATGGCGATCGGGGCGGCGGCCAGCCTCGGGGGCCTCGGGGGCCTGCAAACGGCGGGCAGCTATTAAGCAGGGAAACGGGGAGACAGCGGCAGCCTTCGCCGCCAATAAAAAGGGCGGCCGGTTGGCCGCCCGCATCAGGGGGGAAATTACTCGGTGACGTGCTTCGCTTCGTGCGCCTGTTGCTCCGCTTTCACCTCTTCTGCGCGTTTGCGCAGGCCGAACCAGCCCAGCGTCAGCAGAATCACCAGCACCGGAATGGTCGCCACGGTGTAGGTGCCGTTCGGGTAGTCAAACGCCATCAGCACCAGTACGCCCAGCAGGAACGCCAGCGTCAGCCAGGAGGTAAACGGCGCGCCCGGCATTTTGAAGGAGACCTCTTTCGCATGGCCCTCTTTCACCGCTTTGCGGAACTTCATCTGGCAGACCACGATAAACGCCCAGGAGCTGAGGATACCCAGCGACGCGACGTTCAGCACAATCTCAAACACCTGCGACGGCACGTAGTAGTTCAGCACCACGCCCACCACATACACGGCGGCGGTGACCAGGATCCCGGCATACGGCACCTGCTGGCTGCTCATTTTTGACATCAGCTTCGGTGCGGAGCCGCCCATCGACAGCGACCGCAGAATGCGCCCGGTGGAGTAGAGGCCGGAGTTCAGGCTGGAGAGCGCCGCGGTCAGCACCACGATGTTCATAATGCTGCCGATATACGGCACGCCCAGCTTGCTGAAGAAGGTCACGAACGGGCTCTGCCCCGCCTGGTAAGCGTTCCACGGCAGCAGGCAGACCAGCAGCACAATGGAGCCGACGTAGAACAGGGCAATACGCCAGATCACGCTGTTGATCGCTTTCGGCAACACGCTTTCCGGGTCTTTGGTTTCACCGGCGGCGGTGCCCACCAGCTCAACCGCGGCAAAGGCGAACACCACGCCCTGCACCAGCACCAGCGCCGGCAGCAGCCCGTGCGGGAACAGCCCGCCGTTATCGGAGATCAGATGCAGGCCGGTGACGTTGCCGTCCAGCGGTTTGCCGCTGCCGAGGAACACCACGCCGACCACCAGGAACAGCACAATCGCCGCCACTTTAATCAGGGCGAACCAGAACTCCATCTCCGCGAACCATTTCACGCCGATCATGTTCATGGTCACCACGATCGCCAGCGCGCCCAGCGCGAACATCCACTGCGGCACGTCCGCGAACCCGCCCCAGTAGTGCATATAGAGCGCCACGGCGGTGATGTCCACGATGCCGGTCATCGCCCAGTTCAGGAAGTACATCCAGCCTGCGACATAGGAGGCCTTCTCACCCAGGAACTCACGGGCATAAGAGACGAAACTGCCGCTGGTTGGGCGGTGCAGCACCAGCTCACCCAGCGCCCGCAGGATGAAGAAGGAGAACAGCCCGCACACCGCATAAACCAGCGCCAGCGCCGGCCCGGCCATCTGTAACCGCGCCCCGGCCCCGAGGAACAACCCGGTGCCGATGGAGCCGCCGATAGCGATCATCTGAACCTGGCGGTTCCCCATGCCTTTGTGATACCCGGCCTCGTGAGAGTCCAGCCAGCGGCGCTTCGCGGCATGGCGCGTACTCTCGGATTTCTTATGTGATTTCATTGATATCCTAATTTCCTGTCTGCCGGCGCCCCTCCCGGCCCAGGCAACCGTTTGCTGGGGGCTGGGGGATTAGCGCCTGTTCTCTGATAACAACCGGTAAAACGGCGGTGAATGCTACCTTGTCTCGGGAGTGGAGGCAAAAATTCTCATGCAGAAACCGTGATTATTTATGTGAGGGCGTGAAACAGCTCACGGTAAGTTCAAAAAAAGCCGGGCAGGGGTTTGCCTAGCAAAACAGTGACTTTGTGCCATGCTTAAGGGTAAGCATAAAAATAGCCGGGCGGAAAAACAGGCCGTGCCGGAGCGAGACAAAGGAGAGTTGAATGAAAAAGTTAACGATTGCTGCGCTGCTGACTGTGATGACCCTGCCTGCTTTTGCCGAAGACAACGGCGGCTTTAAAGCGGACGAGCCGGCCCCACCGGCGCACAAACAGGACGCCGGGATCCGCGGTTCTGAAGATGCCCGCGGCGCGACAGTAGAGCTGGCACGCACCATGCGCCAGGACGCCTGGGTGACGCTGGAAGGCCATATCATCAAGAAAACCGGCAAGGACCAGTTTGAGTTCCGCGACAAAACCGGCACTGTCGGGATTACCGTCGGCGGCAACCGCTGGAACGGTGACGAGGTCACACCGGAGGACCTGGTGATGATCAGCGGGCGCGTGAAGCATGAAGGGAAAGTGACGCATGTGGTGGTGGAGCATTTGCTGAAACAGTAAATTTTGGGGGAGGCGGCTCCCTTCCCGCTGGGGAGCACCTCTTTTAGATCGAGGTTTGTTTCAATCGTGATTTATTGCGTTGGCAAACGTTCGCATTTCTTCTGCGCTTCCGCTGCCATCATCGATCGCACGTGGATTGTTTCGGTTGTTTATGTGCCGTGGACTTTTTTGATCGAGGTGTGTTGCGTTGGCAAACGCCCGCATTCTTTCTGCGGCTCCACTGCCATCATCGATCGCATGTGGATTGTTTCGGTTGTTCATATGCAGTTGCCTACCTGGTTTTTCAAGCCTCAACCGAGCAGGGCCTGCCGGCGCGCCGGCCCTGCCCCCTCGGGCATGAAGTACGCGGTGCGACGATAAATGGCGATGAATGACGATGTTTCTGTTTGATCGAGGTTTATTGCGTTGGCAAACGTTCGCTGTCTTTCTGCGGCTCCGCTGCCGCCACCGCGCAAGGGGCGCGTGAGCGCGCGCCCCTTGCATCCCCGCGCTTTTGGGTGATCCGGCAGAATTATTGGCCGCTCCCGCGGCTTCCCTCCAGCGTCCTCCGGGCTGCTCGGGCCGGTACAGACACGCTCCCAGCGTGGCTGTACCTCTCGCACACATCCCTGTGTGCTCGCCCGGCCCTGCGTCCTCGTCGGCAATAACTTTAATGCCCCACCCAACTGCAAATTCTTGGCTATGTAAGGAACAAGAGTAGGTAAGGTCTTTTTAATATCTGGGCTTAATGTAAGTGCGTTGCCACATGGAAATGCAGCATGAAACGCACCCACTTCACGCCTAAAAAATCCCCCACCTACTATTTCCTCACATACTTACGGGTTTGCAGAGGTGGTGGGGGCGTAAAAATCATTGCCGAGTGGAGGCGAAGGGCCGGGTGAGCGGGCATGGATGCCCGCGAGAGCCGCCCATGACAGGGACTGTCATTAGCGGCGGCCCGGAAGCCCGGAGGCGAAATGAGGACAAATTGGCCGGGAGCCAATTTGAACAACGCGAAGCGTTGGCCCCGAAGGGGTGAGCCCCAGGGATGGGGCGAATAATCCACGCGGGAGCGTGCAATGATTCAGCCGGGGCACCGACAGCGCGCGGGTGCAGGGCCGGCGCGCCGGCAGGCCCTGCTCGGTTGAGGCTTGAAAAGCCGGGTAGACAAATACACATGAGCAACCGAAACATGCCACCTCACCCCAAAAACCATCAAAAACAAAATGTTATCTGAATACCCTCAGCGCCTGCTGCAACCTCTCCACCTGATGCTTCATCCGCGTCGCGGAGACCGCACTCTCCTGCACCTGCTCGGCATTCTGCTGGGTGATGCGCTCCAGCTCCTTCACCGCTTTGCCCACTTCAGATAATCCGACACCCTGCTCGGCGGTGGCGGCGCTGATGCGCCCGATAAGCGTGGTCACATTCCCTACCTGGCTGACAATGTCATCCATCGTCGTCCCGGCATCATGCACCTGGCCGGAACCGGCCATCACTTTGCCGACGCTGGCGTCAATCAGGCTCTTGATCTCGCTCGCCGCCGTGGCGCTGCGCTGCGCCAGCCCCCGCACCTCACCGGCGACCACCGCGAACCCTTTGCCCTGCTCACCGGCGCGCGCCGCTTCTACCGCCGCATTCAGCGCCAGGATATTGGTCTGGAAGGCGATGCTGTCGATCACGCTGGTAATGGTGCCGATCTTCTTGGCACTGAGGGCGATCTCATCCATCATCCGTACGATCTCCTCCATCGATTCCCCACCCTTCTCTGCCGCCGTGCTGGCCGTACTGGAAAGCTGATTGGCTTCGGTGGCGGTGGCCGTATTGCTCTGTACCGTCGCCGTCATCTGGTTCATGGCGGCCGACGTCTGCTCCACGTTCGCGGCGGTCTGGTCAGTGCGGCGGCTCAGCTCCTCGTTGCCCTGCGCCAGCACATCGCTGGCATTACGCACCGTCATCACCTGGTTGCTGACATCATCCACCAGCCAGCGGAACATCACCCCCATCTGCCCAATGGCGCGCAATGTCATGCCGATTTCATCAACCCGGTCGAGGTGGTCCACCCGGTAACTCGCGCCGGTCGCCACGTCTTTCGCCTGGCGGCACACCTGCGCCAATGGCCGGGCCACCTGCACGTTGAGCCAGGCGGCCGCCAGCGCCAGCAACAGCACCATTCCGGCGGTGAAGCCGCCGAGGGCCGGCCCGCCCAGCCCCAGCGCGGCAGCCCCCATCACACTTAACGGCAACAGCGCCAGCAGCGGCGACCAGAGCCGCCAGCGCAGCGGCAGGGTTTTCATCAGCGACCGCCAGCGGCCCAGGCCGGTCACCAGCAACACGCCCTTGTGCAGGCGGCGGTTCTTCAGCGTGCCGTCACGCATTTTCTGATAGATGGCGGAGGCGGCCTGCACTTCCTGATCGCTGGGTTTGATGCGCACGGACATATAGCCAAGCAACGTGCCGTTGCGGATCACCGGGTTCACGTTGGCCCGCACCCAATAGTGATCGCCGTTCTTGCAGCGGTTCTTGACCAGCCCCGTCCAGGGCTCGCCCTGCCTGAGCGTGGCCCACATGTCGGCAAAGGCTTCCGGCGGCATATCCGGGTGGCGCACCAGATTATGCGGCGCCCCGGTCAGCTCTTCGGCACTGAACCCGCTGATATCAATAAAGGCATCATTGGCATACAGAATATTACTGTTGAGATCGGTGGTGGACATGAGCGTCGCATCATCGGAAAAATGGAACGGGGTCTGAGTAACCGGCTGATTATTGCGCATGGTGAATTCCTGATCTCTATTTCACTGAATAAAACGGGCGAATTTCCTTAATAAAACAGCTTGTTTTTCGGCAAAGGTCATAAAAACTTTAGGGATAAAAAAGAGTATTTCCGATAAACCGGTTTATTACGCAAAATGGATAATTACTGAGTAAATAACCCGCACCTGCGCATTAAAAAAACATAGGGCGTTGAATTATCAGCCGGGTGCCAAAGACCAGGCCATGCCCCGCCTGCGTGGGATGCCTCCGCGTGCAGGCACTTTTCATCGGGAAAGCGGGTAGTGAACGCATAAAAAGAAACCGGGGTAGCCGCGTAATGCGTGTTGCCCGCCGCCCTTATTTTTTATTTGCGCCTTACTTTTTTACGGCGGTTTCACGCAACAGCCGGATAATATCGCACGGTACGTAATGACTATTATCCCTTTGGTATTATGCCGCTACCAAAAGCGGCATTGGCCCGTCCATGCTTCCTCGTCGGAAAATAGCCTTTCCGGTATCTCCCGCGTTAACCTCGCCTGCCGAAAAATAAAAGAAAATTTCACCGCCGGGAATTTCCTCATCATTTACGCCTATTTAAGCGGTTTGCCTTTCCGATTTGCCCTGTTGCGCCCCTTCTCCTACCTTTTACACACTGCCCAGCGCGCACTGCGCTGTACGTGCCCTTTTATCGCTGACGTATTGCGTCGGCTGTCTGGAGAACCCATGTCATCTACCCCGTTTGAGAACCTGAACCTGTTGCCGATTGCCGGTGAATGGCGTGAAGGCCGCCACGCGCAGTCCCTGAATGTGACCAACCCCTATGACGGCAGCACGCTGCTGACCATCAAGCAGGCTAACCGTGACGATCTGGATGCCGCCTACCAGCGCGCGGCAAAGGCGCAACGTGACTGGGCAGCGACCGGCCCGGCGCAGCGTGCTGCGGTGATGCTGCGCGCGGCGGAGATCATCACCGCCCGGCGGGAAGAGATTATCGGCTGGCTTGTCCGCGAGTCGGGCAGTACCCGCATTAAAGCGGAGATTGAGTGGAACGCCGCGCGCGGCATCACGCTGGAGGCGGCCTCCTTCCCGTCACGCGTACACGGGCGCATTGTGCAGTCCAATATTCCGGGCAAAGAGAACCGCATCTACCGGGAAGCGCTCGGCGTGGTGGGCGTCATCAGCCCGTGGAATTTCCCGTTCCACCTGACCCAGCGCTCGCTTGCCCCGGCGCTGGCGCTCGGCAACGCGGTGGTGGTAAAACCGGCCAGTGACACCCCGGTGACCGGCGGCCTGCTGCTGGCGCGGATTTTCGAAGAGGCCGGGCTGCCGGCGGGCCTGCTGAGCGTGGTGGTCGGGCCGGGCGCAGAGATAGGTGACGCCTTTGTTGAGCACCCGGTGCCGGCACTGATCTCCTTTACCGGCTCCACGCCGGTCGGGCTGAACATTGGTGGGCTGGCGAGCGGCGGCAAGCACCTGAAACATGTGGCGCTGGAGCTGGGCGGCAATAACCCGTTCGTGGTGCTGGCCGATGCCGACCTCGATCGCGCGGTGAATGCCGCCATCATGGGCAAGTTCCTGCATCAGGGGCAGATCTGTATGGCGGTTAACCGCATCATTGTGGAAGATGACCTGTATGACGCCTTTATCGAGCGCTTTGTGGAACGGGCGAAAAGCCTGAACGTAGGCGACCCGGCCCTGGCCGAGACCGTTATCGGCCCGGTGGTAAACCAGAAACAGCTCGCGTCGTTAACCGGCAAAATCGCCCAGGCGAAAAACGAGGGCGCACGGCTGCTGCTGGCGGGCGAGATCCGCGGCAACCTGGTGCCGCCGCACATTTTTGCCGATGTCACGCCGGAGATGGAACTCTCCCGCGAAGAGATCTTTGGGCCGCTGGTGGGCATTCAGCGCGCCCGCGATGAGGAGCACGCGCTGCAACTGGCCAACGACTGCGAATATGGCCTCTCGAGCGCCGTGTTCAGCCGTGATACTGAGCGCGCCGTGCGCTTTGCCCGCCGTGTGCAGGCAGGCATGACCCATGTGAACGACATGTCAGTGAACGACGAGCCGCATGTGCCGTTCGGCGGCGAGAAGAACTCCGGGCTGGGTCGCTTTAACGGCGACTGGGCGATTGAAGAGTTCACCACTGACCACTGGGTCAGCGTGCAGCACACCCCGCGTGATTATCCGTTCTGATCCCGCCTGCTGAGCAGTAAAAAGCCCGCTGAACAGCGGGCTTTTTATTAGAGCATGTTAAAACAGGGCAAGAGATGCGGCGTTATCCCCCGCTATCTTCCCACGGGTTAAGCAGTGGGACACCCATTCCCTCAAAATCTTTAGTATTACGTGTCACCACGATCATGCCGTGCTGATGCGCAGTGGCCGCGATCAGTGCGTCATTTTCCGATCGTTTGTCCGGCACATGCAGACGGGCGGAATACAGGGCGACCCCTGTATCCACCGGCAAGCTACGATCGGCAAATTCTGCGAGTACCCGATCAAACCATACGCGCAAAATAGCCGCCTGTGTCGCATCCCGGCCTGCCAGCGAGAGGATGCCGCGCTCAATCTCCATGAGGGTGATGGTGGAAACAAACAGGTCACCGGCATCAACAGAACCTGCCCAGCGGGCCACGTTCGCATCGATTTTCAGCGTCCCTGCTTTGCGTAATTCAGAAACCACATTGGTATCCAGAAGATAACGCATCAGAAATCCACATCCCGGCTGACAATGTTCCCGCGTTCCGGTTCAAAATCGATGTCGCCCGCATTTGGCGTCGCCAACGCATCCAGTATGCTTCTGCGTGACCCAGACAGCTTTTTGAAGGCCTCATAGGTCAGCAGCACATGGGCCGGTTCGCCGCGGTCGGTAATATAAACCGGGCCTTCTTCGGCCGCTTTTTTTGCCCGGGAAATTTCCTGATTAAACGAACGGCTGGTCATGGTAGTAATCGGCATCGGCACCTCCGCACAAAATGTAGCAACATCACTACATTTTACGCCAGTGCAGCGGCAAATGCCAGGCGGCGTCCGGGCCTTTTGCCGCAGACGCCGCCCTTACCTCACTTCTTGTCCTTATGCGGCAGCACTTCGTTGATGAGCTGGCGGGCGGTGTCGGCAATCACCTGCCCGGCACCGCGGTCGCCTTTCAGCATCGCGGACGTGAAGCCCTTGGCCTGCTCCAGCGTCAGGTGCGGCGGGAACGGCGCGACTTCCGGGTCGGTTTTCACTTCCAGCACCACCGGGCGATCGGCGCTCAGCGCGTCGGCCCAGGCGGCCTGCAATGAGTCCGGCTCATCCACAAAAATCCCCCGCAGCCCCAGCAGGTTGGCGAACTGGGCGTAGGGTACGTCCGGCAGCGCCTGGCTGGTCGGGTAGCGCGGGTTGCCCTCCATCACCCGCTGCTCCCAGGTGACTTCGTTTAAATCCTCATTATTGAACACGCAGATGATCAGCCGCGGGTCATCCCAGCGCCGCCAGTATTTCTGGATGGTAATCAGCTCCGCCATGTTGTTCATCTGCATCGCGCCATCCCCCACCAGCGCCACGACCGGGCGATCCGGGTGGGCGAATTTGGCCGCGATGGCATACGGCACCGCCGCGCCCATTGACGCCAGCCCGCCGGAGAGCGAGGCGCGCTGCCCGGCCTTGGCCTGATAATCCCGTGCGAACCAGTTGGCGCAGGAGCCGGAGTCCGAGGTGACAATCGCATTGTTCGGCAGCAGCGGCGACATCTCCCACACCACGCGCTGCGGGTTCACCGGTTTGGCGGCGGCCATCGCGCGGTCACGCAGCGTCTCGCGCCACGTCTCCATCTCTTTGGCGAGGTTGTCCTGCCAGCGCCGGTCATCATTGTATTTGAGCAGCGGCAGCAGCGCGCGCAGGGTGGCGGCCGCGTCGCCGTGCAGGTTCACGTCCACCGGGTAGCGCAGCCCCAGCATCCCTGGGTCGATGTCGATCTGTACCGCCCTCGCCTGCCCATCCTTCGGCAGGAACTCCGCCCACGGGAACCCGGTGCCGATCATCAGTAACGTGTCACAACCGGACATCATGTCCGACGACGGTTTGGTGCCGAGCATCCCGATGGCACCGGTGACAAACGGCAGATCGTCCGGCAGCACATCTTTGCCGAGCAGCGCTTTGGCCACGCCCGCGCCCAGCGTCTCCGCGACATGGATCACCTCCGCTTCCGCACCGCGGGCGCCGGAACCAATCAGAATCGCGACTTTTTTGCCGTGGTTAAGCAGGTCAGCCGCCTGTTGCAGGTCAGCCTGCTGCGGCACCACCACCGGGCGGTGGTAACCGGCCCCGGAGCGGGTAAAGCCGTGCGCCTGCTGCGGCTCCTCCCAGGGTTCATCCTGCACATCTTTCGGCAGCACCAGCACCGTCACGCCGTTATTGGCGATGGCGATGCGCACCCCGCGGTCAACCAGATGGCGCACCTGCGCCGGGGCAGCGGCCTCCTGCACGAAATCCGCCACGTCCATAAAGACGCGATCCAGGTTCAGCTCCTGCTGGTAGTGCGCGCCGCGCGCGGTGCTCTCCGCCTGCCCGACAATCGCCAGCACCGGCGCATGGTCCTGCTTCGCGTCATACAAGCCGGTGATCATATGGGTGGCCCCCGGCCCGCCGGTGGAGAGGCAGACGCCCAGCTCGCCGGTAAATTTGGCGTGCGCCGTGGCCATAAAGGCCGCCATCTCTTCATGGCGCACCTGGATAAAGTCGATCCCCTCGCCTTTTTTCTCTGCCCGCTGCAAGGCACCCAGCACCCCGTTAATGCCGTCACCGGGGTAGCCATAAATGCGCGTCACGCCCCATGCTTTCAGGCGTTCCACAAAAAAGTCGCTTGTCATCTTCGCCATCGCCGTTCCTCCTGTTATGGCGTCTCCACGCGGGCCGTTGCCCGCCAGCCTGCATTAACCATAGTTTATTTGGCGAAGGGTGCAGGTGGGGCGGCGGAGTGGGTACGTAAAGTGTGGTCACATTTACCGCGTGCCTGCGCACATTATTCGCGCGCCCGTCTTGTTTACTTTTTATGCCTTATTAAAATAAGGGCGGAAAAAAGACCATTTTAAGGAGTGAAAAATGGGTGCAACGGCCATTTTTGCCAATCATGTTGCTTCAATCACCGAACTGAAGAAGAACCCTTCTGCCACGGTCGCCTCTGCGGAGGGCCAGCCGGTGGCGATCATGAACCACAGTAAAACCGCGTTTTACTGTGTACCTGCCCCGCTGTTTGAAATGATGATGGATATTATTGATGAGCGGGAATTAGCCAAACGCGTGCGTGACCGGCTTCATGAAGAAGAGATTGAGGTCAACTGGGAGGATCTCTGAGTGCAACAGCCCAAAAAGGAATTCAGGACACGGCTTACGTTTAAAAAGAGTGCCAAAAAGGAGTGGGATACGCTGGGTGGTAATGTTCGCGAAAAGTTTAAAAAATTGCTGCTTAAGAGGGCCGTTTCACGGGATGCCCTGATGCCGAAAAAACACCAGCTGTCAGGCGTAGATCGCTGTTTTAAAATAAAACTCAGGCAGGACGGTTATCGACTGATCTATCAGGTTACCGAGAATGAGGGCGGAGACATCACGGTCACTATCACGGTCGTGACCGTTGATCGGCGGGAAGATGTGTATGAAGGGTTGAAGGCCAAACTGGGAAACCTTGATGCGCTGTTTGAGTCGCCACTGCTTGTGACACAGGAGGAAGAGGATGAATGACACAGGCCGGCACACTGTTTTGCGTATCGCGCGCCCGGTCACTGAGCTGGCGGCACGCAGCCGCCTTTATCAGGCCGGGCTGGGGCTGGAAGAATTGGGCGGGTTCACTGACCATCAGGGGTTCAGCGGCGTGATGCTTGGCTACCCCGGCGCGGCGTGGCATCTGGAGTTTACCCATTGCCCGGCGCACCCGGTCAGCCCGGCTGCCACCGCCGAGGATTTGCTGGTGCTTTACCTGCCTGATGAGGGCGAATGGGCCGCCCGCTGCCGGGCAATGGCAGAGGCCGGGTTCCGGCTGACAGCCGCCTTCAACCCCTACTGGGACAGCGCCGGCCGCACCTTCCTCGACCCGGACGGCTACCGCACAGTGATTCAGCGCCAGCACTGCCCGGTGGCGTAATGCCGAAAGCATCTCCCCCGGTTTCCCTTTTCCCCCGCAGCGGCCATACTTTCTGGCTGGGGCGTTTTTCAATCAACGGGATAGCGGAATGCAGAGTCTTGATCTTACGGTGG
Organism: Nissabacter archeti; assembly: GCF_018257325.1. Lineage (NCBI taxonomy): Bacteria > Pseudomonadati > Pseudomonadota > Gammaproteobacteria > Enterobacterales > Yersiniaceae > Nissabacter > Nissabacter archeti. The sequence continues at coordinate 372,318 of NZ_JAERKB010000001.1, forward strand.
TGCAGCAGGCAGCGCGCTGGATAGGCACGCAACCGGTGTGGCTGTGTACGGTGCTGTCGACGTTTGGCTCATCGCCGCGTTCGCCGGGGGCGCTGATGGCGGCCACCGCGGACGGGCACTACAGCGGGTCGCTGTCGGGCGGCTGCGTGGAAGAGGATTTCATCGCCCGGTTGCGGGCCGGGGCATTCCGGCAGGCGAGCCAGGTCGTGCGCTATGGGGACGGCGGGCTGACGCCCAACCGCGCGCTGCCGTGCGGCGGCGTGCTGGATATTTTAATCGAATACCTGCCGTGCAACGACGCCAGCGCGGACTATCTGGCGCGGCTCGGCCGGGCGCTGGCCGGCCACGGCGCGCTGGTGAAACAGCTGACGCTGCCTGCAGCCTGCCATGCGCTCACGGCAGACAGCGGCGCAGGCAGCACCCATGTGGCGCGTGACGGCGACCATCTTACGCTGCATGTTGCTGCCGCGCCGCGGCTGGTGGTCGCCGGGCTGTCGCCGGTGGCGGTCTACTGCGCCGGGTTTGCGGTGGCGTTGGGGTTTGAAACCGTGGTGTGTGAGCCGCGGCCGGAGGAGCTGGAAAACCTGCTGCCGCAACTCCCGGAGGGCGTGATCATCGAGCGGCAGTTCCCGGCGAAATTTATCGAGCAACAGGGGTGCCACGCCCACACGGCCGTGGTGGCGCTGACGCATGACCCGCGCATGGATGACCTGACGCTGATGGAGGCGGTGCAGACCCCGGCGTTTTACATCGGCGCGATGGGGTCGATGAAAAACAGCCGGCAGCGGCGTGAGCGGTTGCAACGCATCGGTGGGTTGACAGAGGCAGAGCTGGCGCGGGTACATGCGCCGATTGGGATGGATCTCGGCAGCAAAACCCCGGCCGAAATTGCGCTGGCGGTGATGGCCGATGTGGTGGCGCATAAAAACCGCCGTCAGATGGCGTAGCGAAAAGCGCAGCGCTGCGCCGCGCGGCGGCCATAAAAAAGGCGCGCCGCATAGGCGCGCCTCAGGTTCAGAGCCGAAGAATCAGATCAGTTTATCCAGGGTAATCGGCAATTCGCGGATGCGCTTGCCGGTGGCGTGGTAAACGGCATTGCTGACCGCCGCCGCCACGCCGACAATCCCGACTTCACCCACGGTTTTACCGCCCAGCGTACTCGCCTGATAGTCCGGCTCACCGACGTTGATCACCTGAATCTCCGGGATGTCGGCATTCACCGCCATCAGGTAGTCCGCGAGGTTGGCGTTGAGGATGCGCCCGTCACGCGCGTCGATCATCCCCTCCTCCAGCAGCGCCTGCCCGATGCCCATCACAATGCCGCCAATCCACTGGCTTTTGGCCAGCGTCGGGTTGTAGAGCCGCCCGCAGTCGAAGGCACTCACCACCCGCTTGACGCGCACGGTGCCGAAATCCTCATCCACCGCCACCTCCACAAAGTGCGCACACCAGCTGTGCGCGCCTTTGGTGCTCTCCATCATGCTGGCCGTCTGGTCGGCGGTGTCGCGGTCTTTTTCACTGGCATCCGCCTTGAAGGTGTCCTGATGCACCACCAGTTGATCGCGATCCGCCAGTTTCAGCAGCTCAGCAAAGGTGATGCTTTTCCCGTTGGCGCGCACCTCGCCCCCGGCCAGGATGGCGGTGTCACGCGAGGCACCAAACAGCGGCGAATCCGGCTCTGTCACCGCCAGCCCCAGCAGCATCTCCCGCGCGGCACCGGCGGTTTTATGCACCGCCGCGGTCAGCAGGTTAGCCAGCTGGGAGCCGCCCGCCACCGGCGCACGCGGCAGCGCGGTGTCCCCCAGCGACACGCGGATGTCGGAAGACGGCACGCCCAGCACCTCGGCCGCCGTCTGCGCCAGAATGGTGTAGGTACCGGTGCCGATGTCCGCGCCGCTGCTCTGCACCTCAATCTGCCCCTGGCGGTCGATGATGACCCGCGCCTCACCCGGCGTGGTGTGCACCGGGTAGGTGCCGGACGCCATGCCCCAGCCGATCAGCTCCCGGCCGCGGCGCATCGAGCGCGGTGCCGGGTTACGCTGCGCCCAGCCAAACGCCTCGGCGGCGGCGCTGTACGCCTCGCGCAGGCGGCGGCTGGTCCACGGCACCTTCTCCGCCTGATCCTGGTCGACCCAGTTACGCAGCCGCAGTTCCAGCGGGTCGAGTTCTAACGCCTCCGCCAGCTCGTCCATCGCAATTTCCAGCGCGTAGGTGCTGGGGTTTTCGCCCGGCGCCCGCATCCAGCCGGGGTTCACGGTGTGAACGCGTACCAGCCGGTGGCGCGAGAAGAAGTGCTCGGTGCCGTACATCAGCGGCGTCACGGAGTTGCACGGCTCCTGGTGGGTGTCCTCGATCGCCGTCTCGTTCCAGCTGTCATGCACAATCGACAGCAGCCGCCCCTCCGGCGTCGCGCCGAGTGACAGCGCCTGCCGGGTGCGCGGCCGCCCGCCGTAACCGGTAAAGGTCTGCGGCCGGGTCAGGATCACTTTCACCGGGCGGCCAAGGGTGCGCGTGGCGAGGCAGGCCAGTGCCACATGGCCGTGCGGCGCGCCTTTGGAGCCGAACCCGCCGCCGACGTAGGGCGAAATCACGCGGACCTGATCGATGCCCAGCCCGAACCATTCGGCGATGCTGTGGCGCGCGCCGCCGGCCCACTGGCTCGGCTCCCAGACGGTCAGCAGGTCATCCTGCCACTGGGCGATGCAGCCATGCAGCTCAATCGGTGAGTTGTATTCCCGCGGGGTGGTGTAAACGCCGTGCACCCGCACCGGTGCCTCCGCCATCGCGCGGTGGGCGTCGCCCCACTCCACGTCAAGGTCTTCTACCGGCTCCGGCTGCGCCTGCGGGTCTTGTGGGTTGATCAGCGCCGGTTCCGGAGCGTACTCCGCCTTCACCCGCGTGGCGGCCTCGGTGGCCTGCTCCAGCGTTTCCGCCACCACCAGCGCGATGTGCTGGCCGTTCCAGCGCACCACGTCGCTCTGCAACGGCACATAAGTCGCGGCCGCCGAGCCGCCGCCGCTGAACGGGGTGCCGGGGTTGAGTTTCAGCCCGTCCTGGTGGGTGTAGACCGCCACCACGCCGGGGCACTGTTTCGCCTCGTCCGTCTCAATGGCGGTGATGCGGCCATGCGGCACCGTGGCGTTCACCACCACGCCGAACAGCATATCCTCCGGCTGGAACTCCGCGGCGTAGCGCGCCTGCCCCTGCACTTTCAGCCGCCCTTCGAGGCGTTCCCGCCCCTCGCCCAGCCCCTGTAACGGCGGCAGCGGGGCCAGCGGCGTGGAGAACGGCGGCGTCAGGGTGTCACTGGCGCTGGTCTGCGGTGGGCGCTGCGTCTGGTCAGTTGGGGTCGTCATGCGAGGCCTCCGGCAATCATCAGGGCGCGGGCAATCACGCGCGGAAGAAGGGTGATCTTATAACCGTTGTGCGCGTGGGCGACCGCATCCTGCGTAATCACCTCTGCCGCGGCGCGCAGCGTCTCTTCATCAAACGGCTGCCCGCGCAACGCCTGCTCCACCTCGCGGGCGCGCCACGGGACGGTGGCAACACCGCCCACGGCGATGTGCACCTCAGCCACGGTGCCGTCTTTCGCCAGATCCAGCCCCACGGCGGCGCTGGCGGCGGCAAATTCATAGGAGGCGCGGTCACGCACTTTGAGGTAATGGGAGCGTTTAAGCGCCGGGGTGACCGGGATCTCAATGGCGGTGATCAGCTCGCCGGGCGCCAGATCGTGCTCCAGATCGGGGCGGTCGCCGGGCTGCCAGAAGAAGGTGGCGATCGGCGTCTGGCGGCTGCTGCCGTCCGGCGCACGCAGGTGCAGCACCGCATCAAACGCCGTCAGCGCCACCGCCAGATCGCCGGGATAGGTGGCGATGCAGTGCGCGCTGGTGCCGAGCACCGCATGGTTGCGGTTCAGGCCGTCCAGCGCGGCACAGCCGGAGCCGGGGTTGCGCTTGTTGCAGGCGTCATAACCTTGCGGGTCACGGAAGTAGCTGCACCGGGTGCGCTGCAACAGGTTGCCGCCCAGCGTCGCCATGTTGCGCAATTGCGCCGAGGCGGCGAGCGCCAGGCTGTCCGCCAGCGCCGGGGCGGTGGCGCGGATCTGCGGGTGATCGGCCACCCGGCTCATCTTCGCCAGGCTGCCGAGCAGGATGCGCTCACCGGTGACATGAATCGCGTCCAGCCCCGGCAGGTGGGTGATGTCCACCAGCCGCTCCGGCCGTTCGACCTCACACTTCATCAGATCGAGCTGGGTGGTGCCGCCCGCCAGAAAGCGGCTGCCGCTGCCGCTCGCCTGCTGCTGGGCGGTGGCGACATCGGTGGCACGCTGGTAGTCAAACGCTTTCATGGGCGGCTCCCTGCAGGTGGTGGGCGGCTTCGCGCACGGCGGCCACAATGTGGGTGTAAGCGCCACACCGGCAGAGGTTACCGCTCATGTATTCGCGGATCTCCTCGTCAGACCCGGCATGCCCCTCGCGGATGCAGGCCACGGCTGACATGATCTGCCCCGGCGTGCAGTAGCCGCACTGGAAGGCATCATGCGCCAGGAACGCCTGCTGAACCGCATGCAGGGTGCCGTCCGGGGCGGCCAGCCCCTCAATGGTGGTAATCTCTGCGCCGTCGGCCTGTGCGGCCAGCGTCAGGCAGCTGAGCACCCGCTCGCCGTTGACGTGCACGGTGCACGCGCCGCATTGCCCCTGATCGCAGCCTTTTTTGGCGCCGGTAAGTGAGGTGTGCTCGCGCAGGGCGTCGAGCAGCGTGACGCGTGAATCCAGCGTCATCGGGGGCGTCTCTTGTCCGTTAATCCTGAGCCGCAAGGTCTGTTGCTGTGCCATGGTGATCTCCTGGACGAAAGGGGTAAACGAGGCGGCAGAAGCACGCTGCCGCACTGAAAATAGCCCATTAAGTATTGCGCCTATTCGCCAGAGAGCCAGCCCGGCGTGCCAGGTTGCGGATTTTGCGCACAATTTCCTCCCGGCAAAGCGGCAACCGGCGCACTATACTCAACGGTTTACCCCCTGACTAAGGAGCCGGACATGGCACAGCCAGACCAGACCAAACGCCGCCACTACACCCTCTATTTCGCAGACAACCACATTCTGGCGCGCAACAGCGACCAGCACCTGATTGACCTCGGCACAGTGGAGCAGCGCGACGGGGGGTTCCACTATCTGCTGGACGGTGACAACAGCGAGGGCCACGACCTGCCCACCGCCAATGCGGTGCTGGAGGATGTGGAACGCAACCTGACGTTCCTGTTCCTTGACGGCCAGTTCACCAGCCTGCCGGATCTCACGGAGGAGTATGGCGAGGCGGTGGAGACGGCCCCGGCGCGCGAGATTGCACTCGATGAGCTGGCCACCGGGCTGGACCCGGCCTGAGCATGAAGGCGATGCGGCGGCTGGCCGCCCTTTCCGATATTCACGGCAACCTGGCCGCGCTGGAGGCGGTGCTGGCAGACATCGCCGGGCAGGCGGTAGACGCAGTGGTAAACCTGGGTGATTGTCTCTCCGGCGCGCTGCAACCGGCAGAGACCGCCGACCGCCTGATGGCGCTAAGCTTGCCGACCATTAAGGGCAACCACGAGCGGCAATTGCTGACCGGCACCCCGGAGACGCTGGGCCTCTCTGACCAGCACGCCCACCGCGCATTGCGTGCAGAACATTGGGCGTGGCTGGAGAGTTTGCCGGCAGAGCTGACGCTGGATGGCGACATCCGGCTGGTGCACGGCGTGCCCGGCGACGATCTCATCTATTTTCTGGAGGAGGTGACCGCTCAGGGCGTGCAGCCCGCCGCGATGGAACAGGTCATCGCCCGCGCGCAGGGCGTGGAGGCTTCCCTGATCCTGTGCGGCCATACCCATTTGCCGCGCCGGGTAGAGCTGCCGGATGGGCGGTTGATCGTGAATCCCGGCAGCGTGGGGTTGCAGGCGTATGAGGATGACCACCCGTTCCCACACCAGATGGAAGCCGGTTCCCCCTATGCACGTTATGCCCTGCTTGAACGTAACGCGCATGGCTGGCAGGTGGAATTCCGGCAGGTAGCGTATAACTGGGAACAGGCGGCAGCGCTGGCCGCGGCCCACCAGCGGCCGGACTGGGTTACGCCGCTGCTCACCGGACGGATGCAGGCGGGCGGCTGAACGGCTGCCCTCTTACATCCGCTTACAGTTTACGCGTCGTTTTTTTGCCCGCCTTGCGTTTTATTTAACACATCTTTAACAGAAGCCGGGCTGCACGCCGGGTTTCCGCAGATGCATACAAGGCGTTATGACCCCACCGCGCAAACGTTTTATCCTGAATTTTCTTTTTGGGCTGGTGCTGTTCTCACTGGTTAACCTGACGTTGTTCAGCCATCGCCCCCATCCCGTGCTGCATGCGCTGATCACAGCGCTGTTTTTTGCGGGGCTGGTGGCGTGGGTCACCGGCCCGTGGGGCGCGCGGCTGGGGCAATGGCTCAGGAAAATTTTGTTTTCAAGGAAAAGGAGACACCATGAACGATAAGGCCCGCCGGCTGAAAACCAGCCTCACCCTGTTGCAGTTGTTTATCGCGATTGTGCTGATTGGCCACTCTTCACTGCGCCTCAGCGCCCCGGATACCCGCTACGTTGACCTGTTAATCTGCCTGCTGGCCTGGGTCGGCACGGCCACCGCGCTGAAGGCGGTATGGCGTGCCTGGTGCTGGTATCAGGGGCGTGAAACCGCGCTTTAGTTCATCCTGACCTGTTTCTGCGCCTCCAGAAAACCGGGGCGCGCCGGGGCGGGTTCCGTTATCGCCCCGCTACCCTCGTTACCGATTTGCCAGTTCCCCAGCCCGTGCGGTTGGTACGGCGGCCAGGTGCGGCCCCGTTGGCGTGCTCCCCGCGCGCAGGGCTACGCCATCGATCGCGGGGAGCACGCCGGCGGCGTCTGTGGGCTGGGGGGGCTGCGGACGGCCACCGCGGAGCGCGACGCGCTGTCGCTGGCTGTCCCGGCGTACCGGTTCAGCGACAGCCTGGAGAGCCTTCTTCGGACGCTGAGGCAGTGCAAAGCGGAGATCGAGGCACAGGCGGGGTGACGCACGATGAAAGAAGAACCCCGCCGGGAGGCGGGGTTGGGGTCTGCAGCAGAGGTATCAGCGCGCAGCCAGCGCCTTAATCACGTTTTCTGGATCCTGCTCAATCGCCCGTAATAATGCCTGTGCCGGGCCGGTAGGAGAGCGGCGTCCTTGCTCCCAGTTTTGCAGGGTAGAAATACTCACTGAAATTAATTGGGCAAAACATGATTGGGATAATCCGGTTTTAGCCCGCAGTTGCCTGATTTTTGATGGCGTTACCTCCGTGACACGGGAAGGCTCGCGAGTGCCTTCAATGATCTCGTTCATCTGTGTCATGCTGGCCGTAAGGCGTTCAAACAGTTTTTTATCCATTACCAATTCTCATTCAGGTGGCGAAGCACTCTCTTTTCAGCGGGAGACAGGTCATCTTTTATCCCTTTCGCATACAGCAGCAATAACCTGATATTGTCTGTTGCACCTACGTGATAATAAATCACTCTGGCTCCACCCCGCTTTCCCTTACCTTTGCCTGGCAAAATCCATCTTATCTTACGCAATCCCCCCGTATGGGGAATGACGTCACCTTCAGTGGGGTTGTCAGCGAGGTATTGCTGGAACAGTTGATATTCCTCGTCTGAAAAAAATTCTTTAACATCTTCCGTGAAGATTGGAGTCTCAATAAACAGCATACCTATACGCCAGTGACTTATCAATGCAAGCAGTTTATCCGCTTCGCGTTGTGCGCCAATGACGTATATCATGTTTTAAGCTATTGTCACATAACCATAAAAAAATCGGCAGGTGCCTGCCGGTCAGCTCTCCTCCCTCAGAACCAGATCTCCGCCTGTACGCCGAAATTCCAGGTGCCGCCGGCGGTGAAGCCGACACTGCCCGGCTGGCGGGGTAGCCGGGGCGGCCATGATAAAAAGCACCCGGCCCGGTTAACAAAAAAGGCCCGTTATCCGGGCCTTTGCTAAGGAAAATGCGTCACGCACGCGGCGTCAGAAATCCACGGTCATGGAGAGTTTCAGCTCGCGCGGGTCGCCCTGGGTGAGGTAGCCGCCGGCGGCGGACGCCCAGTAGTGTTCGTTGGTGACGTTTTCCACCCCGGCGCGCCAGACGATGTTGTTCTCGCTGCGTTGCATGTCGTAGCGTACGCCCAGGTCCAGGCGCGTCCAGGCAGGCAGTTGCAGGTCATTCGCTTCATCCGCGTACTGCCCCCCGGTGCGGATCACCTTGCCGGTGGCGGTGACACCCGCCAGCCCAGGAATGTCATATTCGCCGGAGACCACCCAGTGGTAGCGCGGCACGCCGACCGCGTCTTTGCCGTCATAGCTGCCGTCCTGGGTTTTGGTCATCTCCGGGTCGAGCAGCGTCAGGCTGCCGTTGAGGCGCACGCCATACACCGGTTCGCCGAACAGGTTCAGCTCCAGGCCGCGGTTACGCACTTCGCCGTAGTTGCCGTAGTCGTAGTGGTCGCCCGACAGCTGGTACATGCTCTCCGGCTTAGTGATTTCAAACAGCGCCAGTGACGCCGCCACCCGGCCAAAGTCCGCTTTCACGCCCACTTCGTCCTGTTTGGAGGTCACAATGCCCGCCGTCTGGCCGCCGTTGCTGACGCGCAGGCCGTTGTAGGTGGTGGCCCCGCTTTCACCGGCCTGCAACGCCTCGATATGGTTGGCGTAGAACGAGACGTTATCCCAGGGTTTGAGCACCAGGCCAAAGGCCGGGGTGACTTTGGTTTCGTCAAACGTGCCGGACTCCACGCCATCGTAGCCGTAGTTACGCACCGCGATGCTCTGGCGGCGCAACCCGGCGATCACCTGTACCCGCTCATCCAGCACTGACAGCGTGTCGGAGATCGCATAACCCTGGTTGCGGATACGGCTGCGCACGTGCGGGTCGCCCATGTCTCCGCCGGCATAGCGGTCAACCAGCGGTTCGGTGTGTGCCACCGGGGCATAAATATTGCTGCTGACCGAGGCGGTGGTCAGGGTATAGGCGGAGCGCGTTTTGGTGTAGGCATTGGAGTAGCCGATGTTGATGCGGTGGCTGACGACGCCGGTGTCAAAGGTGCCGCGGATACCGGTGTTGCCGGAAACGTTGTCCGAGAAGTAAGGCACGGTCATGCGGCTCATGGTGGTGTCGCCGGCGTCATTGGCCAGCGTCGGTGAGCTGTATTTGCCATATTCATGGTTATGGCTGGCACCCAGCGCGCCGTACACCGTCCAGTTCTCCGCCACGTCATACTCGCCTTTCAGCATCCCGAACTCGGTTTCAAGATCGGTATAGGCCCACTGCTGGCCGTAGTTGGTGGTGGCGGACGGCGCATCAGGAATGCGGGTGGCGCTGCCGGTATAGACGACCGGGCGGCCGCCGTGCACCGTCTGGTGGGCTGCGCCGACATCAAGTGAGCCGCGGAAACGGTCGCCCCGGTAGTCCAGCCCCAGGCTGCCGCCGGTCAGGCGGCGTTTCTCGCCGTCAATCGCCGTTTCGCCTTCGCGGTGGATCAGGTTAACCCGCACGCCAACGCGGTTGTCTTCCCCAAACCGGCGGGCCAGATCCAGCGAACCGCCGACCTGTGAGGCCGAGGTGTAATCCAGGGAGACGCGCGTCAGCGGCGTGTCGTCGGCACGTTTCGGCTCGATGTTCACATTGCCGCCGACCCCGGTGCCGCCCGGCGGCACGCCGTTCAGAAACGCGCTGGCACCTTTGAGCAGTTCCACGCGCTCCGCAAAGAAGGTCGAGACGATCTGGCGCGGCAACACGCCGTACAGGCCGCCGTAGGAGATGTCATCGGTGGCGAGCGTGAAACCGCGCACCACATAGTTTTCCGCAAAGTTGCCGTAGCCGTAGCTGCTCTCGACCGAGGCGTCATTGTCCAGCACGTCAGAGAGCGTATGCGCCTGCTGGTCTTGTAAGAGTTTGCTGGTGTAACTGACGATGCTGAACGGCACATTTTCCGCTTTCTGCTCCCCCAGGAAACCGAGGCGACCGCCGTTGGCGATCTGCCCGTCCAGGTAGGCGGGCACCAGCGCATCACTGCCGGCGTTGAAGGTGCTGTCCGGTGCGGTGGCGGTCACCACCAGCTGGTCACCCTGCGGGGCGGGCTGAGGCGTGTCTGATGTGGCCGCGCCCGGTTCTGCGGCATTCGCCACCCCGGCTGCGGCCACGAGGGCCAGCAGGATCTGGGTGGACAGCATTGTTTTTTTTATGGCTGAGTGCATGCGCTAATCCCTGTAAAAAGAAATGATAACCGTTATCATTATCACCGCGCATTATCATGAGTCGACAGGGGTTTGGCAAGATGTAACAGAATGGCAGGCAGGTGCTGCCCGAAGGGGTTAATCTGTATCAGTCAATGAAAAGATTGCCTGCGCTTAGGGCATCATCTGTTTATCACGGAGGGTGTATGAAAATTCAGTATTCGACGTTAACGATTGAAGATGCCTCTGGGGAGAGTTATCCCCTGAAGCTCACGTATAGCCCTGAGGGCGACATTGAAGAGATTGTGTTCCCAAACGGGAATGTGATCCCTGCGGATCTTCGGAACCCTCTTGTCAGTTATTTTCAGGCGCTGGGGAAAAAAGTCTCGACGCCTGGAGAGTGGACCCTGACACGCATCGACATCACGCAATTTAACGCAGGCCTTTATTCATACCGGCCACGTTACGATGCTCAGCATCGCCTGACGCATTTTACTGATGAGCGGGATTTTCCGCTGATCGCCAGTGAAGAAGAGAGCCTGATTGCCAGCTTAGAAAAAATACCCGACCACTTGCCGGGGGCGTTCCAGGCGCAGGATGTGCATGCGCTGCCGGAGGAGACCCCAAAAAAACAGCCAGGTGAAAATCTGGCCCCTAAACGAGGCCGGGGGTAACACGGGCCACCCGGCCCCTAACGCAACAGTTTCAGCGCGCCGGTCAGCGAACTGACCCACTTTTTCGGCCCGCACAGCGCGATGCCGTCCAGCGTTTCGCCGGAGAGGTTGCGCTCCGGCAGTACCTGGCCGTACTCGTCGAAATCGTGCATCCGGCGGGCAAAGGCCGGGAAGACCACCACCGCTTTAATGTCATTCGCCCCTTCGCTGCGTTTCAGCAACGCCTGTAAGGTCGCTTCGTCCGCCTGCAATACCGGCATCGGCAATCTGGAGCTGACATCAATCTCCAGCCCGGTCACGTCCGTGAGTTTGCCGCCAAACACCTGCGGGTGGCGGGCGCCCAGCCCGGCGGCCAGGGTGGCAGCGGTGTTGGCCACCAGCCCCACCGGCAACGCCGGGTTCACGATAATGGCTACACGGTAATCACTCATGTTCACACTCTCCTGCGGGTTAAGGTCTGGAGAGAGTGTACGCTGCCGCGTGGGGTAAAAATTTTCTTTCTCACCACTATTCCGCTGTTTTATGGTAAGCATTACCGCTATCAATTTTTATAAAGGAAAATTATTCCATGACCTTGACCCGTCAGGACACTCTCCTGCTGAAAGCGCTGCAAACGGACAGCCGCATCACCAATCAGGCGCTGGCTGAGGCGGCCGGCATGGCCCCCTCCCCCTGCTGGCGGCGCGTTAAGCAGCTGGAAGAGGCGGGGTTGATTACCGGTTACCGCGCGCAGCTTGACCGGCAAAAGCTCGGGCTGGGGCTGCTGGCGTTTATCCGCATCAAAATTGACAGCCACAGTGAGCAGGAAGCGCTGCGTTTTGAAGCTCAGGTGCAGGAATTGCCGCAGGTGATCGCCTGTTACGCCACGGCGGGCAGTGCTGATTTCCTGTTGCAGGTGGTAGCGCAGGATCTGGAGCAGTATTCGGAATTTGCGATGGCGGTGATCCGGCGGCTGCCGGGCATCAAAGAGATGGAGACGTCGTTTGTGCTGAAAGAGATTAAACCCTATACCGCCTTGCCGCTTGGGCTGGGGAAAAACCGCCCACGGCTGGACGAATTTTAACCCCGCCCGGCGTAACCGGTTCCGGCCGGAAACATCACCGGCCGGAATCGGGCGAAGGCCGCGCAGGACGCGGGCTACAGGCGATAACCTGTGGTTTTTTTCCCGCTTACCCACACCCTGACGGCCCATTTATCCACAGAAAATGTGGATAACTCTGGATGGAGTGAGAAACTTTATCCCTATACTCACTCAAGGTTTAGGATAAAATTTGCTGCATTCAATACCGTATAAGCTATCTGTCAGCGGATTGCCGGTACAACAATCTAGTCCATCACGGCCTACATAGCTGCCTGCATAACAGGCACCGGGCAATAATATTTGCCATGTTTTCCCTGAGGTATTTTTTTTGCGGATATTTAATGCATAAGCACATTTTTTTGTCCGCTGCTGCTCTATATTTACTTCTTTATTAAACTTCTTCTCGCCCATCTTTATACACCGTTCAAATGCAGGAAGATCATCACGTTGTTTTCTATTTGCCTCTGCTATGACTGCTTTGCATTTTTCATGCTGCGGATTATTAATACAATTAACATTTGAAAGGTAGCGTCGGGCGAGCTGTTTCAAATCCTGACAGTAAGCATTAAGCTCGGGTGGGTTCTGACTGATGGGGCAATATTTCTCAATGAATTTCGGTGTGACATCAAATTTATTAGAATGGGGGCCATTTCCTCGATACATCACATCCATGCAGTGACGTGCATCTTGTTCAAAACAGATACGGCACGGCTGCCCAGGAATACAATCTTCATAAGGAGGTGTAGGACGTGTTGGTAAAAAAGCATTGGCCGTGCCGTTATGTTCTTCCTTAAATACTACATGAGCATCACAGCCACCGGGGCAGGACTTCCCATCGTTATACACCGTAAGTTGCATCTTCTGCCCCGTTGCGGCGCTGGCTGGGAAGCCGGCCAAGAGGGTAAACAGCAGCGCGGCGGTCCGCAGGCAGAACGACAGGCACCGGCAATGGCCGGGTAAATCCGGATTTTTTTTCATGATAACGCTCATTTTATTAACCAGAAGAGAGAGTCCGCTATCAGCGGCCAGGCTGGCGCTGAATAACCTCACACAAACAAATCACGCTATTCATTTTCTTGCTAACAAATAAATCACCGTTTTATTTTCCGGCGTATTCTATTATGTAGACGCTGGCCAATAATAAAGCAACCCGATATAAATAGCGGAGGAGCCACATTGCCCGGCAATTAAAACGTTTACATTAAAACCCTTGCGTCTCTCCCTGTTCAGCACTCAGCACCTGAGCCTGTTTCTTTATTATGCTATAAGGCTATTCACCATGAAGACGATAATGTGGCGGGGCAAAGCATCACAACGTAATGCAATTTTTTTCGTGCTGTTATTACCGGCCTGTGCGGATTATTTTCACCCTTATATTCAGCCCACGCTGGTCAATGTCTGTAAGCCTGATAATAAAGACCGGTGCCCAACATTTCCTGTGACTCAGGCCAGCATTACCCAGTTACACAGGATGATCGCAGAGGTGAATGCCCGGCTGGCGAGCCGCACCGCCACCAACCGGGCGCTGAACCTCACCACCTATGCCCTGACGCTGGGGCTGGGGGCCAGTCTGGCGACCGGCGCGTCGTTAACGTCGCACAGCTCGCAGCTCCTGGTATTAAGCGCCGCCGCAGCCTACGGTGCCAATACACTCTTTTTCCCGCCGACGGTCGAAGGGGCTTATTTAGGTGCCGGTACCGTACTGAGCTGCCTCGCCATGCGCGGGAATAATCTGATGGCGGCATATCAACAGGCGAAAATGGCTGCCCCGCCCAAAACAGCTTATTGCCCTGACGCAGACAAGATCAATGCCGCCTGGCATCAACTGCAAACAACCCTGAACACAACAGAGGCGGGTGACAGTGGCTTTGGCGCAACCCTGACAGACGCGCAAAATAACGTGATTCAGTCTTTGAACCTGCAACTGCTGAGCGCCAACCCCAGCCCGGAAGCTATTCTGGCTTCAGCCAAAAGCAGCCTGGCGGCGGTGGCAGGCGTTGTAACACCGGCCGCTTTATCAGCATCAAAATCAAAAGATACGAAACCAGCTTTATTTAACGAACTTAATTTTGGAGAAACGTGCGCACTTGCCAACCCCGCCCAAACCCTGGCAAATCTGACCAGGCTAAACGACCACCTTAATCAGCAGATTAACCTGATTGGCGCGCTGGACACTCATTGCCTGGCTGCCGATCGGCTGGTGCTGCCGCTGACGACGCTGAACAGCACGATCATTCTGTCGAAAGACGAAAAGCAGACGCTCGCCTTCAGCGGCGGTAAACCACCGTTCACCCTGGCGTGGCAGGGGAAAGTACCTGCCGCAGAGGTGATTGCCGTAAGCGTGGAGAGCACCAGCCGCACGGTGCGGCTGGAGAGACTGGCGGGAAACGTGGATAAGGACACGGAAGTGACGCTGCAGCTCAGTGACAGTAATATTCTTCCGCAGCGCCTGTTACTGACAATAAAGCTGGTGCCTTAGCGCTTACCCCGCCACCTTCAGCACAATCTTGCCGATGTGCTCGCCGTTTTCCATGCGGCGGTGGGCATCCGCGACCTGGGCCAGCGGGTAGACTTTGTCGATCATCGGCAGGCAGCGGCCGGCGGAGAGCGCGGGCCAGACCTGCTCGTGCAGCGCGTCGGCAATCTCCGCTTTCTGCGCGGCAGTGCGCGAGCGCAGCAGTGACCCAGTGACAATCGCCTGTTTTGCCAGGATCGGCATCACGTTGATCTCTTTGGCCACCGCAGAGCCGAGGAAGCCGATGATCACCAGCCGCCCGAACTGCGCCAGCGAGGCGATGTTGCGCTCAAAATAGGGGCCGCCCATGATGTCGAGGATCACGTCGACGCCGTTGCCATCGGTGTGCTCCGCGATCGCCTCGGCAAAATCCTGCTCCCGGTAGTTGATGGCGGTGGCCCCCAGCGCCCGGATGGCAGCGCATTTCTCTTCACTGCCGGCGGTGGCGAACGCCTCAATGCCGCGTTCACGGCACAGCATCAGGGTGGTGGTGCCGATGCCGCTGGTGCCGCCGTGCACCAGCACTTTGTCGCCTTTTTTAGCCTTGCCCATGGCAAACACATTGGCCCAGACGGTGAAGAAAGTCTCCGGGATTGCCGCGGCGCTCTCCATCGACATGCCGTCCGGCACCGGCAGCGCCTGGGTGGCAGGCACCGTGCAGTATTCCGCATAGCCGCCGCCGTTGGTCAGCGCGCAAACGCGGTCACCCACCTGATAACGGCTGACATTGTTGCCCACGGCGACCACTTCCCCGGCAATCTCCAGCCCCGGCACCGGGTCCATGCCCGGCTTCATCGGGTAGTGGCCGGCACGCTGGAGCACATCCGGGCGGTTGACGCCCGCCGCATGGACTTTCACCAGCAGTTCGCCCTCAGCCGGTTGCGGCACCGGGGCGGTCTGCGGTTGCAACACCTCCGGCCCGCCCGGCTCGGTGATGGCGATAAAGGTCATGGTGTCCGGCAAGGTAATCTGTGACATAAGCTCTCTCATGGTGTGTGCATTTCTTTATAGCGTAGGCGATCCTGCGGCCGGCTGATTAGCTGGATGTGGCCTTTGCCATACAGCGCTGGTAACGGTCGTTGACCCGGTTGGCAAACCAGGCGGTGGTCAGCTTACGGGTGATTTTCGGGCTTTCCAGGGTGATCCCCGGCAGCACCGCACGCGGCACCGGCTTCCCGGCCAGCTTGTCGGCGCGGGCATAGACGCGTTGGTAGAGCGTGGTGTCACTGAAGCCCTCCTCTTCGCCCTGCTCCAGCGCGCGGCGGATTTCGCGTTCGCTGAGATCCAGCGTCTTGCCCAGCGTGCGCACCGCCAGCTCCGTGGTGCCGGGGGTGTCGCTGTCATAGCGGATCAGGTCACCGTCCAGCGCCAGCGGGATGCCGCTGATGCGGCTTACCGCCTGCTGGAAAGCGGCGTTGCGGCTGGCGTACCACCCGGCGTTGAAATCGGCGAAGC
Organism: Nissabacter archeti; assembly: GCF_018257325.1. Classification (NCBI taxonomy): domain Bacteria; kingdom Pseudomonadati; phylum Pseudomonadota; class Gammaproteobacteria; order Enterobacterales; family Yersiniaceae; genus Nissabacter; species Nissabacter archeti. The sequence goes on from NZ_JAERKB010000001.1 coordinate 388,284, forward strand.
GGTAGAGCGGTGTCGGGTAGTCCGTTGGGTAGCCGAGCAGGTGCATCGTGCCGAAATAGATCCCGCCACGGCGGCTGAAGACTTCCCGGCGGATAGAGCCGTCCACCGGGTAGGGGTAGCCTTTGGCGTGGGCTTCCGCAAACGCGATGCTGACCTGCATCGGCCCGCCGGTATGCACCGGGTTAAGGTTGCCGAACAGCCGCTGGCCCATCGGCACCATGCCGATGAAATCATCAAAAATCTCGCTCAGCTCTTTCTCATTGCGCACCTTGTCGAGCCGCGCGCTGTAGGACTTTCCATTGGAGGACGGGATCAACAGCGCGGTACGCACCACAAAGGCCGGGATGTGCTTCTCCCCGGCGCGGCGCTCAATCTCCTTCCAGGCAATCTTGCCCAGCCCCGGCACCGGCGCATCCGCCTTGAAATTGGACTCCTGCTCCGTCACCGCCAGCACCGCGCAGAGGTTGCTGTGGCTTGGGGTCAGTTGCTGGGCGGCAAAGGCCGCGGTGATGTCTGTGGCCCAGCCTTTGCGGTCAGCGGCGGAAGCGGGCATCAGCCGCACCACCTCGGCGTGCACGTCGGCCGGGCGTATCTCAGGCGCCTCGGTTTTCGGTTTGCTGGTACAACCGGCCAGCGCCAGCAGCGCCACCCACGCCAGCGGGCGCACAGAAAAACGCACAGGCGGCACAGAAAAGGCAGTCAGTTCCATAAGTTCCCTATCATCGTGGTCAGGCGGGCGTGAAGCGTCCCTTTGTGACTACCGTAACAAATCCCTCGGGGGTGAACCAGCCACTGATAGCGGCAGCCTATCGGTAACGCCGGTTTTTCATGCTGCCGGGTGATTTTCTTAACATGCACTACAATTTTCCTAATCGTTTCTGAAAGCAAGAGTGAGAGCATAAGATGAAAGAGAAGAATGGAGCGATTGGGATTGCCCCTTATGGCGGCTCAGCGGGTGGCTGGGGCGCACTGAAAGCGGTGGCGGATGCGATCCGCGGCCAGATGGCAGTGAAACAGGATGTGATTGCGCTGTTCAGGATGAACCAGCCGCAGGGGTTTGACTGCCCCGGCTGTGCCTGGCCCGACCCGCTGCACACCTCGTCATTTGAGTTTTGTGAGAACGGCGCGAAAGCGGTCTCCTGGGAGGCCACCGGCAAACGCGCCACGCCGGATTTCTTCGCTGCGCACCCGGTGAAAGAACTGTGGGAACGCCACGATTTTGATCTGGAAAACGAAGGGCGCCTCACCCATCCGATGAAATATGATCGCGACACTGACACTTATCAGGTCATCGAATGGGACACCGCCTTCCAGGAGATCGGCGCGCTGATGCAGGGCTATGATGACCCGGACAGCGTGGAGTTTTACACCTCCGGCCGCGCCTCGAATGAGGCGGCCTTCCTCTACCAGTTGTTCGCGCGCGAATACGGCACCAACAACTTCCCGGACTGCTCCAACATGTGCCACGAGCCGACCAGCGTCGGGCTGCCGGTCTCCATCGGCGTCGGCAAGGGCACGGTGGAACTGGAAGATTTCGACCACTGCGATCTGGTGCTGTGTGTCGGCCATAACCCCGGCACCAACCACCCGCGGATGCTCGGCACGCTGCGGGAAGTGGCGAAACGCGGCGGCACCATTGTGGCGTTTAACCCATTGCAGGAGCGCGGGCTGGAGCGCTTTACCTCCCCGCAAAGCCCGCTGGAGATGCTGACGCTCAGCTCAACCCGCCTCTCCTCCACCTACTACAAGGTGCGGGTCGGCGGTGACGCGGCGATGGTCAAGGGCATCATGAAATCGCTGCTGTCGCTGCACAACGAGGCGCTGAGCAAGGGCGAAAAAGGGGTGATTGACGAGGCGTTTATTGCCGAGCACACCCAGGGCTTCGAAGAGCTGAAAGCGGACCTGGAAGCGACTGACTGGGCGGACATTGAGCGCGTCTCCGGCCTGAGCCACAAAGACATCCTGCACATCGCCCGCCTGTACGCCAAAGCGGAGCGCACCATCCTCTGTTACGGCATGGGCATCACCCAGCACCAGTACGGCACCAAGAATGTGCAGCAGCTCGCCAACCTGATGCTGATGCGCGGCAACATCGGCAAGAAAGGTGCCGGTATCTGCCCGCTGCGCGGCCACTCCAACGTGCAGGGCGACCGCACGGTGGGCATTACCGAGATCCCGAACCAGGCCCTGCTGGACGGCATTGAGCGCACGTTTGGCTTCACCCCGCCAACCAAACATGGCCACGGTGCCGTGGCGACCATCCGTGCGATGCACGAGGGCAAAGCCAAAGCGCTGTTCTGCCTCGGCGGCAATTTGCCGGTCGCTATGCCGGAGCCGGAAACCTGTTTCGAGGGGATGCGCAAGCTGGATCTGGCGGTGCATATGGCCACCAAGCTGAACCGCTCGCACCTGGCGGTGGCGAAGCACACCTACCTGTTCCCGGTGATTGGCCGCACCGAGCGTGATACCCAGCTCTCCGGCGACCAGTCGGTGACGGTGGAGGATTCGATGTCGATGGTGCACGCCTCACGCGGGTCGCTGGAACCCGCCTCGCCGCACCTGAAGTCAGAACCCGCGCTGGTGGCGGCGCTGGCGAAGGCTTCCCTGCCCAATACCGTGGTGCCGTGGGACAAGCTGGTGTCTGACTACCACTTCATCCGCGATGCGATTGAGTCGGTGTTCCCGGCGTTCAAGGACTTCAACAAACGCATCATGAATCACGGCGGTTTCCGGCTCTATAACGCCGCCTCGGAGCGCAAATGGAACACCCCAAGCGGCAAGGCCAATTTCATTGTGATGCACGGGATTAACGAAGACCCGCGTTCGGCGCAGGGGCATGACCTGGTGCTGACCACCCTGCGCAGCCATGACCAGTACAACACCACGCTGTACGGCATGAATGACCGTTACCGCGGCGTCACCGGCCGCCGCGATGTGCTGTTCATCAACGCGGATGAAGCGGAAAGCCGCCGGTTGCGCGTGGGTGACAAGGTCAACGTGGTGGCGCTGGCCCCGGACGGCACACCGACCGCGCGCCGGATGGATAACCTGACGGTGGTGGTGCATGACATGGCCCCCGGCTCGGTGGCGACTTACTACCCGGAAGGCAACGTGCTGGTGCCGCTCAACAGCTATGACGATGAGAGCGGCATCCCGGCCTATAAAAATGTGCCGATTGCGCTGGAGCACTGTGCCTGACCGGCGCAGGAGCCTGACGTAACCCCGCTCAGCCGCCCCCTCCGGGGCGGCTTTTTTCTGCCTGCCGGGTGCGGCCGCAAAAAGCCCGCGACAACCGCCGCTGCCGCACGTCACAATACGTTTTTCCCTATGGAGTCAGGCCGATGCTACGAAAAATGACCGAACCGGAGTTCGCGCCCTGGGCGCAGCTGTTTCTGGCGGAATACGCCGATGACCTCAGCGCCAACTATGATTTCGACGCGCTGCGGGCGCGGTCAGAGGCGCAACAGGCCCTGCACGCGGTGCTGCCGCAGGGCGTGGAGACGGAACGGCAGGTGCTGCTGGTGATTGAACATCAGGGCGAATGCGTGGGCTACCTCTGGTATCAGCGTAATGAAACCAATGCCTTCATCATGGATTTCCTGGTCTTGCCGCCGTTCCGCGGTGCAGGGCATGGGCGGCAGGCGCTGGCCGACCTGGAAACACAGCTGGCCGCCGGGGGCATCAGCGAGGTGCGGCTGCGGGTGGCGGCGGACAACCCGCGCGCCCGGCAGCTGTATGAGGCCTGTGGCTACCACATCACCGGCCACAATATGAGCAAACAGGTGTAAGCGGTGCAGGCCGCCCGGCGCTACGGGCGGCGCAGCACCGGGGCGACCGGGTCGTCCCACACCAGCCGGCGGGCGGTGGCATCATAGCGCAGGCGGATTACCCCGTCCGGGTGCTCCGCCGCGCCCGGCCCCAGGTCATCCAGCGTGGCGCGCCCCGCCTGACAGGCCACGGCAAACTCCAGGAAGGCGGCCACGGCGGCCTCATAGGCAAACGCCGGGTCATTCACCGGCAACGGCAGCCGGAAATGGGCCCCAGGGGTGTCCGCGTCCAGCGCCAGCGGCGCGACGTCGTTCTTCAGCATCCCTTCGCGCGCGGGCTGTTGGGCGGCCACCTCACGGGCAAAACCGCCGAGCCGCTGTTTAAGCCAGTCGTAGGCATCTTTCGCCAGTTCGCCGACCAGGGCCGCCAGAAATGTCTGTGCAAAAGCGACAACCACCAGCGCCGGGGTGGTGAGTTCAATGGTCACCGGGGCGCCCGGCGGCGCACGGCGCAGATGCAGTTCGATCCCGCGGGTGGCGAGATCGGCCTGTAACCCGGCGATCTCATCTGCGGCACTCTCTCGGTATTGGGTCAGCACAATCTGCGGCATGGGGTTTCTCCAGGGGCTGCGCCCGGTGGCGCGGGTGTAAAGAAAGCATAGCCGAGAGATAACGGCAAAGGGGCTGCCGTTGCGGGTGAACGTCTCAACGCGATCGCGTGCTTCTCTGTTCCCTCCGCGGCTCAGCACTGCGCACAGAGAGAAATTCGCCGCATTTCCTCTATGGAATTTGCCTTATTCCCTGCTTTCGGCGCTTATTTCCACGTTCTTCTTGTATTTTTTGCGGAACAGGCTGTAATGACCAGCCACGTACCTAAGGTAACCACCATGTCCAGCCTTGTCCGCCAGGATGATCAACCCCGCTTGCAGGCGTTAAAAGATCTTCAGATCCTTGACGCCTCCCAGGATGAGATCCTGAATAAAATTACTGCGTTGACCTGCAAAATGCTGGATATGCCTACCTGTCTGGTGACCCTGATCACTGATGAGAAGCAGTGCATCAAAGCCAAAACCAACTTCCCGCTGGATGAAACCAGCCGCGACGACGCCTTCTGCCAGTACACCCTGCATAATGACGGGGTGCTGGTCTGCCCCGATACCTGGCTGGATGAACGGTTCTACCGCCTGCCGCTGGCCCGCCAGCCGGAACAGCCGCTGCGCTTTTATGCCGGTGCGCCGCTGACCACCGACGACGGCGTGGCGATCGGCAGCCTGTGTGTGATCGACTACCAGCCGCGCACCTTTACGGCCGAGCAGTGCCGCACCCTGCAGGAGATGGCCGCAGTAGTGATGGCGCTGTTGCAGTCACGCAGCGCCGTGGGGCTGGTGGATGCGGTGACCGGCCTGCCCAACCGCCAGCGGCTGATTGCGGATTTGCATGAAATCCTGAGCGGGCCGCCGGACTGCGTGCTGGTATTGATTGACTGCATCAACATCACCTACGCCTATGAAATGGGCCGCTCGCTGGGGATGCCGATGGTGGAGCAGATGCTGTGCGAAATCGGCGATGCCCTGCACCGGGCGTTCTGTGGGCAGGAGAAAATCTACTGCGTGGCCACCGGCCGTTTTGCGCTGTGGGTGCCGCAGGCTCGCAGTGAAACCGTGCTGCACACGCTGATGCAGTGCTCAGAATCCCTGCCCGCCGGCCTGAGCCTGCCGGTGCCGATCCGCCTCGAGATGCACATCGGCTATACCGGTTTCCGCGTGCCGGTTGCGGCCCCGCAGCAGGTGTTACGCAAAGCGATGAGCGCCCTGCATGACGCCATCGACCAGGAGATGCCGTTGATGCCCTACCGTCAGGAGAGTGACGAGGCGCAAAAAAGGGCGTTCCGCCTGCTGAGCGATCTGGTGGAGTGCCTGGACCGTGACACCGGCCTCTACCTGATGTATCAGCCGAAATTTGATGTCAAAGGCGGCCACGCCGTGGGGGCCGAGGCGCTGCTGCGCTGGCAGCACCCGGAATTCGGCGCGGTTTCCCCCGCGCAGTTTGTGCCGCTGGCAGAGAACACCACGCTTATCCGCCCGCTCACCCAATGGGTGATCGCCCAGGCCACGCGCCAGCTCCGCCAGTGGCGCAACCAGGGCATTATGTTGCCGGTGGCAGTCAACGTGGCGGTCAGTAACTTTGCCGAGCCTGACTTTGTTGACCGGCTGCTGGCGCAGCTGAAAGCACATGACCTGACCCCGGCGGATTTAGAGATCGAGTGCCTGGAGACGCAGAAAATTTTAGGCAGCCCGGCGGCGCTCGCCTGTTTGCGGCGGCTGCGCGAGGCGGGCTTTGTGCTGGCGCTGGACGATTTCGGCAACGGCCACAGCAACCTGACCTACCTGAAAAGGATCCCGGTTGACGTCATCAAGCTTGACCAGTCCCTGATCCGCCCGCTGCAGTATGATGCCGACTGCCGGATCATCGTCGAGCAGATCATCGGTATGCTGCATATGCTGAAATATGTGGTGGTGGCGGAGGGCGTGGAGGATGAAGCCACCCTGGCCTGGCTGCACCGCGCCGGGTGTGACCGGGTGCAGGGCTTCCACCTGGCCCGGCCGATGCTGCCGGAAGCCGTGAGCGCCCTGCTGCGGCCGGACGCCGTGCCGGAAGCCTGATGTCATAAATTTATACAACTTGCCACGTCTGCTTACCGGGCTGTCACGCAAAGTGCGGCAATTCAGGCTACGCTGTGGGGAGGATCCCCTATTTCCCAACAGTGTCAGGACGTTATGCACACAAAAAATGACCAACAACAGCCCTCGGAACAGAGGGTAAAAAGCATGGCTTACCGCAACGGCAAAGCGGTGGGCGAAGTCACTTCCGAGAACATCAGCGAGATGCTGGCCGCGCCGGACACCTTTATCTGGCTCGGGCTATGGCAACCGGACAACGATTACCTGCGCCACATTCAGCAGGAATTTAACCTGCACGACCTGGCGATTGAGGACGCCCTCACCGCCCACCAGCGGCCGAAAATCGAGCAGTACGGCGACACCTTTTTCATCGTGGCGCATACCGCGCAGAAAATCCGCGACCGCATTGAGTATGGCGAAACCCACCTCTTTTACGGCAAAAACTTCCTGATCACCGTGCGCCACGGCGCCTCCTCCAGCTACGCCAAGGTGCGCGAGCACGCCGAGCAGTGCCCGGAGCAGCTGGCGCGCGGCCCCGGCTACGCGCTCTACTGCGTGCTCGATTTCATCGTGGACAACTACCTCGGCATCGTTGGCGAGTTTTCCAGCCAGTTCGAGGAGATTGAGTCCCGCATGTTTAAAACCGAGTTTGACCAGAAAGCGGTGCGGCAGGTTTACCACCTGCGCCGCCACCTGCTTTCGCTGCGCAACGCGGCGGTGCCGATGCAGGACATCTGCGGCCAGCTACTGCACCATGACGGCTTGCTGCCGAAGGAGTTGCGCGATTACATGCGTGACGTGCAGGACCACGCGCACCAGGTGATCATGCTGACCGATGACATGCGCGAAATGCTGACCAACGCCACCCACGTCAACCTGGCGCTGGTGTCGGTGCACCAGAACGAAGTGGTGCAACGGCTGGCGGGCTGGGGGGCGATCCTCGCGCTGCCCACGGTGGTGTTCAGCCTTTACGGCATGAACTTCAAAGATATGCCCGAGCTGGACACCAGCTGGGGCTACCCGCTGACGCTCGGCATCACGGTGGTCGGCTGCCTCTGGCTCTACCTGAAACTGCGGCGCGCCGGGTGGCTGTGAGTGTTCTGCCCCCTGCGTGATGCCGGGCAACCTGACGACCAGCCGGTAACAAACCGGCGCTGCCGGCTCAGGTGCGTTCCAGTTGCTGCAGGGTGATCTGTTTTTTGCAATACGCGTAAAGTTTCCGGTGATTCACCTCCGCCTGCCTTGCCATCGCTTTGATCAAATCGGCGGCAAAGGGGGCGGTATGTTTAGACACCGTCACCACCTGCTTTTTCCCCTGGGCGTTATAGCGGATCCATTTTTCATGGCCGGTGGCCCCTTTAGGCTGTAATACAAACCCCATATCCGCCAGCGCCCTGGCGAGTTCCGCATAGGTTAAGGTGCCGACCCTGGCGTTAAACATGGTGCTACAGGGCCGGGCAAGGTTCGGTAAAGACCGAAGATGGCCCTTTGGGCAGGTTGAGTTTCATCAAGAGTGCAATGCGGTAGTACTTTACCCAGAGGCTGAACGGTGCACGGCGGCGCAACATCGCCTCGGTGTGCTCAGGCTCGGCACCGGCTTCCTGAAGATAATCCGCAATCTGTTCTTCCAGCGCATCCCTGGCTTTTTGCATTGAATCCGACTGCGCCGCCAATGAGAGGTCCAGACAAATGGCGACTATCACCCCGTTTTGCGGGTAGATCATGCAACGTAAATTTTTCATGGTTTCTCCTTAATGCCCCGGCGCGCAGTGCCGGAACAGGAAGAATGTTATCGGCTCCCCCCACCTCGCAACAAGTCATACGTCGCTGAAATGCGCAGCGCATTCCAGGAAAAGATAAGGCCGTTCAAAGGCTGCACAGAATAATAGAGGGTTAGCGCAGCGCCGTGTTGCGTTGACATAAAAACGTCATCCGGGCGGTTTACCCTGCTGGCGGCAAGGTAAACTTAACAAGGACTTAAATCATGCGCTTTTCCCGCACGTTGATGGCCGGCGCACTGCTGGCCGCACTGGCCGTGCAGGCCGCTGAGGCCGCCCCGGATGTCACCCGCCTCACCCCGATTGTCGACAGCACCACCCCGGCGGCGGACTCCCCGGCGTTTGTGTCGCTGGAGGCCACCATGCTGGCCGGTTTGCAGCACGCTATCCAGGGCACCGCCCCGGCCCTGACCCGCGCGCAGCTGGAGCAGGCGAAGCAGCACCAACAGGCAGACACCGCCTGGCTCAAGGCCAGCGGCTATGACTTCGGCACAAAAGCCAACCAGCAGGCGGGGATTGCGTTGCTGGAGCCGTTCAACGCGCTGCCGGCGGCCGTTAAAACACAGAGCCTGGAGACCGTCACCGCCATCAACCGTGACGCCACCCAGGGCGAACGCCATCAGGCGCTGGCCGATGCCGAGGGCATCAGCTACCTCTACTTCCTGGCGGACGCGATGGGGCCACGGCTCGGCCAGGCGTTCCTGACTGCCTATGACAAGGGTGAGCTGGGCAAGGCTGCCGCACTGATCAAGGCGAGCGAAGTCAGCACCGGCGCGGCGAAAAAACATTTCAACTATGCACGCCCGTTCCTGCAAACCGGCAACAGCATCCATCTGGTGCCGGATAACGTGGTGATCGCCGACGGCCACCCCTACACCGCCGATGGCGGGGCGTTCCCCAGCGGCCATACCAACACCGGCTACACTGATGCGCTGCTGATGGCGGAGATGATCCCGGAGCGTTTTGTGCCGCTGCTGGATCGCGGGGCGCGTTACGGCTTCTCCCGCGTGGTGCTGGGCGTGCACTACCCGCTGGATGTGATGGGCTCGCGCATGATTGCCGAGCGCAATGTCGCCCACTACCTGAATGACCCGGCCTATCGCACGCTGTTTGAGCAGGCGAAAACCGAACTGCGCAGCGCGCTGGAAAAAGAGTGCGGCATGAGCCTGGCGCAGTGTGCGGCCCCCCAGGGGCAGGATGACCCGTACACCGCCCCGGCGATGCGCAGCTTCTACCGCTTCACCATGACTTACGACCTGCCGAAGGCCACCGCCGCCGCCACGCCGCTGCAGGTGCCGGCCGGGGCAGAGGTGCTGCTGGAAGCGCCGCTGCCGCAGCTCAGTGCCGCCGCCCGCCGTGACCTGATGCGCCATACTGCCCTGGCGGACGGCTACCCGCTCTCCGGCGGCGCAGGTGAGCAGAACTTCTGGCAGCGCCTGAACCTGCATGACGCCGTGCTGGCCGCCAAATAACCCGCTTCCCCCAGCCAGACCGGCCGGTCTGGCTGCTTTTTCAGCATACTTCATGAAAAAACGATGATTCGCGTGCTTATCTGATGGCGCGGACAGGGGTTTTTCTGCTAAAACCCCGCGCCACACCGCCCTGCGCACGCAGCGCCCGGCGCGTCGGCCCGCTTTTTCCAGGGCGAAAACACAAACCATGCTAATCTGTTAGCCACACATTTTTACGCAATGCTTACGGTCTGCGGCCTATAACCGGCCCCCCGGCCCTTGGCATAATGCTTTTCTTTTTTTACAGGACAATTCGGCACCGGCATGAAATCCCACGCACACTCCCCGTTTTCCCGGCGTAACTTTCTTCTTCTCCTGCTGGTCATCGCGCTGATTGCCGGTGGCTGGCTCTACTTTTCCCGCCAGCCGTCGGCCCCCGGCGGGATGGGAGGCGGCATGGGTGGCCCCGGTATGATGGGCGGCGGCATGGCGACGCCGGTACAGGCAGGCGTGGCGAAACAGGCGGATGTGCCGGTTTACCTCTCCGCGCTCGGCACCGTGGTGCCGAATGCCAGCGTCACCGTCACCAGCCGGGTGGATGGCCAGCTGATGAAGGTCTATTTCACCGAAGGGCAGCAGGTGGAGGCCGGGCAGTTGCTGGCGCAGATCGACCCGCGCAGCTATCAGGCCACGCTGGCGCAGTACCAGGGGGCGCTGGCGGAAAATCAGGCGCTGCTGAAAAGCGCGCAGCTGACCCTCGCCCGCTATAAAACGCTCTACGCGCAGGACTCGCTGTCACGGCAGGATCTGGAAACCCAGACCGCCACCGTCGGCCAGTACCTCGGCACCATCAAGGCCGATCAGGCGCAGATTGAGGCGGCAAAGCTCAACCTGGAGTACACGCGCATCACCGCGCCGGTCAGCGGCCGCGTCGGCCTGCGGCTGGTGGATGCAGGCAACATGGTGCACAGCAGTGACACCACCGGCATCGTGACCCTGACCCAGACCCAGCCTATCGCCGCGACCTTCAGCGTGCCGCAGGCCAGCCTGCAAACCGTGCTGAAGCCGCTGCACCGGGGCGAAACGCTGCCCGCCACCGCCATCGACCAGGACGGCAGCAGCGTGCTGGCGCAAGGGAAACTGAGCTTTATCAGCAATGAGATCGACACTGCCACCGGCAGCATCAAGCTCAAAGCGCTGTTCGACAACCAGGATGAGCAGCTCTACCCGAACCAGTTCGTCAATATCCGCCTGCAAACCACTACGCTGAAAAACGCCGTGGTGATCCCGGCGCAGGCGTTGCAGCTCAGCAGCGACGGCGATTTCGTTTATCTGGTGAACAAAGACAATACCGTGACCCGCAAAGCGGTGAAAAGCGGCCCGGCGTTCGGCAACACCTGGCAGGCGATCCTCTCCGGTGTCGCCGCGGGCGACCGCGTGGTCACCACCGGCATTGACCGCCTGCAGGACGGCGCGAAAGTGCGCGTGGTCACCGCACAGGCCGCGTCCACCGGTGCCACCCCGGCAGCCGGTGGCCAACCGGCGACGGCCACGGACAAGAAAGCCCCGGCCACGGATGCCGCCTCCCCGGCCGCTGACGGGAACGCCGCGCGATGAACCCGTCCCGCCTGTTTATCCAGCGGCCGGTCGCCACCCTTTTGCTGATGGCGGCGATCCTGCTTTCCGGCCTGTTTGCCTACCGGATGCTCTCCACCTCGGCACTGCCGCAGGTGGACTACCCGACCATCCAGGTGACCACCCTGTACCCCGGTGCCAGCCCGGATGTGATGGCCTCTGCCGTCACGGCCCCGCTGGAGCGCCAGCTCGGGCAGATGGCCGGGCTGAGCCAGATGTACTCCACCAGCTCCGGCGGCGCGTCGATCATTACGCTGAAATTCAGCCTGGATCTCTCGCTGGATGTGGCGGAACAGGAAGTGCAGGCGGCGATTAACGCTGCCGACAGCCTGCTGCCCAGCGACCTGCCCAACCCGCCGACCTATAAAAAGGTCAACCCGGCGGACAGCGCCGTCATTACGCTGGCAGCCACCTCGCCTTCTTTGCCGCTGATTAAAGTGCAGGATCTGGTGAACACCCGGATTGCGCTGAAGCTGTCGCAAATCTCCGGCGTCGGCATGGTGACGCTGGCAGGCGGCCACCAGCCGGCGATCCGCGTGCAGATGAACCCGCAGGCGCTGGCGGCGCATAACCTGACGCTGGAAGACGTCAATACGCTTATCGGCAACAGCAACGTCAACGGCTCCAAAGGCGGCTTTGACGGCCAGTACCACTCCATCACCATTGATGCCAATGACCAGCTGCGTACCGCTGAGGAGTACGGCAACCTGATCCTGACCTATCAGGACGGCGCGGCATTGCGGCTGCGGGATCTCGCCACCATCACCGAGGCGGAGGAGAACAGTTACCAGTCCGCCTGGGCCAACCGCCAGCCGGCGATTGTGATCAGTGTGCAGCGCCAGCCGGGCGCCAACGTGATTGCCGTGGTGGACGCGATTAAGAAACAGTTGCCGGCGTTGCAGGCCGCATTGCCGGACGGCGTCACCGTGTCGGTGCTCTCTGACCGCACCCAGACCATCCGCGCCTCCATCAGTGACGTGCAGTTCGAACTGGTGCTGTCGATTGCGCTGGTGGTGATGGTGACCTTCCTGTTCCTGCGCAACCTCGCCGCGACGCTGATCCCCAGCATCGCGGTGCCGCTGTCGCTGGTCGGTACCTTCGGCGTGATGTACCTCGCCGGGTTCAGCGTCAATAACCTGTCGCTGATGGCGCTGACCGTGGCCACCGGCTTTGTGATCGATGACGCCATCGTGGTGGTGGAGAACATCTCGCGGCGGCTGGAACAGGGCGAAACGCCGATGCAGGCGGCGCTCAACGGTTCGAAGCAGATCGGCTTTACCATTATCTCGCTGACTTTCTCACTGATCGCGGTGCTGATCCCGCTGCTGTTTATGGGTGACGTGGTCGGGCGGCTGTTCCGCGAGTTCGCCATTACGCTGGCGGTGTCGATTCTGGTGTCGATGGTGATTTCCCTGACGCTGACGCCGATGCTCTGCGCCTACCTGCTGCGCCATATCCCGGAAGCACAGCAGAGCCGCTTCTCCCGCAAGGGCGGCGAGGTGTTTGACCGGCTGATCGCCGGTTACGACCGCCTGCTGACGGTGGTGCTCAACCACCAGCGGCTGACGCTGCTGGTGGCGCTGGCGACGGTGGCGCTCACTGCCCTGCTCTACCTGGTGGTGCCGAAAGGCTTTTTCCCGGCACAGGACACCGGGCTTATCCAGGGCATTACCGTGGCCTCGCAGGATGTGTCGTTCAAGGAGATGAGCCGCCGCCAGCAGGCGCTGGCGGACATCATCCTGAAAAACCCGGCGGTGGAGAGCCTCTCTTCCACGCTCGGCATTGACGGCACCAACACCAGCCTCAACAGCGGGCGGATACAGATCAACCTGAAACCCTTTGATGAGCGGGACGAACGCGCTGACGTGGTGATTGACGAGCTGAAACAGGCGGTGGCGCAGGTGCCGGGCATCCAGCTCTATCTGCAATCGTCGCAGGATCTCACGGTGAATGATCAGGTCACACCGAGCCAGTACCAGTTCACGCTGGACGATGCCGACAGTGAAAACCTGGTGGAGTGGACACCGAAGCTGGCGGCGGCGATGTCGGCCAACCCGGCGTTCCGCGACGTGGTCAGCAACCTGCAGGATCAGGGCCAGGTGGCTTATGTGGAGCTGAACCGCGACGCGGCGGCGCGCTACGGCATCACCGCCGCGGACGTCGATACCGCGCTGTATAACGCCTTCGGCCAGCGGCTGGTTTCCACCATCTTTACCCAGTCGAACCAGTACCGCGTGGTGCTGGAAGTTGCGCCGCGCTTCCAGCAGTCGCCGGCATCGTTTGATGATATCTACCTGGCGACCAATAACAGCGACAGCAGCACTGACAGCACAACCACCACGGACAGCAGCACCAGCGGCAGTTCCACCAGCACCAGCACCAGCGCTACCAACGGCATGGTGAAACTCACCTCGATTGCCGCCATCCACCAGCGCACCGGCGCGCTGGTGCACGCCCGGCTGAACCAGTTCGCGGCGGTGACGCTCTCCTTCAACCTGAACGAGGGCTATTCACTGGAAGAGGCGCAGCAGACGATTACGGACATCAGCCGGCAGCTTAAGGTGCCGTCCAGCATCACCCTGCGCTACCAGGGCGAAAGCGCGGCTTTCCAGAGCGCCACCGGCAACACGCTGTGGCTGATCCTGGCGGCGCTGCTGACCATGTATGTGGTGCTGGGCATTTTGTATGAGAGCTTTATCCACCCGGTAACCATCCTCTCCACCCTGCCCTCGGCGGCGGTCGGCGCGCTGCTGACGCTGCTGCTGGCGGGCACGGAGTTCAGCCTGATTGCGTTGATTGGCGTGATTCTGCTGATCGGGATTGTGAAAAAGAACGCCATCATGATGATCGACTTCGCGCTGGAGGCGGAGCAGAAACAGCACCTGTCACCGCGTGAGGCGATCCACCAGGCCTGCCTGCTGCGCTTTAGGCCGATCCTGATGACCACCATGGCCGCGCTGCTCGGCGCCCTGCCGCTGATGCTGGCGCACGGCTCCGGCGCGGAACTGCGCCAGCCGCTCGGGCTGGTGATTGTCGGGGGGCTTATCTTCAGCCAGGTGCTGACGCTGTTCTCCACGCCGGTTATCTACCTCTACTTTGACCGGCTGGCGATCCGCGGCCGGGCACTCTGGCGGCGTAAAGGCCCGCAGGGGGCACGATGAGCGAACCGCGTGAACCGCGCCGGGCGCGGCCGCTGAACATCTCGCGGCTGTTTATCTTCCGCCCGGTGGCGACGCTGCTGCTGACGCTGGCGATCCTGCTGCTGGGCGCGCTCGGCTACCGGCTGCTGCCGGTGGCCCCGCTGCCGCAGGTCGATTTCCCCACCATTATGGTGAGCGCCAGCCTGCCGGGTGCCAGCCCGGAGACGATGGCCGCCACCGTCGCCACGCCGCTGGAACGGGCGCTGGGGCAGATTGCCGGCATCACCGAGATGACCTCCAGCAGTTCGCAGGGCTCCACCAATGTTATCCTGCAATTTGAGCTGGACCGTGACATCAACGGTGCAGCGCGCGATGTGCAGGGGGCGATCAACGCCGCCCGCAGCCTGTTGCCGAGCAGCATGCCGTCGCTACCGACCTACCGCAAAGCCAACCCCTCTGATGCGCCGGTGGTGATGCTGGCGCTCACCTCCGCGACCCGCACCAGCGGCGAGCTGTATGACCTCGCCTCCAGCCAGATCAAACAGAAAGTGGCGCAGGTGCAGGGGGTCGGTGAGGTGTCATTGCTCGGCAGTGCGCTGCCGGCGGTGCGCATCGACCTCGAACCGCAGCGGCTGACGCACTACGGCCTGTCGCTGGACACGGTGCGCAGCGCAGTCGCCAACGCCACCAGCAACCAGCCGAAAGGGATTTTGCAGGGCAGCGCGCAATCCTGGGTGGTGGACAGCAACGGCCAGCTCGACAAGGCGAAAGCCTACCGTTCGCTGATTATCCGCTATCAGGACGGCAAAGCGGTGCGCCTCGGCGATGTCGCCACGGTGTATGACGCGGTGGAGGATAACTACAACGTCGGTTACTACAACCAGTCGCGTTCGGTGATGCTGGGCGTGACCCGCTCCGCCGGGGCCAACATGCTGGAAACGATCGATGCCATCAAGGCGCTGATCCCGGAACTGCGTGAGACGCTGCCGGGTGACGTCGGGTTGCAGATCGTGGTGGATCGTTCGCCCAACATCCGCGCCTCCCTGCGCGACACCGAAGAGACGCTGCTGATCGCGGTGCTGCTGGTGATCGCGGTGGTGTTTGTGTTCCTGCGTAACGTCAAAGCGGTGGTGATCCCGGCGCTGGCGCTGCCGGTCTCGCTGATCGGCACCTGCGCGGTGATGTACCTGCTGGACTACAGCCTGGACAACCTGTCGCTGATGGCGCTGATCATCGCCACCGGCTTTGTGGTGGATGACGCCATCGTGGTGCTGGAGAACATCACCCGCTACATCGAAGAGGGGCTGGGGCCGGTGCGTGCGGCACTGAAAGGCGCGCAGGAGGTGAGCTTTACCGTGCTGTCGATGACGCTGTCGCTGGTGGCGGTGTTCCTGCCGATCCTGCTGATGGGCAGCATCGTCGGGCGGCTGTTCCGCGAGTTTGCCGTGACGCTCACCGTGTCGTTGGTTATCTCGATGCTGGTGTCGCTGAGCCTGACGCCGATGCTCTGCTCCCGCCTGCTGCGGCGCAAGCCCCCCGTGGAGAAGCGCCCGCACCCGCTCTACCAGGCGATTGAACGCGGCCTCAGCGGCCTGCTGGCGATCTACAGCCGGGCGCTGACCTGGGTGATGCGCCACCAGCGGCTGACGCTGTTCAGCCTGCTGCTGACCATTGTGCTGAATGTGTTCCTCTACAGCGTGGTGCAGAAGGGCTTCTTCCCGAACCAGGACACCGGGCTGCTGATGGGGATGCTGCGTGCCGACCAGAGCACCTCCTTCCAGGCGATGAAGCCGAAAATGGAGGAGTTCTCGAAGATGATCCAGGCTGACCCGGCGGTGGACGGTGTGATGTCCTCAATGGGCAGCGGCGCGTTCGGCTCGCGCAACAGCGCCAATTTCTTTGTGCACCTGAAAGATTTCGACAAGCGTGACGCCACCGCCACCGAGGTCGCCAACCGGCTGACTATGAAGGGCATGAGCCAGCCGGGGTTGCAGCTGTTCCTGATGCCCGCGCAGGATCTGCACATCGGCGGCCGCAGCGCCAACGCCTCTTACCAGTTCAGCTTGCAGGCCGATTCACTCGACACACTGCGGGTCTGGACGCCGAAAGTGAAAAAGGCGCTGGAGGCGCTGCCGCAGCTCACCAGCGTGGACAGCGATTCGCAGACCGGCGGCCAGGAGGTGATGCTGACCATCGACCGTGACGCCGCGACCCGGCTGGGGGTGGACGTCAACACGCTGGATACGATGCTGAACAACGCCTTCAGCCAGCGGCAGGTGGCGACGATCTACAAAACGCTGAACCAGTACCATGTGGTGATGAACCTCAACGCGGACTTTACCGGTGACCCGGCGATCCTGCATTCGCTGTATGTGGTGAATGATGAGGGCGCGCAGGTGCCGCTGGCCGCCTTCACCCGCCTGAGCGGCGCCAATGCGCCGCTGTCAGTGGCGCACCAGGGGCAGTCCGCCACCAGCACCGTAGCGTTTAACCTGGCGGACGGCGTGTCGCTGGAGCAGGCACAGCAGGTGATTGACGAGGCGATGGCGAAAATCGGCCTGCCGGACACCATCCAGGCCGGGTTCCAGGGCACGGCAAAAGCCTTCAGCGACCTGACGGCCAGTATGCCGTGGCTGATCCTGGCCGCGCTGGCGGCGGTGTATATCGTGCTCGGGATGCTGTATGAGAGTTACATCCACCCGCTGACCATCCTCTCCACCCTGCCTTCGGCCGGGGTCGGCGCGCTGCTGCTGATGCTGGTGACCGGCACCCAGCTTACGGTAATTGCGCTGATCGGCATTCTGTTGCTGATCGGCATTGTGAAGAAAAACGCCATCATGATGATCGACTTCGCGCTGGCGGCGGAACGTGACCGCGGCCTGACGCCGGAACAGGCGATTGTGCAGGCCTGCCTGATGCGTTTCCGGCCGATTATGATGACCACGCTGGCCGCCTTCTTCGGCGCGCTGCCGCTGGCGCTTGGCAGCGGCGGTGACGCTGACCTGCGCAGCCCGCTGGGGCTGGCGATCGCCGGCGGCCTGGCGCTGAGCCAGCTTTTGACCCTGTTTACCACGCCGGTGGTTTACCTCTATATGGACCGCCTGAGCGCCCGTACCAAACGGCTGTGGCAGCGCCTGCGCCACCGCCCGGCAACAACTGGACACCCTGAATGAGCATGAAAATTTCCCCGTTTATCCCGGCGCTGCTGACGCTGCTGCTGGCCGGCTGCACCGTCGGCCCTGACTACCAGCGCCCTTCTGCGCCGATGACCGCCCAGTTCAAGGAAGCCAAAGGCTGGACGCAGGCCACGCCGCAGGACACGGCCGCCAAAGGCGACTGGTGGGCGGTATACCAGGATCCGGTGCTCTCCAGCCTGCTGGCGCAGGTGCAGATCTCCAACCAGAACGTGGCGCAGTATGAGGCGCAATACCGGCAGGCCCAGGCGCTGGTCGCCAGCGCGCGGGCCGGTTTTTTCCCTACGGTAAGCGGCACGGTGAGCAGCAGCCGCAGCGCCAGCGGGGCCGCCTCATCGGCCAACGGCAACAGTATCAGCAACAGCCACCAGGCGCAGGTCAGCGCCAGCTGGGAGCTGGACTTGTGGGGCAAACTGCGCCGCCAGCTGGAGAGTGACCGCGCCAGCGCACAGGCCAGCGCCGCTGAGCTGGCGAACATCACCCTCAGCGCCCAGTCCTCCCTGGCGCAGGACTATTTCCAGCTCCGCATCATGGACCAGCAGATCGCGCTCTATCAGCAGAGCGTGGAGGCGTACCAGCGTTACCTGCGGGTGATTGAGAACAAATACCGCGCCGGCAGCGAGTCACGCGCCACGCTGGCGCAGGCGCAGACCCAGCTGGAAAGCGCCCGCGCCTCGTCGCTGGATCTCCAGTGGCAGCGCGCCCAGCTTGAGCACGCCATCGCGGTGCTGATGGGCCGCCCACCGGCTGATTTCACCCTGGCCGTGGCGAAAGCAGACGCCACCCTGCCGCCGATCCCGGCGGCCCTGCCCTCCCAGTTGCTGGAGCGCCGCCCGGACATCGCCTACGCCGAGCGCAATATGGCCGCGGCCAATGCGGCGGTGGGCGTGGCGATCGCCGGGTATTACCCGGATCTGACGCTGAGCGCCAGCGGCGGTTACAGCAGTTCGACGCTGCATAAGCTGATTTCCGCACCGAACCGCGTCTGGTCGCTCGGCCCTGAGCTGAGCGGCACCCTGCTGGACTTTGGTGCCACGCGCGCCAGCGTGGAGCAGGCGCAGGCCAGTTATGACGCCAGCGTCGCGGCTTACCGCCAGAGTGTGCTGAGCGCCTTCGAGGAGGTGGAAAACTACCTGGTGGAACTGCACACGCTGGAGAGTGAGATCGCCGCCCAGCGCGCCGCCGCCGCCGCGGCCGGCGAGTCCGCCCGTGTGACCAATAACCAGTATCAGGCCGGGATGATCGACTACCTCGACGTCGCGACGACCGAGGCGACCAGCCTGTCGCAGCAGCAGAGCCTGCTGTCCCTGCTGGCAGACCAGCGGGTGACAAGTGTGAAGCTGATTGTGGCGTTAGGGGGCGGGTATGGTGCGCCTGCGGCGCAGAGCGGGGAGTGATCCGGCTGTGTTCTGCCGGCCCTGCACCCGCGGGCATGGTGTACGCGGTACGGCTTTTAAGGGTTTTTGTGGAAGGTTTCGGTTGCTCATGTGTATTTGTCTACCCGACTTTTCGCGCCTCAACCGAGCAGGGCGCGCCGGTGCGCTCGCCCTGCACCCGCGCACGTTCGGTACCCCGGCTGAATCATTGCACGCTCTCGCGTGTCCCCTCATTTCGCCTCCGGGCTAATCGGGCCGCCGCAGACACGCTCCCGGCGTGGCTGCGACTCTCGCACACATCCTTGTGTGCTCGCCCGGCCCTGCGTCTCCACTCGGCAATGATTTTTACGCCCCCACCAGACTGCATATATTTTTGTATGTAAGGAAATGGTAGGTGGGATTTTTTAGGTGTTATGTATGATTGACTGGCCTTGCGGCTCCGCTCGGCAATAATTTAAAGCGGCCATAACAATTCATCATCAACACGGGCAATCGCTTCAACGCTGATGGAGCACTCTTCATCAGAGGCAAGCGTTGTAGTCATAAAACGGAACAATTGATTATTTTTACCAGTAAACTGGATTCTGTAAATCTGTTTATAAATAGGCTGGGAAAGATAGATATCATCAAAAAGATGAGGAGCGTTTGATAAGCCTATCCGGCCAGCACGCTCAATTTCTCTTTTAATCAAAGCCTCCGCCTGTTTCTTCGTTATCTCTGCGGAAACCAGTAAATCAGTTTTGGTCTTTTCGAAGATGATGCTTTCACTTTTAATACCAAACTTTGCCAGCAAATTTGCCGTTATTTGTGTTGGCCAACTATTGATATCCGAGCAATCCGGCCCTGCGGCGCTTACAACACCCGAAAACAGCAGTGTGCAGAAGAGGATTATTTCATGCTTAAATAAGGAGCACTTTCCACACAAGTTAATTACCCTGTCAGGCACCACGCTCTTTCTCTTTATATTAACTCTTTCCTTACCCACTCCCGATAAATAATTTTCCAGCCACAAATAAATTGGCAGTGCCATTTTTCATCCCTTTCATTAAAAAAAGAACCCTAACAATACGCCTGTTAATAAACAGATGACTATATCAAGGCGCTTAAACATGATTTTAATAAGGCTAAATAAACAAAAAATTGGGTGATTTAAATCCTTCCCCTACTCTTTCCTTACATACCCACAAATTTGCAGAAGTGGTGGGGGCATTAAAATTATTGCCGACGAGGACGCAGGGCCGGGTGAGCGGGCAGGATGCCAAGGCCTTCGCCCACCTACCATTTCCTTACATACCCATAAATTTGCAGAAGTGGTGGGGGCGTAAAAATCATTGCCGAATGGAGACGCAGGGCCGGGCGAGCGGACAGGACGTCCGCGAGAGTCGCAGTCACGCCGGGAGCGTGTCTGCGGCGGTCCGATTAGCCCGGAGGCGGAGTGAGGGAACACGCGGTAGCGGGCAATGATTCAGCCGGGGCACCCAGGGCGCGGGGATGCAAGGGGCGCGCGCCTACGCGCCCCTTGCGCGGTGGCGGCAGCGGAGCCGGAGAAAGACGCCGGGCGTATGCCAACGCAACTCACCTCAATCAAAAAAGAAACGCTGCCGTACCGCGTACACCATGCCCGCGGGTGCAGGGCCAGCAAGCCGGGCCAATCCCCCTCTCCCTTTACACAGATTGACAAATAGTGCTATCCCCTCGCGAATTCAGGCTTTTCCCAGAGGTCAACTTGCAAAGTGCGCAGTACGCTCTAGGGTGAAAGAGTCACTTTCTTTATGAATTGGTGCAGCGGTTTGCTGCCATAACAGATGAGACCTATGAACAGCGATAAAAATAACGCGTCACAGGACGCTGCCGCGCAGGACGATCAGGCGCGTAAACCGGGAACCCAACAACAGAACGATAACGGCGCGGGAAAGGATAAAAAACCCTCTGACCGGGCTGATAAAAAATCGGATAACCAGGAGAACAACGACGAGCAGGACGACGGGGAAAACACCCGCAAACGCCCCGGCAAGAAACCGTTGATCATCCTCGGCGTGGTGGTGGCCGTGATGGTGGTGGTCGCGCTGGTCTGGTGGTTTATGACCCGCAATCAGGTCACCACCGATGACGCCTTTACCGAAGGCGACGCCGTGACCATTGCGCCGAAAGTCTCCGGCTATATCACCGATCTGGCGGTAAAAGATAACCAGCCGGTGAAAAAAGGCCAGCTGCTGGTGAAAATTGACCCGCGTGACGCCGTGGCGGAACGTGACCGCGCCCAGGCGCAACTGGGTATGGCACAGTCCCAGCTGCATCAG
Source organism: Nissabacter archeti (assembly GCF_018257325.1). Classification (NCBI taxonomy): domain Bacteria; kingdom Pseudomonadati; phylum Pseudomonadota; class Gammaproteobacteria; order Enterobacterales; family Yersiniaceae; genus Nissabacter; species Nissabacter archeti. The sequence continues at coordinate 409,606 of NZ_JAERKB010000001.1, forward strand.
GCCGAAGTGCAGCTCGCCCTGGCAAAAGTCCAGTACCCGGCGCAACTGGCGCAGGCCAAAGCGCAACAGGCGCAGGCAGAGGCGAACCTGGTGAATGCGCAGGCGGACTACAAACGCCAGCGCGGCGTTGACCCGCGTGCCACGACCCAGCGCAATATCGATGCCGCCAATGCGCAGCTCCGCTCCGCCAATGCGGAACTGGAAAACGCCAAAGCGCAGGTGCAGGTCGCAGCCCAGGTGCAATTGCAAATCCGCCAGGCCGCGGCCAATGTCGAGGCTGCCCGGCAACAGGTGGCGCAGGCCAATGCCCAACTGGAAACCGCCAACCTCAACCTCTCTTATACCGAAGTGCGCGCGCCGTTTGACGGCTACGTCACCAAGCGTAACGTCCAGCTCGGCACGCTGGTGCAGGCCGGCTCCTCCCTGTTCTCGCTGGTATCGCGTGACGTCTGGGTCACCGCCAACTTCAAAGAGTCCCAGCTTGAGCACATGAACCCCGGCGACAAAGTGGTGGTCACGGTAGACGCCTACCCGGACATGGAGCTGCACGGCCATGTGGACAGCATCCAGCAGGGTTCCGGCTCTCGCTTCTCCGCTTTCCCGTCTGAAAATGCCACCGGCAACTATGTGAAAATCGTGCAGCGTGTGCCGGTGAAGATTGTCCTCGACAGCGGGCTGGATCCTGAATTCCCGCTGCCGCTCGGCCTCTCCGTGGTGCCGAAGGTGACTGTGGAATGAGTGGCGACCGTCAATGGAAACCCGCCAGTAACCCCTGGGCCGTCGCGCTGGTCGTGACGCTGGCGGTGTTTATGGAGATCCTGGACACCACCATCGTTAACGTGGCGCTGCCGCACGTCGCCGGGTCGCTCTCTTCCAGTTATGACGAGTCCACCTGGGTGCTCACCTCCTATCTGGTGGCAAACGGCATCGTGCTGCCGCTGTCGGCGTTCTTCAGCCGGGCGCTGGGCCGCAAAAACTACTTCCTGATCTGCATCGGCATGTTCACGATTTGCTCGTTTTTGTGCGGCATCGCCACCGAGCTCTGGCAGATGATCCTGTTCCGCATTTTGCAGGGCTTCTTTGGCGGTGGCCTGCAACCGGTGCAACAGTCGGTGTTGCTCGACTACTTCAAAGCGGAAGATCGCGGCAAGGCGTTTGGCCTGTCGTCCATCGCGATTATCGTGGCGCCGGTGCTCGGCCCGATGCTGGGCGGCTGGATCACCGACCACTACAGCTGGCGCTGGGTATTTTTGATCAATATCCCGGTCGGCGTGCTGACGGTGCTGGCAGTGTTCCAACTGCTGGAAGATCCGCCGTGGGAGAAACGGCTTGAGCCGGGCAAACTCAGCATCGACTACATCGGCATTGGGCTTATCGCCCTGGGGCTGGGCTGCCTGCAGGTGATGCTCGACCGCGGCGAGGATGATGACTGGTTCCAGTCCAGCTTTATTGTGCTGTTTGCAGTGCTGGCGCTGGTGGGGCTGGTGGGCGCGATCTACTGGCTGTTCTACGCCCGCAAACCGGTGGTGGATCTGCACTGCCTGAAGGATCGCAACTTTGCTGTCGCCAGTTTGCTGATGGCAGGGATGGCGATGATCCTCTACGGCAGTTCGGTGCTGATGCCGCAACTGGCCCAGCAGCAACTCGGCTATACCGCCACCCTCTCCGGGCTGGTGATGTCGCCCGGCGCGGTGCTGATTGTGCTGTCGATCCCGCTGGTGCTGGCGCTGATGCCGAAAGTGCAGACGCGGCTGATTATCGCGTTTGGCTTCCTGTTGCTGCTGCTCTCCTTTATCTACTCCAGCCGCCTGGTGCCGAATGTGGATTTTGAAACCATGGTGCTGATGCGCAGCGCGCAGTCGATTGGGCTGGGCTTCCTGTTTGTGCCGCTGACCACCATCGCGTTTGTGACGTTGTCACCCAAGCTGAATGCAGACGGCGCAGCGCTGTTCTCAATGTTCCGCAACGTGGCCGGCTCAATCGGCATTTCGCTCTCTACGGCGGCGATCACCGAGCGCTCCCAGACCCACAGCGCGTACCTCGCACCAAACATGACGCCGCTGGATGAGCAGTTCAACCAGGCGGTGCAGCGCGGCGCGGCAGCGATCCGGGATTTCAGCCATGCGGTGGGCGACCCGGTGACGCTGGCCACAGCGCAGCTATACCAAGAGATGATCAGCCAGTCCCGCGTGCTGGCGTATAACGACGTATTTATGCTGTGCGGGATAATGTCGCTGATCATGATTCCATTTTGTTTCTTGCTTTCGCCGATCAAGAGCGAAGGCAGTGCCGGAGGTCATTGACATGGCTGTCTCTACCTTGTTCAGTTCTGCACGGGCGCCGTTGCGCCTGCTGCCCCCTTCCCCTTTACGGCTGGCGGTGGCCCTGGCGGTGCTGGCGCTTGCCGGGTGTTCCGTTGGCCCCGATTACCAGCCGCCGCAGGCACAGACGCCCAAGGCATTTAACGATCTGGCGTCTCATACCCAGGCGAAACCCGGCTCCGTGGCGCTGGCCAGCGAGCCGGACCCGGCCTGGTGGCGCAGTTTTAATGACCCGCAGCTCGACAGCCTGATTGGCCGGGCGATTAACGGCAACCTGTCGTTGCAGCAGACGGTGCTGCGTATTGCCGGGGCGCGGGAACAGGTGACGCAGGCGCGCGGGGCGTATCTGCCTTCCGTGAATGCCACGGCCAGCGTCAACCGCCAGCAACTCGGGCTGAAAGGGATACTGGAAGCGCACGATATTCCGGGGCAACTTGAGGCGGAAAGCCCGGAAGCGGCGGATGCGCTGGGCAGCGTGACGAAGCCGGTCACGCTGTTCCAGGGCGGGTTTGACGCCTCCTGGGAATTGGATTTGTTCGGCAAAACGCGCCGGGCAGTGGAAGCGGCCGATGCCCAGACGCAAGCCACCCTCGAGCAGCGCAACGATGCGCTGGTGTCGCTGGAAGCGGAAGTGGCGCGAACCTATCTGCAATTGCGCGGGGCACAGAGCGTGCTGAACACGCTGCAAACGCAGATCGATATCGCCCGCCAGACCACCGACCTCACGCAGAGCCAGGCGAAAAACGGCCTGGCGCCGCAACTGGATGTGGAGAATGCGCAGGCGCAGCTTGGGTCACTGGAGGCGCAGCTGCCGGGTTATCAGGCGCAGGTACGGCAGGCGATGAACGCGCTGGCGGTGCTGCTCGGCCAGCCACCGGGCGCGCTGGATGCTGAGTTGCGGGCTGTGAAACCGCTGCCGCCGATCCCGGCCGCCGTGCCGGTGGGCGTTCCGGCAGAACTGGCGCGCCGCCGGCCGGATGTGCGCCGGGCCGAGGCGAACCTGCACGCCGCCACCGCGGAGATCGGCGTCTCGGTGGCGCAGATGTTCCCCAGCCTCTCCCTGACCGGCCAGGTCGGGATGCGCAACACCGATGCGGACTATCTCACCGACTGGAGCAGCCATTTCTACTCTTATGGGCCGCAGATTTCGCTGCCGATTTTCCAGGGCGGGCGGTTGGTCTCCAATGTGCGGCTGTCACGCGCGCAACAGGCCAGCGCTGTGCTGGACTACCGCCAGACGGTGTTGACCGCGTTGCAGGATGTGGAAAATGCGCTGGTGAGTTACCGCACCGATCAGGACCGGGTTGACGGGCTGGAGCGCACTGCCGCCTCGCTTCAGAACGCTTACGATCTGGCGAGTGAAAGTTACCGCCAGGGCATCACCACCTTTATTAATGTGCTGGATGCACAGCGCCAGTTGGCGCAGGCGCGGCAACAGGCCACCGAGGCGCGGGTGCAAACCAGCACCGATCTGGTGGCGTTGTATAAAGCGCTGGGAGGCGGCTGGCAGCCTTACCAGAATATTGCCCTGCCCAGCTATTCGGTATTTGGCCCGGCACAAACCGTGCCCGCCACCCCCTGAAAAACCAGGCGCCCGTTGGGCGCCTTTTTTATTTCCTCAGTATGCCGCGTTGTTTCCCCACTGATGCCCCCGCCCCTGCCGGCCTTTTTATTCCTGCCGCCGGCCAGAATAGCGCTTTTCAACCATACCGATGAGCCGGGCTTATTAATCACAGTTTTCACAGGGTTATTAATAAAATGCATTGCGCAGTTTGTGCACGTATTTCATCTTTTTTCGCCGAGGGTGAAATCAATTTTTACTCTTAAAAATTATCTACATAAATAAAAAAAGATAATACGCAAGCCAGCCTGGGTGATTTCACTTGCCGGGGGTAATGTGAAAATTCCTGTGATTGTAATAAAAATCGCTTATGCTTCTGGGGCAGTCTCTTTTTTCACCTGCCGGGCGGGTTTCTGCCGGGGTCAGGTGCTGCTTTACACCGAATTATAAAAAGGCAAGGCCGAAAGAGCCGCCAATAACCGTGCCTATTCACAGCAATGATCCGCCCCATTCTGTTTCATGATGGGGGTAATTCATGGTTATCCCGGCAGATACGCCGGGTTCTTATTCGGGAAATACGATGGCCTCGGTAAATAAAATGGCGAGTAAATTGGGTCTCTTCCGCGTCTCTTCACGCAACGTGTTTGTTCCGCTTTTTCTGCTTTCCCCCCTCAGTGCGCTGGCCGCAGGCAACTATTTTGAGGCCCGTAACGATGCGATGGGCGGCACCGGTGTGGCGTCTTCCACGTATGGCTCTGCGGTGCTGGCTAACCCGGCATTGATGACCAAAGCGACCGGCACCGATGATATCAGCGTCATTTTCCCGGCCGTAGGGGTGCAAGTCACGGATAAAGATAAGATCCTCGACAAAATTGATGACCTTTCCGATAGCGTGGACAGCTACAGCGACAACGTCACCAGCTACAGCGCCCTGCGCCGGGCGGCAGGCGATTTAGCGGGTGACCTGCGCGGCATTCAGGGCAGCCAGGCCTGGGCCAATGCCGGGGCCTCGCTGGCGGTGACGTTGCCGAACGATCAACTGCCGCTCGCCTTTGTGGTGAAAGCCTACGGCAATGCGCACGTCAGCACCGATGTATCGCAGGGGGATATTGATTACCTGCAACAGATCGCCGACGGCGTGCGCATCCCGCTGCCGGGCGATGAAGACCGCCTCACCTCCAGCGCACACGGGCGGGCGGCAATTATCACCGATTATGGCGTGGCCATGGCCCATGAATTCAACGTCGGCGGGTTGCCGGTGTCAGTGGGTGTGACGCCGAAAATCCAGCACACCACGCTCTATAACTACTACACCTCGGTGTATGACTACGATAAGTCAGACATCACCAACGGTGAGTATGAGAAATCCAATACCGGTTTCAACGTGGATGCCGGGCTATCGGCCGATCTTTCTGACGCCTGGACGCTGGGCCTCAGCGCGCAGAACCTGGTGCCGCGTGACATCGACACCAAAGAGGTGAACGGCTACCGCGATACCTACCAGATCCGCCCGCTGGTGACCGGCGGTGCGGCCTGGCATAACGAGCGCATCACCGCCACGGCGGACGTGGATATGACGCCGACCAAGCGCTTCAAATCGGAAGAAGACAGCCAGTACGCCGGGGTCGGGGCCGAGTTCCGCGCCTTTGACTGGCTGCAACTGCGCGCCGGTTACCGGGCGGACATGAAGTCCAATGACACCAATGTGTTCACCGGCGGTATTGGGTTGTCCCCGTATAAGAAAGTGCACCTGGATCTGACGGGGATGGTCGGGGATGACAATACCTGGGGGGCGGTGGCACAGGTAGGGTTTACGTTCTGATTGGGTGATTAGGGTGGCATGTTTCGGTTGCTCATGTGCGGTGGAATGTTTCGGTTGTTTATGTGCGGTTGTCCACCCTGGTTGCTGAGCCTCAACCGAGCAGGGCCTGCCGGCGCGCCGGCCCTGCACCCGCAGGCATTGTGTACGCGTCACGGCTTCTACGGGTCAAGTGGCATGTTTCGGTTGCTCATGTGCAGTTGTCTACCTGTCCTTCATTGCCTCAACCGAGCAGGGCGCGCCAGTGCGCTCGCCCTGCACCCGCGCACTTTCGGTGGTTTGGCTGAATCATTGCCCGCTACCGCGGGTAACCCTCACTTCGCCTCCGGGCTGCTCGGGCCAGTACAGACACGCTCCCAGCGTGGCTGTACCTCTCGCGGACGTCCTGTCCGCTCGCCCGGCCCTGCGGCTCCATTCGGCAATGATTTTTATGCCCCCACCAGACTGCATATTCTTAGGTATGTCAGGAAATGGTAGGGGTGGATTTTGCATGTGCGGTGTGCTCGCCCTGCGCTGTTCGGTGAGGATTCTTATGGCGCGGTAATCTTCTGCGGGCCGGGAAAATTTTGCGCTCCGGTAAAAAATGATCCTAAACTGTTCTTATGGATAAAGAAAAAGAACTCAAACGCAGTAAGCGCAATGCCCTGCTGCTGTTACTCGCGGCGGCCGCCGTGTTTGTTATTACCCTGTTTCTGCCGCGCAACCTCTGGGTTGACGGTATTAAGGCCGTGTCGGAAGCCGCTATGGTCGGTGCGCTGGCGGACTGGTTCGCCGTGGTGGCGCTGTTCCGCCGCGTGCCGTTGCCGCTGATTGGTGCCCATACCGCCATCATTCCCCGCAATAAAAATAAAATTGCGGATAACCTCGCGCTGTTTGTGCAGGAAAAATTCCTGGATGCTAACTCTCTGGTCGGGCTGATCCGCCGCTATGACCCGGCAACCATGCTGGCCGACTGGCTGAATACCCCCGCCAACACCGAACGGATGGCGCGCTACCTGGTGCGGGTGCTGCGCGGCCTGTTTGAAATGACCGACGATGTGCGCATCCAACGTTTCCTCAAAAAAGCCCTGTTTACCCTGATCGACAAAATCGACCTTACGGCATCCGTTGCGACCCTGCTGGAAAGCATGACCAAAGAGGGACGACATCAGGAATTGCTCGACAGCGCCGTGACCCAACTGATCCGCACGCTGGAACAACCCTCGACCCGCGCCACCCTGTCACGCCAGATCGTGCGCTGGGTGAAACGCGAACACCCGATTAAAGAGAAAATCCTGCCGACCAGCTGGCTGGGCGAACATGGCGCCGACATGATTGCTGACGCGGTGGGCACCATCCTGGATGAAATCAGCGCCGACCGCGGCCACGCCTTGCGCGTGCGCTTTGATATGGCAGTGGAAAGCTTTATCAGCCGCCTGAAACATGACCCGGCAATGGCGCTGAAAGCGGAAGAGATCAAAAGCTACCTGAAACATGACGAAACGCTGAATACTTACGTCAAAGCGCTGTGGGGCGACCTGCGCGAGTGGATGCGTAATGACCTGGATAAACCGGACTCCCTGCTCCAGCAGAAAATGCGCGATGCCGGGCGCTGGCTGGGCGAAACACTGGCACAGGACGCCACCCTGCGCAGCACCCTGAACCGCCAGCTTGAACAGGCCGCCGGGCGTATGGCCCCGGACTTCGCCGCCTTCCTGACCAAACACATCAGCGATACGGTGAAAAGCTGGGATGAGGCGGAAATGTCACACCAGATTGAACTGAACATCGGGAAAGACCTGCAATTCATCCGCATCAACGGCACCCTCGTCGGGGCGTGTATCGGTTTGCTGCTCTATCTCTTCTCACTGCTGCCGCTGGTGCTGCCGCGCCTGCTGCCCTGACATTCCCCCCTATTCCGGCGCATGGCAACAGACACAGAGTTTGTTGCCCTCCGGGCAGCGGAAATACGCGCCGTAATAGTCAGGATGGTAATGCGGCCGCAGGCCCGGTGCGCCTGCATCCTGCGCGCCGTGGGCTAACGCCACGGCATACGCCTCATCCACCTGCGCCCGGCTGCGTGCCAGCAGCGCGGTCATCTGCCCGTTACCGGGCGTGGCCGGCTCACCGTTGTGCGGGCGGCTGACCACCAGCAACGGCCGCGCGACGCCCGCCTGCCACCAGGCTGCACACTGCGCCTGCTCATCACAAAATTTCAGTTGCAGGCCGAGTACCGGTAACAGCGTGCTGTAAAACTGAAAAGCGCGCGTGAAATCATTCACGCCGAGGTAAACATGCGAAAACATGCCGGCTCCTGACAGAGGTGAGCGGAAAGGTGTAAGACGGTAATACCCTGTGCCGGTACTACCCTGTCGCGGTAAAACAGTGTGCCGGGCGACGGCGTGCCGCCCGGCCGGGAACCGCTTAGCTCACTGTTTTGCTGAAGGCGTCCACCGCCAGAATCGCGTGGGCCACATCTTCTGCGGAGAGGTTCGGGTTGAGGTTGTTCAGTGTGTCACCCTCACTGCCTGCCAGTGCACCAACCTTGACCAGATTCTCAAAGGTCTCATTCTCCAGGTGCATTTCCGCCAGCGTGGTCGGCATCCTGATGGCGCGGTAGAAACGCACATAACGCGCGATCTCCTCATCCGGGCGCTGCTCCAGCACCATCTGGGTCAGGGTGCCGTAAGCGACTTTCTCACCGTGTGTCAGGTGGTGAATGTCCCCCTGGATCGCCGTAAAACCGTTGTGGATGGCGTGCGCCCCGGCCAGCCCGGCATTCTCAAAGCCCAGGCCGGAGAGCAGCGTGTTGGCTTCCACCACCGCTTCTACTGCCGGGGTCACCAGTTTCTGCTCTACCGCTTTGTAAGCACTGTAGCCGTAGGTCAGCAGCGTTTTCTCACAGGCTTCGGCAATCGCCATCCCGGCGATGGTCGGGTCGCCGTCGACCATCGATTTGCTGTGGGAACGTTTCACGGCCTGCGCCTCGACGTACGTTGCCAGCCCGTCAGCAATGCCGGAGGCAAACAGGCGTGCCGGGGCCTGCGCACAGACGGCGGTGTCCACCAGCACCAGATCCGGGTTTTTGTCATAGAAGCGGTAGCTGTCAAAGACCCCTTCGTCGGTGTAGATAACCGACAGGGCGCTGCACGGCGCATCGGTGGAGGCGACGGTCGGCACAATCGCTACCGGCTGGTGCAACTCGTCCGCCACCGCTTTGGCAGTGTCCAGGGTTTTGCCCCCGCCCAGCCCGACCACCAGCGTGGTGCCGCCCTGTTTTGCCGCGGCCGCCAGCCGGGAGATCTCATTGCTGGAGGCCTCACCGTTAAAGCGCTCAAACTGGTAACGCAGGCCCGCTTCACCCAGGGCCGCTTCCACCCGCTTACCGATAATGCCCCAGACAATCTCATCGGCAATCAGCAGGGCATTATCGCCAAGCGCAGGCAAGTAACGCCCCAGGTCTTCAATGACGCCGCTTCCCTGTACATATTTCCGTGGTGATGAAAAAACAAATTTACTCATGGCTTTTACCTCTTGGTGGAGACATGAACCGGCCCTGATGTTCAGGCCGGAAGAGATTATCCTCACTGCCGAAAATAGTCTGCCGGCGCGCAGTGCATTTTATGTGAATTTAATGTTACTAATTAACTTTAAATTCACACACCTCCGGCGACAGCGGTGCGTTTATTTCCGGCACCTGATAAAGCGTAGAGCATCATGCGCCGCCCTGCCGCCGGGTGGTAGCAGAAACCGCATGATTTGCAAAGGAAATCGCAAACATCACTGCAACGGCATGATAACGAAAATAAGGGGTTACGCCTGTTCGCGCGGCGGGAAAATAAACTGCCGCGGCCCAGGCCGGGTTAATGCGCAGGCGATAAAAAGCCCGCAATCGCGGGCTGTTAGCTGACAGACGCAGGGCAAAAAATTAGCGCATCTGGCGGTCGTCGATATATTTGCGCTTATCGGCCGGCGGCGGGAAATATTGGTAGAGCCAGGTTTCGCTCAGCGTGGTGTCGTGGGAGCGCAGGAACATGCGCATCTCGACCGGGTCGGCTTTGTCGCTGTCCGGGAACCAGTCGAACAGGATGCGGTAGCCGTTGATCGGCTCAACATACAGGATCTCAATATTGTTGACCCGGCCGGATGAGACGTTAATCACCGGCTCAATGCCCTTGTCGGCGTAGGCTTTCAGCTCACCGTTGATGAAGTCCACCGCGAAACGGCGCGCCCAGACCGTGGGGTAGTTTTCGCCCGGCGCCCAGCCTTCCGGGAACGCGCCCATGCCGGTGCGGGTCGCTTTGATGTTCGCCAGCGGGCTTTTCACCGGCGCCTCAGAGGCCCAGTAGAGACGGTAGGCGTAGCTGTGCGACTGCCCGGCGCGCAGCGGCTGCTCCGGCTGCCAGAAGCAGACGATGTTATCCAGCGTTTCGCCGGTGGTCGGGATCTCCATCAGGTTGACGGCACCCTTGCCCCACTTGCCGATCGGCTCGACCCACAGGCTCGGCCGCTTGTTGTACCAGCCGATCACATCCTGGTAATCATCAAAGTCGTGGTTGGTTTGCAGTAACCCGAAGCCCTGCGGGTTGTCATCTGCATAGGCGTTGAATTGCAGGCGCTGCGGGTTGTTGAGCGGGCGGCAGACCCACTCGCCGTTGCCGCGCCACATCGCCAGCCGGTCGGAATCGTGGATTTGTGGGTGGATGGTGTCACACATCCGGCGTTCATTGGTGCCGCAGCTGAACATGGTGGTCATCGGCGCGATGCCGAGCTGTTTGATGTCTTTGCGCGCGTGGAGGTGTTTCTCAATCTCCATCACCACCCGCTCTTTCTCACAGAGGATAGTAAAGCGGTATGCCCCGGTGGCGCTGGGGCTGTCGAGCAGTGCATACACGATGAACGTGGTGTCTTCCGGCTTCGGCGTCTCGAACCAGAAGGCGGTGAAGTCCGGGAACTCTTCCGGCTGGTCGGTAAAGGTATCAATGGCCAGGCCGCGGGCGGAGAGGCCGTACTGGTAGGTATCATCCACCGCACGGAAATAGCTCGCCCCGAGGAAAGAGACCACGTCCCGGCGCGTCAGCTCCGGGGCTTTGTTGACTTTGAAGCCGGCAAAGCCGAGGTTGTCCCGCCCTTCCAGCTGTTTGGTGTCAACGCCTGCATCGTGGTAATTAAACAGCTCAGGGCGGAAGTGGATTTCGCGCGCCTGCTGTTTGGCCGCATCCACGGAATAGACGCGTATCCGGCGTTTAAAGCCCATGCCGACATGGAACAGCTCCACATCCAGCTGGCGGCCTGCGCCGTTGCCGTTCCACAACGAGTGGTCATGGTCATACTGGATTTTGTTATACGCCTGCGGGGTCAGCCCGGCCAGCGTCGGCGGCAAGGCGGCCGGGGGGCCACCGAACGGGGTGGCGGCCAGATCGCGGGCCATGTTTTGCAGGGTGGAGAAGTCGAACGGGGTAACATCGCCGTCTGCCACGTCGGCGGCCGCCGCAGAACGGCTGAATAGTGACGACATCAACGGCGTACCGCAGTAGGCGGCAAACGCCAGTGATGCTTTAAGGAATGCTCTTCTTTCCATGCCTGAGGAAGTTCCTGTGCTGGGCAAAGTGTCAGTCCGGGCGTCCTGGCCGCAATAAGGGATGCGGCAAAAAGGGCCACGCCGGGGCTCGAAAATTTACGACATCAAGGGTGACGGAAAATTCATGGCGTGAATACGGCAATACCCAACAATCACAGCCCGTTACGCCCTGCTTTCAGCAACAGGCAGCACACGCCACGCCGCAGTGTATGCGGGCTGCGGGCGCGCCGCAATATGTTGCCCGGCAGTTGCGGAAAAGTTCTGCGCAGGACGAGGTTTAAGAACATTCTGTATCCATTGCTCTGAGCGTGTGGTTGAAAATGCAGCGGAATTTCTGCGCGTGTGGTCACGTGCTGGTGTGCCGCCCTCATTCCTGCTTTACCCGCTTTTTAGCCTTTTATTGTGCCCCCTGCACCGCTGCTGCCTGAGGGTGCCGTCGCGGCAATAAGTATGTTGTAACTACATGTAGGGGTGAACGGTGCGCACACTTACCTTGCCGCAGCCGGTGACAGATGTTTTACACTCTGGCTTCTTTTTACTGACCGGGAATCACTATGTCCTTTTTCCAACCGGTACTGCCGGAACACGCCAGCCGCCTGCTGAACCACGGCCCGACCATCCTTATTACCAGCCGCAGCCGCGACGGCCAGCAACGCAACGTGATGACCGCCGCCTGGTCAACGCCGGTGGAGTTCACCCCGGCGCGCATCGCGATCGTGGTAGACAAAAGTACCCTGAGCCGCACGCTGATCGAAGAGAGCGGCGTATTCGGCATCTGCGTCCCGACTGCCGCGTTTATCGACACCGCCTACGCACTCGGCAGCGTGTCGGGCCGTGAGGAAGAGAAGTTTTCACGTTATCAGGTTGCGGCGCAGGCCGGGGAACAGACCGGCGTACCGCTGATTGAAACCGGCTGTGCCGCCTGGCTGGAGTGCCGCCTGCTGCCTGAGGCCGGGTCGCAGGAGAAGTATGACACCTGCTTTGGCGAAGTGCTGGCGGCGGCGGCCGATGCGCGGGTGTTCCATAGCGGGCGCTGGCACTTCACCCCGGAAAACCGGGCGCTGCACTCGATTCACCACCTCGGCGGCGGCCAGTTTGTGCTGAGCGGCGAGACGGTGCAGGCTAAGCCCCTGTAATGGCGCAGGGTGTATATACTTGAGGGAATAGTGTGAGGAAATAGCCTGAGGGAGTACGCCCGATGCCTGAGACCCTGACCTCTGCCTTGCTGGAGACATTGTGGCAACAACTCGCCCCACAGGGGGCCGCCGCCCCGTTGCATTTCACCGGTGACGGGCGCTACCCCTCGCTGTTTCCGGTGAGTGAGCTGGCGCAGGCATCCTTCGGCGTGCTGGGCCGGGCGCTGTCGGCGTTGCTGGCGGAGCGCCACGGCACCCTGGCCCCGGTACAGGTTGACCGGCGGCTCGCCTCGCTCTGGTTCGGCACCACGCTGCTGCCGCACGGCTGGGCGCTGCCCGCCGCCTGGGACGCACTGGCCGGTGACTACCCCACCGCGGACGGCTGGATCCGGCTGCACACCAATGCCCCGCACCACCGCCGGGTGGTGGAGGCGCTGCTCGGCGCAGCGGCTGACCGCGCCACCCTCGCCCCCAGGGTGGCTGCCTGCCGTAACGCTGAGCTGGAAGCGGAGATTGTTGCCGCCGGGGGCTGTGCCGCCCGGATGATGACGGAAGCGCAGTGGCAGCAGCACCCGCAGGGGCAGGCGGTGGCGCAGGATCCGCTGTTTTTGTGGCAGCCCCACGCCGCCGGGGCCGACCGGCCGCACTGGGCGTTGCCGCGGGCCCGGCCGCTGAAGGGTATCCGGGTGCTGGATTTAACGCGGATCATCGCCGGCCCGGCCGCCACCCGCGCGCTGGCCGGGTTTGGCGCAGAGGTGCTGCGCATCGATCCGCCCGGCTGGGAGGAGCCGTCCATGGAACCGGACGTCACTGCCGGGAAACGCTGTGCACGCCTCGACCTGCATCACCCGCAGGATCGCGCCACCTTTGAGCAGTTGCTGGCCGGGGCGGATGTGCTGGTGCATGGCTACCGCGCCGGGGCGCTTGAAAAGCTGGGCTACGGCGAGGCGCAGCGGCAGGCGCTCAGCCCAGGGCTGGTGGATGTCAGCCTGAATGCTTACGGCTGGCACGGCCCGTGGCGCGAACGGCGCGGCTTTGACAGCCTGGTGCAGATGAGTTGCGGCATCGCCGCCGGTGGTATGGAGAGCCTTCAGGCACCCGCGCCGCGGCCATTGCCGGTGCAGGCGCTGGACCATGCCACCGGCTGCCTGATGGCGGCGGCGGTGCTGCACGGGCTGGCGGAACGGCTGCGGCACGGGCGCGGGTGCAGCGTGCGGATGTCACTGGCGCGTACCGCACGCGAGCTGGCCGCCCACCGTTACCCGGCGTTCCTGGCCGGCGAGCCGGTGCCGCCCGCCACGCGCCGCGATTGCCGCGACACGCTGGAGCTGACGGCCTGGGGCGTGGCGTCCCGGCTGTATGCGCCAGTGACACTCGACGGCACCGCGATGCTCTGGCACACGCCCGCCCGGCCGCTTGGGCGCGACCTGCCGGTATGGTCTGCGCGCTGAATGGCTACGTCAGCCGTGGGTCGGGGTGGCAACTGGTTTTGCGGTATTGCAGCGGCGTCTGGCCGATCAGTTTTTTGAAGCTGGTAATAAAGTAAGGGGTATCCGCAAAGCCGCTTTTCTGCCCAATCTGCTCAATGGTGAGATCGGTGCCGCGCAGCAGTTCACAGGCGCACTTCACCCGCCGCGTCACCAGGTATTCCTGAATTGACCCGCCGGTCTCCTGGCTGAAAACCCGCGAGGTGTAGCTGCGTGACAGCCCCACCGCCTGCGCCAGCCGCTCCAGCGAGAATTTGCAGTCGTAATTCTCTTCGATCCAGTTCATGACTTTGGTGGCGGTGGTGTGCGGGAAAGCGTGGTGGTGCACCCCCTGCTCCGGCATAAAGGCCATCAGTTGCAGCACCAGCACCACGATGTCTTCCAGCTGGTGCGTGCCGTGGCGGCACAGGGTGTGAAAATTCTCCAGCAGGTAATCCAGGTGATCGCTGTGTTCGCTTAAATCGTAGATGCGCGCCAGGCTCTGGGTGTCGCACAGCTGGCGGAAGATTGCCCGGCGTTTTGGGAAGGGTTGCAGGGCGGTGTCGATAACCACGTTTTCAATATGCAGCGTGGTGCGCTCATAGGGGTTGGCCGGCCCCTGCTCCACATAGACTTTGTGTAACTTGAACGGCGGGAAGATAAACATCCGGCCGGGGCGCAGGGTGTATTGTTGGTTATCGACAATCACAATGCCGTACCCACGCATCACAAACAGGATTTCCAGACACTGGTGCCAATGGTAATAATTGGCGCTGGTGGTGCTCATCCGGGTAAAAGAGATAAATCGCTCATTCAGTGCAATACGTTCCAGAAAATCGTTATCCGCCATAAACAGGCTCCTGACTCGGGTTTTATTATTGTTGAGAACATTTTTTCCCTTTATGGCGAAGACAACAAAATTAAGTTTTTTAGCATTTTTTTATAATTTAAGCCGGGTTACGGCCAGATAATCAACTGACATTTAAAAAAAGCGCGCATTTTGTGAGCTGTCTAACAATTAGCAGCTTTTCCCTGCCTGTATTATCCGCCCAGCTGTTCAGCGGCAAAAAACAATAAAGTGATTACAAGGTTAGCCTATTTTCTGACCTTTCATTCCCGACTATTCCAATTATTCCTGTTAACCCGATCCGCCGGATCAGGAGGCCCAGATGCACCCTGAAGATGCCCCTTTCCCTGCTTCGCCCTTTGCCGGCGAGCTGACTACCCGGCCGCAGATGCAGGCGGCGCTGAATACCCTGCTTGGGGCGGTTGCCCCTTATTGCCGGGCGGGCGCGAGCCGCATTCCGCTCGGCCATTTCACCGCCCATTACGGCCCGGACATCGCCGGGATGGAGGCGCTGGCGCGGATGCTGTGGGGGCTGTTCCCGCTGCTGGCAGGCGATGGGCACAATGAACAGTTGCCCTTTTTTATCGAGGCCATCGCCCACGGCACCGACCCGGCGGACCCCGGCTATTGGGGTGAGGTGCAGGCGTATGACCAGCGCTGTGTGGAGATGGCGGTATTCGGCGTCGGGCTGGCGCTGCTGCCGCAACGCTGGCGGCAGTGGTTCAGCGAGGCGCAGCAACAGGCGATCTATGCCTGGCTGAACCAGAGCGCCGCCGCCGACATCCCGGACAACAACTGGCACTACTTCCCGATTCTGGTGCAGGTGGGGTTCCACCGCGCCGGGCTGCCGTTCAACCGGGCAGCGGTTGAACGCCATTTCGCCTGCATGGAGCATTACTACCTCGGCGATGGCTGGTATTCCGACGGGCCGGGCCGCCCGCGCGATTACTACATCTCGATGGGCTTCCACTTTTATGGCCTGCTCTACGCCACCCTGATGGAAGAGGAAGACCCGGCGCGCGCCCGCTTGTTGCGTGAGCGTGCCACGGCGTTTGCCCAGGATTTTATTTACCAGTTCGCCGCCGACGGCTCCGCCATCCCGTTTGGCCGCAGCCTGACCTACCGCTTTGCCGAGGCCGCGTTCTGGAGCGCGGTGGCGTTTTCCGGCCTGCCGGTGTTTTCGCCCGGCGTGGTGAAAGGGCTGGTGCTGCGCCACCTGCGCCACTGGCTGCAACAGCCGATTTTTGAGCGCGACGGCGTGCTGAGCGTAGGTTACCACTACCCGAACCTGATCATGGCCGAGGATTACAACGCGCCCGGCTCCCCCTACTGGGCGCTGAAGCTCTTTCTGGTGCTGGCGCTGCCGGAAGAGAGCGCATTCTGGCAGGCGGAGGAATTGCCGCTGCCGCGCCTCGGCCGGCAACGCACGCTGCCGCACGCCGGGCAACTGATTGTGCGTGACGCGCAGGATGACCACCTGTTCCTGCTGACCGCCGGGCAACTGGAGCTGAATAACTTCGTCAACACCGGCCCGAAATACACCAAGTTCGCCTACTCCAACCGTTTTGGCTTTTGCGTGGAGCGCGGCCGCTACGGCCTGCCGCATGCCGCCGGGGATTCAATGCTGCTGCTGGCGGAACAGGATGAGTACTGGCGCGGGCGGCGCGACTGCCGGGAGGTGGAAACGCGCGATGACCTGATCTTCAGCCGCTGGCTGCCGTGGCATGACGTTGAGGTATCGACCTGGCTGATCCCGGCCGGTGAAGGCCATGTGCGGCTGCACCACCTCGTCACTGCCCGCACGCTGAGCAGTGCCGAGGGCGGTTTTGCGGTGGTGTCTGACCGGCATACGCTTATCCGCACCGGCGCGCAGGGCCGCCGCTGTGACGCCGCCGCGCGCAACGGCACCAGTGTGATTCAGTGCCTGCACGCCACTGTGCCCCGGCAGGCTGACTGGGTGCGCACGCCGCCCAACAGCAATCTGATGTTTGCCGACACGGCGGCAATCCCGGTGCTGAAAGCACTGCTGCCGCCCGGCGAACACTGGCTCGGCTGTTGGGTGGCTGCCTCGCCGCAGGCCGCGATCGCAGACGCTGAGGTGCCGCAACTGGCGCTGTCAGCCGACGGCCTGACGCTGGTGTCCGGCGGCCATCGCCGCCTGGTCCGCCTCTGATCGTGTTGCTCACCGTTTCCGCCGGGCGGCAGCCCTGTTGCCGCCCGGCTCCCTGACCCTACGCAGGAGAACCCTCATGGATGCACCGTCAACCGGCTCTGCCCCGGCCGTGGCAAAAACGGCTTACTACAAGATGAGCAGTTTCATTTTCCTCTACTTCTTTACCTGGTCCGCCAGTTTCGGCCTCTATGCGCTGTGGCTCAGCCAGAAAGTGGGGCTGGACAGCGTCACCATCGGCACGGTGTTTGCCGTTAACGGCGTGTTCGCGGTGGTGATGAAGCCGGTCTACGGCTACATCATGGACAAGATCGGCATGAGCAAGCGCCTGCTGTACGTGGTGATCCTGCTCTCCGCCCTGATGGCACCGTTCTTCGCCGGGGTCTACCAGCCGCTGCTGATGTCATACCCGCTGGCAGGCATCATTCTGGGGGCCATCTACCTCAGCCTCGGCTGGTACGCCGGGGTGGCGGCCTCTGAGTCTTACGCTGACCGCTTCAGCCGCCTCTACGGGCTGGAGTTCGGCCAGATCCGCATGTGGGGGTCGCTGGGCTGGGCGCTGGCCGCGGCCTTTTCCGGCGTGCTGTTCAATATCTCCCCGCTGCTGAATTTCTGCCTGAGCAGCGCCACTTCGCTGGTGATGCTGGCGGTGCTGCTCAGTTTGAAAATCGGCGAGCAGGAGCTGAAGAACAACCAGGTGATCTCCGACGAGAAGATTGTGTTTGCTGATGTTGTGCTGCTGCTGAAAAACCGCAAATTCTGGATGTTCAGCCTCTATGTGGCCGGCGTGGCCTGGATGATGTTTATCGCGGAGCAGCAATTCCCGCGCTATTTCGTCTCTTTCTTTGAGACGCAGCAGCAGGGGAACGCGATGTACGGCTATTTAAGCACCCTGCAATCGGGGCTGGAGTTCCTGATGATGATGGCGCTGCCGTGGCTGGTGAACCATTTCGGCGCCAAAAAAGGGATGCTGCTCACCGGCCTGGTGGTCGGGCTGCGGCTGATCGCCTCCGGGCTGGTGCATGACCCGCTGATGATTTCGCTGATCAAGCCGTTTTACGGGCTGGAGATCTCGCTGCTGCTGATCTCGGTGTTTAAATATATCGCCGAGCATTTCCCGAAACGGGTTAACGCCACCATGTACCTGCTCGGCTATCAGGCGATGATTTATGTCGGGTCAGTGGTGGTCGCGCCCCCGGCCGGTTACCTCTATGACCGCATCGGTTTTGACCGCACCTACCTGCTGATGGGCGCGGCCGCACTGCTGTTTACCCTGATCTCCGCCTTTACGCTTTCTCCCTGCCGGGCGGCCCGCACCGCAACGCCGCCTGCGCCCGCTGCGGATCTCACCCGTTTGAAACCCTGACTGATTTTCACTGACAAGGAGTACGCCATGAGCCATCCCCCCTTTATTGCCCGGCCACAGCCGGACCGCGCCGCCCTCAGCGCCCGGCTGGAACAGGCCTGGGCCACGGTGCTGACCCGTATTGACGCCGGGATGGCCGCCTTCGGCGACCGTTTCCCGTCGGAAACCTGCCTCCACGGCCACTATCAAGCCCGTGATAACGTGGAGTGGACGCCCGCTTTCTGGAGCGGCCAGCTCTGGCTGGCGTGGGAACACAGCGGCAACCCCGCTTACCGGGCGCTGGCTGAAAGGCATGTGGTCAGTTTTGGCCGGCGGATTGTGCAGCGGATCGACACCGCGACCCACGATCTCGGCTTCCTTTATAGCCTCTCCTGCGTGTGTGCCTGGCAACTGACCGGCGACCGGGCCGCGCGCGGCATCGCCCTGCTGGCGGCCGAGGCCCTGCTGGAGCGGTTTAACCCCCAGGCCGGGATCATTCAGGCGTGGGGGGATCTTAACGATCCGGCGCAGCGCGGGCGGATGATCATCGACTGTAACCTGAACCTGCCGCTGCTCTACTGGGCAAGCGCGCAGACCGGCGACCCGCGCTTCGCCGATGCCGCCCGCACCCATGCCGGCCAGGCGGCGCGTTATCTGGTGCGGCCGGACAGCTCGACGTATCACACCTTTTATATGGACACCGTGACCGGCGAGCCGCGCTTCGGCAATACCCACCAGGGCTATGCCGATGACTCCTGCTGGGCGCGTGGGCAGGCGTGGGGCATTCTCGGCTTTATGCTGAGCTGGCGCTATACCGGTGACGCGGAGATGGTGCGGCTGGCGCAACGGCTGGCGGACTACTTCCTGCAACGCCTGCCGGAGGATGGCGTCTGCCATTGGGACCTGGCGCTGCTCGGCACCGACGCCCTGCGGGACAGCTCAGCGGCGGCCATTGCGGTGTGCGGCCTGCTGGAGCTTTCTGCCGCCCTGCCCGCCGCCGGGGCCGACCGCGGGCGCTACGAGGCAGCCGCACTGCATATAATGGATTCGTTGACGCAGACCTATCTGGCTGCGCCGCAGGAGCCGGGGACCGGGCTGCTGAAACATTCGGTCTACCACCTGGCGGATAATAAAGGGGTGGATGAGTGTTGCAGCTGGGGGGATTACTTCTATATGGAGGCGCTGACCCGGTTGACCCAGGTGTGGCAACCTTACTGGTAACCGCAGCCGGGGCATTCCCCCGGCTGCATCTTATGCCGGGTGCTGCGGCATAAATGCCTGCAAGCGGCGGTGCTGATGGCCCGCCCCATCAAAGTTGTCCGCCGCCAGCCACTGGGAGAACGCCTGCCTGATGGCCGGCCAGTCGCTGTCCAGCAGCGCGAACCAGTCGGTGTCGCGGTTACGCCCTTTGCTCACCATCGCCTGGTGGAAACGCCCCTCGTACCGGAAACCGTAGCGCAGCGCCGCTGCGCGTGAAGGGGCATTCAGACTGTCGCACTTCCATTCACAGCGCCGGTAGCCCAGTTCATCAAACAGGTAGCGCAGCATCAGGAAAATCGCCTCGGTGCCGGCGCGCTGCCGTTGCATCCGGGGTGACCAGTTAATCCAGCCTATTTCTGCCACGCCATGCGCAGGGTCAACGCGCAAAAACGCCGCGGTGCCGAGCGCCTCGCCGCTGGTTTTATCAATGACGGCCATGTGCAGGTCTTCCGCCCCGTCCAGCGATGCCAGCAACTGGCGGAACGCGGCTAAATCCGCCGGGCGTTCAACCGGCAAATAGGTCCACCCTTCGTTATGCGGGATACTGTAATAGGCATCAAACAGCGACTGGGTATGGCGCTCTGCCATCAGCGGCTCCAGGCGGCAATAGTCACCGGGCAGAGTAATACGCGCCGGGCGCGGCCGGGCCGACCATGACGGCAGGTCTTCCCCCACCGGCTGGCCGAAATGATTAATCACAGGCATAGGTATCATCCTTGTTATGGTCATTGGCCCACTCCCGCTTATGAAAGAAACGGCAGCGCGGGCGGTATAGGTGAAAAAGAGGATGTTTGATTTTTGTTATGTAAATTCTGAGGTTACATAACAAAATTTGAGCAACCGGTTAACGATAGCACAGGCCTGATAAAATGAAATAGTCCAGGATGATTTCATGAATTGTTCAGCAAAACAGATAATTCATTAGTCTAAAATGCTTTTACTTCACAATTCAGGACAAAAACCGTACGGCATCTCTGTAAAATGCGTTACAAAAAGGACTTCTATACGTGATTTAAGTTTCAATAGTGTTACTTTCTTGTGCATTTACTGATCTTTTTTTAAGTGCTTATCATTTCCAGCAAAGGCGCATTTCCATAAGTCATTGTTTATAAAAAGTAAAGCCCAACAGAGACTTGTACAAAAAATAGACTTAAGACAAATTCTGATATTTAGTCAATCAGTAGGGTGTAATAGATGAATTATTTTTAACTATCATGCAAGACTGGATTCTTTGACTAACCTTCTCTCCTCCAGGGTACAAGCCCGCCAGCACCGTCAATCCCGGTAATACTCCTACCCGAAAGGAGGTATCCGGCTCTTTTTTTCCTGTCAGAACCCGGTTTACCAGGCACCACTGACTTAAGGCAAATTTATAGTTAGTGTGAGATCAGCGGTTTAGTCTGAAATTATCATTGAACTGGTGATAGGTTTGTTGGTAGAACATACACCAACGTGATGTATCTGATCTATTTTCTCGTCTTCAGGATTTTTCTTACTGTAATTTAACGGTTAAAAACGGATTTAATTGAGGGGTTCTCTTATGCCGACGATCATTATGGATTCATGCAGCTATACACGCCTGGGTCTGACCGATTACCTGACAAGTAATGGCGTCAGAAAGAAACATATAAATGCCATTAACGACCTGGAAAGCCTTCAGGAACGATGCAGTAAATTAAATCCCAACGTTGTGTTTATTAATGAAGATTGTTTTATTCATGAAACCAACGCAAAAGAGCGGATTAAACGTATTATAATGCAGCATCCGGATACGTTATTCCTGATTTTCATGGCGATTACCAATATCCATTTTGAAGAGTATCTCTTTGTTCGCAAGAACGTGATTATCTCTTCAAAAGCGATTAAGCCACAGACCCTGAACGAGCTGCTGAAAGGTTACCTGGAAAAGACCAGCCACGCGGCAGAGCAGCGCCCAAAGATCGATGTGACGCCGGTAACGCTGAGCCAGACCGAGTCTAACATGCTGCGCATGTGGATGTCCGGGGAAGGCACCATCCAGATCTCTGACAAGATGCAAATCAAAGCAAAAACGGTCTCGTCACATAAAGGCAATATTAAACGTAAAATTAAAACCCATAATAAGCAGGTTATTTATCATGTGGTGCGCCTGACTGACACCCTGACCAGCGGTATTTATGTCAACACCCGGTAATCCGTTTTATTTTTTCACACCAAGAATGCGCTAAATAAGCTATTGTCATTTTTAATTACTGCGGTAATTAAAAATGAGTGAATTCACCAGTTACTTTTTTTGCGCTTTTACCCCACCGGCGTTTTACCCGGTGGGGATTTTTATTCCCCAGCCTGATTCCCTATTCTACTGCGTCGCTGTTTTTATTTTTTCCTGCTTTACACCCTGAATAAAATTTACGACCGTACCGTTATTTTATTTCACCTGAAATCCCCCATTTTATTTCACTTTTCATCCGCTTTTAAGAATCCTCTTATGTCACCCCGGCAGAATTTTCCACTGCCCCGCAGGGCGCATCACGCCTGGCTTTTCCCTCCTTTGCGCCCCACATACACGCGCGTGCGCCCTTCCCTGACCGCGATTAAAGCTTTGATTTTTACGGCCGATAACAGCCCGGCATACTCTTCTGTGCGATTTGCCTGCACAGGGTTATTTTTACACCTTGCAACGAGTCACTATTATGAATGCGTCTTCACACGCTGAAGGTTCCTTACCGACCGGGGTGATCGGAAACACCCGTCTGGTCACGTTGTTTATCGTGGTGCTGAGCAGCATCCTGCTGCTGTTTGCGGTTTCTATTGGGGCGTCCAGCTATTTCCTGAAGGAGAGTAACGATGCGCTGGTCAACAATAACCAGGAGATCGCCACCCGGAAAGCGCTGACGGACAGCGCCAACCAACTGAGTACTGCCCGCCTGATCATGATTCAGGCTGCCTTTGCCTCCCGCGTGAACGACACCACGCTGTTCCAAGAGGATATTAAGGCCGCGAAAGTGATGATTGCCCAATCCCAGGCGTCGTTTGACCACTTTATTGCCAACAGCAAACGCAGTGAGTCCGGCACCCAGTTCAATGCCGAACTGACCCAGGCGTATAACCTGTACCGTGATATGGGCATCACGCCGATGCTGGCCGCCACCGAAGCGGGCCAGTTTGAGGATGTGCTGGCGCTGGAGTCCGCGACGCTCAGCAAGCTGGAGCAGGACTACCGTAAGCCGGTATCAGCCTCTTCGGCGTTCCGTACGGCGCAGGCGAATGAGATCAATGAGCACGCCCGCGCCAATGCCGGCCGGGGTTACCTGATGATGGCGCTGGCTTTCGCCGCGGCGCTGGGGCTGTCTCTGCTGACTTACGTGGTGCTGCGCCGGGCCGTTGTCGCCCCGCTGCTGATGCTGGTTAACCGCATCCGCCAGATTGCCGCCGGTGACCTGACCCTGCCGGCCATGCGCCCCGGCCGCAATGAGATTGGCGTGCTGGCGACCAACCTTGACCTGATGCAGCAGGCCCTGGCGGAAACCGTGTCCGCCGTGCGTGAAGGCGCCGAGTCGATCCACCAGGGATCGACCGAGATCGCCTCCGGCAACACCGATCTCTCTGCCAGGACGGAGCAGCAGGCCGCGTCACTGGAGCAGACCGCTGCCAGCATGGAGCAGCTCACGGCCACCGTGAAACAGAACTCTGACAACGCCCACCATGCCAGCCAACTGGCGGCCAACGCCTCCAATAAAGCGCGCCAGGGCGGCACGCTGGTGAATGACGTGGTCAGCACCATGGAGAGCATCTCCAAAAGCTCCGGCAAGATTGCCGAGATCACCACGGTGATCAACAGCATCGCCTTCCAGACCAATATCCTGGCGCTGAATGCGGCGGTAGAAGCGGCCCGTGCCGGTGAGCAGGGGCGTGGGTTTGCGGTGGTGGCCAGTGAAGTGCGTAATCTGGCACAGCGCAGCGCCGATGCGGCGAAAGAGATTGAAACGCTGATTGAGGAGTCGGTGACGCTGGTAGGGGAAGGTGCCGGGCTGGTGGCCAACGCCGGTGATACCATGCGTGAGATTGTGTCGGCAGTCACTAACGTGACAGACATCATGGGCGAGATCGCTTCCGCATCGGATGAGCAGAGCCGCGGCATTTCTCAGGTGAGCCAGGCGGTGTCGGAAATGGACAGCGTGACGCAGCAGAATGCCTCATTGGTGCAAGAGGCTTCTGCGGCGGCAGCGTCACTGGAGGCGCAGGCCGCCCGCCTGACGCAGTCCGTAGCCGTGTTCCGGCTGAACGGCCGCCAGAGCACCGCCCCGGCCCGCCCGGCAAGCACCGTGAAAAGCGCGCGTACGCCTTTGCCTACCATCGTGCCTGATACCGCCGGTGCGCGCACCGGCCGGGTCAATGACAGCGACTGGGAAACGTTCTGACGTCAACAAGGGCAGCCGCGGCTGCCCTTTTCTTCTCAGGAAGAGGATGGCGGCGTGCGCGGCTCAACAAAGGTGCCGTCCAGGCTGTCGACTTCATTGAAGAACCAGATGCCGGTGGGATAGTCCTCCAGCTGCACCAGATACATGACCCCTTCGTTAAATTGTTCCACCGCCAGGATGACGCCTTCCCGGCGTGGCCCACCGTCTGTTTTTACCGTCACCAGATCATTGACTTGCATGGCGTTGCCTCGCGTATTGACGCACAAAATGAAATGCAGGCCTACAGGCTACCACAGAGTGGCCGGGGGTGTCTTTCGCCGCATATTTTCAAAATCTTAACACTTCACCGCGAGAAATCTGTCAGGGCTTTCACCTAGACTACGCCTGTACTACCCCCCAAAGTAGTAGCTTCAAAAAACGATGTAACAAGGAACTTTGCCCGCTCACCGCGGGCTTTTTTTTGCCTGTTTTCCGGCGCACGCGCGGATCAACGCCCATAAAAAAACCCGCCGGAGCGGGTGACAGTCAGGCCAGACAGGCTGCCTGTAAAAACAAAAAACCCGCCGGAGCGGGTAGCTATTTTTATAGACCAACAAAACAAAAAACCCGCCGAGGCGGGTTTTTTTAAATCTCGTTAACGGCGCGTCAGCTCATGATAAGCGTGCTGCGCAGCAAGGGAGATTAGATAGCGGTAACGTTAGCCGCTGACGGACCTTTAGCACCGTTCTCGATGGAGAACTGTACGTTCTGGCCTTCAGCCAGGGTCTTGAAGCCGGTGTCCTGGATGGCAGAGAAGTGTACGAACACGTCTTTGCTGCCGTCAGCCGGAGTAATGAAGCCAAAGCCTTTAGACTCGTTGAACCACTTAACCTGACCTTTCATCATAGTCATGATAAATTCCTTAATATTAAAAATGTGACGCCGAAGGCGATATATAGCCGGCTTTCAGCCATTACTTATGAGGCACTCAAAAGGAAATTCGTCACAGAAGGGCTATCAACGATAACGCTTGGATTGAAACTTCTTTACTCAGGATGTCGTGCATAAATAGGTCTGTACCACAGGCCGAGATGCATTTACTCATAGCGCAGAAGTAATAGCAACTCTTTTTATGACGCCCGATGATGATTGCCGTGATTTTCAGCGCCCCAAAACGGGGGCCTGCCCCCCGTAAAGGCAGCAGGGGCGCGGCCCCGGCGGGTGTTGCGCCCCTGCTCTCCCCTGCCGGTTTTCAAGGTAAAATTTCGGATACCGTATGCCGGACATAGGCGGTTATCTGCGCCAAATCGTCCGGCTTGGCATGGTCGCCGCCAATCTGCCGCACTTTTTCATCGAGCTGGGCGATGTCCTGCTCCACTTTATGTGCGATCTGGACCTGAACAATTTTGTCCACTGAGGCAATCAACGCCCGCAACACCGCTTTAATGGCGAACGTTTCACAGAACGAATCGTAAGTCTGACCATTTACCGTGGGAGGGCGGGATGCCGGGCGGGGCGCAAGCGCTTTCAGGTTTTCTACATGTTCAATAATAAGATCGATATCTTTGAGTAACTGATCTAACTCTTTTGCCACTTTTTTTCCTTCGCCCCCCGAAAACCGGGAAGAATATCATCCGCGCCACAGCGGGAGAAGCCACTGCCGGTTGCGGCACGCACATTTATTTTCCCGGCCGCCTGGGGCCGGGGTCAGATCAGCGCAGCGTGGCGCAATTCATTTTTCAGGTATGCATAGTAAATCGGGGCCGCAATCACCCCCGGCAGGCCAAAGGCGGACTCAAAAATCAGTATCGCCAGCAGGATCTCCCAGGAGCGCGCATTGATGCGGGTGCCGACAATCCGGGCATTCAGGAAATACTCCACTTTATGGATGATGATGAGGTAACTCAGCACCAGCAGCGCCACCCACAGCGACAATGACAACCCGACGATAAAGATCAGCGTATTCGACAGCAAATTACCGATGACCGGGATCAGGCCGCAGACAAAGGTGACCACCACCAGCGTTTTTGCCAGCGGCAGGTGGATGCCGAACAGCGGCAGCACGCCGAACAGAAACGCCGCCGACAGCACCGTGTTAATCAGCGAAATTTTGAACTGGGCAAACACGATATTGCGGAACGCCGAGGCCAGCAACTGCATACGCTGCAACAGTTCCGCTTTCAGGGGCGGATAGGGTTGCGCGCTGTCATCACGTTGCAGGGAGACAATCGCCCCCAACACCATGCCGATCAGCATCGTAATAAAGGTGTGGGCCGCATTTTTGCCGATATTTTGCAGCATCACGATGTGGTCGCGCAGCCATTTCAGGAACTGGCGCTGTAACTCTTCGATGTTGGTCGGCAGGTAATGGGACATCACCGGCGACAGCCGGGACTGCGCATCTTCCAGCAATGACGCCACCCTGGCGTTGAATACCGCCGAGTTTTGTACATCCTGCATCAGGAAACTGATGATGCCGGTCACGGCCGCAATCAGGCCGCTGACCACCGCCGTACTGATTAACGCCACCACCAGCCAGCGCGCACGGTCACCGCTGATGATCTTCTGGAAATGCGGCGTCAGGGCATTCACCAGCTCGTACACCACAAAGCCGGCAATAAAACAGCCCAGCAGATGCAACGGCAGCAACAACAGTAAGCCGCCCAGCATCACCACCAGGCTTAACCAACGAATTTGATTCAACGACATGATCTGCATTGCAAAAGTCCTTATGCCCTACACCGCGCACGGAACGCGCCCGGCGCATCATACCATTTCAGGCAAATGTCTCGCAGCGCCCATTTTCCCTGTTGCCCGTACCAGGGCCGGGCGCTGCCCTGCCCGGCCGGTTTACGGCGTTTAATAAGCGTTGTTGCCGATTTCACCTGGTGAAATTCCTCAAAAAAAGTGAAAAACAGCCAGCCTGCGTAATCTTTTATTACCCCATCAGCGGCCGGATAATAGCGCTGATGGGCGTTAATATTCTGTTATCGTGCATTAATTATCCATTACGCCTGTTTTGCGGCGACATTAACAGCGTTCATGATACTTAACTGTTTTTATTTCCCCGTCAAAAATACATTAAGAGTATTGATCGATAGTAAACCGGTTATTTCCGCCGGAAAAAACGGAATAAAGGCAGAAAAAAAGCGGGTCAGGCGGATTTAATCCGTAACAGACTCAGGCGTCCGCCAAATACGGCACCGGTATCCAGATAGAGTTGGTTAAGAAATTTAAGCGGACGTTTCAGGGGGGTATGGCCGAAGATAAACAGATCGGCCCCGGCAATCCGGTTGCCGCGCCCTTCCAGCGCCCCGGTAATGCGTTTGCGGCTCCAGACGACATCTTCCGCGTTGACCGGCTGGTCATATTCATAGCGTTCGGCCGGATAATCGGCGTGGGCCACCACGATATGCTGCGGGAGATGGGTGACTTCAATCACCAGCGGCAGGGCGTCACAGCGGTGGATCAGCGTTTCCGCCCGCTGCCGCGCCTCCCCTTTCAGGCGGTAGAACCAGTCACCGCCGTTGCGCTGCCAGTGGAAATCCACCCCGCTCAGTAATGCCATCAGCGCCATCTGTTCATGGTTACCCATCACCATGCTAAACCAGGGCGCGTCCAGCAGCCCTAAGCAGCTCAGGCTTTGCGGCCCGCGGTCGATGACATCCCCGACGGCGATCACCAGATCCTGCTGCGGATCAAAGTCACGCGCCTGGAGCTGCTGTTGCAGCGCCTGATAACAGCCATGCACGTCGCCTACAACAAAAATTTGCCGGTAACGGCTGCCGTCAATTCGGTGGTACATCGCAGGGTGGCCCTCACTGGACAAAAAATCGTACGCAGATAAGGAGTATAGCGGCTACCACCGCAGGAGAGGGAGGTGAAAAGCAGAAACAGGAACACGTACCCGGCCGCGGGTGCCGGGTACGTTTGCGCGTCATAAAAAAGACGCATCCTAAGTCAAAAAATAAAAGTGCGTGGCGTAAGTCAGGCCAATTTATTTTTTAAATCAGTGCTCAATGACTGAATGGCCGCAGCAGGGTCAGGCGCGTATTACGCTCAGCCGTGACCATGGCTGTGGCGGCGGCGCAGTGACATCATCCGCGGACGCACGATAAGTTTTTTCTTCTCTTTTTCGCCGCGATACATTTTGAACGCGTAGACAGAGAACGAGAGTAATATAACGGCCAGGGCGAACCAGACAATAAGCATGAAAACCTCCGTAACAAGAGACTATTTAAATCAGTATTCCTAATTATTTCTTATGTGCGAAATATCTTAGACACTCAAAACATCACACACCCGCTCCCTGGGTGCAATCGGTGAAATATAAAACCTCCGGTTATTTTATGACTTTTCACTTTTTGCGCATCGTACAGCGGGGCACGTAAGTGAAATAAAATTATTTCACCTCTTTTTCTTGATTTTGATCAAGCAGATAGCAAAAAGCCCATTTTTAACGATGATTTTCCTGAGCCGAGGTGCCGGAAGCGCAAAAATGCGTGTTTTCTGGGGCTTTGCCATTTTTTTTGGTTAATCCGGCTGTTCAAACCACTAAAAATGCCAAGGTTAAGCGCACAAACCATCTGTCAGGCTAATAAATCCCAGCAATATTCCACGCAGAAGCCTATGCATCGTTTTTTGCCGCGGCTGTCAACCCCCTGCCGGCCGCGTGATCGCCGCTTATGCGAAGTGAAATCACATTCAGAGTTATTTTGCGCTGTCTATAGGCGTCGGACGAAACCTGAAAAAGCCCAAAAAAGCGCCATATGAACGATGTGGTAACACATTTCTGCCCGGCTTTACTTTTGAATTCTGTATTTGCCCCAATTAACAGGCTAACGTCATCTATTATTAACGGACATACGCAGTTAACCGGCGGCCATACGCCTGCCGTATCAACGTAATACGGCGCTGCACCACCACTGGAGGTTTCTATGCAATCTGAAGAACAGCAACTTATTGATGGTTTGTTTGATCGTCTCAAACAGGCTGAATCACAAACCGGCGCGCGCGACCAGGCCGCCGAGCAGCGTATCCAGGCGCGCATCCGCGAACAACCGGCTGCGCCTTACTATATGGCGCAATCCATCATCATCCAGGAAGCGGCGTTGAAACGCATGGATCAACGCGTGAAGGCGCTGGAAGCGCAGGTGAATACGCTGCAACAGCAGGCGGCCCAGTCCCAGCAAAGCAGCGGCGGTTTCCTGTCCAACTTATTCGGCGGCGGCCATCGCCCTGCCCCGCAGCAGACGCAAAATTATCAGGCTGCCCAGCAGAACCAGGCCGCCTGGAACAATGCCCCGCAACAACCCTATTCACAGCCTGCCGCCCCGGTTCAGGCTGCACCTTCACGGGCCGGCAGTTTTATCGGCGGTGCCTTGCAGACGGCAGCCGGTGTGGCGGGCGGGGTGATGCTGGCGGATATGCTGACCGGCATGTTCCACCATTCCCAGCCGGAAGAGATTGTGAACATCATCAATGATGAGCCGATGCCGGTGAATACCGCAGAAGATCAGAACATGTTCCAGGAATTTGATCAGTCCAACAATCTGGATACCTTTAACGGCACGGACGATCGTTACGCCAGTAATGGCTTCCTCGATAATCAGAATGACACGTTCGGCAGTGATGACAGTTTCGGGGATGACAGCTTTAACAGCGACGACGACTCGTTCCTGTAATCCGCCTCTGTCAGGTGTCTGCGGTCAGCCCGCAGGCACCTTTTCTTTGCCTTCGATATGGCGCAGTTTCTGTTTATAGCCTCTGGCCTTACGCCGTTTGTTGAGCGCCTGCCAGCCGGCCGTCAGGCAGATGCCGCCGGAAAGCAGCATCGGCCCTGCCGGGTGGCCGGTGGCCGCCATGAGGATAAAATAGAGGCCGGCGATCACCGCCAGCCACATCGCGCTGTGGCTGATGCGGTGTTTTTCGTGCACCTGCCGGCGCAGGCGCTCTTTTTCACTGATTCCCATGTGTTTTCCTTATTATTGGGGAAGAAGGAACACTGATATGGGGGCAGTTTCTTAATAATTCAATAGGTTACTGGAATTCTTTTTCAGCCGGCCGCCCTCTACTTTTTTTCGGAATCAATAAACGGCGGGATTTTGCGGCTCTCCCAGGCCGATAAAATGGCCTCGCGGATGCGGTCCGCCCCGATAAAGCCAACAAAAATGCCTATGATCGGCATCCAGGACGCGTGCAGCCCGCTGGTCCGCATCGCGGCCACCACCGCCAGCGTGGTCAGCACACAGACCAGGCCACCAATCAGCAGCGACAGGCCGCGCCGCCCCTCGGCCAGCCCAGACCAGCAAGAGACAATAAAGGCAGATAAGCCGGTGAAGAAACCCAGCGGGTGGTTGGTCAGCCAGATGCCGACTTGTAACAGGTGGGAAAACCAATCCGGTTCAGACAGTGGCATAACGCCTCCAGACCAGAAATATGTACCGGCGGCACGGGTGCGCCGGGCCACAAGCGGGCAGCGCACCCTCCGGCCCGGTTACATCGGGACGATTTTATAGCCGTATTGGTTCAGCAACGCCTCATACGACTCCGGAGTAATAATAATTTGGTCGTCTGCAAGGGGTAACACCCAGATCACCTCCTCTCCGTCGGTATAAAGTTCATACCGTCCCCCAGGCGCAATAAATTCACGTAAATTGTCGAATGTCATAGCCATCGTTCCGATTAATTGTTCATCCCCTGCGGGGGCCTGTCCATTTAATCCTTTCGCGCGAATTTATATCTAAGACCTGAATGAACTATCCATCAAATTAGCCGCGCTAACCTATAAAGATGGAGGTGCAATAACAGGCCAGGCTGAGCAGGCCGTATCGCGTGAATACAGCACGGGTCCGGCGGCTCATTTTTTCTCAGTGAGGGATACGGCACCTGATAATAACGGGTGTAATACCAGCATAGCACCTAAGCTTAAGGCTTACAATGAACTCAACTTTAAGCTTATTTATAAGCGTAAACCTTATGGGTATACTCGATCGATGAAATCATTAAACCGTAGTGACCACGCCCTGGCCGTCAGGCTGGATGAATTGCTCAGGATGAAGGGTATCTCAAAGGCAGAGATGGCCCGTATCGCCGGTGTCAGCCCGCAGTCGGTGAATGGCTGGTACCGCCGCGGGCAGATCAGTAAAACCTCTGCCCTGCGCCTCTGCGCGACGCTGAGTGTGCCCTTGCCCTGGCTGCTGGGCGAAGAGGTGGAGCCCGAGTCGGGGTTGACCTCACGTCAGCAACGGATGCTGGATTTGTTCGATCAGCTGCCGGATCTGGAGCAGGAAAATATGCTGGCGGTCTTCGAGCAACGGCTGAAAGAACTGGATGCCCTGACCGAAAGCTACCTGCTGCGCCGGAAACGCGACACCTGAACCGGCCTGTAAGGCCTTGTCTCATCCGCCCGCTTATAAGCCTAAAGTTGACAAATTATACACCATAGGCTTAACTTTTTATCACGATATTCCCTCATTGATACGCTTCATCACTCACTGTGCATCATCGGCTGCCGGGCATTTCCGGCAGCCGCCCTTTCAGCGGGAGGCCACAATGTGCGCCCAGACTGCAGATAAAAAAACGCGTCCGAAAACCTCAGCGGCCTGCCTGGCGCTGGCGGCAGAAAACGCGGCCCTGAAAACCCGGCTGCTTGCCGCCCGCAAACTGGCCGGGTGCGGCCGGGTGGTGTTTGCTATTCAGGCATTGGGGGGTGCCTTGCAGGATCTGCCGGTCACCAATGCCGTGATTGCGGATATCGAAGCCCAGGCGGCAGAAAAGGTGGCAGCGCACCTGCGGCAACAGGCGTTGCGCGCCCGCCAGAAAGGCTATCTGGCGCAGGCCAATGCGCTGAACCACGCCGCGGCCATCACCGCACAATTTGCGCTGGGCTTGCAGCCGCTGAATATCGCCGCCACAGGGAAACGTAAGTAACAGAAAACCGGGATCAGTCAGGCAGAAAGCGTAAAGAAAAACATTCAGGGGAACACATTGACAGGAAAAGCAGGAGGAATCATCACTGCGGGAGGTTTATCACAGACAGGAAGCAGCGTAAGTGCTTGAATAGTGGCGGAGAGAGGGGGATTTGAACCCCCGGTAGAGTTACCCCTACTCCGGTTTTCGAGACCGGTCCGTTCAGCCGCTCCGGCATCTCTCCGTAATTGCGGTTGCCATCATGCCCTGTTTTACGGCATTTTTACAGCACTAACCGGTGCCCGGACGTTCGAGTGATCACTTTGCGAGCAAGATGATGATTAAGTGGCCGTGGAAAGCAACCCCTCCCCCTCCTCCCCCGTTTGAACAGTGGCCGGAAGCCCTGGCGATTCCGTTGTTCGCCGCGTTTACCGACGAGGAAAAACAACAGATTACCCAACTGGCCGCCCAGTTTCTGCGGCAAAAACGCCTGGTGCCGTTACAGGGGCTGGTGCTGACCCCGCTGATGGAAGCGCGGCTGGGGCTGCTGTTTGTGCTGCCGGTAATGTCGCTTGGCCTGCCGTGGCTGGACGGCTTCCATGAAGTGCTGATCTACCCTGACCCGTTCCTGGTGGAGGATGTCTGGGAGGATGACGCCGGGCTGGTGCACAGCGGGCCGGTGGTGCACGCCGGGCAGAGCTGGGATCAGGGGCCGGTGGTGCTGAACTGGCAGGATGTGCAGGACTCGTTTGATCTTTCCGGGTTTAACCTGGTGGTGCATGAAGTGGCGCACAAGCTGGACCTGCGTAACGGCGGCGTGGTGAACGGCGTGCCGCCGATCCCCTTGCGGAGCGTGGCGGGCTGGGAGAAAGCGTTGCATGCCGCGATGGAAGCGATTCAGGAAGAGAGCGATCTGGTGGGCGATGCCGCCGCCAGCCTGGACGCCTATGCCGCGACTGACCCGGCGGAGTGCTTCGCGGTGCTGTCCGAATACTTTTTCAGTGCACCTGAGCTGCTGGCCGACCGTTTCCCGGCGCTCTACCCCTATTTTGTCAGCTTCTACCGGCAAGACCCGCTGGCGCGCCTGCAACGCCAGCCCGGATAAACGCCGGATTGTTTAGTTGCTGAGCAGTCAGCAGTGTGATGTCACTTTGCCGTTGACAGGGTCAGGGCGTATGGATATGATGCGCCCCGTTCACACGATTCCTCTGTAGTTCAGTCGGTAGAACGGCGGACTGTTAATCCGTATGTCACTGGTTCGAGTCCAGTCAGAGGAGCCAAATTCGAAAAGCCTGCTTTTAAAGCAGGCTTTTTTCGTTTATCTATTTCTCATCATTATTTTGCCTGTTCGTCAGGCCGCAGAATAAAGAACGTGCACGGTATGCTGTTATTTTCTGCCGTTTGGTCATAATGCCAGCAAACAAACCGTTACGCTTTTTTCTGCTTTGACAAGGCCGGTACGCATCGCTATTATGCGTCCCGTTCACACGATTCCTCTGTAGTTCAGTCGGTAGAACGGCGGACTGTTAATCCGTATGTCACTGGTTCGAGTCCAGTCAGAGGAGCCAAATTCGGAAAGCCTGCTTTTTAAAGCAGGCTTTTTTCGTTTGGGCCTGTTTTTCGTGTGCGGAATTAACCGCCCTCTCCCCCATTTTTAATCACAGCCCTTATCATCACGGCATCATCCCTATGGCACCGGCACACATCGCTCCCCCTGTGTTCTGGACACGGAGTCACACTGATGAAGAAATTTATCCCCCTGTCTGACCTCGGCCCCCGTATCTGCATCCTTGGCCCCTCGAACAGCGGTAAATCGACCCTGGCGCACGCCATCGCCCGCAAAACGGCCTGCCCGGTGGTGCACCTTGATCAGCTCTATCACCTTCCCCACACCCGCTGGCAGCCCCGGCCGGAGGCGCAGTTTCTGGCGCTGCACCGCGCGGCGGTTCAGGAGGAGCGCTGGGTAATTGAGGGAAATTACACCCGCTGCCTGCCGGAGCGGCTTAACCGGGCGACCGGGGTGATTCTGCTGGATATTGCGTTACCGCATATGCTGCTGCGCTATGTGCGCCGCACGCTGTTTGAACGTGACCGGGTGGGCGGCATTGAGATGGGAAACCAACGCGATCACCTCACGATTGAGATGCTGAAATACCTGATCGTGACGACGCCGCACAACAGAACAAGGCACCGGCAATGCCTTGCTGATTGCGCGCAGCCCACGCTGTTTCTCTCCTCACCGGCTGAGGTCAGTGCCTGTTGGCAGGCGTGGGCACTGTGAACATCCCGTGGGGAACGTAAAAATGCCGCACCGGGGCAGCCCGGTGCGGCATCGGTCAACGCACGGCGTTTACGTCCGCGGGTTACGCATTCCCCCGCGCGGCGATGATCGCCTCCGCCACGTTGCGCGGCGCTTCTGCATAGTGGTCAAACTCCATGCTGTAAGAGGCGCGCCCTTGCGTCATGGATCGCAGCGTGGTGGCATAGCTGAACATCTCCGACAGCGGCACTTCAGCGCGGATCACCCGTGCACCGTGCAACTCATCCATGCCCTGCACTGTGCCGCGGCGTGAGGACAGGTACCCCATCACCCCGCCTGCGTACTCTTCCGGCGTTTCGACCTCAACTTTCATGACCGGCTCCAGGATCACCGGATCGGCCTGTTTCGCCGCCGCTTTGAAGCCGAAAATGGCTGCCATGCGGAACGCCATCTCGGACGAATCCACCTCATGGTAGGAGCCGAAGGTCAGCGTGGCCTTGAGATCCACCACCGGGTACCCCGCCAGAATGCCGTTGTTCAGCGCCTCACGGATGCCCTTCTCCACCGACGGAATGTACTCACGCGGCACCACGCCGCCTTTGGTGGCATCCTCAAAGCGGAACCCGCTGCCGGGTGCCAGCGGTTCCAGCGTCAGCACCACATGGCCGTACTGGCCTTTCCCGCCGGACTGGCGCACAAATTTCCCTTCTACGTCACGCACCGTTTTACGGATGGTTTCGCGGTACGTCACCTGCGGGCGGCCGATATTGGCCTCCACGCCGAACTCACGCTTCATGCGGTCAACGATGATCTCCAGATGCAATTCGCCCATGCCGGAGATAATGCTCTGCCCGGACTGCTCATCGGTGTGCAGGTGGAAAGAGGGGTCTTCCGCCGCCAGCCGTTGCAGCGCGATGCCCATTTTCTCCTGGTCGCCCTGGGTTTTCGGCTCGATGGCCAGGGATATCACCGGGTCCGGGAACTCCATCCGCTCCAGGGTGATCACCGCCTGCGGGTCGCAGAGGGTTTCCCCGGTGGTGACCTCTTTCAGCCCGACGCAGGCCGCGATGTCCCCGGCGCGGATCTCATCCACCTCGTGCCGGTCATTGGCGTGCATCTGCACAATACGGCCGATGCGCTCTTTCTTGCCTTTGACCGCGTTGAACACGCTGTCGCCTTTGCGCAGCACGCCGGAATAGACGCGCACAAAGGTGAGCTGGCCGACGTAGGGGTCGGTCATCAGCTTGAAGGCCAGCGCGGAGAACGGCTCATCATCGGCGGCATGGCGCTCCGCCACCTGGCCTTTCTCATCCACGCCCTGCACCGCCGGGACATCCACCGGTGACGGCATCAGGTCAATCACCGCGTCAAGCATCCGCTGCACCCCTTTGTTTTTGAAGGCGCTGCCGCACAGCATCGGCTGGATCTCCCCGGCCAGCGTGCGCAGGCGCAGCCCGAGCGTGACTTCCTGCTCCTCCAAATCGCCCTGATTCAGGTATTTATCCATCAGCGTATCGTTGGCTTCCGCCGCGGCCGACACCATTTTCTCGCGCCATAACTGTGCGACCGGCATAAGATCCTCCGGTACCGGCGCATAGCGGAACGTCATGCCCTGGGTGGCGTCATCCCAGTAGATGGCGCGCATTTTGTTGAGATCGACCACGCCGCTGAAGTGCTCCTCACTGCCGATTGGGATCACAATCGGCACCGGGTGGGCGTTCAGGCGGTCAATCATCATCTGCACCACGCGGAAGAAATCCGCGCCCGCGCGATCCATTTTGTTGACGAACGCCAGCCGCGGCACGTGGTATTTATTCGCCTGCCGCCATACGGTTTCCGATTGCGGCTGCACGCCGCCCACCGAGTCATACACCATCACCGCGCCGTCCAGCACACGCATGGAGCGCTCCACCTCGATGGTGAAATCGACGTGCCCCGGCGTATCAATAATGTTGATGCGGTGTGGCTCGACACTGTTGTCCATGCCGGGCCAGAAGCAGCTCACCGCCGCCGAGGTGATGGTGATCCCGCGCTCCTGCTCCTGCGCCATCCAGTCAGTGGTTGCCGCGCCATCATGCACTTCCCCCAGCTTGTGGCTCATCCCGGTGTAGAACAGGATGCGCTCCGTGGTGGTGGTTTTACCGGCATCGATGTGCGCGGAGATGCCGATGTTGCGATAACGTTCGATAGGAAGGGTTCGGGGCATGATGCGTCCTTAGTCAGTGACACTCACAGGCCGGCACCATTGCCGGCCATCAGGTTACTGCGGATCAGCATAATACAACCGTACGTGTATCGTCGAACTATTTGCGCTAAAATTAACCACATCACCCGCCCGTGATGAGTTGGTCCGGGCCTGCCATGATTGGTATAGTAGCGGCCCGGCGGCGTAGGCCGCCGCCGCTGAATTCATGCTCAACAGGAACACTATGATTGCCAACCACCCGGAAACGGATCAGATTCGCCTGGAAAATGTGTTGCTGGCGTTAGGCAACCCGCTGCGGCTGGAAATTGTCAGGACGCTGGCCAAAGAGGGCGAACAGGCGTGCGGTGCGCTGCGGCGCGACGTGGCGAAATCCACCATGACCCATCACTGGCGGGTATTGCGCGACAGCGGCGTCATCTGGCAGCGGCCGCAAGGGCGGGAAAACCTGATTTCACTGCGGCGGGATGACCTGAACGCCCGTTTTCCCGGTTTGCTGGATACGCTGATGGCGGTCATGGACAGCCCGCAGGCCTGAGTGGAGGGGTGACCCTGATCTCTGCCGTAAAAAAAACACCTGCCGGTCAGGGCAGGCGTTCAGTGCACAGTTCGTTCCAGTAGCAGTAGCGCAGGCTGAGGCGGTAGCGGCTATTTTCCATAATGCCGCTGCACCGAAGGATGGAACGTCAGCCCATACAGCGCACTGGTGGGGATCAGCACGTCGCACAGCGCGGCGGCATCCACCTCGTACGGCGGCCGGGGTGCGGCCGTGCCTGGGGTGCGGTGAAATAAAAAGGCCAGTAAACGCGTCATGCCATCCTCCGGGGTCAGGGTCAGTGTGGTGCACAACCCTGAGTAGACCGCGTTTTTGCCGCCAACGGAAATACGCATTTTTGCGCTGCTTAGTGAAAAAAATGCGGATGCCCTGCCGGATCAGCGGGAGCTTCTCGCTTTCAGCCAGTGCGTTTTCACCGGCGCCGGTGCCACCTCGCCCTGTTTCAGCCGCGGGTATTTCCACAGCCAGCGGCCGCTGACCATCCGCCAGTAGAAGAAGGCACCGCGCACCGTCCAGTCCAGGAACATCCCAAGCCAGACGCCGACCACGCCCAGGCCGAGCACAATCCCCAGCGTGTACCCGGCGACCACGCGGCAGCCCCACATGCCCAGCATCGACACCCACATCGCGAAGCGCGCATCCCGTGCGCCCTTCAGCCCGGACGGCAGCACCCAGGAGGCCGCCCAGATCGGCATAAACAGCGCGTTGAGCCAGATCAGGTGTTTCACCACCTCTTTCACATCCTCCTCACGGGTGTAGAACGAGGCGAACAGCCCGGCGAACGGCGCGGTACTCCAGGCGATCAGCGTTAACCCAATGGTGGAGAGCCAGAACACATGGCGCAATTGCCGCTCCGCCTGCCCAATCTGCCCTTTGCCGAGCCGTTTGCCGACGATGATGGTGGAAGCGGAGCCAAGTGCGCTGCCCGGCAGGTTAATCAGTGAGGCGATGGAAAACGCAATAAAGTTACCGGCAATCACGTTGGTGCCCATGCCGGACACAAACATCTGCGTCAGCAGTTTGCCGCCGTTAAACAGCACCGATTCAATGCTGGCCGGCAAACCGATGGCCAGCACTTCCCACAGAATATTCCATTTCAGCGGGGTGAAATAACTGCGCAGGGTAATGTGCAGCGCCGGGTTAAAGCCGATCATCAGCACATAGATAATGCCGATGGCGCCGATATAGCGTGAAATGGTCAGCCCCAGCCCGGCCCCGACAAAGCCCAGGCCGTCCCAGCCAAACAGCCCGTAAATCAGGATGCTGCTGATGATGATATTGAGGATGTTCATGCCGCCGTTGATCAGCAGCGGGATTTTGGTGTTGCCGGCGCCGCGCAACGCGCCGCTGCCGATCAGCGCAATCGCCGCCGCCGGGTAACTCCAGACGGTGGTTTGCAGGTAGGAGAGCGCCAGCGCTTTCACCTCCGGCGTGGCGGCCCCGGCAATCACGTCAACAATCTGCTCCCCGGCCAGATGGATGCCGCCCGCCAGCAGCACAGACACCACCGTCATCAATACCAGCGACTGCCGCGCCGCAGCCCGCGCCCGTTTATGGTCACGCTTACCGAGGCTGAACGCCACCACCACTGTGGTGCCGAGATCCACCGCCGCGAAGAAAGAGAGCACCACCATGTTGAAGCTGTCTGCCAGCCCGACCCCGGCCATCGCCTCTTTGCCGAGCCAGCTGACCAGGAAGGTGCTCAGCACCCCCATCAACAGGACGCAGGTATTTTCCAGGAAAATAGGCACCGCCAGCGGCGTGATTTCACGCCAGAACAGCACCCGGTAACTTTTACGGTTGGTATACCAGCGTGTGCTGGCAACGCGCTGGTGCACGGCATTGATGACGTTCAAGATTGGCCTGCGAGAAGGTAAGTGAAACCACATTTCAAATAATGATTTACAAACGCCTATCCTGCAAAGGCTTTTTTTTACTCATTTTTTCGATCGCCTTTTTTGCACCTTCTGCCCGGCAATAAAGCCCGCGGCAGGTGCAGCCCGGCCACGCCGGCGATACTTATCATGCCGGCGATACTTATCATGCCGGCGATACACGGCGGGGGGCGGGGGGCGGGC
The DNA here is from genome assembly GCF_018257325.1 of Nissabacter archeti. Lineage (NCBI taxonomy): Bacteria > Pseudomonadati > Pseudomonadota > Gammaproteobacteria > Enterobacterales > Yersiniaceae > Nissabacter > Nissabacter archeti. The sequence continues at coordinate 448,478 of NZ_JAERKB010000001.1, forward strand.
GGCACACCCTGAAAAAGGATTCGCCGGGCGGCCCCGCCTGCAACGTGCGCGCCCGGATCGATTTTTGCGGTGTGCCGTTACGCCACGGCAGCCATGCGGGTGGCGGAGGGGGATTCGCTCATCAGGGACAACAGGATCTCTTTCACCGCGGCGGCGGCGGCAGAGAGCGGCAGGCTGTCGGAAAGGCAGAGCGAGAGCGGCACCTGCAGCGCCGGGCAGTTGATGCGTGACACCCATGCCCGCGCCGGGCCGGCCAGCGCCCGCGCGGCGGACTCCGGTAAAATGGTCGCCCCCAGCCCGCTGGCGACGGCGGCCGTCAACGTCGGCACGGATTCAATCTCACCAATCACCGTGGCCTGCAAACGGCGCAGCGCCAGGGCGTCATCCACCAGCTTGCGCATCACATGGTGGCTGCGCGGCAGGAACAAATTGAGTTTCGCCACCTCAGACAGCTCAACCGACGCCCCTGGGTTGGGTACCGCCAGCGTGCCGACCAGGTAGAGATCCTCTTTCAGTAACGGCGTATAGCACAGGCCATTGGCCGGTTTATTGCCGTAGAGCATCGCCATATCCACCCGGCCGCTCACAATCGCTTCGCCCAGCGCACTGCCGATATTTTCATCTAAATAGAGCAGGATGCCGGGGTGTTGTTCGCGTACCGCCTGCAACAGCGGCAATGCCAGCTGGGAGGCGGCCGAGCCGGGCGTCAGCCCTACAGAGACCTGGCCGCTGAGCGCCTGCCCGACGCCGGTGACCGCATTCTGCGCCTGTTCGCACTGGCGCAGGATGGTCTGCGCATGGGCATACAAAATATTTCCCGCCTCGGTCGGCGTGACGCCGCGCTTGGTACGGATTAACAACTGCTGCTTCAGCTCTCCTTCCAGCGTCGCCAGTTGCTGGCTCAGCGCAGGCTGGGCAATGTGCAGGATCTCTGCGGCCTGGGTCAGACTGCCGATCTCGACGATTTTCACAAAGTATTTTAACCGTCTTAAATTCATCGCTGCCTCCAAATGCATCAGGAAAGGGATCACCTGATAAGGGTCAGCAAGAAACAGGCCAGAGTCGCTGCGTCACCGTATGGCCCGGCGTGCGGCGGCGCTAATCCCCCGGAAAGTAACGTGAAACCGCTCTGCCCTGCGTAATCCAGGCCGGGGCTGGCCGCTGTTGCCTGCTGCCCTGCCCCTTGCCGGTGCACCAACATAATGCAAACTTATGGCTCGCCGCACAGCCCTAAGCCGCCGTGATGCCCCCGCATCCGGTTACGCCACGCACAAATTGGCGAAGGTTGCAGCAAACAGTTCTGCAAATGAAATCCGGGCTTTGACAAGCCCCCGGCAGGCCGTTATTATCCGCCCCGTTCACACGATTCCTCTGTAGTTCAGTCGGTAGAACGGCGGACTGTTAATCCGTATGTCACTGGTTCGAGTCCAGTCAGAGGAGCCAGATTTAAAGAAGCCCGCGCAGGAGACTGTGCGGGCTTTTTGCTTTTCCCGCGTCCCTTTATTTTTCTTTTCCTGTTTATCGCCAAAAACGCTGTTTATTGGTTATGACTCTTTAATAATTCACATTAGCTGAATAAAAGTTCCGCCTTTATTTCATGCTAATCTGTGACAGCACACAAATTTCCCCTGCCGGCCACGTTTCTTTATCGTTAAATACTTTTTCATACTGGCTTCAGGGAGGGGAAATTTGCCGTTTCCGGCCTAAAAAACCCTCAAAAAACAAGTAAAACAGTTATATAGATTAATAAGAATTATTCCGCTGTTATTCATTGGACGCCGCCCCGCCACTCCATTACAACTACAGAGGGTGATCACCTGATTCATTTATTTTCCTTACCCTATTTATCATGAGGAATGCCTGATGGACAGTTGCAAAGATATTGCTACCCTGCGCACCATTGAACCCACCAAAGACGGCCAGTTTATTATGGTGATCAGCTATTTTTCCGACTGGCTGACAAATGGCGGAAAACCCAGCGGCGGCGGCCCGTTTGTGGCGCTGATGAGTGATAAAACCTCGCCCGATGATAACGGCGAATATATCGTCACCAAAGGCGGCCACCGCTGGCACCGGGTCGCCGAGCAGCTTTTGCCGGTGGATTTTGGCTGCACCCCCGGCGGCACCAAAGACTGCACCCAGCATATGCGCGCCTATCTGAAGGCGTCGGCCAATAAAACGGTGATTTTCCAGAACGGGCCGTGGCGGGTCAGCGGCACGCTGGATTTCACCCTGATCAAACGCGTGATGGCCGATGACTCCGGCCGCTTTAAGATCAACCCAAAAGGCTTTGACGGCGACTACGCCATCATCATGGGCGACCCGACCGACCAACCCAACAGCGGCCGCAGCAGCCGGCTGGTGATTGACGGCGACCTGGTGGTGGACTGCGACAACCGCGATACGGAGCTGAACGGCATTTACATCAAAGGCCAGTGGTTTGTCGGCGGCCATATCCGCGTCAGCAGTTTCAACGGCACCGGCATCAATATGGATTCAGTCTGGGATTCCACCTTCGAGCGGCTCAGCGTGGAACGCTGCGGCAACCTGAAAAAATGGGCGCTGGAGATCGGCTCCTCCGGGGACACCTTCAACGCCACCCATATTTCATCAATCCAGTGTGAACAGGCCTACCACCGCGGTATTTTCATCAACAACAACGTCCGCAATATGTTTGACAACATCCACGCCGAGCGGCTGATTGTGCTCACCGAAGATGACGGCACCACCGGGCTGGCCTCCGGCCTGAAGTACCAGAACCACAACATCATCATCGGCAACAGCACCATTAACCAGGTGTTTATGGATGCGGCGCTGGAGGACTCCGTCACCGGCCAGAAACCGGGCGTGACCACCAAGCTGTCGGTCAACATCGGCACCGATCGGGCAGAGGTCAGGAACTTCAACGCCTCCGGTGCCGTTTGCAGCACCAGCTACGGCACCAAATCGGTGTTCAGCAGTTGCCGCTTCGGCAGCTGGTATATCGCCTCCCCGGCGTCCCACCTCACGCTGGCGGAAGCGGAAGTGGATGACCTGCTGATGGTGGAGCGCGATGTCACGCTGATTAACCCCACCGTGGAAAAGCTCGATTTCCGCTACAACGCGCAGAATGTGAAGATTATCAAAGGCGAACTGAAAGACATCTCCCTGTCGAGCAACATCCTCGGCAACATCACCTTCTACGACACCAAAATCACCGGCAAGGTGAACGGCACCAAAGTGGCGAGCAGCGGCTATATGCCGATAACATTCAACAACTGCATTTTTACCGGGACGTATGCCGGGGCCTACCAGTCCACGGCGATCGTCAACGGCGGCCATATCGCCAATGCCGCGCTGGTTTCCGGGGCGGCGGTACAGTTCTACAACGTGACGTTCGACAGCTTCAGCTGTACCGGCAACATCAGCTTTATCAGCCGGGGTTGTCAGGCAAAAAGCGTTTCAGGCTGGAAAAACCCCAACCACACTTTCCCGGTCTACCCGGCCGGGACGATAAACGAGCGCATCGGCAAGCCGGCGTCCGGCAACGGCATCCTGTACGTCAACGCCGACGGCACCCCCACCGGCTGGAAAATGGTCGTCACCCTGCCGTAAGCACCTCCCCTGGGGCAAGGGATGCCCCCACCCACCCGCGATAAAGTGTGAACCTGCTCACCCCCTGCTTGCCTCCGGCTTTACAGCCACCCGCCCCGCAGGCAGTGTAACCGTAAATTGTGAGCGCATAACATTTTACTGCCGGAGCCTGAAATGAGTGCTGATTCTGCTGTTTCCCGCTGTTCCCTGGCCGCGCTGCTGGCCGCCCGCGCCTGGGAGTCCCCTGTTATCACCCACCTGAACCGGCTGCCGGCACACCCGCCGTTTGCCAGCTGGCGTGACCCGCAAACCGCGCGCGATGATGCGCCGTCCCCCAGCCGCCACAGCCTGAACGGCGACTGGGCGTTCAGCTATTTCCCGCGCCCGGAGGCGGTGCCGGAAACCTGGCTGGAGGCCGACCTGCCGGACGCCGCCACGCTGGCGGTGCCGTCCAACTGGCAACTGGCGGGCTTTGATGCGCCGATCTACACCAACGTGCAGTACCCGATCCCGGTCAACCCGCCGTTTGTCCCGGCGGAGAACCCCACCGGTTGCTATTCGCACCAGCTGCGGGTGCCGGACGGCTGGCTGGCTACCGGGCAGACGCGCATCATTTTCGACGGCGTTAACGCGGCCTTTTACCTCTGGTGCAATGGTGCGTTTGTCGGCTTCTCGCAGGACAGCCGCCTGCCGGCAGAGTTTGATTTGTCACCGTTCCTGCACGAGGGCGAGAACCGGCTGGCAGTGATGGTGCTGCGCTGGTGTGCGGGCAGCTATCTGGAAGATCAGGATATGTGGCGCATGAGCGGCATCTTCCGGGATGTCACGCTGCTGCATAAACCTGAGGTGCACCTCACCGATGTGCGGCTGAGCACGCCGCTGGCCGCCGGGTTCCACCAGGGGGAACTGGTGGCCGAGGTGCACGCCAACCTGACGCCGGCGCAGCAGGCGGACTATCAGGTCGCGGTGTCGCTGTGGGACGGCGACCACCAGGTGGCGATGCTCTGCCGCCCGTTTGGCAGCGATCCCATCGACGAGCGCGGCCACTATCACGACCGCGTGACGCTGCGGCTGCCGGTGCCACAGCCCCGGCTCTGGAGCGCCGAAACGCCGCACCTTTACCGGGTGGTGGTGTCACTCTGCCCGCGCACCGGTGAGTTGCTGGAAGCGGAAGCCTATGACGTCGGGTTCCGGCAGGTGGCGATTGAAAACGGCCTGCTGACGCTGAACGGCCGGCCGCTGTTGATCCGCGGCACCAACCGTCACGAGCATCACCCCGATCGCGGCCAGGTCGTGGACGAGGCCTCGATGATCCGCGACATCATGCTGATGAAGCAGCACAACTTCAACGCGGTGCGCTGCTCGCACTACCCGAACGTGCCGCGCTGGTACCAGCTGTGTGACCGCTACGGGCTGTATGTGGTGGATGAGGCGAACATCGAAACCCACGGGATGCAGCCGATGAACCGTTTGTCGGACGATCCGCGCTGGTTTGCTGCCTTCAGCGAACGCGTTACGCGGATGGTGCAGCGCGACCGCAACCACGCCTGCATTATTATCTGGTCGCTGGGCAATGAATCCGGCCACGGCAGCACCCATGATGCCCTCTACCGTTGGGTGAAATCCGCTGACCCGACCCGCCCGGTGCAGTATGAGGGCGGCGGGGCAGACAGCGCCGCCACCGACATTATCTGCCCGATGTACGCGCGGGTGGACGAAGACCAGCCCTTCCCGGCGGTGCCGAAATGGTCACTGGCAAAATGGATCGGCCTGCCGGATGAGTCGCGCCCGCTGATCCTGTGCGAATACGCCCACGCGATGGGCAACAGTTTTGGCGGTTTTGCGCGCTACTGGCAGGCGTTCCGCAAGCATCCGCGGTTGCAGGGTGGCTTTGTCTGGGACTGGGCGGATCAATCCCTGACCAGACTTGATGATCAGGGGCGGCCGTGGCAGGCGTACGGCGGGGATTTTGGCGACACGCCGAACGATCGCCAGTTCTGCATGAACGGGCTGGTATTCGCTGACCGCACGCCCCACCCGTCCCTGTTTGAGGCACAGCGCGCGCAGCAGTTCTTCCAGTTCCGCCTGACCGGCACTGACCCGCTGACGCTGGAGGTCACCAGCGAATACCTGTTCCGCCACAGCGATAACGAGCGCCTGCACTGGCGGATAGAACAGGATGGCGAACCGCTGGCGCAGGGTGAGGTCACACTCGACCTGCCGCCGAACGGCGTGCAGCGTATCACGCTGGAGGCGGCGTTGCCGGCTGCGGGGGAGAGCTGGCTGAGCGTGGAGGTGATTCAGCCTGCGGCGACCGCCTGGTCAGAGGCCGGGCACCGCAGCGCCTGGGATCAGTGGCCGCTGCCGCAGTTCCTCGCCGTGCCGCCTGCGCTGCCCACCGGGATCGCCCCGGCGTTGCAGACCACCGACGACGCGTACGACGTCAGCCACGGCGACCAGCGCTGGCAGTTCAGCCGCACGCACGGCACGCTGATGCAGTGGACGCAGCACGGTGAACCGGGGCTGCTCTCCCCGCTGACGGACGAATTTGTGCGTGCGCCGCTGGACAATGACATCGGCGTCAGCGAGGTGACGCGCATCGACCCGAACGCCTGGGCAGAGCGCTGGAAAGCCGCCGGGCTCTATGAGCTGGTGCCGGAATTGCTGGCGTTCAGCGCCGCCGACGTGGCAGAGGGGGTGCAGCTCAACAGCGATCACCTCTATCTGGCAAACGGACGCGGCGTGTTGCGCAGCCGCAAAACCTGGCTGATTGACCGGCAGGGCCGCCTGCATATTGATGTCACGGTCGAGGTGGCGGGCAGTGTACCGCCGCCGCGCATCGGGTTGCGTACCCAGCTGGCAACCGTGGCACAACAGGCGGCCTGGCTGGGCCTCGGCCCGCATGAGAACTACCCGGACAGGAAACTGGCGGCGCAACATGGGCGCTGGCAATTGCCGCTGGCGGCGATGCACACCCCTTATGTCTTCCCGACGGAAAACGGCCTGCGTTGCGACACGCGTGAACTGGCATACGGCGGCTGGCAGATTGAGGGCCGCTTCCATTTCAGCCTGGGCCGCCACAGCCGCGAACAACTGACAGCCACCAGCCACCGCCACCTGCTGCGTGACGAGCCGGGCACCTGGCTGCATCTGGACGGCGCGCACATGGGCGTGGGCGGGGATGACTCCTGGAGCCCGAGCGTCCATGCTGATTTCCTGTTGAGTGCGCCGGTTTACCACTACCGGGTCACGCTCGCGCGGCGCTGATCCCCGGCGGCGCGCCCGGTGCGCGCCGCCAAATCGCTAAAAATATCAACGACGTGCACAAAATAACGACAAACGCATCACTTTTTATGACAACCCTTTGACAGCACGGCAGCAGCCCGTTATTATCCGCCCCGTTCACACGATTCCTCTGTAGTTCAGTCGGTAGAACGGCGGACTGTTAATCCGTATGTCACTGGTTCGAGTCCAGTCAGAGGAGCCAGATTTAAAGAAGCCCGCGCAGGAGACTGTGCGGGCTTTTTGCTGCCTGGTTTTCTGTCTGGCTTTTCTGGCGTGATTTTTTTCTGTTGGGAATGCAGGCAGTGAAATAATACAGCGGAAGAATAACCAGAATAAATCACCCTGTTCTTTCCAGGAAAGGATTTACCATGATTAATAGGTTCATTGTTTTTTCACACTATGCCTGATTCGCCCGCGAAAAAGATACATTCCCTTCAGGCAGCATTACCATTTAATATCGCGTGCTTCCTCACGGCCTTCCTCTTTAGCCTCACGTTTATCTTCACGGCATTCATGGTTGCTTTTATCATCGTGGATCACGCACTCGCGTTTCTCTTCCCGCGCGTCCCGGCGGGCGTCCTGCCGCGTATCACGTGCCTCGCGCCGCTCACGCCCTTGCTCTGTGGCATAGGCTGCCGGTGCCAGTGAACCGGCAACCAGCGCACCCGCCATCATCATACCCAGAAAACGTGTATATTTTTTCATCATAAATACCTGCTCACGACATGATAGGTGTTGTGCCGGCTTTCATCGCCGGCACACTAAAAGGCATACATTCCCTTTGGTAAAACGGCGTTAATAATACGCCCTTCGCCACTGAAAAACGGATGAATTAACGTAACGCCGCATGTCATTTATTTTTAGCGTTAATAAAGTATCACCAGAGGTTTCGTATTATTTGTGTCGTGAATAATTATAAGTCTCAATATAAACAGGCAGGATATTTATTCCCTTTTTGCGGGTGGCGCGGCAGTCTGGCATCTTGTCTGATTTTTTGATTCTGGGTGCCGCCGGCCCCCCTATCGCCCGGCAGAATTGCTCAAGTGCCGCTACAGTTAAGGAGGTCTTCCTCATAAAAAGGATAAAACTGTGAAAGCACTTACTTATCATGGCCCCTATAAGGTCAGTGTTGATAACGTCGCCGACCCTGGGATCGTCGATCAGGATGACATTATCCTGCGCGTGACCGCCACCGCCATCTGTGGCTCCGACCTGCACCTCTACCGCGGTAAAATCCCTAAAACAGAACATGGCGATATTTTCGGCCATGAGTTTATGGGTGAAGTGGTGGAAGCCGGGCGCGATGTCACGGCGGTGCAGAAAGGCGACCGGGTCGTTATCCCGTTTGTTATCGCCTGCGGGGACTGTTTCTTCTGCCGTATGCAGCAGTTTGCCGCCTGTGAAACCACCAACACCGGCCGTGGCGCCATCATTAATAAGAAGCAGATCCCACCGCCGGCCGCGCTGTTTGGCTTCAGCCACCTGTACGGCGGCATTCCCGGCGGCCAGGCGGAATATGTGCGTGTGCCGAAAGCCAATACCGGGCCGTTCAAAGTGCCGGATCTGCTGTCGGATGACAAAGTCCTGTTCCTCTCTGACATCCTGCCGACCGCCTGGCAGGCAGTGAAAAACGCCCAGGTCGGCAAAGGCTCACGGGTGGCGATTTTCGGTGCCGGGCCGGTTGGCCTGCTGAGCGCCGCCTGTGCACGGATGCTGGGTGCCGAGCAGATTTTCATGATCGACCATCACCCCTACCGGCTGGCGTTTGCGCAGGAGCGCTATGGCGTGATCCCGGTGAATTTCGATGAGACGGATGACCCGGCCGAGGCGATTATTGAGCAGACGCCGGGCAACCGTGGCGTCGATGCGGTGATCGATGCCGTGGGCTTTGAGGCCAAAGGCAGCACCACCGAAACCATCCTGACCAACCTGAAACTGGAAGGCAGCAGCGGCAAAGCATTGCGCCAGTGCATCGCGGCAGTGCGCCGCGGCGGCATCGTCAGCGTGCCGGGCGTGTATGCCGGCTTTATCCACGGTTTCCTGTTTGGGGATGCGTTCGACAAAGGGCTGACCTTCAAAATGGGCCAGACCCATGTGCAGGCCTACCTGCCGGAGCTGCTGCCGCTGATTGAGCAGGGGCTGCTGAAACCGGAAGAGATCATCACCCATAAGCTGTCGCTGGATGATGCCGCCAAAGGCTATGAGATTTTCGAGAAGAAAGAGGAAGAGTGCCGCAAGGTGATTCTGGTGCCGGAAACGGTCGCAACGCCGGAACCGCTGACCACCACCGCCGCCATTGAGAATGGCCCGGCGCTGGTTGACACGCCGCCGCTGGTCAACCCAAAACCGGTGGGGCCGTAATGACCTCCCGGCCTGTGCCATAAAAAAGCCCGCATCTGCGGGCTTTTTATTCAGGTCTGCCGGGTGAGTTACACCTGGCCCAGCGCGGTTATGCCTGGCCCAGGACCTCACGCACGTAAGCTTCGATCGCGTTATCCTGACAGTTTTCAAAGAAACACTGCTGGAAGCGTTCGCCGGTGACGGCGGTTTTCACCAGTTCCTGGTCAAGGGCGCGCAGGGTTTCCACGCAGCCGCCTTTCAGCATGCTGGTTTTCACCTGGTTCAGGATGCCCGCATTGCGCACCTGCGGCTCTTTGCGCTCCGGCGGGTAGCCCGCACCGCGCTCGCCGGTAAAGGCTTTCTCAAAGATATAGCGCACATTCAGCTCTGCACCCCAGCCAAAACCTTTGGCAAACGGCAGCGCCAGCGCGTTACCGTTGTTGATCTGCGCGAACAGGAAGGCGTCCGCCGGATCGATGCAGTAACCGCAGCTGACGCCGGGGTGCAGGTTCAGCGACAGCAGCGCGCCCTGCCCGGTGCCGCAACCGGTCACCACGAAATCCACCGCTTTTGAGTTCAGCAGCAGGCTCGCCATGATGCCCAGATGAATGTACGTCAGGTGGTGATCCTGCTCGTCGCTCATGCCGACGCAGAAGACGCTGTGCTCTTTCTCATTCGCGACATCCGTGAGCTGCTTCAGTACCACCGGGCTTTTTGCCGCCTGGCTGTTTTCCATCATCAGTGCAATTTTCATCTTTCTCTCCTCTGGGTGCAGATAATGCCGCGCCCGGTCTGTTGAGTGGCCCCGGCTGATGCCGCGGCCAAAGAAGGGTTAACGTGCCAGCCATCCGCCGTCGACAGCAATAGTGTAGCCGTTGATGTAGTCCGACGCCGGAGACGCGAGGAACACCACCGGCCCCATCAGGTCCTGCGGCAGGCCCCAGCGGCCCGCCGGGATGCGCCCGAGGATCTCCTGGCTGCGGGCTTCGTCTGCGCGCAACTGCTGGGTATTGTTGGTGGCCATGTAACCGGGGGCAATGGCGTTAACGTTGATGCCGTGCTTCGCCCACTCGTTGGCCAGCAGACGGGTCACGCCCATGACCGCACTTTTCGACGCGGTGTAAGACGGCACGCGGATGCCGCCCTGGAAGGAGAGCATCGAGGCGATATTGATGATTTTGCCGCCTTCCCCCTGGGCGATAAATTGCTTCGCCACCGTCTGCGCCATAAAGAACACCGCTTTGATGTTGATGTTCATGACGTCATCCCAGTCTTTCTCGCTGAACGCCAGGGCGTCTTCGCGGCGGATGATGCCGGCATTGTTGACCAGCACATCGATGCGGCCGAACTCTGCCACTGCACGGCCCACCAGATCGGGAATGATGCTGGTGTCACGCAGGTCGCCGGTCAGGCTGAGGAAACGGCGGCCCAGCGCCGTGACCTGCTGCTCAGTGTCGGTTGGCTCGACAATGTTCACGCCGATGATGTCACACCCGGCCTGTGCCAGGCCGAGCGCCATGCCCTGCCCCAGCCCGGTGTCACAGCCGGTGACCAGCGCCACCTTGTTTTGCAGTGAGAAGCTTTGCAGCGAAAAGTTCTGCTGAGAAGACGTATCAAGACTCATCATAATTCCCTCATTGTGCCGCCGCCCCCGCGGGGCCGCTTAGTTGTCACGCATCCTAACGCAAATAAAAAGGGGCGACAAATTAAAATAAAACATCGTTTCAATTTTTTTGAGGTGCATCAGAAAATTTCCTCTGCGCACCGTTCCGGGGTTAAGGGTGCAGCGGCGGCACATCGGCCGGTTTGCCCACCGCAGGCGCGAGCATTTTGCGGCAGACGGCGCTGTTGCCCCAGCACTCCTCATACCGGTAGCCGATCAGGTTCTCCATCACGGCGCGCGTATCCGGGGTGACATCCGCGATACGGCCGCCCTGTTTGATGCGCGCCACTTCATTCAGCACCACCAGGTGGGTTTCGCGGTTGAGTTTCATCTGCTTGCTGAACACCATCGCCACCAGCGCCAGCCCGATGACGCCGATGCAGAACACCAGCGCAATCGCCATCACGGCGCTTTCCGGCTGGGTATGGGATTTGGACTGGAAGCCGTAGTAGCTGAGGATCGCGCCCATCACGAACACAATCACCGAGCGCATCAGCTTGCCGGAGAAGGTCATCGCCCCGGCGTAGATGCCTTCACGGCGGCGGCCGGTAAAGGCTTCATCCACATCGGCCAGGAAGGTGTAGACCGTCCACGGGATGTAATACACGCCGCCGGTGCCGATGCCGAACACCACCGTGATGCCGAGCATCGCGACGGTGGCATACGCGGCCGGCAGGTGCATAAAGTAGAGCAGCGTGTAGCAGCCCACCGAGAACACCACAATGCCCAGCGCCAGGATGTAAGGTTTGCTGAAGCCCTTTTTCACGCACAGCGCGATGAAAATGGCGGTAGAGAAGAGTTGCAGGATCGAGTTCAGGCTGTTCAGCCCGGCCACCATCGCCGGATCATACTGCAACACGAAAATCACAAAGTAGGTGAACACTGACGCAAACAGCCACTCCGCGCCGAACCCAAACAAATACATGCCGAGGTGCTTGCGGAACACCCGCAGATGGAAGGTGGAGATCATATCCCGCACCAGCGACAGCATGGTCTGCCCGAGGCTCTTTTTATGCAGGTCCAGCGGGCGCAGCTCTTTGACATCGCGCTCCCAACTGGAGAGGTAAAGCAGGCCGACGGCAATAAACAGGATCGCGCCGTAGGTCAGGCCGGTATAGAAAAACGGCTGGGCTGACTCTTTGCCGTAGATCAGGATGAACTGGCCGGGGATAAAGGCCGCCAGGAAGTTCGCCATCTTGCCGAAAATCGCTTTATACCCGGTGAGTTTGGATCGTACCGCGAAATTGGTGGTCATCTCGGTGGCCAGCGTTTCATACGGCACCATCACGGAGGTATAAATCAGCTCAAAAATCACGTAAGTGGAGAGGTAGTACCAGAAACCAAAGCCCTCGACCCACAACAGCGGGTAGAACAGCATCAGCGGCGCGCCGATCAGCAGGAAAAAGCGGCGGCGGCCGAAGAGTTTCCCAAGCCGGGTGTGGCCGAAGTTATCGGTGAGGTAGCCCATCAACGGGTTACTGATGGCGTCAATAATGCTGGCGACCGAGAAAATCGCCGAGGCTTCCAGCAGGGTCAGCCCACAAAAAGTGGTGTAGAAGTAGAGCAGCCAGGCCCCGGCAATCGCCAGTGCGCCGCTGCCGAGCAGGTTACCGCCGCCATAGGCCAGCAGGTGCCGCACAAAGATCGGGCGTTCTGCGGTGCCGGGCTGCGCGTCTTGCATTTTCATATTGAACCGCCGTTTCGTTTTTGTTGAATTGGCGTTTTTATACTCATGGCGCAGCAAGATTGATGTGAAAGTAATCACATTTAGTCACACGTATGGCGACTTTTCATCCGTTTTGTGACGCAGGCTAATCAATGGACATTAAAGGATCTTCAACGCCTGCAAACCTCTTCCCCAGGCCATTTTTATGCTATGGGCAGGCGAAAACCCCATCAGGTTATTGAGGCGTGATAACACACTGCCCTTGCCCCAGATTTTATTTCCTGCCGGGTTATTTTCTTATTTCTTTAATAAAAAACCCGTTACGTAAACCACTAACACGATTCACTAACACCTTCTCTTCATTGCCCGCCTAATAACATCCCTACTCTGTTTTCAGATAAATTGTCGCTTTTCTTTATTTATCCCAGGCGTATTATCCCGCGGGAAATGCCCCCTCGCGATTAAGGCCGACTTACATGGCTATTCCGGTTTATTTATGGTTAAAAGATGACGGCGGCGCGGATATTCACGGCTTGGTGGACGTACGCGGGCGGGAAAACAGCATCGAAGTGCTCGATATTGAGCATTGTATTGAACTGCCGACCGACTTTCACAGCGGCAAAATAGTGGTTAACCACCGCCATGAGCCGGTCTCTTTCACCAAAGAGCTCGATTACGCCTCCCCTTATCTCTACCAGGCCCTCACCACCGGCAGGATGCTGCGCTCAGCGGAATTCCGTTACTACCGCATCAACGATGCCGGGCAAGAAGAGAACTACTTCACCGTGCTGCTGAAGAATGCTTACGTCACAGGGCTGCACGCGATGATGTATGACATTAAGTCTGATTATGGCGAGCGCTGTAATCATCTTGAAGGCGTAGAACTGCATTACGAGAAGATCAGCTGGCACTACCGCGACGGTAATCTCATTCATTCAGACAGCTGGGACACCCGCCGCACGGCATAAAGGAGCGTGATATGACATGGACTTATCATCAAAGTACCGGCGAAATTTACCACAACAGCCGGTATAGGGGGAAAGGCTACGCCGGGCGTATGACCAATAAAAACAACCCCGATCGCCAGCAGGTAAAAGGGTTGGGTCCGCTGCCGCGGGGGCGGTATAAGATTACTGCTAAAACACACTCTAAAGGCCCTGTTACACTGGTTCTGGAACAAATTGAAGGCACAACCTTTGGCCGCTCGGCATTCCGGATTCATGGTGAACGCAGACGCCCTCCAGTCGGATGGGCATCAGAGGAATGCATCATTTTGGATCGTGATATAAGAGAAGCTATCTGGGATTCTGGTGACAAGATTTTAGAGGTAATGCGATGAAATCTTGTTTACTCATAGGCTTGCTTTTTCCGGCCCTGAGTTTCGCTGAATCTGACTATCCCCCGCCGATAAGCTGGCCGGTATTGATTGATCGCGTAACCTATGCCAGCCCCGGCACCTTACACAACCTGGATATTAAATTATTTCCGTTAAGGTCAACACTGGATGAGGCGCATAAAAATGAACTTAACCGTGCGCTGACACTGGCCTTAGTGAAATCGCCTGCCACTACACTTGATGCCCTGAGTAATATTGACCTCTATAGCATCCGTGAAGACAATGCGTTTATGCGCCTCTTTACTACCCACGCGGTATGCCGTTTGCCGCAGGTGCGTTATTACGATAAGGCATCAATGACCCGTTATTACCAGCAGGCGACGCGGGTATTAAGCGCCAGTTCCCATAAAAACAGCCAACGCTGTTTGCATATTATGGAGACAGCAATGAACGACCTTAACGTGGATGACACGCACGGCAGAATCGCATGGGGAACCGAAAAATATTACGTGACAGCACCCGGCACTCAGGTGCCGGATAACTGGCCGGTATTGATTGAACAGGTGACCCGCGGCGACCCTGGGGCGTTAAAAACATTGCCGGAAAATGTATTTTCATTTGGGCTGACACTGGGTGGTGACCCTACTTCACAACTGAATCATGCATTAAGACTCGCTTTAATTAAGGCAACGCCGCAAACGCTCGACGCGTTAAGCATCATTGATCATCACCAGGCCGGAAAGCAGACTGCACTTATTCAACGATTCAATACTGACAGCGTGTGCACGCTATCAGTGGGTTTTTATTATGATAAGCCCTCTGCCTTCCGCTATTACCACAAAGCAACCCATGTGCTGAAAACCAGTACGCACAAAAACAGTCAACACTGTTTAGGGTTAATGCGGAAAACGATGGAAGAGTTCGGCTATAAGGAGCAGCGCGGGACGATGAAATGGGGCACCCGCTTCTACCCTGAACCCGGCACAGCGGTCCCTGATAGCTGGCCAATCTATATCAAGCAATTAACGCAGGCTGAACCTGGGGCGATTAACACACTGCCTGATGCGGTATTTATTACCGCGCCTGTATTGAGTTATGAGCAATTAGTGGAATTTCACATCGCCGCCAGTATTGCCTTAATGAAAGCGCCAGCGCTGACGCTTGAGGCATTAACGGTGATTGATGCCTACAGCGGCGACGATCCCCGGATTATCCAGCACTTTGATACAGATACTGTCTGCGGCATCCCGGCTGCCATGGATCACACCAAGGCCTCGGTTATCCGTTACTACCGGCAAACCAAACAGGGTCTGGAGAAGACGGCCCTTCAAAATACCCGACGATGCCTGTGGATGCTGAATGCGTCCATGGAAGAAATCCTGGCGGATGCAGCGCGCAGCAACAGCAAATGGGGCACCCTGACCTACCCAACGCCCTAAAAAGAGGCCGCTTCCTGACAGGGAAACGGCCTCGCAGAGCAGCGCAGGATCAGGCCGGCCAGCGGTCGAGTTTTATGCCGCGGGTCGGTGCTTTCTCACGGAATTCATTGAGCAACGCTTTGACGTCCGGGTCGATGTAGTGGGCGTTTTCACTGTCTACCATCACTACGCTGTTGTCCGGAATTTCTGCCAGGATGCTGTGCAGCCGCGGGTTGTGCAGGAAGGTCAGGTTCTGGTGGATGCGCACCACGTAGTGATCGTCATAGCTGGAGAGTTGCAGCGCGTTCACGTGGCTTTTATAGGTGCTGCACAACAACTGCGCCAGCAGCCCCAGCCCAATGCCGGCCAGCATACCGAACAGCATGATCCCGGCGACCGTGGTGACGAACGGGAGAAACTGCGGCCAGCCCTGTTTCCACTGCATCAGCCATAACGCAGGGGACGCCAGCTTATACCCGGTGTAGAGCAGTACTGCGGCCAACGCCGCCAGCGGGATAGTGTTCAGCATGTCGCTGAAAAACAGCCCGCACAGCAACAGCAGCACCCCATGCAGCAGGATAGAGACTTTGCTGCGCGCGCCGGTATTGACGTTGACTGAACTGCGCACAATCACCGCGGTGATCGGCAGCCCGCCCAGGAAACCGCTCAGGGCGTTACCGATCCCCTGCGCACGCATCTCTTTATCCGGCGACGGTGCCGGCACCTGCTCTTTCAGCTTCTTCAACGCCTCCTGGCTCAGCAGGGTTTCCAGGCTGGCAACCAGCGCCAGGGTGACGGCCACCATATACACCGCCGGGTTTTTCCACGCCTGCCAGTCCGGCCGCTCCAGCTGGGCGGTCAGCTCGCTCAGGCTGTTAAACGCCGGCAGGGAGATGCGCGGCATCGCACCCTCGGGCAACAGCCGCTCGCCAAACACCACCGCCAGGCTGCCCCACAGCACCGCCACCAGCGGGCCGGGAATGTAAGTCAGCAGCCCGATACGCCGGAACGGCGCGGTGGTCCATAACCACATAATTAACAGCGCCACCAACGCAATGATCAGGGCCGGGGCGGAGAAGGCTGCCGTCCCGCTGAGCAGTGCGCCCAGCCCCTGCCCCTCCGGCAGGCCCATCGCCACCGGGATCTGCTGCACAATCAGCAACAGGCCAATCGCCACCAGCATCCCCTGAATCACCGTGCCGGGGATGAGCGTGATAAAGCGCCCGGCGCGGGCGATGCCGAGCATGACCTGTAACATGCCGGCCAGGATCAGCGCGAACAGCAGCGCCGGGAAACTGCCGAGCGTCTCCATTGCGGCGGTGACAATGGTCACCAGCCCGGCCGCCGGGCCGCTGACGGCAAACCGGGAGGGGCTGAAGGCCGTTACCACCAGCCCGCCGATGACGCCGGTCAGCAGCCCGACAAACGGCGGCAGGCCGCTGGCCTGGGCAATGCCGAGGCAGAGCGGCAGGGCCACCAGAAAAACCACCAATCCGGCGGGAATATCATGGCGCAGGGTCGAGGCCCCGGCCGGAGCCTGGCTCAGGGTTGAGTCACTCATCGCGGGCCTCCATACTGCGCTGTTCAACCAGTTTTTTCAGGTGGCCGCTGTGCAGGTCATAGACACAGCCGTAGACCTCCAGCGGTTTTTGCTGCTGCCAGGCAAGCCGCACCGGCCAGCACTCGGTGAGGTGAACGAACTGGCGGCGCACGTGCGCCTCTACCAGTGCATTCTGCCGCGCACTCTCATCCGGATGGCCCTGCTCCGCCAGCGCCTCGCCCAGCGAACGGCGCAGTGTCCGCATCCGCCGTGCCAGCGCGCTCTCCTCCTGTGCCAGCGGCATATCGGGCAACATGCTGGCCGCCTGTACCCCGCCGCAGCCGTAATGCCCGCACAACACAATGCCGGAGACTTTCAGGTACTCCAGCGCGTATTGCAGCACGCTCATCAGGTTGTCGTCCTCTTCCATCACCATGTTGGCAATGTTGCGGTGGACAAAGAGTTCACCGGGGTGGGAGCCGGTCAGCACTTCCGCCGGTACCCGGCTGTCTGAGCAGCCAATCCACAGGGAGTGCGGCTGTTGTGGGCGCGCCGTCTGGATAAAGTAGTCAGGATCGCTCTGCTGCTGCTTCATGGCCCAGCTGCGGTTTTTGGCCAATAGGGGTGTCAGTATCGTCACGGCATGTATCTCTCTGTTGGGGGGCAGTCGTGATCACGTCGCCCGGTTGCCCGTTAACCTGGGAAATACTCATCAGAAATTTCAACCATTCTGGAGGTGTGCACTGTCCTTGTGTGCGGATGCCGGGGCAGGCGGAACCGCCCGATCCGCCGTTACCGCGTCGCGATAACGGAGATATTTACTAACATCCCAGTGAAAGGTACTGCATAAGAGTAATCTGCAAGTAACAACTATGCTTTTTTATTTACAAAAGCATACTTTTCGATACACAGAGTCACAGTTCATACTTTTACATATTCAGATCAATAACTTTGCTTAGCCCGCAATCAAATAAGAAATTCTTATAACTTAGCAGGAAAAGTACACGAAAAAGCCGCCCGAAGGCGGCTGAAACCGGGTAACTAACGAGGATGTTTACCAGCGACGGTAAGTGAGGAAAGCGGTGCGTTCGCCCAGCTGATCATAAAGCGCACGGGCGCGGGTATTGGTTTCGTGCGTGGCCCAGTAGACACGATCACACTGTTTTTCATCAGCCAGCTGGTATACCGCGTCAAACAGCCGGTGGGCAATGCCCTGGCCGCGTGCGGCCTCACTGACGTAGAGATCTTCCAGATAGCAGTAGCCGTGTTCGCTCCAGCTCGAGGGGTGAAACACCAGATGCGCCAGGCCAAGCAGCGTGCCATCCGGCGCTTCAGCGACCAGCCCGGCCAGCCGCTCACCAATGCACAGGCGTTCAAAGGTCAGTAAGGTCACCTGTTCACTCAGCGGATGCTGGTAAAAATGCAGGTAACCTTCCCACAGCGGCCACCAGCCGGGGTAATCGGTGTGGGTCAACGGACGCACAACAACGGCCGCCGCGGTGTCAGTGCTGCTCATAAAACCTCCTTGGCAGGGCGTAAGGTATGGTCATTAAGCATACTGCATGGCGGCCGGGGCGTCAGCCCGCGACCCGGAAGGTCAGGTTGATGCGCTGTGCCCCCATCCGCGGATGCTCACCCGGTTTGATCGGCAGCACGCCGTGGAACCGCAGCCGGTCAGGGCCGCCCCATACCACCACATCGCCGTGGGTCAGCAGGTAGCGCTGCGCTTTGTCGCTGCGCGCCAGCCCGCCAAACTGGAACACTGCCGGCAGCCCCAGCGACACCGACACAATCGGCTGGCTGAAATCGGCTTCATCCTTGTCCTGATGCAGGGACATTTTTGCACCCGGCACATAGCGGTTGATCAGGCAGGAATCAGGGCGGAACGCCGGGAAGCCGGCCTGTACCGCCGCCTGTTCAGCCAGCGTTGCCAAAAGCGGCGGCATGGCGGGCCAGGGTGCCTGCTCACGCAATGGATCCGCAGTGACATAACGGTAGCCGCGCCGGTCAGTCATCCAGCCCAGGTGGCCGCAACTGGTGGTCGCCACGGACATCGTATGGCCGCCGGGGTCTGCATCCGGCGGAAGGGTGCTTCGGCGATTACACCGCGCAATGCCGCCAGCAGCGCCTCCTCCTGCGCCAGCGCAAAGCCGTGCAGCAGCATCGATCCGTCACCGATCCGCTCATTCCACGGATCGGCCGGCTTCTCAAACAGATCCGGCATGATCGTCTGCATCGGGGATGTGTTCCTCTTTCTCTGCGGCGCGCTCTTTCAGCAGCAGCGCCCGTTTGCGTTCCACGCCCCAGCGATAGCCGGAGAGTGAGCCGTCCTGCTTTACCACCCGGTGGCAGGGGATCGCCACCGCCAGCCGGTTAGCCGCACAGGCCCCGGCCACCGCGCGCACTGCCGCCGGTGCGCCGATGCGCGCGGCAATCTCGCGGTAGCTCAGGGTGCTGCCGGGCGGAATGGCGCGCAGCGCCTGCCAGACCCGTTGCTGGAACAGCGTGCCGCGGATGTCCAGCGGTAACGTCAGCCCGGTTTGTGGATGGTCGATCAGGCCAATCACCTGCGCCACGCCCTGCTCAAAACCCTGATCCGCGCCACGGAATTCCGCCTGCGGGAAACAGGCTTCCATCTGCCGGACCAGCGCCTGCGGGTCATCGCCCAGCAGGATGGCACATACGCCGCGCGCGCTCTGGGCCACCAGCACAGAACCGAGGCTGCACTCACCGACTGCAAACCAGAGCTGCTCGCCCTGCCCGCCCCGGCGGAACTGCCCCGGCGTCATGCCGAGCTGCGCCTCTGAGGCCGCATAAAAGCGGCCGCTGGAGCCATAGCCAGCCCCATACAGCGCCTCCGTGACGCTGGCGGCCTGCGGCAAAGCATCCCGGACCCGCTGGCCGCGCCGGGCCGCGGCATAAGCGCGCGGGGTGAAGCCGGTCAGTGCCCGGAAGCGCCGGTGGAAGTGCCACGGGCTGACCCCGGCCTGCGCCGCCAGCTGGTGCAGCGTGGGTTCGGTTTCTGCGTGTTCCAGCTGGCGGCAGGCTGCTGTAATGCGTGCTGCCCACTGCTGCTGGTCTGAATCGCCGTCCGGGCGGCAGCGTTGGCAGGCACGGTAACCGGCCGCCGCGGCCTCAGCCACCGTGGCAAAGAACACGACATGATCGGGGTGTGCCCGGCGTGACGGGCATGAAGGGCGGCAATAGATGCCGGTGGTACGCACTGCATACACAAAACGGCCATCGGCCTGTTTGTCACGCGCCAGAACCTGCAACCAGCGCGGATCGTTTACTGCGGTATCAGGCATAGTCATAAGGATCTCCTGCTCGGATTACGTTACCCGATCCAGACTACCCGCCGCAACCGGCTGCCGCATCCCGTCCCTTGCGCTCAAATTATCTGCGTTGCAGCAGATCCTTCATCGCCCGCTCAATAAACTCACTCTCCGCCTCAAAGCGCCCCGGCAGCCCGGCACAATGGCCATAGGGGGAAATCAGCGGCCGCCATTCGCCGCGCGGCAGCAAATCACACTCGATACGCGCTTGCGCCACGGTAAAGTAGTTATCGGTATCACACGGCATAATGATGGCATCGGCGGTGATCCGCGACAGAATAGCGGCGAAATCGCCTTTCAGCCGGGGGTCGAGGCTGACATCTGCCTGATGCCAGGCATCCAGCAGGGTCAACAGATCGTTGGCATCCTGCTGCTGGTGGTTGCGCTCCCAGGCAGAGAGCAGCGCTTCCAGGCTGGGATAGCCCATGCGGCGGAACAGTTCGTCGCGGAAAAACGCGGCAGAGTAAGCCCAGCCGGCATAGGTGCGGCCAAAAGCGGCCAGCCCGCGCAGCGGCGGGATCAGGTAATCGCCGTTGGCGAAGGCGCTGTCACTCAGCAGTGCACTGCGCATGTTATTGAGAAACACCCGGCAGAGCGGGCTGCAGCGGGCGGTACCGCAGATAACCAGCAGCCGTTTCACATAGTCCGGGTAGGCTGCCGCCCAATGCCAGGCCAGCATCGCCCCCAGTGACCAGCCGCCCACCAGCGCCAGTTGCCGGATGCCGAGATGTTCACGCAGCAGCAAAAACTGCGCATGCACATTGTCTGCGATCGAGACGCGGGGAAAGCGCCGCCCCGGCTGGCTCAGGCTGTTACTGG
Organism: Nissabacter archeti; assembly: GCF_018257325.1. NCBI lineage: Bacteria > Pseudomonadati > Pseudomonadota > Gammaproteobacteria > Enterobacterales > Yersiniaceae > Nissabacter > Nissabacter archeti. The sequence continues at coordinate 469,453 of NZ_JAERKB010000001.1, forward strand.
GCGAGGTGGAGAGGCCGTTGCCGAACATATTGACCAGCACGATAAAGTAGCGGCTCGGGTCAAGCACGCGATCTTCACCAATAAGCGGCAGGTAGGAGAGATGGCCGCTTGAATAGAAACTGAGCAGCAGAATGGCGTTGTCACCGGCAGCGTTCAGTTCGCCGAACGTCTGGTAGGCCAGGGAGGCCTGCATCAGCACCCCTCCCTGTTGCAGAGGCAGATCGCCCAGCAAGGTGTGATGAAAATCATTTCCCATGGCAATCCTCGCGATTCTTTTTATCTGCTTTTTATTGTTGTGTATTGCCTGACCAATTTATCACGCGGGGGAATTATTCCGTGACGGTGGTACCTAAATTAGGAGGTTTCCGGGATCAGTGCGCGGGCAGGAATGCACAAACCGGCGGGGTAGCGGGCATAAAAAAACCGGGCGCATGGCCCGGTTATGTCAGAAAAGCAAAGGGTTATTTCACGGCCAGTGATTTGACTTCGCCCATCGCTTTCAGTTTTTTGGAGATCTCACGGCGCTCTTTGGAGAGGTCGGCATTTTTGATGATGTAGTCATCAACGCGATCTTCATAGTCACCCCGCATGTTGGCGATAATCGCCTGGATCTCTTCGATGCTCATGCCTGGCTTGATGTAGTCACTCAGGTTGTCCAACAGCAAAACACGTTTCTGGTTGTCGCGGATTTTTTTCTCGTTGTCCACGATTTCGCGCTGAAGCTTGTTCTTACGACGGAACAGACGAACGAACTCCAGCACATCCTGGAAACTTTGCTTGTTTGCATTATCCATTTTTACACCTTTGCTTAAGTTTTACACAAATTCATTCACTGACGCGCTGTGGACAACCATACCTTGTCGCCGTGGTCAGAGATAGCCCTGATTTCTCTATCTTACCTGCTTTGGCGCATGAACAACACTGCACCCTGCTGACCTACCGGCGCATCGCCATCGTCACCAGATCGCCCAGCTCTTTCAACTGCTTGGTCATCTCCAGGCTCAGCCAGAGGTAACCATAGATCGGCGCTTCCAGATTTTTCCCAACGCTCATCTCATGCAGCAGCGCTTTCAGCTCACCGGCAATCTCCTCCATCTCCCGCGGGAAACCGCGCTCGCGCTCCGGCGAGCCGTTACGCAGGATATCCGCCAGCGTGTCCATGGAGTGCAGCGTCAGCAATTGGGCGCTGCGTAAGGTACGGGCGTTGAGCATAATGAAATGGCTTTCGCGCGAGGCCCAGTAGGCATCCACCTGCAATTCCAGTGTGCACACCAGGTTGCGGGTCAGCGTCTGGATCGCTTCAAACACCTCTTTCTGAATGCCGCTCTCTTTACTGGCGGGGGCAATAAGTGTGCGGATTTTCACCACCTGGGTCAGGGCGCCTTTGAGTTTGCCCTCCAGATGCGGCCGCTCCACCATATTGGGCGACTGATAGGCGCTGTAAAGCTGGTGCAAGGTGGTCAGGCTGTCCGCCATCTGCAACCGCCAGTGAATAAAGGCGCGCTGCGGGTAGATGCTGGTAAACAGCAGCGCCAGCACCGAGCCGAAGATCACGTCACCACTGCGCCACAGCGCGGTTTTCATGTCGCCGGTGGCGCTGCCGCAGACCACGGCCAGCGTGATGCCGATCAACAGCGCCATATAGGGGCGTTTGCCCAGTGTCAGGTAGCCGCAGACAAACATCACCACCAGGCTCCAGGCCAGCATCAGCGGCAGGGAGTAAAGCTCCAGCCACAGCGCCATCAACCCGGAAATCGAGCCAAACACCGTCCCGGCGATGCGTTGCAGGGCGCGCGGCTGCACGTTGCCCCAGAAGGAGATCGGCCCCATCACCACCACCAGGGTGATCAGCGGCCAGGTGCCCTCCGGGATCGCCAGCAGGCGCACAATCAAAAAGGTCAGCACAAAGGCCAGCGCAATCCGCAGGCCATGCATCACCCGGTAGCGGCGGTAAATCAGGTGTTCAAACGGGGAAATCTTTTTATCCAGGCGCATTATCGGTGGTCAGTCAGCAGCAAATCCGCACAGTGTAGCGGAGTCAGCGGCCATCAGCGAACCGGTTTACCTTTCTGCCGGCGGCGCAGTTACAACACCTTACACCTGCTGATAATTTCCTTTGATAATGCTACACTTCGGCCACTTTTTTCAGCCGGTGCTTTCCGATGATTAAACTGTTTACCAAATACGCCCTGGTGGGGGTGATCAACACCTTAATCCACTGGGTGACCTTCGCCCTGCTCTATTACGCCGCCGGGGCCGATCAGGCGCTGTCTAACTTCGGTGCCTTCTGCGTGGCAGTGACCTTCTCCTTCTTTGTGAATGCCAAAGTCACGTTCAAAAGTGACGCCACCACCATCCGTTATATGTTCTATGTACTGTTTATGGGGGCGCTGTCCGTCAGCGTGGGCTGGGTTGCCGAAGTCAGCGGCCTGCCGGCCCTGTTTACGCTGGTCACCTTCTCCGCTGTCAGTTTGGTCGTCGGCTTTTTCTACTCCCGTTTCTTTGTCTTCAAGGTTAAGGATGCCCAATGAAGATTTCCCTGGTAGTGCCGGTTTTTAATGAAGAAGCGGCCCTTCCCCTGTTTTATCGCGCAGTGCGTGATTACGCGCCATTACAGGCATGGCAGGTCGAGATCGTCTTTATCAATGACGGCAGCAAAGACCGCACGCCAGAGCTTGCCGCCGCGCTGGCGCAGACCGACCCGCTGGTGACGCTGGTGAATTTCACCCGCAATTTCGGCAAGGAACCGGCGCTGTTTGCCGGGCTGGAACATGCCACCGGCGACGCGGTGATCCCGATGGATGTTGACCTGCAAGACCCGATTGAGGTGGTACCGCAACTGGTGGCTGCCTGGCAGGCCGGGGCCGATATGGTGCTGGCGAAGCGGGTTGACCGCTCCACCGATGGGCGGCTCAAGCGTAAGACGGCGGAGTGGTTCTATAAGCTGCACAACAAAATCAGCACGCCGAAGATTGAGGAGAACGTTGGGGATTTCCGGCTGATGTCGCGGGAGATCGTCGATAACATTCTCATGCTGCCGGAACGCAACCTGTTTATGAAAGGCATCCTGTCTTTTGTGGGCGGCCGGGTGGCGGTGGTGGAGTATGCCCGTGCGGAACGGGTGGCCGGCACCACAAAATTCAATGGCTGGAAGCTGTGGAACCTGGCGCTTGAGGGCATCACCAGTTTTTCAACGTTCCCGCTGCGGATCTGGACTTATCTGGGGCTGGGCGTCGCTGTGCTGGCCTTTATTTATGCACTGTGGATGGTGGTAGACAAATTGATCTGGGGCAACCCGGTGCCGGGCTACCCGTCCCTGATGACCGCCATCCTGTTCCTGGGCGGCGTGCAGCTGATCGGCATCGGCGTTTTGGGCGAATACATCGGCCGTATCTATATCGAAACCAAGGGCAGGCCACGGTATATTGCGAAAAAAACTATCAACGATAGTCAAAATTCATCCCCATAAGACGATAAGTGAACAGTGAATACAAATATGAACACATTATTTTGCCGCTCCGGCATACCGCTTTTTTTAACTGCGTTAGTTTGTGCCATTATAGTCTATGGTTTTGAACTGACGCATTTTACACTCTCTATTGATGAAGAGTTTTCAAATAATTATTTACAAACCATCGCTTTAGGACGTTGGGGTCATGCCCTGCTGCGGTTGTTTATTTTCCCTGAGCCTTACGCCCCCTGGTTTACCACCCTTTGCGCTTTGCTGTTTGCCTCTGCCGCCGCGGTCGTTATGGCAAAAGTATTGCAATTTTCCGCGCATATTTCCCTTTGTTTTGTTGCTCTTTTTATCGCGCTTCCTCAGTTTGCTTACCAGCTGCAGTTCTCCAATCAGGCTGATACGGTTGGTTTAGGATTTTTGAGTGCTGCACTTTCGGTCTATTATTTTAAACGCGCGACCCCATTGTATGGGCTGTCAATTATTACCTACGTTTTTGCTATCTCTATCTACCAGTCGCTGGCTTTCTTGCCGATTTCTCTTATTCTCCTGTGTGTTATCAAGGAAAACATTGAAGGGAAGAATAACAAGCAATCCTTACTTACTTTGGCCGGATTTGCAGCCATCTCTGTACTGTCAGTGATTGCTTATGAGCTGATTCTCCTTTCTTTCCAGCACTATTATCAGGTGAGCGGCGCCAGCTATTTCTCTTCATTAATTAATTGGGGGAAACTCAGCACATCGCAAGTGATTAGCCAAACGGTGCATTATATCGCTGATTTTTTCACTTTTAATGGCTTTTACGGATTGCAGCCTTTTTCGCTGGTTGTCATTCCTTTCCTGTTTTTATCTTTTTCTTTAATTTACAAGAAAGGTATTGCAGGCATGGTACCGGTGATGCTCTTGGTTGGGCTGCTCTTTTCTCCTTTTGTCATGCCAGTGATTTCCGGGGGTTTTCAGGCTCCACGTGTTTTAACCTCACTCTCGCTGGTGATGGCAGGGCTCTTTTCCCTGATGATGATGTACCTGAGCAATAAAGCAGTTAATATACTCTTTTCTGCTATTATATTACTTATTGGTTCTGCATCAGCCAGCCAGCTATTTTATTCTGATTATATGTCTGAAAAGGCTGACAGCCTGTTGGCCACCCAGATTACGACCCAAATCTATCAAACTTATCCAGACTTTAATGCTGAAACCACAGGCATTTATTTCTTTGGCATGCCTAAAAGAGATAATATCTGGAAAAAACCCAATTCGGATGTATTTGGCTACTCATTCTTCACCTGGGACGGCGGCAATAATGCCCGCATGATTGCCTATTATCGTGCCCTGGGCATTGCCTCTCTGCATAAGGCCTCTGAGACACAATTATCAACGGTGCGTGAGCAGGCCAAAACCTTACCTGTCTGGCCTGCAGCAGGGAGTATCGCCATGATAAATAATGTATTGGTTATCAAACTTGGCGAACATCAGGGCGTAGACTGAGTTTTCTTTATTAATACAGCGTTGTTGTTTTCAGCAACGCTGTATTAAACACCCCCTATTCCTTATCATTATTTTTGGATTAATATTTAATTATCAGTTAAATATGCATTCATTCCACATGAAATGATAAACCCAATCTCTATTAATGAGTTTAATTATAGATATCAATGATATATTAAATCAACCAGGCTCATCTTAACCTTAAATCACTCTAATATTATCAGGATATATTAATCCAGATCAAACCACCTCTCTTTAAAATCCTTAAGAATAAAAAACAATCTACTTTTTTAGATATATCAGGATTTTAAAATGGAGTTAAAAAGAAATTGGATTCAAGGGTTAATTATATTAATAGCAACTTATTTTATTCTTTTTCTACGCAGGCCAGACATTTTAACGAATGCTCAATTCTGGGCTGAAGATGGTGTTATCTGGTATAAAAATGCGTATGAATATGGGGCATTATTATCGCTTCTACATCCACAAAATGGGTACTATCAAACCATCTCAAAAATAGTGGGCGGCATGTCTATTTTTGTACCTCTTGCTTATGCCCCAATTTTTACTAATGCACTAGGAATTCTAATCCGTGCTGCTGTAGTATGGTTTTTTTTAAGTAAAAGATTAAATTTTCTCTCTCTGGTTCCAAGAATATTCATAGCGCTATATTTTATTTTCATGCCTTATACTGATGAGGTTCATGCGAATATTACTAACGCCCACTGGTTTTTAGCATTATATTCCTTAATGATATTAATGGCTAATAAAAGCGAAAGTATACTTTGGCGCTTTCACGATTTGATAATATTATTTACATCCTCTATAAGTGGACCATTTTCAGTGTTTTTATTACCTTGCCTAGCACTAAAGTACTTATCAATAGAAGGATTGAGTAATATTTTTAATATTGAAAGAATAATAAAATTCTTCGAATCTCGACATCATCTAATTATTCTAATAGGTGCGTTCATTCAAGTTTTTTCTATTTTAATATCTTCTGACTCATCCCGTTCAAATGCACCTTTAGGTGCTGATTTATTATTGATGTTTAAAATAATCTCTTCGCGCGTGGTAGTTTCTACCATTGCCACGGGTAATATTAGCCTTCTTTTTTGGGATATTTCATCCCTCTCCATCTTAACCTCTTTTGCTTTTTTATTAGGTGTAATCCGAGTTATAAAAACTAAAGATTGGCGCCCAATATCGCTCTTACTATTATCAGGACTTATCATAGGCTTTAGTTTAGCTAGACCTATGATTAGCCTTACTGAGCCACAGTGGCCTATCCTTCGTTCTTACATGGCCGTTCAACGCTACTTCGTATTGCCACACATCGTTATATTCACACTAATTTCTTTATTAACTTTTGAAATGTGCAAAACTTTTCTTGCAAAAATAATATATGTATTTAGTTTCTCCATTGTTATCGTTTTCTTAATTGTTAATTTTTTTAGTATCCCGCCTTTACCTGACCAGCATTGGCAAGAAAGCGTAAACCGCTTTAACATTGCCTTACCTGGAGAGATTGTAATTATGCCTATTACTCCCACTGGCTGGGAAATGAACCTACAAAAAAAACAGTAAATTTATAAAGAGAAAGGCATGTTAACACATGCCTTCTTTCCTCACTCCCTACCCCACCAGCCCCTGTACATGGTCGCGCAGGAAAATGACCTCCTGGCCGGGGTGGTATTTGCCGGGCTGGGCGGCGGGTTCGATGGCATCGGTGTCCACGACTTCGCCGACATAGTGCCCGGCGTTCAGGCCGGTGATGCGCACCACCAGCTGGTAACTCTCCGGCGGGGTGCCGGAGGGGACGGTAACCAGCAATACCCGGTCACCGATCTGCGGTGCCGGGGCCAGAGGTGTCAGCGCGCGTTCAAACAATGCTTCATCCATGCTTTCCTCCGTCATCTCTGAGTGCTGTCAGAATGGCAACTTATGCCGCCTTGCCTGTCTCTTCCAGATCTTGTGGATAAACAATCTGGCTTGGCAGCGCCAGCCGGACGTTAATTTTATCCAGCTCCTCCATAATACGGATATTAATTTCCTGTTGAATATCCATATATTTATTATAGTCTGCCGAATTCACGATATGGACCACTTCAAATAACAGCCGGTCCTGACCAAAAGCGGAGAAATGGGCACGGTCGAAACGGGTTTCGCCGACGTCTTCAATAATCTTTTTCACTATCATGCCAATCTTGCGCAATTTACCGGGCGGGGTGTCATTCGACAGGCCAAAGGTGAAGACAATGCGGCGCGTTTGCATCCGTTTGTAGTTATGGATAGTCTGCTGGAGCAGAATGGTATTGGCGCAGACGATCTGTTCGCCGCTCAGGCTGCGGATGCGGGTGGTTTTCAGGCCAATATGCTCAATGGTGCCGGAAACGTCGTTAAACACGACGAAATCCCCGATCTCAAAGGGTTTGTCAATGCCGATTGACAGCGAGGCGAACATGTCGCTCAACACCGTCTGTACCGCCAGGGCGATGGCAATACCGCCTACCCCGAGGCTGGCCATAAAGGCGGTGATATCCACGCCCGCATTCGACAGAATCGACAGCAGCATCACGGACCAGACCAGCACCCGTAAAATCACCCCCAGGATCACCAGCGTCACCGGGTTACGCCGTGACCCCGGCGTATAAAGCAGTTTTTTCATCCATGACTGTACGCCCTGATCCATCCAGATGGCGATCTGCACCGCCAGCACCAGGAACCAGGCGTGGGAAATGGTGTTATATAACCGGTCTGACAGCACGACAAACCGCAGGCTGAACAGGAAAGCGGCAAACAGAATCAATATCCGTTTGGTTTTGCCGATCACTTCCGAAATGATGAGGTTGGCGTTGTTCTGCTTTTCATTGGCCCAGACCAGCATTCTTTTATGCAGGAAGCCGATGGCCTGGGTAATTACCCAATAGGTCACCAGCGTCACGCCAATCACAATGGCGACATCCGTCCAGAATGGTAACGACAAAAACAGCTTAAAGTAGTTAATATTCTGAATCGCTTCCATTATTCCCTCGGCTTTATCAAAAATACACAACAGCCTAGCAGTATAGTTCAGTAACCGGCCACCCGCCCGGCAGCCCCCTGCCCTATTAAAAGCCCGGCAGGTGACGGAAAGATGACCGCCTGGTCAGTGGGGGCATCGCGCTTCACCTTCAGGCAGGCCCGATTATGGTTTACCATAGACAAAGCCGCGCCCACGCCTTTAAACAGAGAGCCTCAGTGAAAAAAGAATCCCCCCAGCCGACCTTCTACATTCACGATTACGCACATAATATCGCTTTCTTTTGATTTTATTAGGTTAATTTTAATATCTAGATTTTTTTGTACGCATTTTTGTACACAACGGTAATTTTGCTCGCGTATCAATCCAATTTTAAAGGGCAGCATCGTTATAAAGATGCAAAGGCTTGGGAAAGGTCACAAACCTTTGCATGTCCTAAATCCGTCCCATCAGCCGATAGCTACTTATTCCTCACACTTTCCCCTCACCTGCCGATAACTTAATCACCTGAAGCTGAGAGCATTGGGATCACAATAAGAATACACACGTAAACCTTTTGCCCGCCTTGCGCGGGCTTTTTTGCGTATACCTACCGTCTCACAGCCCACCGTTCGGATTGTACAGCTGGAAAGTGCGCTCCTCTCCCTCGGCAGTAGAGACATCCCGGAACGTGGTGATGTGAGTCTCGATCCACTCATTGGCCTCTTTCAGGCTCCAGTGCCAGTTGACCTTCGCCAACTCCTTTACGAAGTCCTGGGTGGTGATGGTCGTCCTACCCTTACCTTCTCTCTTGGTGGCATTGATGAAAGCTGACTTAATCTCGTACTCGCGTGGCATGGTTACTCCCCTTGATTTTTACTGTATGGATAAACAGTAATTTGATCTGCGTAATCTATCAAGGGGGATTTTGAGAATATGGCTTCCATTCAGACCGTCTGTAGCGTCACATGCTGTGTCCTCATGGTGGGTTACAGGCAATAAAAAAACCGCCGCAGCGGTCAGGTCTGATTTCAGGTTGCGTTAATTTTTGGCTTCAAGTAATGCATTAACCTTTTCTGTGAGCTCGGCAACCTTATCTTCTAATGCCTGAATTCGTTCGGCCGTAGTTGGCTCTACAGGCGCATCGGGGTCTGCTGCTGGGATTTTTTCCAGTCTCGGCCCCTTTTCATCAAACACCTGTGTATATCCCTCCTTTCCTGAAAAGAAGAGCTCATAATCTTCTTTTGAAATCTCTTTTAAGTCGGAGGGTAATTCAGGGTAATCTACACTGCTTGGATAAAACCCCTTTGTTTCGACGCTGTAGTAATATTTTACGTCTTCTTCCATTTTTAAGCTCCAATGGCAATGAAGTGAATACGAACTGGCACCGACCTTCTGTTCTGAACATCAATATCGAATGATGACAGTCTGGAACCAGAGAAATTGATAATACTGACCATCCCGTCTCCATTAGCCTGACCAGAATTATCCCCGTTCATTGCCATGACGTTAAATAACTTGGTAAAGGTCAATGGGTAAGAAATAGTTGTTTGTGCGCTCACGTTTGTTGTTACGACAACTGAGGCAGTCTGAATAAGAATGGAGCCGCCGTTGTACGGGATGCGGATTGCCATCTGAAGTGCAGACGGCGAGTAATAAGAAAATCCAAGAGCAGATAAAAGCGGAGGCAATGAAGTTTGTCCCGTACCGCCATTAGCAACCGGAAGTGTCCCGGCTAAATCGGTTAATGCCGGCTTATTATTCTGGCTGTAAACTTTTTGCCATTCACTCAGGTCAGAGCTGGCACCCGTATATCCTCTATACCAGAAGGATGCAGATGCGCCGCGCCCAGAAACGCCAAATTGTGCCGGTCGCAACTCTCGCTGAACATGCACGCCACCAAAGAGATCATTCTCTATTGGCTTATGTGTATCTGCCTGGGTGGCCGCAGCAGTTGCGTTTATGAATCTTGTTTCACTGACATTCGTGCCGCTAATTGGCGGGGATGAATAAGCTGGAGAGTCTGCATTTTTAACACCCAGGCCATAGGCTTTAAAGGCAGCGACAGAGTCAGCCATTAACTTTGACATGCTGCTTATCGCCACACTGGTTCCATCTGGCGCAGTAAGTGTCACAGTTCCAGTGCTGGTCAATAACTGCTGCCAGCCGTCCATTTGTCCCTGGTAGTAGCTTAATTGCGCAGCCAGACGCCGGGCGAAGTCAGGCACGGAGTTTGTATAGAACGACATAATGGCATACGCCTGCCCCGCTGCCAGCGTTCCCGCGCTACTCATCAGCGTCAGCTTTGTTGCGCTATCCACGCTCTTAATTTCGTACATCTTCACGGTGCCGGCACCGGGAATAAGCAGCGCCTGACCGGGGCCAATACCCTGCTTGTTATCCGTCCAGTTAGTACCAGTGCCGGTTACAGTTGTTCCTGATACGGCAATTGTGCCGGTGGTGTACCATGCCATTTATGTTTTCCTTTCTGAATGCAGAAACCTGTTCGTGATTAATCAGGTATGCCAGTTGTTACTTGTCGGGTTTGCCATCGCTATTACGCGGAATCCCGCTGATTGGTTTTGCCCTTGGTTGATACCTGGCGTGCGCATTTCAATGGTGCCGCCACTGGTACCAACATCAACGCTGAAGGTGAATGTTGAGCTTCCGCTCATAAACCCATTAAATATTGTCTGACCAAATGCGGTAATAATGACTTCTATGCTTGCGTTTGTAGTTACCATAATCAAGCCATGCGCAGTCATTGGGACATCACCTTTCCCAGCCGAGCCATCCCAGTAAATTACAGAGCGTGCACCAGTAGTGCTATGGCTAAAAGTAAAGCTCTTACCCTGCATTAATGGGCCATAGATTTGCTTCGCCGATAACGTTCCTTTAATGGTGCAGTTTTCATTGATAGTGACGTTATTCATTTCGCCGGCATTGGCATACATCGTGCCGCGAACCGTTACCTGATTAAATTGAGCCGCACCATTTTTATTAATCGCCCAGCCAGTACTTCCCTCTGCGTAATTATTGGATTGGATATAATTGCCGATTTTAGCGTTATCTATCGATCCATCTTGGATAAATGCGCTGCGCATGAACATCTGGCCGTTAGAAGTAGCAAACACCAGTTCCTGACCGCCTGATGTTGGGTTATAAACCGCAAAAGTATCAGCCGATATGAGGAAGTTGGATTTCCCTCCTTCGCCGCTAATGCCTAATTGAATCCCGGCGATCCTTACGGTGCCGTTCACTTCCGTTTGAACCGACACTCCCCATTGCGCTGATAGCTTACCGTCAATCGTAGCGACAGCCGTTGACGTCTGTTGTACGGCTGCGTTCGTCTGATTGAGCTGCGCCGCAACAGTCTGCTGATATTCAGAGAATGCGCCGTTCGCATCTGCCTGCGTTTTTTCAACAGTGGTGATACGTGCGCGAGCTTGCCCAATCGCGTTGCGCTGCGATTGATCGGCCATGTCGTTAGCCAGTGCGTTTTCAATTGCAGCCAAAGCAGAGCTGTCGAAATTAGCCTCTGTATTCTGTGTCAGGTTAGCTATAGCGTCGCTAGTACTGGTCTGTGCCGTCTGCAAAGTCCCAATTGAGGAGGTATTGGCATCGGTTGTAGCTTTTACATTACTGATGTTCTGTGAAAGCGCTGCATCAGCGTCAGTACGGGCTTTTTGCTCGGCAGTAATATTGGCTGCGTTTGCATCAGTTTTTGTATCGAGGCTACTCAAACGTTGCGCTGTGGAGGTCTGGTTATCCGTAACGGTTTGCTCGACAGTGGTCAGGCGTGCAGCGTTATCATCAGTTTTAGAAGAGAGGTCTGTATATTGCTGGGATAATGCATTATCGCCATCTACGCGAGCCTTCTGCTCACTGCTAATTGCCGCACTAACGCCAGCAACAGCCTGCTGGTTTTTATCTACTTCCGTTCTGACTGAGGAGATGTCTTTCTGCGCCTGATCAACTGCCGTGTTCAGTGTGTCAACATCGGTCTGAGTGCTTTTTATTTCAGAGGTTAGATTTTCAAATTCGTCTGAATTGCGGATTGCCTCATCGATATAGTCGAGCATTCCGGGTATGTCAGATGATGCTTGGCCTGATACCTCAACGAATGCGGAGACTCCAAACGCGTTCTTGGTTCGCACATACATGTAGTACGTCGTATCAGCTTTTAAAGCATGTAGCGTCCATTGTGAGGCGCGGCCAAGGAACTGAGCCTGAGTCTCGATATTGCCAGGGCTTGCCGCTGCCGACTCTCCTGTGTACCAAAATTCAAAAGAGGTGTCGGTAGTCGATGTTACGTTCATCACTGGCACGATATCCGCAGAGAAGATACCGGGAGTCCACTGCACGGATGAGGGTGCTGACGGCTCACCAATCACCAGGCTGACCTGGGTTTCCGCCCCCTTCATGCCATTTTCGTTACGCCCGCGTACGCCAAGCGTGTAGCTGCCTGCGTTCAGACCGTAAAACTCATATCGGAATTGGTCAGTTTCATACTGTGCTACCACCGCACCGCTGCCGTTATAAACGTAGAGTTCAAACATAAGCTTGCGTGTGGTTGTTGCTGTTTCCCAGGTGGCAGTAACCTGCACAGTTTCACTGTTGGTATTGATGATACGCAGGTTTTCGATGTTCGGGACGCGATACCCATTCAGTGTGTCGGTTGGCATTTCAAACACTGCGCCTTCATCCACGATCGCCTGCTTGTGCGGGTCATAAAGCGTTGCTGAGATGCTGTAAACAGAGTTGTTATCGTCCTCTGATACCCCCATCACTCGAAAAAGCCGGGTGGCAACCTCCCCAGTTGAGATCACAAAGATGGTGCCGTCTTTTATCCATGCCGGTGAGGTGCGAAGGGTGATAACCCTGCCTGCTACGCTACCGATAGTGAACTTAGAGAACTTCCCATCTGCCCCCATCAGAGACATGGTGTCACCACCGCCAACAACGTCAGATACATCAGCATCAACGGTAATCACGGCGCCGCTATGGGAGGCGATACGCCCACCTAATCGCGTGGCCGCGTAGTTGTTATCCATCACTTCAATGATGTCGCCTGGAATGAAGCCAATCGCGTCACGTGCCATACGGAACGTCACCTTCTTGGTTTCACGCTTCGCACTCTCGATGAGCCACTTGCCGGCACGGAATGCCTGTCCACGAGAGGTGCAGCCGAACGCTTCCAGCGTAGTCTCGTTGTAGCCGTAGCGGTCAATCATCTCGTCATCAGAGACGTACTCTTTAACCTGCTCCCAGCCGTTATTTGGGTCTGTCCATGAGACCACCACCGCGTTATAGCGGTCTGAGCGCTTCATGGAGCTATAGGTGAAAAGGCCGTCTACCACGTTGGCATTCGTGACCGCGGTAACCGGGTCTTGTGGGTTATCCAGCATGATAGAAAAGCGCATCCCATCCCACAGGGCGATACCGCGAAACATCCCAGCGATGCTATCCAGAATATCCCGCGCACTTTTCTGCTCAGTGATGTAAGCGTTCAGGGTAAAGCGTGGCTCCTGCCCACCATAGCCATCATCGACAAGCTGATCGCAGAACTGCGAAAGCACGTAGAGGCTGCCATCATCGACATCAATATAACCGGCCCGCTTTGCCAGCCCGTAACGGGTATTTTTTACCAAAGCCCGGAAAATCCAAGCGGGGTTATTTGTCCAGGCTGACTTGAAGCCGCCAGTCCAGATACCGGCATAAGAGCGGGCTATCGGGTCATAGTTATCCGGCACATCCACAATGAGACCGCGTAAGTGATAAGTGCGGGTCGGCGTATCAGTGTATTGGTCCCGGTCAATCACGGCGCCGGCAATAGCGGCATACGGGTAAGAGAGGTTGTCGTCAGTGATTTCTGTATAGCTATTCCAGACGGTTCCATTGGTTAGCAGGTCGCTTGAACTGTCGGCGGTGACACGACGCAGACGGATATCAAAAGGCTTCGTCTCAGGTGCGTCGATTAAATGCGCCTCAAGGTATTCACCGGAGATTTTCCCCTTAATGGTGACTGATTTCGCAGTCTGCCAGGCGCTGTTGCCTGTTCTGAGTTCGATCACCATGGTTACAGATGTATTTTTCTGATTACCTTTCGTGTCTTGCTCCATCAGCCCTGAAACACCAATGTTCATGCGCACACGAGTAACATCTGAATCAGTAACAGTACGCACAAGAGGCGTATTCTGTGTGACATCAGCATTAACAATCGTTGTGGCTTCGATAGCTGAAAAGCCATTAATTGGTGATTGTGTTGCCGTGCCTGGTCGCCATGCCACACTGACGCCGTTAATGCTCGCGTTGCCCTGCGCATCCGTCACCGGTGTCTTGTTCAGCATGAAAGAAGAGAGATGCATCTGGTCTACCGGGCCATAGATTGGGCCTTCGGAAATGAGGTCGAGAACGCGGAGGAATTGCTTTGATTTGAGGTTGTCGTCGATAAGTTTCGGTGTGCTACCACCACCGCCGCCTGAGCCCATGTTTTCACCTTAGCTAATAGAAATGTTCCAGTCCTGGTTGTTTGATGTATCGATACCGAGGGAGATAACGTTTGAACCCACTACCATCTCACCAAGAAGCAATGGCACTGGCCTGCCCTGACCAACACGGTTTTCTGCGCTCGTAAAAGAGTTGTTCGTCAGCGAGTTCGTTTCAGCTGATTCAGCAGATGTCTTGGTCTTCATGGTCGAGGTCATATAGAGGGAGTAAGCCACTGACGCGACGCTGACAGCTACCATAACCCACACCGCTGCCGCGGCACTGATGGCACCCTCAATCACTGGCACGAATAGGACTGTTGCCCCGTTTTCAAGGTGCCGATTCATGTGAAACTCAAGCGTGTCAGCAGCCACATCTGAGCCATCTACCCGCATACGGATATTTGTTTTATAGAAGTCACGCTTAAAGGCCGGGCATTGCGCCAGGAGAAGCCGTAACCCTTGTGATGGCGTGTCGACATTTAAAGTGATTTGGCGGAAATGTCGTCGAAGATTCCCCGCAAATCTAAAGATGAGCATTGTTCATGCCTCCAGATGGAATGGGTGAGCTTTATGTAGGCTTGACGGTATGGCTCACGGCGGCTGAGCCGCCCGGCTAATTCGTGATGGAGAATCGTGTTGTCACCGAGCCAGAGCATGGCATGGCACGGGTCGGCCTCAGGAAATGCACGGCGGATAATCACATCTCCAGGCTGAATATCTGCCGGCGATACCTCATAGAACCCATTGAGCGCCATGTTTTTGACATACAGGTTCTCTCCACGTACCCACCAACCGCTCGTTCTCTCAAAGTCAGGCAAATCGATGCCGCAGAGGTGGTAGGCGTCCCTGAACAGGGTGTAGCAGTCCATCACGCCATGCTCGAAGGTACGCCCCAGCAAGTGCGATACAGGGCGAAATTTGCGAAGACGGTTGTCACTGGCTAACCACCAGTCCAGCCCGGAAGAGATCTGCGCTTGCCGGTCAGCCCCTGAGAGAACCAGTTTTGGTTCAGGATGAGAATGAAAAACGGCGGTGATTTCTCCCGCCGCTTCTGCTTTTAGCCATTCCGTGTCGCTTATCCGAAAGTGTCGCTCCGGCTCTGGATGCGTGTTTTCACAGCGCATTAGCCGGCTGCCATCGATGATCAGGCCGCAGACCTCGTTACAGGACTGCGCTGCATAAGCCAGGCATTCATCTTCAATCATCAGGACACCTTCGCTGATCCAGGGAAGCCACCAAATGGCAGAGATTCAGGTTTAGGGAATCGCAGCCGACAGCCGGTCAGGTGTTTTGAACACTTATCTTTCGACAGGTCAGAGGTTGGATTATCTTTCTCATCCGCTACTGCTGGCCCGTCATAGCCACAACCATCTCCTCGGTAAACCCACTGGCACACGTCCGCCAAAATAGTACGTGCTGGGATAATGGCATTGTCACAGTCAACGGGCGTTGCCAGGCTATAAGTCACCGTCTCAAACGTCTCTTCGGTCATTTCTTCAATGACGTAACGAGACACAGCCTCCATTGTGCTGTTCGCATCTGCATTCCCGTTCGGGAAGTTGACCGCGTCAAGGTGCTTGACCAACACCTGGCGGCGGGTCACCACCGCGCCAAGGGCGTCGTCAAAGTCATGGTTGATGCCGGTAATCAGACCGGAGATGTTCGCGACCTTCATCGTTGGGCGCGAATACGTGCCTTCAGATTTTGATTCGAACCCCTCAACGGCTATCGGATAAGCTGAATACTGTCGGCCTTGCCAGATAACATCTCCGTAATAACCGTTGGTGCCGGCATGGAAACGGATCACATCACCGCCAAACGCCTGGAGGTCAACCTCAAATAGGTCGAGCATGGCACCCACGCCCGCATCCGTGCTTTCAATAATGAGTTCTGCTGGTATGTCTCGCATATTGCGCCCATGGAAAAGGCCGCCCTATGGCGACCACTGGTTGGTTACTGATCGAATATCAGGATGTTGCTGATAGACAGATAAGGATATGTTGAGTATTCAGCTCGTCTATGTTTGGGCATAGGCGTAAACAGTAAAATGAGGAATGGCTGATCACCTCTGCAAAGGATAAGGAATGATCAAAGAATTTAATTTTCACGTAAATGCAGACGCTTCTACTAAAGAGTCTACTGCAAATGAATTGATGGCTATTAAAGCTGCTCTTGGCTTCATCCTGGCGAAACTTCCTCCTGACGCCCAAGCCGATGTAGTGCAGAACATGATTAACCTGCCATCCAAGGAAGCAAAAGACTTGGGGTCAATCCTTAATCAATTCAGGAATCTGCATCTCCCAGATTAAGAATCATTGTGTAGGTGGCAGACATTCTCCCGCAGCTTGAGGAATCTAATGCATCCGAAGGCTGCCTTTTCAATGCGGCCGCTTTTTCACAGTTGCCATGTTGATACAAAAATCCGCCTGGAAGCAGGGATTTTTTAATCGCCTCAATCGCCACTTTTTGCATTAATTGTGACATACCATCAGACATTTCCTGCTGTGACTTCATCTTCGTCAGTTCTGTTTCAACTGCTGCTAAGCGCTGTTCTAAATTCATGTGAGATCTCCTAAGTTATCTCGGCACCTGCTCAAAATCAGCAGCCAGCTTATAGTGGCTGCCAGTTTTCACCATCGACCACGACCGGCATACAAATAAAGCCTGAATTCCGGTATCGGATGGCGTCCAGTAGAACGACTCAACAGCCATTCTCGCTTTGATAAAGGCTTCGGCTTCTTTAGCAACGTTTGGCCGGCCACACTTGTCATCAACGCCCACAAACTCCAGCGTGTATTTGTCCATTAATGGGTTGATGCCCTTTGTCTGGCGCTGCTCATAGCCGTCACCCAGATTCACTACTGCCACATTTGGCGCGCGCGAAGCCGTGAACCCTTTTTGTGGGCTCCATGTGAAAGTTTCTGGCATTAGATACTCCGTAGTATTATGAAATAGCCTATTTGGCTAATCACATATAAGGAATGTTTGATGAGTAATTTAACTTATGACCAAAAGCAGATTCTTGCTTTGCGTACACTGGCAGGAATAATGTTTTCCTCATTAACTGAGCAGCAAAAAGAAGCTATCAGTCGAATTGTTGGAAAATCTCCAGATGCCCTTGATTTGCAGATACCTACCTCAGCCACACTCGCTCAAGCAGAAGATGTGAAAGAAATCTATGAGTTGATGAAAGAAATCATCGCAGGTGAATAAATTAAAATGATCAAGGCGGTTTACCGCCTTATTTAGTTAGCATTCCTCCCGGCCTCTTCTGGTCTTTTATTGCTCGCAGTGACTGCTCATAGGCGATTTTCGCAAACGTAGTAACCATCTGCTGCTGATCGCCACTCGCGTTCTGGAATGTGAAGTGATTAACCTGCTGAATCATCCCTCCAGATGAACCGCCATCACCCAAATCACTATTGCTGATCACCTTGCCGTTATCGCCTGGGATCATGTACTGGCTGCCGTTGCTGGCTTTGAAGATTTCAGGCTTACCGCCCTCACCTACCCGGTACATGCTGCTGGCAGAAACAGGGCCGCCGTGTTCGCGGGCGCCGGCAAACAATCCAACCATAGCAGGAATGGCTGCGCTCATTGCTGTCAGCCCAACGGCTGAGGCTGAGCCCATTGTAGCTATATTGGTAGCAGCAGCAGCAGGGGCCATTGAGGCTGTGATGCTAGCTCCCGTGGCTGCAGCGCTGGCGGCGGCAGTCGTATTGGCCGTGCTTGCCATCACTGAGCTTTTTAAATACTCAACCCCCATCTGAACCAGACTTCCAACAACGCTATTAAGAATAGTTGATCCAATATTGGCAAAGGATTCACTCAGGCTTTGCGTACCGTTTAAGAGTCCAGTAATGGCGTTAGTAGCACCGCCCTGCAACGATTCGATCACACTACCAAGCATTTGGTTAGCCTGGCTTTGGTTCTCCCAGATTTTCCATGCAGCATCAATACGAGCTTGCTCGTATTCGGTGTTTGCGGCATTCATGAGCGCAAGCCCGTTAGCTGTTATCTGACCCTTCTCAGTTTCAAACTCTTGAATCAGAGCCAGCTTACGTGCGTTCTCATTTGCTAAAGCCTGGACAGGATCAACACCCCCTTGAGCATCTTGTAGAGCGGTCACACCTGAGTTACTCGCTGCTCTTATTTTGGCAAGGTTAACCTGGTGTTGTTGCTCCAATTGCTCAGATGTCGCGTTGTACTGCTGTTGTGTGATTTTCTTGGCCGTAAGCGCTGTCTTTAGATCTGAAATATCTTGTTGGTAACTGGCGTTTTCCCGTGCTTCTGGAAGCAGCTTTTCAGCTGCGGCCTGTGCTTTAATGGCATTCGCAGTATCCCATTTAGATGCTGCATACTCGCCGGCCAGCTTAATATCACCCTGAGTTGCT
Organism: Nissabacter archeti; assembly: GCF_018257325.1. NCBI lineage: Bacteria > Pseudomonadati > Pseudomonadota > Gammaproteobacteria > Enterobacterales > Yersiniaceae > Nissabacter > Nissabacter archeti. The sequence goes on from NZ_JAERKB010000001.1 coordinate 488,284, forward strand.
GCACTACCAAGCGACTGTTGAGCCGCAAGGATGGCCTGCTCTCTGCTGAGATCTCGGGTTGAGTCTGCCGACAATTCAGCTTGCTGCTTAAGATTGGCAAGTTTCTGAGCAATGCTTTCAGCTTGAGTTGCCGCCTTTTTCCCGGCAGAGATTGATTCTTTAGCTGCCTTATTTCTCGCTACTTCTGCCTGTTGGAGGTCATAGTTTCTCCCAGCTAACTCGCCGGCGGCATTTATTTGATTCTGATTGCCTTGCTTTTCAGCTGCATCCATTCTTGCTTTGGTAACTGCTCTTAGGCGCTTATCAGTGATCGCCAGAAGGGTATTTTCTTCCTGCAGCCCTTTGTTGTATTCATCTGCTTTGTCGCTGCGAGGGATCTCCAGACTGGTAGAGTTGAATTTCTCTTTTGCCCGGCTGGCGAAGTTTATCGCGTTTCCGAACTGGTTCATCAGGCCGGCAGCTACACCCGCTTGCTCCCCATCGCGCTTGAGCAGGTCAATGCCTTGGGCAAAAGTGCCATTCATATGCGCACGCAGAATACCTGTTTTACTTACAGTCTGGCTGAGCTTGTTTTCTGCACGTTCGTTTTCAGCCAGCAGCTGAGTGTGCTCGCTCTGCGCATCGGTCAATTCGGATAAAGTAGCTTTATAGAGCAGGCTGCCTTCACTTAGATAACTCAGCGTGCGCTTTAAACGGGCCTGCTGCAGTTCGTTCGCCTCAATGGTTGACTGATTATCTTTAAGCGCATCAGTCTGGGCCTTGATAGAACGGCTAGCGTTATCGATTTCAGCCGCGAGCTGTACCTGGCTCATACTCTTCATTTTCGCAATGACGCCATCGAGCTTGTCTGCGAACGCAATGCTTTCCTGCCGCGCCTGCTGCATCTTCTGATAGAAGTAGAAGATACCCGCTGCGGCAATCACAGCGGCTCCAGCTGGGCCACCAACTAACGCCAGCGCACCGCGCGCAAGACTACCGATAGTAGTGCTCGCCGCCGCCGCGGCCGCTGTAGCCGTTCTAGTAGCCGCTGCCTCTGCCAGTTGTGCCTCGGCAAATGCTGCAGACCGCTGAATTGCTACTGACTTAACTGCGATCAGGTTTTCCAACGCAAAGGCTTCTGCAGCTGTTCCTTTGGCAACGTTATATTCAGTCTGTGCCAGTGCCAAATTTGAAACCGCTTGATCCTTATCGAGCCCAGCTTTCAGCGCGGTCACGCGTGCAGCGTTTGCGGTAGCCGCTGCTGATTCAGCTGTTGCTGTAGTCTGCGCGCGGGCAGCAAGTGCATCGTCTATACGCGATTTAGTTGCCAGCGCTAGAGCGCCAGCAAACCTGCCGCCAAAAATCACAGCTGCAGCACCAATCAGATTCGCTACAATCTCCAGATTCTGGCTTAGGCCAATAGCACTCTCATTGAACACTTTGATTGAGGTACTGACGCTGGAGCTTTCGCCCACAAACTTTGTAATGTTGTTAGTGGCAACGGTGAGCGCCTGCCCCATTGTCATGGTCGTATTAGCAAACTCTTTTGCAATGGTGTCGCTCTGTTTAAGCAGGCCGTTGACTACGACTTCAGTTGTCAACTTTCCTTGCGCAGCCATGGCACGAAGCTGACCGATCGTAACGCCCAAAGAATCAGCCAGAGCGACGGCGAGGCGGCTACCATTCTCGGAAATTGAGTTAAACTCCTCACCCCGCAACACGCCGGAAGCCAGCGCCTGGGATAGCTGCGTCATGGTGGAGCTGGCTTCTTCGGTGGTTGCACCTGAAACTGCCAGTCCTTTATTGATTGTTGATGTCAGAGTTACAAGATCCTTGGTGCTGGTTCCAGCACTCCGTGTAGCCCGCTCAAGTCGTCCATACAGCGTTGCGGTAGCGGTCAGGCTGCTCATGGTATTCTGAGATATATCAAAAACACGCTGTGTAACGTCTGCTAGTTGTTCACTGGCCCGCACCGAGTTAGCCAGCTTGTTATTGACTGTCACCCACTCGTTTCCGTATTGAGCTACCTGCTGGATAGATAGCGCAGCGATAACACCTTTCGCCACTCCGCTCAGGCTGGACATAGCGCGCTCCATAGAAGCGACTGACCGCTCGGTTCTGGTAACGCTGGCGTCTAATCGCCCCATGCTTCCACTTAAGCCATTGAGCGCAGCATCTACCTCCCTACGCGCAGCAAGAAGCCGGGCAGTATCCATATCTACTTCGTAAATGATATTTCCAGCATTTACCGATCCAGCCATTTATTTTCTCCGGACATAAAAAAACCTCGCCGAAGCGAGGTAAGGAAGTCAGTTCAACTACATATTGACAGAGCTTGCTGAGAAATCTCTATTTAAAGAGAGCTTTTCTTGGAGTTTTCAATTTCTGCATTGCAAACGTCTATATTTTTAAAGTTATACTGAAGGAAAATATAGCCCTTGTCAGAACGACTTGACCTAGCTTCAATAGAAATTGAATTCAAGTTATTTTTAAGAGGTGAAGACGAAGTGCCTTTCCATTCGGCTGAAAGAAATCGTTCCTTTTTACTCAATGCCATCATCCAGTCTTGAGGATCTTTCCAGATCGACCCTGACAGCAAGAAGTCATTTTTTTCTGCGTTTCCATATATTGAAGAAAGTGATTCACTGAGGTCTTTATATTTTGATTGCAGTGCGAGTCCATAACTGTCTGTATCAATGGTTTTACCTAATGCTCTGATTTGGCAAAGGCCTGACTTGGGAGAGATCAATAGGCCATAGGCTTCAAAATCAGCATTATTTTTTGGCAATGATTGAGATGTATAAAGATTGGGGTTGTTTTCAACAGGCTTAAGCTCTTCACCAGTCATGTCTTCAATATTCTTTTTTGTTAAACCTGACTCTAAACCAAACGGCCCCTCTCCAGGCGGAATTAATGTCATGGTGTTGGCAGCTTGCTGTGATTTCTCGATTTTATTGTTATCAACAGCTTTTCCTTGTTGTAAATCAGCGGGCATCACATTAGCTAAACCATACTTAGCAGAAAGATAGCGTTGCTGAAGCATCGCCATCGTTTGCTCTTGAGTTGCTATAGCTGCCAATTTCATCGCAAGAACAAGCCCTCCACTATACTGAGCAGCTTCTGCCTTGGCTTGAGCAAGCTGAGTGTTTAAAGCATCGATTTCTTTTTTTACTGCTCCTGCCGCCGCTTCATCGGGTTTTATACCCGAGACTTCAATCGTGATTTTTGCGCCTGACTCAATCGCATCAATTCGTTGCTTAATTAGCTCTTGGTTTGTCTTCAGAACTTCAATCCTGGCGTTTATTAGAGACTTTATCAGCCCGCCAGAGTATTCCTGATTAGTTGCGTTCGCAGTCGAAATCTCATTTTCTGTTTGCGACAGCTCAACCTTCAATTGCTCAACTTTTTGTTTATCTTCAGGAGAAAGCTCTTTTGGCCCACATCCTGATAGAAGAAATACTGATACAAAGCATGCCAGAATAGTCTTTTTCATTTCCTTGCCCCATAGCAAAAAAGCCACCCGAAGGTGGCCCTATCATTAACTTGCGTTCTCGCAGCCAGGCTGGCTACGGTCAATGATTTCTGTACCTTCAATGCGATAGCCAATCATGCCAAACAAGAATGAGTGGTTCAACTGAGATACCACTACATCTGACAGAGCAACAGCACAGCTGTTTTTCTCAATGGCGCGATCCATGGCTGTTTTCACATTAGGAATGCCCAACGGGAAAATCACTACTGGAGCTTTATCTTCACCAATAACACGTTGCCCTTTAACGAATTTTGCTGAGTTCAGATTGTAGTTTTTAGTACTGCCTACAGTCATATCAGCGACGCGAACAGTACAACCACTGAGTAACAGCGCTCCAAGCGCTACTGCCAAAACCTTTTTCATTTTATATTTCCATTGATTACAATCGGAAATATCTTAACATTATTAAGTTGATGTTAATTAGAGAAATTAGACCACATTTGCCATTTTCTTTGCTCTTTTGTATAAATAATCATCAGCGATACTGTTGTATTCATCTCGCGTAAACCCTTTCTGGTCAGGATACTTGGCAGCTAACAGCATCTGAAACTCCGTCATAGTCAGCTGCTCTGCCTCTGCGCGGCTCATGCCGAAGTGGTTGCGGGCGGCGCTGATATACTCCAGAGCATTGAACTCGCTCGTTGCCTGCCCGCCCTCATGCCTTTGCAATCGTCTAACCTTCGCCTTGCCGATAATCCCATGCGTAATGAGCGACTGTGCTATCAGCACCATCTCGGGCAGCGACATGTGTCCAGGCCGGTAAACAAACGCCCATTTGCCTGTCCGGCCAGGAACCAGTTCACCAATCAGTGGAGTAATGTCATGCTCACAACATGCGCGGAGTACGTTCATTGCGGCATAGGCTGGAGATTTAGATAACTGAGGTTTGCTGGCAAATGTGAGCAGCCAGCCAGGGGTGCTTCCATAAGCCTCAAAACCTCGCCTCAATAACTGAGTTACTTCATCGTTATGCAGGTCATGGAAGGCTTGCACTATTTCCCTTGGTTCTCCAATGGCGGACATTGCACTGAAGGATGGTCGAAAGAAGTAATCCGTCTGACCATCGATAATCAGGCATTCGCCAATATCCTTAAGTGGTGTCATTCATCCTCCATAAACAGTATCAAGGGCAGCCGTAACCACCCTTTGTACTGGTTACGAAGCGGTAACAGTCACCGCGGTGGAGCCGGTGAAAGCACCATCGTTTGAGGTAAACGTGACGGTTGCTGTGCCGGCGGCTTTACCCGTCACCAGGCCAGTGGAGCTGACTGTGGCCTTAGTGGCATCAGAGGTTTTCCAGGTGCCTGATTGGTCGGTTGCATTGGCCGGAGTTACTGCGGCGGTCAACTGACGAGTGGCATTAACGGCCAGAGAAGTTGTTGCTGGGGTCACGGTTACCCCTGTGGCCGGCACCGTTTCATCAGTATCGCGCACATCAATAGTACTGGCGTCACCTACTTTGAATTCAGTGGAGAACGTGACGATGTCATTGGTGCCACCGTCAGAACTCAGTGCCGTCACGACCATATAGCCAATGAAAGTAACCGGGCCGTACTCCATACGCACCCAGATGCCAGGCTGACGCCGTGCTTTGAGTTCGGTAGCGAAATACTTAATGAAGCGGCCAATGCCGTACTGATCGAGTTTGTCGTTTTTACGGACCTCACCTTCAAAGCTGATGGTGAAGTCAGCATTGGTGATGATGCTCTCGACATAGCCGCCGCCATCATCAGCGTCGCTGGTTACCGTATTGGGTGAAAAATCCCAGCCCTTAGATGTGCCGGCTGCCAGGGCTTTCCACTCTGATTCTTGCGGTAGTGTATCTGAACATCCGTCTGCCACTTCGAGCACAACGGCGCCACCGAACAAGCGTTCGTTGCTGTTCTGGCAATTAGCCATGGTTAAATTCCTCTTTGATAGAAATAAAAAAACCACCCTAAGGTGGTTTATTCATAGATGCGGCTATAAGCGGTAGTAGAACGGGATTTATAATTTCGTATAACGCGAAGCTCTTGAAAACAAATCGTTATTGCGCAGTTTTTGGTCTGTTTGATCAAGCTTGTAGCCATGGTGCTCCATAATTTGCCTAACCATATGACCCATCATCTGCTTCAACCTGTTGTTTTTATCGTTCAGTACTTCACTTCCAAATTTTTGGATAAGAAAAGGCTGTACTGGTTCAAGAGCTGGACGTGAAAGGTATGAAGCAGTTTCCATTCGAATAAAATTATCGCCCTCAGTTAAAAACTGCCATAAACGATTACCTAAATCGGTTTCATAAAGATCTGCAAAGCTGCCAGCAACATAATAACTCATTGTCTTTTCTCTCAAATGTTAGGATAAGGAGAATCATAGCAGTCTTTTTATATGGGTCAAATATGACGGGTGCAATAAAATTTTCACCTTCTCTTAATTGAAATTAAAACCTTTATTCTCCAAAAATTGCGACAAACTGAAGCCGATAGACTAGGCGACCTTCGGTTGTAAGAATGGGTGCGGGGATACCACCTAAGTTTTCCAGGTAGCCTACGCAGGGGTCTGACATGGGGTTGTTTTGGATGTGTCCAATAATTCCCTGTACAGCCTCATCAACAAGGCCGTTCATGCCCTTTGCGCCAATCACGTCGACCATGACGTAATACTCGGACCCCAAGTCATTACGCACAGCAGAGCCGCCATTAGGCCGAAACACGATGAAGCTCTCAGAGAGATTGCCGCTATCAGTCCAGACCAACAGTTGTGTGGTAAACCCAAAGGTCAGCCCGGCGTCAATGAAATAGTCCCGCACACGGGTATGCATTGGAGGCGTCACAATGACATCTCCTTCTGGATGGTTCTGTCGATGAGAGGTTGTGTATCTGCGAAGCCTTTTGTTAAGAACTCTTTTTGGGCGGTAGCACGGCGGAAGTTTTGCGGAATGCTTGGGTCATGGACATAGGCGGCGTAACTTGCTGTGTAACCTACCCGGCCGGTTATCCTGGCACCGTTGACAACAATCTCCCGGAACTGGCTGTTAATCAGAAGCGACGTATCGATGGGCGTATAAAGAGCGGCTTGTGAACCGCCAATGATCATGGCGCTCTGCAATGCCCTGACAACTTTTCTGCCCTGAATATCATTGATGATCGTATTCAGCTTTCTCTGGGATTGCTTTACCCCCCTTACTTTCACGCCCATATCAGCCTCCTGTGATGATTGCAAAGTCATCAGCCATTCGCTCGAACGTGTCTGCGTAACGTATGACCTGCATGACTTCATCAGCACCGGCACCAACTGGGCTGGGATTGTCAGACACACCAATCAGGATGTAATCCCCATGCTCTGCTGAACCGTATTCAGTCCAAAAGGTATTTTTCACTACCCTCTCAGCCCCAATGTCGCCCAGGCGTTTTGATAATCCGCCTTCATAGTCACACATGATGACCAGTGGCTCAGAAAACACCGGGTCGCCGTAATCATAGGTGGCACCCGTTCGCTTCCAGATGGTCGCCTGCGCTGTGTATGACCAATTAGCTAATGAAGACATGTCATTTCCTCCAGCTCGCTACAGCGGGCTTCAGGGCGGCAATGCGTGGGCAGTTAATTACCCACACACCGCTGCTGTTTACGTAGCCGGTCGTTTCATCCCCGGTTGACGTTTTCACCCACACACGCTCGAAAGGCTTGGGTAGCTGCTGGCTGGCAATAATCCAAATCATCAGCACCCCCTGACTACGTCAAAGAAGCCGACTGATACGCCTGATATCGGCAGCCCACCGAGGCAGCCATTCGTATCCCATGCAAGAATTTGCCTGTAGAGATGATCTGTCCCCGAGCTGTCATAAGTGAATGAGCGTGATGCTCCGGATGGTGCAGATTGAGAGGAAATTTTCCGGGCGCCAGACAGGGCAGCCAATCGCGCGGCCGCATAGATGAGCAAAAGCTTTTGCAGGCTCTCGGCGTAGCCTGCCCTGTCCATACAGACAGACGCAGCACTAACCTGGTCTAACAGCAGTTGAAGGACAGCATCAGGAACCGTGAAGCCCAGTTCAGCCATCAGCGGTTTAACATCTTCCAGCGTGATTTGGGCTGCCATAGTTACTTATCCTTTTTTGGTGGCCTCTGCCAGAGCGGCTTCTGCATCGTCTGCGCGCTTGGTTTCAGCAGCCAGTGCATCAGCGTGTGCTTTCTCTTTCGCCTCGGCATCGGCCTGCTGCTGCTTCAACGCGGCCTGTGCTTCATCCAGTTGCGACTTAAGCGCGGAAGTATCAGTAGCAGCTGACGGCGTGGCGACTTCGAACTGCAGCGCTTCACCCTTTTCTTTCGAAGTCTCTGCTTTGCCATCGGCAATCCACTTTTCAGCAATCGCCTTATCAACGTCATAGACCTTACCGGCCTCCAGTTTCTGGAAGCCGGCACCGGCAAAAAGGTTCGTGGACAGAATTTTTACAAGTGCCATTGGTTACTCCTTAGGAGGCGTGAATGACAGAGAACTTGTTGTTGATGTCCTGCTTGACCATCAACCCCATCGCACCCCAGGTGCGCCATACGTAATCGCTGTTGTAGTACTGGCGCGGGTCTGCAACGGTCCCGATTGCCTGGCCGACAATTGGCGCGATAACACCTGCAGTCAGCGGAACAATCAGGATTTCATTGCCGGACAGTTGCGCATCTTCTTTGATCGCCGCAATACCGGAGAGCTTCAACAGCTCTTCCAGCACGGTACGGGTGGCGTTCACGTCGAAGTAACGTTCGAGGTTCGACATGATTTCCGCGGAGACGTACCACGTCTGGGGTGCGTACTGGCTGTTAGTGACACGCACCACATCGCGCAGAGCGATAGCGTTGGTACGCAGCGCAACCGGGTCAGTACTGGTCGCAAAGTTAAAGGTCAGGGTTGCCTGAGCAACACGCTCATCGTTTTTCAGGCCTTTCCAGGTCAGACCGTCAAACTGGACGTAATTACCTTCAGAATCACGGAAGCCGTTGAACATGTAGTCAACGTACTGGCGCTGTACGTCTTCGACCGAGCCACGCTGAGCATCAGCCTGAGATTGCAGCGCAGATGGGCTGTTGAAGATCGGGTCACGCCAGGTGAATTTGAAGCCGGAATCATGCACCGGCACCATGGTGCCGTCGAAGGTATAGGACTTGGCATCCAGCGCCGCGCCAATCTGACCAGACATAGACGTATGCGCCCAGCCACGGCCACCGGTACGTGCATAGTCGTAGCGGGATTGCTCAATGCGCACAGAGCGGGAAAGCGGCATCAGGTCGTTTAGCAGCGTGAACTGCGTGTTGGGTTCAAACTGCGCCAGCACAGTGGTATCGAAGGCACGGTACAGGCGGCGAATATCATCAACGGCATTCACAGCATCCAGACGGCCTGCATCTTCACGAATGCCACGCACACGCCCGAGGAAATCAGCAGCAGCCTGGGCGCCTTCGTTTCGCGCCATTTGCAGCTCAGCAAACTGAGCCTGGTTTACTTCAAGGTTGCCGGTGCGCTCACCGACAGAACGGGAAAATACAAACATTCAGGTGCTCCTTACTTGAACACAACGCGAATCAGATCGCCGGCTGCCGCGGTAGTGGCCCGATCTTCCTCGACATAAGCAAATACAGCAGCCCCATCAGCTACTGCAGTGATACGGCCACTCGCCACAGCAACCGGCTGACCTTTGGTATAAATGCCGGCAGCGGCACGCACATTCAGAAACAGCCCTGGTAACGGCTGGATCGCCACAACGTGTTCACCGACCGCAATAGCATCATCAGCGCCCATGCAGCGCAGGTAATCCATGTTCGCCACGTACAGAATTGCGCTTTCAGCGCCTGCTACAGATGCGGTGAACTTACCCGCATCAAAAAAGCCGATGGTGCCAGGCAGGGTGACTGCCGCCGCGGCACCTTCACGGTTGAGAAGCGGGTTCGGGAAGATGCCGCCCGCATGAATTACATGCTTTCCATCTTTAGCCATTTTTTACTCCGGCATTTCGCTGAGGGATTGAGTTGAGTTGACCTGGCGGAATGCACCATTCAGGCCGGTAGAGGACTGGCATTGCGCATAGAGGCCATCCAGCGCCGCACCATCAAGGGCGTTGACTGCGACATCATCCAAGCCGAACTTGGCTTTTACAGCTGTACGCTTTTCACCTTTCTCTTTGTCAGCATTGGCGTTCAGGCTGTTAACGACTGTGTCAACTCGGTCGGCTAACGCTTTCGCCCAGGCTGGCATGTCCTCGGCATTGGTAGCAGCCTCTTTAGCCTTCTTATCGCCAGTTTCCTTTTTCTCGCGGGCTGCTTTCTCTTCAGGTGTTTCGTTTTTTTCAATGGCCTTTTCGGCAGTCATCTGGTTATAGGCGCCCATCAGTTCTGCATCGGTTTTGCCTTCAGTCGGCTTACCCGCGGCTTTGAGCGCGTTTACGATCAGGTCTTTCATCGGATTCTCTTCTCCGTTGGTTTTAATTTCGTACTCAGTAGGTTTGCGCACGACTTCTTGTGGTTCGCCGACGAATTGGGCTACGCCGTCATCATCGATGAGATACTTCTGCTTGAAATAACGGGTGTCATCCCGGTAGATGAAGGTGTCCGGCCAGACTGTTTCAGGCCAAAGCCACTTATCATCCGAACGCCCTTCCCGTAGCTTGTCGCCAATGGCGCGCTGGATGTCGTCGAATGAGAAGTTGGAGGCATTAGTGAAATAGAACTTTGTCTTGTTGAGCAGGCCTTCTTGTGTGCAGTTAGATGCTGCCGCGAGGTCTACAAATGCTGTTTCCACTTCCTCGGTTGAGTTGTCCGCGTTCACGAAGATACCAACACCTTCTGCTGGGGTTGCAGCGCCGGGCTCATCCAGCAAGACGGCCACATGGTCAAAGCGCATGTTTCGCGCCACCCACGAATAGCTCTTACCTTTCGATTTACCCTTGTTCTGCTCGCGGCTCAGAAGGAGCCCGGTAGATACGTGGATGGGCTCTGCGCCAGCGTTCGCCTGCAGTTCCTCAAGTCGCTCAATCAATCGCTTACCGTTGGAAGAAGATTCCGCATAACGCTTGTTGACCTTCATATCCATGACAACGCGATCACCATCCTTTCGGACGTTTTCAGCCCATGCGCCAACATGGAATTTGTTCACTGCTCGTGGGTTGCTGGCACTGACGTACTCGCCACCAATCTTTGGGTGTCCGAAAGGCATGTGATTGCCTTCGAGGGTCTGAAATGCTTTGTTAATTTCCTCAGCCGGATACAAACCGCCATTCATGACAACGTCATCAACGACAGGCACAACGCCACGAATGACGATATGCTCGTCACCGTCGATGGTTTCATTTGAGATGTTGGCAGAGTTGATGGCGAGGGATTTAACGTGGATGCTGGATAGCTTCACGCTTCTTCCTCAAAGTTGTTGATTGGATAATTAATGAGCGCTAATTTCATCTCTGATTATCAATCAAGAGGTGCTCATGGATATTTATAAAGTGACTTATAAATTTAACGGCGATGACACTTATCGTGATGTGAATATTGAAAGTAACCAACAGCCATCTATCACCGATGCTCAGGTAATTCAGGCAGCTATGCGTGATTCTGCTCGTTATTCTCCTGTTTCATCTGCAACCACTATTAACTCACTACAAATTTTGATGGTTACTAAGGTTAATTAGCTTCCCATTTCCCTCGCTCCTTTCCAAGCCGATCAATCAGGCCGGGGTTTTCTACCCGGCCATTCTCATTGAGAATGATTGGTATCTGGCTGCAATAGCAGCGATAGCGGTTACCATTGGTGGCATAGAAGGCCTCAACCTCTTCAGTGGTGTACGTGTTGCCATGCCTGGCTGCATGCCATCTGCGTGTCGTAGGCTTCAGTGCAGAGAGCCAGAGCAGCCTGGTATTCAGACCCAGCCTTTCTCTTGCCCAATCTGTCTCAAGCCATTGGGCTTTACGCAGTGCGCCGACCTGCTCTGTCTGAGCTATGTTCTTGGCTCTGTCCATAGACACATCAAGGCGTTTACTAATGATACCCGCGGTTTCTCGCGGGTTAACACCACGCCCGATTGAATCTGATATCACGTTAGCCAGGTCAGCGCGGGCTGCATCACTCAGGCCGCGCCAATCGCTATAGGTAGAGACATAAGCTGCAGCAATCTGGTTCTGGTAAGCCGGGCTGCTGAGTAGCTGTTGCAGCGTTGTCTGCTGCCCATATACCGAGGACTGCACAGAGAGATTTGTGAATGCTTGCCTGGTGCCTCGCTCGTACTCTGCAGCGACATAAGACAGAGCCCACAGGTTCTGGCTGCCACCATCAAGTAAGTGGTCATCCAGGATGATCTGCACCCGCTCCAGCAAGTCGGCCAGTTGAGCCGCTGACATGTCGTAGAGGTATGTGCCGGCGTTCACCTGGTAAATCACATTGCCGTGTACAGCATGACCTTGCTGACCGTTAACCTCTCGCTTTCGGCCAGTCATTCGGGCATCAAGCAGTTGCCGCAGTGCCAGCTTAATCTGGTAATAGCGGCTCTCAATGTCGCGGAACATGCGGTTAACTGACTTGGATGACTGGGTGGGGTCTGCTTTATTGCGGGGTATTACCGGTGTCCGGATTAGCTTCTGGGTCGTCACTTAGCGGGTCTCCGGGAGGTGGCTCAGGCGGTAACTCATCTTCTGGCAAAGGCTCAAGCTCACCTGCCGCACGCACCTCGTTTTGCGTAATCGCCGGTGTGCCATATGCCTGTTGAGTTTTCTGCGCCACGTCTGCCAGTGCCTGCATGTTGCCAATCTTCTCTTTCTCGCTTGGTGCGAGTAAATCAGACCATGCCAGTGTCACTTCACCGGATGATGGCGTGTCAATCACACCCATTGTCCAGAAGCGCTCCAGCACACTTTGAATTACAGCGGTTTGGAAGCCCCAGCGACGGCCATTGCAGCGTTTAGCCCAATCTGATTTATCTTCATCAGAGGCAAGGCGCCCGGTTTGCTGGCCGAAAAGGATGGTGAACGGACATTGGATTGACGACGCGAACTCGTTAGCTGTAACTGTCCAGGTTGGCGCGGGGTCTGCAGCCGCGACAGAAAGCACTGATGATTGCCCTGCCTGCATTACTAGGGCAGCGTCAGTGCCACGGTTCATACGTGCAATCTTATCGTTGAGCGCTTCACCCAGATCTTTAAACCCGGCCTTCTCTGCCTGCGCCTGCAAAGTCTGCATATCGGTTTCTTTGTCGAAGGCGATTCCCAGTTGGCGACTGGCGTTCTTCAGGAAGCCTTCAGCGCTCCCGCCTGATACTTTCTCAAGGTCGAGCAGTTTGTTGTAACCGGCGCGGAGGTAAGGGATGCCAGACAGCATGTTTTCATCTTCCGAACCTTCACACAGGATGATGATGCGATCTGGATGAACCGTAACACCCCGAACGGGGCCGTATGTGCCATCGTCACCAACCGGCTGCTCATTGAAGTTGTAGGAAACGGGCTGCCCGTACGTTTCAGAGAGCGTGTCAGTATCGAAATTGCCAGGCTTAACCTGTGATTCCCATGCTGGGATAAGCTTGACGATGCCCTTCTCTTTCAGGCGAGCGACAACGGCTGTATCTACTGGCTGGCTCCACTCCCGGCCATCACGAAACTGGATCAGCAGCGCTGAATAGCGGCCTACCAGATTGCGGCGGTCAGCATCCTTGATTTTGGCCCAGTGCTTGTTCAGTAACTTGGTGACTGCCTTTTCCCATGGCGTCGTCTGGGTAGACTCTTTCTCTTCATCGCCATCAATGATGGTCGGCTTGTCTACCCAGCACGAATCCAGCAGCTTATGAACTGCGGCATACGCCACGGCATTACGCTCATAGGCACGGTAGTAGCGGTCGAACTCAAGGTTGTCCGGGTAGCCGAACTCATCCCACAGCTTTGTACGCTTCGTGTTGCCGGGCTGGCCGGCATACAGCATCCGCTGCCGCCCTATCTCATGAGCGAGGGCGTTTACGAGGAATTGCTCCCCGCTGCTTAATTCACTCACTGAGTGCTCCTTAGAAGAAGATTGCGCCAGGTGTCTGGCCGCTGAGCTCTGTCATCGCCCAAACAAGCGCATCGAGGCGGTCAGGTGATTTCTTTGCTGTGGTTGGTACGTACTCCATCTGCTGATTTTCCAGCTGATAAAGGTTACCTCGGTGTGCAACACGGCCTTGTGCATAGAGCGCTGATATAGGTTCAGCGCGTGCAAACTTACCCTTACTGGCATGAACACGGATGATCCGCTCCCGGAAGCCGGCATTGCGCAGCGTTTCTTCTGCCATGTCCCCACCTTGGTTTGTTTCAATCACGATGGCGTCTGCATCATGCTGCTTGTAAGCATCCATGGCGCGGGTTGCCCAACCATTGGGGGAGTACTTGCCGCTATAGTCACCGTCTGCAGAATATTGCTTTCTGTCGCCCGTGCCATAAACGCTGGCTGCAACGATGCCTGTTTCATCACTTTCATCGCTGTTGGTGGCTTGCGGGTCGATTGCTATTACCGTACGTGAAAGCGTCTCTATGATATTGAGCGCGTGCGCAGCGGCAATCATGTCCTCAGTCCACAAAGCCCCCTCAGCATTAAACCTGCGTGGGCATTGCATGTACTGCGCTTCAGCAGTGCGACGATGTGAAAACAGTGATACGCGGTGGGACTCGTTGTGCTTGAAAGGCCAAAGCCACCCATTAGGGAGATTGTGCTCAATCGGTATTGCGTGGGTGTTCTCTGGGTACTGCTCCGTATAGCTGAGTGAGTTGTCGATGATTACCGGCAGATTGAGATGATGCCAATGCTCACCACTACCTCCTCTCAGCAGATAACCGCTCAGATCGTGATAGTGGATACGCTGCATTATCACAATCATTGGCGTTGTCTCTATCGCCAGACGTGATTTGATGGTTTCATTAAAACGGTTATTCACACCGTCGCGAACCGTTTCGCTGTAGGCATCATCAGGCTTAACCGGATCATCGATGATCAGAGCGCCCTGCCAGCCTGGCTCCATGTGGCCGGCACGAAAGCCGGTAACCTGACCGGCTGCGGATGATGCATAAACACCGCCGCCGTGCTCTGTCCACCACATAGCCTTACTATCGGCATCATCTCGTAGCATCATGGGCCACATGGCCTGATAGGCTTGCGATTTGACCATGCTGCGTGCAGTCGAGGAATTCAATAGCGCCAGGTTGTGTGAATAGGACAGGTGCATAAAGCGGGAGCGATTGTTCAATGAAAGACCGCGCCCCATCATGTTGATGGTCGCCAGTTCAGTCTTTGTATAACCTGGAGGAACGTTGATGATCAGGCGGTTAATCTCGCCATCAATTACTCTATCCAGGGTCTGCTGAATCACCTTATGATGAGGCGCAACAATCATCTTGCCGCCAGTGCGCTGCTTGAAGAAATAACGGGAGAAGTACAAGCCGTCTTCTTCACACTCTATCTTGCGGGCATAGCTCCGCTGCTCAACAGTCGTCATCCTCCAACATCTCCCGTCGAGCCTGCTTATATTCGTCTTTGCTTAGTACCGCGGCCTCAATTGGGCCACCGTTTTTACCCGTATGCTCATGAGTAGTCTGCTCCTTGAAAGCCATAACAGACACATGCTTACCAAGCAGTTCAAGGTTCTTCACCTTATCCGGCCACTTAATCTTTTTCAGGATGTTCTCCATGGTCGTTTCATCGAAGTTGGTGACGGTAGTGAGAATATCCAGGCCACTTAGCGTTGTTCGCCAGACCTTCGGCCACTCGTGGACCATTTTAAGACCACCGTCATCCTTCAAGATGTCGAGCACGTCCATTTCGTCAATCTCAACCAAGCGGCGCAGCACATAGTCTGCATTTACCTCTACCCTTTCGTTGCGCTCTGATTTAAGGTCGATGATGCGTTGCGCAATGTCTGGTTTTGTGAGGTTTTCACTGCCAATCTTTCGGGCGGTGTTATCGCTGTACCCCGCCCGAATGGCCGCTTGCGTGGCGTTCAAATCGATGAGGTACTCGCGACAGAACATTTCTTGTTTGTCGGTGAGTGCCATTATGCATTCCTGTCTCAGCCGGAAAAAAAATAATGAATCCACTCAATACCTACGATGCATCTTCAGTTATAAGTGAATATGAGTTGCAAAAGATTAGAGCTCAAGCTCAACAAAATTTTGCTGTGAGCGGAAATTTTGCCAATGAGTTTCATCTTCGACTAACTCAATGGATTAATGATTTCCATCGGGATCTTGAAGATGAATATGAAGTAGGTGGCCAGTTGGTTACTTTTGGTCAAACACAGACTTTCACCTTTACTAGCATTGGTTACTGGAATCCATCTTTAATCTCCTTTAGAGGAGTACGCGAAGACGGAAGTCCAATTGAGCTAGTACAGCATGTATCGCAAATAAGCGTATTACTGGTGAGAATGCGACGACACAATCTTGACGAGCCTAAGCGCCCAATAGGTTTTGCAAGCTGGGATGATTATGACCAGCAAGTTCAAGAGTGGGAAAAAAGCTGAGACATGCTATTAACCAATTTTCATCATCGGGCGTACTGTTTGAGTGCGCCCTGTGATGAAAGCCGTTGTGAAAGAGGCTCTCTTTTACATCCCTCAGAATGTAGGGATGTAACTTAGGCAGCTTTTTCTTCCATGAGTGACACCATGTCAGGATCCATCTGCTCGATGATTCGCTCGCGAGCATTGTTCAGCAGCGCCTTGCGTCCGCCCTTACCCCATTTGTTCATGGTGCGGGCGCAGGTGCTAACCTCCTTGCTCTCGTTAGCAATCAGCATATCGAGGCGGTTTAACTGGTTCATATGACTGATGCCATTCAAAACGGCTTCACGGAACGTTCCATAAACTCGAATTTCAAACTGAGGGCTGAGCCAGGCGGCATAACGAATAGCCACCAGTTCTAACCCCCACACACCTTGTTGCAGACCACCTTTGATGATCTGCACCGAAGCGCATTTTTGTGCTTCGGTCAAAGCTTCAGCAAACCGCTTGATTTGAGCACTACGCATGAAGAGGCTCGGCCGCTGGGAATCATTCGCCTCGCCCTTTAGCACTGCCGCGGCGTGCAGGTCGTTAAGGTTGTAGCGTCCTTCACTGTCTACGCGAACCGATACGCCGTTCACAATTACTGTTGGATATGTCATTGCGTTTTACCTTTAAGGAAGATGAGCCTGTCGCACAGAACAGCCGCCACCCGAGAGGCCGCAATGAAACCAACGGTTGTTCTCAGGCTCAGCTTTCTGAAAGGCTCGAGTTATTGTTTGCGCGTGCGAGGCGCATAAAAAAGCCCCGCGAGTAGCGAGGCTGATATTGCCCTTTGTAACGTAGGGTTTGTGAGTTGCTACTGGAAGGTTGCTACGGTTACGCCTTTCTCATTGCAGACATACGCTACCTCACCTTCATCAAGCAGCATTTCATCATCACCGCCCGCCCAGCCCCGGAAGAAAATCATCCGGGAACCTCGTACATAACTGACATCACCTGTGGCCTGAAGGACCGAGATATCGTTGTCTTTGTTGATAGTTTTAATTGTTAACATGTTGTTCCTCTTAGTAGTGGTAATAAAAAAGCCCCGGCAGGAAAACCTGTCAGGGCTGGGTTTAGGGCAAAAAAAAGAGCTGAACCTTTTATAGGCACAGCTCTGCATCTTTCTGGAATTTAACCCATTATCTTGCCCTTTGCAATAACTGAACTTTTTATAATCAGGTTAATTACGCGGGCTTAACCGGTTTGATGAAGGTTTTGGCTAACGCAACCGAATCAGCAAATGCTTCTGCACCAAATACAGACGCTGCATATTTCCCGAAAGCAAAGACTTTCTCTACGTCCTCAGCGGCGTAGTAAACACGCTCTGCTTCAGCCTTCAGGTCAACAACAGGCGTTTCAGCAGTGGTTACGGTGTCGGCAACAGGGGTTGTTGCTGTATCGGTGGTGATCGTGTCAGTCACGATAGGTTCCTTTGTCTCTTTGGTGAGTAGCCATTTGAGCGGGTTCATTTCTTTTCTCCGCAAAGGCGGTCGTATAAATCGTTGTGAGCGTTGATAGCCCGGACGGTGCGGATATCCATTAGCTCTGAGTCTTTACCGTGGGTGTAGATAGGGCTGAAGAGTGTGCAGCTGGAATCAACGGTAACCGTGGGGCTAGTCGTCTGTGTTGTAGCGTGAGGAGTGCAGCTTGTTGCGGCTAGCAGCATCACTGAGAGCAGCGTTATTCGTTTGAGCATCTTTAGCCACCTGTGCATTTTCTTTCTGCTTTTCAGCAACAGCTGATACCTGAGCAGACTCGACCTTAGCCGCGGTTACGTCAGCTTTAGCCTGTGTCTGCGTGGTGCCGATCTTTTTGCCACCGAAGTAGCTCGCGACCAGCGCAACTACAACGGCGAGACCAGTCAGGATCTCTGACCACCATCCGGAGAGAAGTGCTGTCATGGTTTCGTGTCCAGTCGTTGCTTCTGGTTGAGTAACTTCCGCTGACGGATGAACTGCGCCAGCACTGCCATCACCATCAGGAATGAGCCGATGATGCTCAGGTAATTTGGGGGCAGGAATGACTTAATGTCTGGCGGAAGCATGTTCCATCCGGTGAGGGCGGCATCGGGGATCAACTGCATCGCCGCGCTTAATGCTGCGCCGGCGCTTCCCAGCCACACTGACCACGCTTTGAATAGCAGCTTGGCGTGAGCTACAAACTCCAGATTGGTGTATTTGCGGATGAGCAGAACGCCGATAATTATCGCCAAGACAATCAGGAGCCAGATGAGGAATGTCATAGCGCCACCCTCTGCTGAATCCAGCCATAAACAAACGTCTCGTTAGCCACCCTGCTTTCTGCAAGCTCGATATAACGGGCACCCTGAAGGCTGTTTAGTGCTTTGAGCATCACCGTAACGCCTTCATGACTGCGAGCCGCAATGAACGCCCGTAAAGCAGTGATGGTGCGTGGGCCAATCTGGCCGTCTGCCGCAATGTCTGGGTACAGCGTCGCCTGCTGATTGAATACATTCAGACAGCGCTGGAGGAACTTAGCCGCTACTGCCGGCCCCATGTTTACGCCGGTGTCGCAAAGCTCTGCCGCAATCTGCGGTGACAGGGCATTGACCTGATCGAACCGTGGACCAGTCCAGTAATCAGCCTCAAGAATGCTCAGCGCCTGTTGTCGTGACAGGTTCTTCATGTCGCCGGTGTAGCCATGCGCCCGGGCGACCGCTTCAGTGATGCCCCAATTGGTCGCGCCGCCTTTGTCGTTGGGGTTGTTCACGTAACCCCCTTCCTTGCCGAGGATTTCGTTAAAAATGTCGTCTTTCGTCATTTCCCTTCCCCCTCCTTGACCGCTTCATTAACCGCTTGAGGGAGTCGGTCTACTTTCTTGCTGATGTCATTGACTGTCTTGTCCCGCTTATCTGCCCTTAACGAATATTCCGTACTGGAAATGAAGTATCCTGAGAAGCAACCGGCGAGATATATCCCCAGCGCTGAGCTGATAACTATCAGCAGCATTTGCCAGGTAATAAGGGTTTCCCCTTCAGAGTTTTTAATGCTCATCGCTGAACCCCCAATGAGGTGCGAAGATCGGTGATTTCTTTCACCAGATTCATATTGGATATCGTCAACTCTCTTACCTGCTCCTTAAGGCTGTCATTCTGCATCTCAAGGTGCTTCTGGGAGCTTTCGATGATTTGGAGTCGCGCCTGAGTTTCTGAAATGGTTTTCCAGTACTGGCGGATTGTCTCGTCACGCTCTTCTATCTCATCGCGCAACTGGTCGATTTTGGTGTTTGCTTCTAACAGAGCCTTGCTTTGCCACTCCAGCATGTTCACTTGCTGCGAGTCGTTAGCATTGCGGGCGCGGTTACTTATCCAGTAGCGGCTAAAGGCCATCCATCCGTTTAGGCCAACAGAAAGAGCGCCACCCACACTGAGGAGCGTTTCTTTGGTGAAAATTAGTTCAGTGATTGACATGGCCGTCTCCGGCAATCCCGGCAAGACCGGCACTATTGCTGTTGAAAGAAATAAAAGAGCGCTCGCGGTAAAAGGACACAGGACTAAACAGGGGAAATCCATGAGCGCTAAAACGAAAAAAGGCCGCCCGTAGGCAGCCTTATTTTTTATATGTATGAATGCAAAATATAGGTTGACCTATAATATAGGTTTACCTATAATCATCCCATCAGCCAGACGCTGAAACGGGAAGGCCCCTACCGAAGCAGAGGCCAACATGAGGAAGGGTTATGATGAAGTTAATCATCATCCTGATTGTTCTCTTAGTGATTAGCTCCCCAGCTTACTAAGACAGTCAGGCGGAGGGGAGAAATCCCCTCCAACCCACACTCCATAATTTAGGATTTTATCATGGCTCGGTCAATAACTGACATCCAAAAACGCAGCGATGAACGGCGTGGTTTGAAGGTAAAGAGCATGAAGCTCAACGTCGAAACCATCGCGTTACTGGAGCGCCTTGCAGCCCATACTGGTGAGCCTCAATCGGCAGTTGTTACCAGGGCGCTTCAGATGCTGGCCAATGAACTAAAGGTGTAACGAGAAGCCTCCTTCGGGAGGCTTTTTTACAAGCAATAAATGCCTGTTGGGATGTGGTGGCCGGTGCTGTTAAATCCGGCATACGAAATCTTAGCTTTCGTGGGCCTTCCGCGCATCAGCCTGCGCATTCACCACAACGGAAAGAGCACTGCTGTTTGCCGGGTCTATGGATAATCTTTCAAACCATCCCCGCAATGCGTCGCAATACCCTTACCTGTTGGGCTGAAACGAAAAAGGCCGCCCGAAGGCAGCCTTTGAGTAAGGTAGTTAAATCAGGCAACCGTTAGTTCCAACCGCTTACCTAAAGCACTCATCGCTTTCTGGATGGTGTCGATTTTTGTCGTATGGTGCAGGTCGAAGATGCGCGTCACTTCCTGCTTTTTAACCCCCATGCGATTAGCCAGCTCAACTTGCGTCAAGCCAGCATCGACGAAGGCGTTAAGCAGCATTACCTTAGCGGCAACGCTTAACGGCACCTCTACAAAGTCACCAGTTATATCACCAGGTGCCGGAACACTTCGGTTATCTTCAAAGTAAAAATCGAAAGATGTCACCAACGCATCCAGCCCCATCTCCAGCGCTTCCTCTCGCGTATCGCCTTGGGTCAGCGCCTCCGGTATGTCCGGAAATGAAACAAAATACCCGCCTTCACATGGCTCTAGATTAATGGGGTATCGCATATCGTCTTAGTGAATCTCCGCGAGAACCAGCCCCGAAGGGCTGGTTTGTTATTTCAGGCCTAACTGCTTGATTATGCCCTTTCGCAATGGTTCTTTTAACTCAGCGCCGGGATGCCTTGGCATTACGCTTCGCTTCCCGTTTAGTTTCAGCTTCAAGTGGTTTGTACCGTTTGAAACTTCCACTCCCTGAGATTCAAGCCACCGCCTGAACTCGCTTTGCTTCACTACTCCTCCTGTCTGTTGAACATGCAACCATAGTAAGCATTAATGATTACCGAGTCAACATATTTGTTTACCGGAGGGTGGATAATAAAAGTCGCTCTATGGCGATTTTGGATTACTCAGGAAGATATCAACACAACGGTCAAGAGCAATCGACGTTTCTAAAGCGATCGAAATCACCCACTGAATGCCCTTACCGTTGTGCAGAACTCAAAAGACCTACCGGAGTGAACCTTGAATAAAATAAACCTTGACCGCTAGCACCAAAGGGGCTATTATTTATCACATGAGGTAGCGAACAGGTCGCAGCCCAAACCCGAAAGGAAGAACGATGAGCACTAACGAGATGACACAAGCAGAACTGGCAAAGATTAACGCTGAAATTGCTAAGTTGATTGCCGAAACCTCTAAGCTGAACCGTGAAACGATGTGGTATCCCATCGCTGTAGCCAGCGGCCTGATTGGTGCGGTGGCAACTATTACTACCGTCCTGCTCAAATTTATTTAACAGAAGCCCCGGAAGGGGCTTTTTTACAGGTGATTTATGCGACTCATTAACGACTACACACCGCCAACTACGGAAGATTTAAACCAACTCAAAGACAAGCTGGGGTATACCGGCAATCAGATGGCCGACCTGGCGGGCGTTGCAAGTAACAGCCAGTGGCGTAAATATACTGGCGGCGAGTCTCCTCGTGCTATGTCTCCGCATATTCTTTTTTTCATGGCCGCACAGCTCGCGTTAAGCGACGATGAGCTAAACCGCGTGATCAAGAAAATGCAGGAAATTGGTGCGAAAACACAATAGCAAAAAGCCCCGGCGGTCAGGCCAGGGCTTAAATTTCTTAACGAATGCACAAATCCCATCGTTAGAGATAAATTAACACAGTTTCGGGAAAAGTAAATAGCTCGCGATAAAATATCAGGCTATTTCATATTGCGCTATGCAGTCACTTTCGATAAAGCGCTGTTTGCCCAAGCTTCCTCAACCTCAAGCTTGGTCACTAGTGCGTCATAGAACGGTTTTACGCTCTTTTTCCATGTATCGAGGGTCATTGCATCAGTAACTGCCGATAAAGCTCTGTAGGCCTCTGTAGAAGGTATGCGCTCGTATCCTCGTCCAGAGCAGCGCTTGCAATCGCCCATCACCGGCACACCCTGTAATTCGGTTTCTTTCCTGTTGAGGGCTTTCCCGCGCCCGGAACAGTCGTTACATGCCGCAGAGACTACACCGCGCCCCTGGCATGGTTTGCAGCGAACCCGGACAATCTCCCGCACACTGCGCTGCATTCCGCCGAACAGCGGCGCTTTCAGTGAGAACACTTCCGCTTCAATGAAGCCGGCGCCCGTGCAGCACTCACACGGCTTTATGCTGGCGGCACTGCGGCAGTAATCCAGATATGCATAAGTTGCGAGAACTTGCATCACCACTGGTTTAATATCACTCTCAAGCTTGCGAAGGGCTGCAACCCGGTCGCAGGTTTCAAGTGAATGTTTGGTCAGCAGGTTGATCGCCCGATCACTGTCCTGCTTACTGATACCCATCTTCCCCAGAAAAGCGCTGTACCCCATTTCAGCGCGACTCTGAGCCATACCCATTGCCGCCATTACGTCAGTGCCTGTCAGAGCTTCTGAAGCGGTTGCTGGCGTAGTTGCGGTGTAGTTTGGGGATTTCGGAGAGTGGAATTTGATAGCGCTTTCGAGATTCATGCTGCCTCCTGATTAAATAAGTCCATCTGGGTACTGTCTGCGATAAAGGCCTCACAGCTTTCTGAGCAGGAGCCTGTGTCATAGGCTTTATTGCCTTTGATGGTTGTGGCTATATCTTCTCGGCTCATATGGCTAAACAGTGATTCGATGGTTTCGAGTGAATGAGAGTTGCGGTACATGCTGGATATTGCAGACTGGCGGTTGCTTAGCTCCCTGACTTCTTCAGAACGGATAGCAGCATTGAACTGAGCGAGAAGCTCTGGTGCATCACGCATGGCCAGCGCTATTTTGCTGAGGCTCTTCTTAATGCAGAAAACGCAGTTACCTAGGTGTTCCTCGATCTGCAAGTTGAACGGTTGTTTCGCCCACCAATTCAGAATGTCTTCCTTATCGAAATCACTCACCTCTGCCAAAAACCTTTGGTTGAGGCTTCTCATTTTCATGATGCGGTCACTAATGCGGCGGGCATTTACTGTATCCAGAAGGTATCGATCACTGAGATGCTCAACCATTAGTTGCTGATTCCCTTTCTCGCTCAGCTCTTGATAGAGGCTGCGGATTTCAAAGTCATCCATTTTCATTCGACGAAGCACTGACAAAATCTCTTGCCCCCAGATACGAGCAGGCTCATCTGCTCTCATGCCTAGCCAGGTGGTGTAATTGCCTTTACCGAATTTTTCGTTGCAGTACTTTTGAAAAGGCCCAAGCTTCATTCTGTCTGTGCAGAACGGGCCAGTTACGTACGGGAGTCCGTATTTTTTCATCATGCGCACCCAGGGGGTCATGTCATGCTGGATATCTTCAACGTCGACGACCTCATAGCTGTTTGCTCTGCCTAGTTCGTTATTCGGGACAAGCCGCAGGCATGTCAGGTTGATCTGCCAGTTCTGAACAAACTCACGGATGAAATCGTAAGTTTTAGGATGCTCTGCGCCGGTATCCATAAAGATGAATTGCGTTTCTGGATCGAGCTCCAGCATCGTTCTAACCAAAAATGCAGATGTGCGCCCACCGGAAAAGCTGACAACGTTAATCATGCTGCCTCCTGTCGATGTTTTATGAGTTCGCGCAATTTCTTTCTGTAACGCGCTCTGAGCGTGTCGAGTTCTTCGCGGGTGTATCGGTGAGGGTTGTTATCAGATTCGAGTGCTATAACGCGCTGGAGGCCGATTTTCGCTATCAGGTTGATGCGGTATGGCCCGATGTTTCCGGAGTGATGGGTATTGCAGGCTGCACACTGCAAATTGCAGTTGTCTTCATTGAATCTGAGTTGTGATGCCGCCGCTGTCGTCCGGAAGTGACCAGCGTGATAACTGACCGCCGTTGTGCTGCCGCAGCTGATGCAACCCTGCCCTTCATCCCTTGCCCTGATGTAGTCGTTGAATACCCGCTGGGTCATGTTCATCCAGTGGCTTAACGGCTTCACATCGGCTTTGCGCTTGTTCCACTCTTTCCGCTCTTCACGGTGTTGCTTACGGGCTTCACGCGCGGCTTTCTCTTCTCCTTTGAGACGGGTGAATTCGATAGCGCATTTATAGGAGTGGCAGACTTTCTGAGTGGTAGAGCGAGGAGTGTATTCGGCGGAGCATATGGGGCAATTTCGAGCTTTCGGCGGCTTGGTGCCTTTAGCCATCGTCATCCTCCCCTACTGCATAATTGGGGTCGGTCATCTCGAACCAGTCGGCGCAGTTCTGGCAGCAGTAGGTTTCGTCAGCTTCCAGCTTCAGGCCACAGTGGGCGCATACTGGCTCAGGCTGCTTCTGCATATCTGGCCTCCTGCATCATCAGGAAAACAATCATCGCCAAGCGACATGGAGACTCCGGGCAACGCTTCCAGTCGTTATAGGAAGCAATCCCGCGCAAATTGCATGACGCATCCCAGCTAATGCCGTCGTAGTTCAGTTCAATGCCATTACGATGGATAATCGGCCCGGCATCAGCCCATGAGTTGCACGGGTCGAATCGGTTAGGCGCATCGCCGAAACCGCGGGCTACCAGGAGCGTCTTGCCGTTCAGGTCGTACTGAACCGACTCCCGGACATCCTTCACTGAGTAGGCGTTAACCATCTTCGCGCCCAGGGCAATGGCGACCAGTTTGTTAATTTCATAGTCCGATAGTTCGCTGTAATTGTTCATCCATGTCTCCGGTAGATGTTCTGGCATGAGGTCACCTTAAGGCCGGTGAGCCTGGCGATTTCTTTAAACGGCAAACCTTGATGGCGTAGCCTGACTATTTCTTCAATGTCCTGCATGGTGTGGCTCTTGTGGCAGCCGGAAAACAGGCTGATGCCGTGCTTTTTGGCAATACCGCGGATGCTTCCCTCTGTACGACGGAGAATTTTTCCCATCTCTGCTGCGGTGTGGGTGCCGGCCAGCGCCCTAATGCGCTCGACGTGTGCGGCTGTGCAAGGTTTCATGCTGTTGTTCCGTATCTGTTCGCCCATTCAGCAGCCCGTGCAGCTTCGTCGCTGAATCTGACGTTATGCTCGGCACCAAAGGCGCTGATGAGTTCGATTAAGTCCCGCATTTCACGAACGGCCATGCGGCTGGTTGATTGGCCTAAAACCACGAATCCGCCATCAATACCTGGCACCACGTCTTGCTTCTTGAGTGCCGCGGTGAATACCCACTTCCACTCTTCGCTGGTCAGCTTTCGGCCATGCCAATTGACCTGCTCTGAAATATCGTTCAGGCAAGCCCAAAGCTTGGCGTTTTGCGAAATGCTGCGAGTGCGTTCTTGGATGGTTATTACGATGGGTGATTCAGGATTGGCTGGTAAGGTCTGGATGTATTCGATGCAGTTTCGTCGTCGGATAGAGTCAATCAGGAAATAGCTCTGTTTGTTCACGGTTACCTCCCTTCGCTTGTCTCCACGTAGTCGAGTACCAGGTCATGGGCTTTGCTGAGCAGCAGGTCTAGCGTGTGCTGCTGATGCCCGCCCTCACGCACCAACTTCAGGGCTTGGTTGATGTACTGCTGAGCCTCTGTGAGTTGCCTGCGGGGATGGAGGGGAATAATTTCAGCTGTCATTGCTTCTCTCCATGTTTCTGGATAGCCATGATGATGCAGGCAGTGCATAACCACATGGTTCCAATGATTATTTGTTGAGGGTTATCGGCAGCCATCCCATAACCCGTAATGGGTGCGCCGATAATGGCGAGGATGTAAGGCATTAGTTCTCCTGCTTGCTGCGGGCGGCCCGCCATATTTTCCAGCCCCAGCCTTGCGCGCATGACTTTCTTAGCTCGTGCTGCTCCGACAGCTCCTACCACGATAAGAACTCCACCCAGTCCCTTACCAGCTCATCGTTGTTGGTCATTGGCTTTTCCCCTTCAGGGGCCAAAGGTCAATAATCAAAAGCAACAGCGCTGGTCCAATGGACACAATGGCTTGCCATGGTTGAAGGCGCGCATCGCCACCGTAGTGAACAATGAACAGTAGAATGCTTGCTGGAATCCACGCTAAGGCGATTTTGATAGCGGTTATCATGATTCCTCCTGATTGCCGGCCTGCCGCGCTGCGCGCCAAGCAGCTTCCCAAATCGGGGCAACTTCTTCGAAAGAGGCTTCGCCGTCGTACTCATGGACAAACCATTCGAAGAATTTCTTATTCTCAATTTTCTCATCCATCAGAACTTACCTCTGCCTTGTGGTTGGCTGTAAACGCTTGAATGCTCGGTGGCCTCAATGAGCACATCGAAAAGCTTATGGATTCCCTCACAGGCGTCTAATTTCAGGTCTTCCGATGCCGGATCAGCTGCTTTGATAGACGCCACCGTAGTGATTAACCAGTCGCGGAAATCCTTGCCTGTCTGAATATCTCTTGCCTTCGCAGTGTATGGTTCAAGGCTGATAACATTGCTCATCATGATTTCCTCTGCATCCCCAGCTTGGCGCGAATTTCAGCAATCTTTGATAACCCCCTCTCGCTACTCATCGGCAGGTGAAGTTTGGGTATCTGAACAACCGGTGCAGGAATTTGCTCTCCAGCTTCAAGCCGTCGGGACATGGCCGTCAGCTCTTTCCCGCAACGCTTGCGAAGCTCTGACTCGCTGAGGTTATTTGCGCGCATTTCAGAGTAGAGCTTGGTGACCATCCAGTAAGCAGCGTTGCTTTGCCAGGGGAAGGCTTCAGGGCTGTCGTGCATACCGCGGCGAGCGCTGTAATCCAACACCATGTCGTAGAGCGATTCATCATCAGGCAGGCCAGCTGCCCGGATAGCGCCCTGCTTACACCATGCAATGAACTGCCCTGGTGACGGCCAGAACGGTGACTCACTGGCACGGGCATGTTGCATCCCGGCAGAAAGCTGCTGCTTAGTCCGAATACCGTTTTCGGCAAAGGCGGCGATCCACTGGCGCTTAGCCGCTGCCTCATCCCCAGAGTTTTTTAGCGTTGTAGATACCGCTGCTGGGAAGACTTGTTTCAGATTGCTGAATAGCGCATCTACCATCTTTTCCGCGTCAGGATTAACCATCTTCGCTGGTTCAGGCGATGAGCCGGCCATCCGGGCTAAAGCACCGCTGTCACGTGCTGCGATAATCTGCGTCAGATTGCTCATATAAATTCCTCCTCCCATGCCTGCCGATCATTCCAGTGACTGACCGGCTCGGCATCAGGGCGTTGTTGGCGGTTTTTCTGAGTTTGCTGAAGGGCCAGCGTGTCCCACTTCTCACGAAGCTTTGCAGGAGATAGGACGTTGCTGTGCCAGAAGCTATCTGCGTTTGCCCACTTGAACAGGGCGCAGATGTCATGATGGGTAACCTGCTTAACATTGCGAAGCAGTCGAACTGCGTTTGCCCAGTCAGGCCAGCCAGGCTCTTTGGCGGTCGGGCTGACCTTGAGCACCATGGCATAAATCCACTGGGCAGCCTTCAGGTCATCAGCGGTTCCCCATTTGCTGCCAGTGGGTGTGTAGACTGCTGCCTCTGGATTGCAGGAAAGAAATTTTTGCAACCGTCCGTCAGAGGATTCGTGAGAATTCTCGGACGTAGGGTTAATGTCTTTCTTGTCTTTTGTAATAGTGTCTTTTGTGTCCCCCCGTTTTGAGGGATTCGACTCCCTCAATTTGAGGGATGTTTTATCCCCTGATTTAGGGGATTTCCCCTCATTTTGAGGGATGCGCCATTCGGAGACATTTTTATTAGGTCCAAACATGCCGCCCTGCTGCTTTAGAAGCCCCATTCTGACCAGTTCCAGCTTCGCTTCATTGCACCGCTTAACAGGCAATTTCGCTATCTCAGCAATCTGCGAATCGCTTATCCTGTCCATAGGTTTATTCCATCCGTAAGTCTTTCTCAGAACAGCCAGAAGCACCTTGAACTGACGCTTTGTCAGATCAGCTCCTGCATACTCCTCAAGAAGCATGTTCGACAGCTTGGCATAACCATCATCAAGGTCAGCCACACGTTGCTCCACTGCCCGCAAGTCGGGCCTGATTGGTACTACGGTTTTGTGGGCGGGACTAGCCATAAACCACCCCACTGCTGTTTACATATCCAGCCATTTTTGGCATAATTACCTCGTTGAAATTGCTTACATTTCGATACTAGGCCTCGAAGCTGTTCGCGCAGCTCGGGGCTTTTTCTTTTGTGATTTCCAACTGCAACTTTGCGAAGTTCATCGCCGTTGACATCAGCCAACGGTACTCCTCCAGAGATATTTTCTTTTCTCCGCGCATGACAAAATCCTCTACGCCGCTTGCGGCGAGAGTTTCCATGAGTTCTGGGAATTTTTCGGTTCTGCGAAGGACTGTTGAATCCGCTACGTTGAGCAGCGTTGCAACCACGGTTTGACGTGTATTCGATAGCGCCTGGTGCGCGGTGGCCAGGAGATGACGGCCGATAAATACGACGGTGCTCGATTTGCGTGTTGTTGCGTTTTCCATTTGAGATACTTTCCGTATTGAATAAGTAGTTGATTAAGTAGTAAACCGGTTACGATTTGCCTTAAAGGATTACCGCGTTGTCGGCGGTCTAGATTGTATAAAGAGCGGTGTTGCTTAAGCTGCGCTATCAGCAGCTGTCATATATCGCTGCGGGTAGAGAATTTGCATCTCGCTGATCTTCCCTTTGAAGAACTTTGAGAGCTTTTCAGCGGTTTCTAGCGAAGTGACCTGGATACCTCGTTCGATACGACTTAGGTTGCCTACATCTATCTGGGTGGCGATAGCTACCTCAGAAATTGTCAGCCCCTTCTCTACTCGCATTTTTCTCAGTGGCGTTTGCATAATGCACCTCCATAATGCGTTATGCGCATAATATGCGATATGCATGATATGCGCAATACGCTTTGCGTGTCACGCATAAAAAAGGTTTTAATGTGATGATGAAAACAGGCCAAAAAATCCGACAGATTCGCAAAGCGAATAAAATGACGTTAAGTGAGCTTGCGTTGCGTGTAGATAGCGACGTAGGCAACCTGTCACGCCTGGAACGGGGTGTTCAAGGCTTTAGTGAATCATTAATTCATAAAATTGCTGAAGCTCTTGGCGTTCCCGTTTCTGAACTATTCTCTTCTAATGAAGCTAATGATACTGTAGAAACATACAGTGTAAGTTCCATTATAAAAAAGGGGAGAAAAGATGTGTATAGAATTGATGTCCTTGACGTTTCTGCAAGTGCCGGAGATGGTTCACCGTCAAAAGACGTCGTTGAAGTTATAAGATCTATTGAATACGTACCGGAACAAGCCAGAGTAATCTTTGGCAACCGGCCGGAGCAATCAGTGAAACTGATTAATGTCCGTGGCGACAGCATGGAAGGCACCATTGAACCCGGCGATCTAATATTTGTTGATGTCGGTGTAAGTACATTTGATGGTGATGGAATCTACGTATTCGACTTCAATGGCGACATGTTTGTAAAGCGCCTGCAGAAGGTTAAGAGTCAGCTGTACGTCATTTCTGATAATCCCCGCTATAGAGAGTGGACCATTTCTGAAGAAGAAATGCATATGCTCCATGTAGCCGGCCGCGTGATGCTAAGCCAGTCTCAGCAGTTCAGGCGTCACGGATAAGCCAACTCATCTCGACAAACCCGCCTAGTGCGGGTTTTTTTATGCCTCACGCATAACCCGCCTAAAAATAATTCCCTTTTTGTTTCAAAAGCATACACAGAAACTACAGTTCATCTTTGAAATTCCCATTATTATGCGCTTGACGCATATGCGTATTGCGCATAAATTACATCACATCAGCAGGACGCACGACTCACCAGGACGGTGAAGCTCTTTAACAACATAGAGCGCTGACAAAGCGCAAAAGCAACAAACCGAGATGGGTTTGGGGTGCAGGAAGAAGCCAACCTCTTCGGCGGAGGCGCTCGGCAATGAGTACGCGGTCAGGATTAGCCGCCTGACTTTCTGCACCACCAAAACCATTTCAGGAGGTAATCATGACAGTCATTACTTACGGATCATCAAGTCTGGACAACGCTAAAACCCGTCGCCATGCTCGCCGCCGTGCTGCGGCAATGGAGCTGGAACGTATCGGGAGCATTCTCGAAGCAGCCTTTGGGCTTGAGCCAGAAGTTAAGACCGAAGCAGTAAGCAAGCCGGTTAATCGAGTAGTGAAAGCTGTATCCAGCGCTGAAGGGTATGGCCGGCAGCTACAGAAGGCTATCGGCCATCACGAGCCAATCGCTCAGAAGCGCGAAGAGAAGCAGCGCCGTGAACACATGAAGGTGCGCAATCCGCTGGGGCAGCAGGTTAACGCCCGTCAGAAGATGCGTGGCAAAAGCATCCCGTTAATTTGAGCGAGGTGACCATGAGAACAACATCATTCAACTCCGTACAGCGTCAGGCGTTTTGCCAGAAGTTATACGGTCGCCAGTGGATGGCTAAGTGCAGCAAGGAGCTGAGGTTCGGGGAAGTGCCAGCGAGAAAGGTGTTCTGGCCTGTGTACATATAGCCGCCCAATGAGGCGGCTTTTTTATTGCCAATCCAGCTCACTGACGCCGACAGCGCTCTGAGCATTTCCGCACTTCATCCCAGCACTTTTCCCACTTCTTACGCCATGTAAATGGGCGGCCGCAAACTGTGCAGATTTTTGTTGGGAGTTCGCTTTTTTTCACAAAGAGCCTCACGCGGTAAGAGTGGAAAACACATTATTTTAGCCGAAACAGGAGAAATTGTGAGCAAGAAGAAACAAGAAAAGAAAGAATCATCATCACTTAAAGATGGCGATAAAAACTGGCGAGTGGCCTGCGATAACTGCGGGCAAAAGCCAACAGTGCACTCTACTGGCTTGTGTGGGCCTTGCTGCTTTGGTGAGTCTGATACTGCCGGTGGCAACTGGTAACCGCTAACAGGAGAGAAATATGTGGGAAGTTGATTTAGATGAAGGTGGAAGTTATGTCGCCGCCTGGGATGGTGACTGGCTTCCGAATACATATCAAAGCCGCGAGGAAGCAATGGAGGCGCTTCTCGACTGGCTTAGCGAAAACATCTGAGTGACACCGCAGAGCTGATTCACTGAGTCGGCTCGACGATGGCACTTGGCTACTTAATCCGGCTTAGGCTGGCACCTTCTGAGACCGCATATTTCTCAGTGAAATGTTTCTCTATTTGGTCAAACAAATTAATCAAATAAGAAGCATCGCCATCTTGTGTGAATTCATGCAACCGCCCTGCTCTAATTAGCTCAATTACAAGTTGCTGGGCTGCTAATTGAGGATTCGTTTTCGGATTGATAATTAAATCTGACATCAGTAGCCCCTTATCAAGATTGCAAAAAAAAACACCCTAGCACTTCTCGGTGGTATAAATAAAGAGCAGCGCATCACACTTTGAACCCGCTGTTTTTATTGGTATTTATAGTCATAAATTGAGCCTTAAATATATTTAATCAGTCCCCCAGGAATTAATTAAATTCGCACACCTTTTACTGCATATCAAAACAGCTTCATTTGAGGCTGCTCTGCTATGTAAACAATCAACTTAAGGAACCACCCGTGATGGATTTAGCTATCGCAGGCGGCACCATCATGGGTGCCAATAGCTTCAATAACTCTTTACTCGACATTATCACCGAGCGCCTCCGTTCTGGCTGGCGTTCATTCACTCGTTCAGTGAGGCATCCATGAAGTTCACCATCGCCGGTCAGCTTCTCATCATCACGATAAGCGGGAGCAGTCGTGAATATCCAAATAACGCGGCTGGCTATCAGCTGATGGCTCGCGAGTTCTGCCAAAGCAAGGGGTTGTTATGAACCTGAAATTTGAATGCCGGGATGTACGTGTCCGCCCCGGAGTTCGCCTGGGTGAATTCAAAGTAGAGGCCGCGGACGTGGCTTTATACGGTCAGTCAGACGACCGCGAGATTCTGAGCCAGCTCGATATCACAGAGGTTGTTGAATGGCTTACCGGCCAGGGTTACAGCGTTACCGCACCACAGGAGTACGCAGCATGAATGAATGGAGTGATGACGCTTTCATCGCGCTGATGAAAGACGTATGGCCTGAAGAGCCGATTGATATTGGCGAGCCGGTTGACCTGGCTGCGGAACGGCAGAAGCCAGAGATTAGCTGGGCTGAATTTGCGGGGAACTATCAATGACAGTGAAGAAGGTTTATCAGGCCATCAGCGCGGTGGCCAAGGACATGGCGGCGGTTGGTATCAGCAAAGACCGCCGCAACCAGCAGCAGGGATTCAACTTCCGTGGTATCGACCAGGTGTATAACGCGCTGGCGCCAATGTTGGCCAAGCACAACCTGGTCATTCTGCCGCGCATCACAGAGCGCACAGTGACCGAGCGAACCACACAGAAAGGTGGCGTGTTGTTCTATGTCGTGGTCAGGGCAGAGTTCGATTTCGTGTCTACGGAAGACAGCAGCACTCATACGGTCACCACCTACGGCGAGGCTATGGATAGCGGCGACAAGGCCACGAATAAGGCTATGTCTATCGCCTACAAGTACGCGGCGTTTCAGGCGTTCTGCATACCCACAGAAGAGACTGCTGTTGACCCTGACTCAGAGGTTCATGAGGTGGCCAGCAGAACACCGGATGAAATCCTGGCTGAATTCACGGCTCAGGCTGGGGCAAGTAACACAGTTGAAGAGTTGAAGGCGATATACAAACCGGCATGGAACTCCCTGGCCAAGCATCCCGAACATCAACAGAAGTGCGTGGAAGTCTTTAAGACACGCGGTTCAGAACTAAAGCAGGCGGCATAAATGGCAAGCAAAGGCATTAACAAGGTAATTCTCGTTGGCAATCTGGGGCAAGACCCCGAGGTGCGTTACATGCCCAATGGCGGTGCTGTGGCCAACATTACGCTGGCCACGTCAGAATCATGGCGTGACAAAGCAACCAGTGAGCAGAAAGAAAAAACCGAATGGCACCGGGTGGTGCTGTTCGGGAAGCTGGCAGAAGTGGCCGGTGAATATCTGCGTAAGGGTTCACAGGTATACATCGAAGGCAAGCTGGCCACGCGAAAGTGGACAGACCAAGCAGGTGTCGAGAAGTACACAACAGAGATTCACGTCAATGTTGGCGGAGTAATGCAAATGCTGGGCGGTCGCCAGGGTGGTGATGGCCAGCAGCAACGGCCGGCACCTCAGCGCCAGCAGCAAGCGCAACGCCCTGCTCAGCAGGAAGAGCCCCCTATGGATTTTGACGACGATATCCCCTTCTAACCTTCACAGGTAAACCCAAATGCTCACCAGCCACGAGCAGGATGTCTACGACAACCTGCCGGTTGAGCTGCGTCCAAAATACCTGGACAAGCTCCGCCGAATCAAAGAAAGGGATGCTCTCATCGTTGCTGGTGCGCTCAAGGCAGTGGAGTGCGCCAGACAGGGATTGCAGCATGAGCGCCTCAACAGGATGAGGCTCAACGCGCTCAACAAGGAAGCGGCGTTCTACCCACTATGCCCTGAGCATATTCTCGCTAAAGACAGGCGGGCGTTCACCAGAGAGCAGCCTGCCAATACTGATATTTACCTCGACTACACTAACCCAATCAGGGGCTTTGGCGGCGCTGTCCGTCAGGGTTAATTACGTAAGGACTCATCATGACAGACAAACAGCCCGCCCCGATTGGGGATTGCCACATCGTAGGGAAAGCGGTTGTGCCGGAGGATTTCGTAAAGCTTGAGGCAGAAGCTAAGCGGCTTCAGGAGCTGATGGTTAGCGCAAGCATAGAGTGCGCAGGGAAGCAGCAGGAAGCGCTATCCAAGGCAATGGAAGCCTATCTTGAGGTGAGTACACCGAGCGTCATGCTTAGCCTGTTGCAGCAGAATGCTGAGCTTAAGGCAGGGCGGGATGCGCTGGCGGTTCTGGCTGAAGAAAGGCGTCAGTTCATCATCAACGGCGTGGAATTTGGTTATATCCGACTCCCCGATATGGACATTGATTCCGCAACATGTGTCTATGAACGATGCCTGAGCAAGGCGGTGAAGAGTGAATAAATCGCACCAAATTAAAGAAATGCAGGTTGTCATCGACAACTGGAAGTCGCGCGCTGAAGCGGCCGAGGCAGAACTTGATCGGCTGCGGGAGCTGGAGCCTATTGGCAAGGTACGTTTAGGCGAATATGACGACTGCGGTAACTATCCTGATGCTGCCGTTGTATGCCTGCACGAAAGTGCGCATTGGGATAATTTCCCGGAGGGATATGCCCTCTACGCCGCCCCGCCCGCACCGGTGGTTAGGGTGCCGGATGTAGACAAATTTTGTCATGGCTTGTGGCCTCATGCCGTTAAGGCTTTAGAGGATTACCGCAACGAAGTGCTCCGCCTGAACAGCCAGGGATAGCGCCCTTCTCTTTCCGGCGTATACTCCATTCAGGAGGTATGCCTATGTCTTTCAATATCGCAGAACGCAGCAGAGAAGAGCGTGACAAGGTAAATGTTGACCTTGCGGCGTCATCAGTCGCATACAAGGAAAGGATGAACCAGCCGGTTATCCCGCAGCATGTGGAAGCGGAGCAGCCGGAGGAATACAGGGAGTATTTCAGGGAGAGGTTGCGGCACTACAGGGAGGTAAGTCAGCAGTTCCCGCGTGGGACTGACCCGGTCTACTTTAGAGAGGAGGAGAGATAATGTCAGAACAAAAGCGGATGCGTAGGGAGCCGCGTCCTTCCGAATGCCCTTATTGCGGCTCAGAAAGAGTGGCTAAGGAAAAAATCATGGGTAACGATACCGGTGACTGGATCTGCGGTGCATGTAAAGAGACTTGGTCTATCAAATATATACCAGAAGAATAAAACCCAATCCGCAATAAACCTCGCTCCGGCGGGGTTTTTATCACTATCACAAGCCGCCTCGAGCGGTTTTTTTACGCCTAAAATCATGATTGAGCGCATCTACGGCGACACCGAGCCAGCCCATATCGTTGTCGCACATAAAGCTATGGAAGCGCATAAAGCCAAGTATGGCGAGGGCAACAAGTTTCATCCCCGGATTTACTCAGTCGCATATCGCGGCAGGTTCTATCAAATCGAGGTCGTGACCCGGCGCCAGACTATGGCAGCGACGGTGATTACTGGTGTCAGAACGTTAACTAAGGTGTTGGAGGTTGCATGAGCGAGTGGATTGAATGTAGCGACGGCCTGCCAGAAGATGAAACTCCGGTGATAATCAATATTAATGGTGAAGTAAGGGTTGGGGTGATTTGTTGGGAGCAGCCGGGCTGGGAAGATGCCTATTCGCCTTTCCAATACTGGGACGACCCATACAACAAAGGGCAAGACTGGGACTGGTGTGATGTTACTCACTGGATGCCACTACCAGAGCCACCGGAGCATACCTAATGCTTGCCGGCTTCGTCCTCTTACTCACCTCCTGCACTACTGATTGCCGCGCCATCCCCGTATCAGAAACCATCTTCCCTACCCTGACCGAGTGCCAGCAGATGGCTGAGCGCATCAGGATGGTTCGCCCGCGGGTCACTTTGGAATGTGCGGAGGTGCGCCGCTAAGAATGCTTACACCACTTCACCTGCTTATCACTATCGCCGCCCTGGCTATCTATTACGTCCTGATGGGCTAACGCCCTTAACCTTTTACTATCGCGCTATGCGTGAGGAGTTTTCATGTCTGAAGAGAAGGAATATTACATCGTTTCGGTAAAGTGGACCGAGCGCGGCGATCCATACATTACGCTTTGGGGGCCAGATGATGGTGGTTACCGAGCCAGATTGGAAAGCTCGGGGCGGTACAGCCATGAAAACGTGATGAGCGCCCTTTGGTACTATAACAACGGCTATCACACTCTCGCCGTTCCATGCCCAATCCTTGAAGAAATTGCCGTCAATGTTAAACCGGGGTGGATTGACGGCGATGGTGGGAATTGGATTCCTAATAATAGGGCAAGCTGGGAAGTGATTTTAAGCAACGCAATCTGCGTTCCTTCCAGAGAAGCCAGGCCAAGATATCGCGGCGCACCGCGCAGTCATGTTCGCTATGCATGAACACACTTCCCGACATCTCCCCGAGCGAGCTAATCCTCTGGCTCGCCATCGTCACCCTTTTCATCATCGACAGCTTTATCAGTAAGCCACCAAAGGAGTAGCTATGTCTGACATTACCCTGATCCAAGAAAAAGAAGTCATGGAAAAATTGCAGATTACCTCACGCACAACCATGTGGAAGTATTGTGAGTCGCATAATTTTCCCAAGCCCGTCAGAACGCGCCCAAAAGCATTTCTCAAGAGCGCGGTTGAAGAATGGATACTAAACGGAGGTGTTAATCAGAAAGCTTCCTGATGTGCCAGAACAGCTTATCGGCATGTATCTCATATGCCTTTCTCTGATCCTCTATCCAGTCGTGCTTGTTATATACCGCCATTACCCCGCCCAACTCATGCCCAAGCATCCTTTCGGTAACGTGAGGTGCTACCCCCTCCTCCGAAAGACGCGTGACAATAGTTCGCCTAAAGTCATGAGCGCGCCAGTAACCAATATCCATTCCCTCGCGAATACGCAGAATGTAGCGGTTCGCGGCGGCAATGGTTATTGGCTGGTTCACATCATTTCCCGGAAACAGTATCTGGTCATAGGTTTCCATGGCCCGTTCCAGTAGTGGCTTCATCTGTTCAAAGATGGGCCGCCTGATGACGTTATGCATCTTGCTGTGCTCTTTCGGAACCGTCCAGACCCATTCGCTCAGATCAAACTCTTTTCTTTCTGCAAGTCGAAGCTCTGATACCCTAGCCCCCCATAACATCAGCATCTGGTGAAGCAGTTTATTAGATGTAGCTGCTCTGCTTCTTTCAATCGCCACCCAGATACGAGCCAGCTCACTGTATGTCAGCACTCTACTCCCAGTTTCTGAACGCACGCCAACATCCTTCGGGCTGATGCGCATAATTGAGGAGCTATCAATCACCTGACGCCTTATGCACCAATTAATGGCCGTCCTGGCTTGGGACAGCAACTGCCGAGCGCGCCGGGGGTTCTCTTTTTCCTCTTTTGAGAAGAAATCTACCCACTGCTTTACAGTTATATCGGCAATGGGCCTGCCCGAGAATGCGCCTTCTAAGTGCTTAAGCACGGTCGATGTGTACAAAGCCTGCGTTTTTGGGCGCAGGGCTACATCGACGTAATGCTCTTTCCAGTAGCGCAGGCAGTCGCCGACAGTCATGGAGTCACCGCCTGAGGTTTCTTCAAAGTAAGTACGGGGGTCTGTGCCGCCGTCATAAAGAAGGCGTAGCTCTCCGGTAAGTGCTCGGGCATCTTTCAGGCTCAGTGCTGGATATCGTCCCAAGCCAAGGCGCTGGGCCTTACCTTTCCAGCGATAACGATATTGAAAGGTGATCACCCCTTTCGGAGAGATGCGAGCGCTGAGGCCATCTACATCTGAAACTTCTGGAGAACCAGAATATGGTTTACCATGTAATGAACGGAGTTTAGTGTCGCTCAAAGCCATAATTATTTTCTGTACGCAGTGAAAATGAAGTTCTGTACCAACTGTGTACGCAATATTGCATGGACTAAAGAGAACATCAATGAACTGATGTGAACATGTGCGGGCAAAAGCGAGGATGTTTGGCGGGATTGTCACTGCTCAAACAGTATGTTAGCAAACAGAAGTGAACGGATAAAAATCTTGGCAAACAAAAGCGAACAACCTACCTTCCTTATTCACGATTACGAAACCTTCGGCAAAAGCCCGTGGCGCGACCGCGCCGCGCAGTTTGCCGGGGTACGTACCGACATGGATTTCAACATTATCGAAGAGCCGCTGGTGATTTACTGCCGCCCGGCCGATGACTACCTGCCGGAGCCGGAAGCCGTGATGATCACCGGCATCACCCCACAACATGCCAGGGCGCAGGGGCTGCCGGAAGCGGAGTTTATCCGCCGGATCCATGAGGCCTTCAGCGTGCCGGAGACCTGCATCATGGGGTATAACAATATCCGCTTTGATGATGAGGTGACGCGCAACCTGCTTTACCGCAACTTCTACGATCCGTACGCCTACAGCTGGCAGAACGGTAACTCCCGCTGGGATTTGCTCGACGTGATGCGCGCCTGCTATGCGTTGCGCCCCGAAGGGATTGAATGGCCGGAAAATGAGGAAGGCTTCCCCAGCTTTAAACTGGAGCACCTGACGAAAGCCAACGGTGTGGAGCACACCCACGCCCATGACGCGATGTCCGACGTGTATGCCACCATTGCGATGGCGAAATTGGTGAAGCAGGCGCAGCCGCGGCTGTTTAATTTCCTGCTGACCCACCGCAGCAAGCACAAACTGATGACGCTGATTGACATCCCGCAGATGGCGCCGCTGGTGCATGTGTCCGGCATGTTCGGCGCAGCACGCGGCAACACCAGCTGGATTGCGCCGCTGGCCTGGCACCCGGACAACAAAAACGCGCTGATTGTCTGCGATCTGGCCGGCGACATGACGCCGCTGCTCACGCTTGACGCGGACGCACTGCGCGAGCGGCTCTATACCCGCCGCGACCAGCTGGCGGGCGATCAGGCTGCCGTGCCGCTGAAGCTGGTGCACATCAACAAATGCCCGGTGCTGGCCCCGGCCAAAACCCTGTTGCCGGAAACCGCCGACCGGCTGGGCATCGACCGTGAACGCTGCCTCGCTAACCTGAAACTGCTGCGGGATAACCCGCAGGTGCGGGAAAAGGTCGTGGCGCTGTATGCCGAAGCGGAGCCGTTCAGCGGCAGTGACGATGTTGACGGCAAGCTCTATGACGGCTTTTTCAGTGAGGCTGACCGCACCACCATGACCATTATCCGCCAGACCGCCCCGCAGAACCTGCCGGCGCTGGATCTGACTTTCCAGGATCCGCGTATGGAGGCGCTGCTGTTCCGCTTCCGCGCCCGCAACTACCCGGCCACGCTGGATGACGCCGAGCAGCAGCGCTGGTTGCAGCACCGGCGTGAGGCGCTGAGTGCCGAGCGCGTGCAGCGCTACCTTCAGGAACTGGAGGAGTTGTATAACCTGCACGAAGGGGATAAAGAGAAACTGGCGCTGCTGAAAGCCCTGTACGACTATGGTCGTGAACTGGCGGGCTAAGCCGCCAGGGGGCCGTGAACCGGCAGACTGAACCGCCAGGGGGCCGCGAACCGGCAGACTGAACCGCCAGGGGGCCGCGAACCGGCAGGCTGAACCGCCGCACCAGGCTGCACACGCAAAAAAGCCAGACCGGAGTCTGGCTTTTTTATTACTGTATTGCTGCGGCCGCTGCGCGGGGATTACGCCATCTCGTCGGCGGCATCCTCTTCCATCTGCGGCGGGGTTCTGCTGAAGAAGCGGGTGATGTAAGCCAGGTAAGCCAGGCCAACCGCGCCCCATGCCAGGCCCAGGTACATCGAGCTGGCTTCCAGGTTCAGCCACAGCGCCCCGACCGTCAGCGCGCCGATCACCGGCAGCACCAGGTAGTGCAGCACCTCTTTCGCGGTTTTATTGCGCTTCTCGCGGATAAAGAACTGCGAGATAACCGACAGGTTCACAAAGGTGAACGCCACCAGTGCACCGAAGTTAATCAGCGCCGTGGCAGTGACCAGGTCGAAGCAGACGGCAGACAGCGCCACCACACCTACCAGCACCACGTTAAAGGTCGGGGTACGCCATTTCGGGTGGACGTAGCCAAAGATCTTCTGCGAGAAGACGCCGTCACGGCCCATTACATACAGCAGGCGCGACACACCGGCGTGCGCGGCCATGCCGGAGGCCAGCACCGTTACACAGGAGAAGCAGAGGATAACCGACTGGAAGAACTTACCGGCCACATACAGCATGATCTCCGGCTGCGACGCATCCGGGTCCTGGAAGCGCGAGATGTCCGGGAAGTAGAGTTGCAGGAAGTACGACACCACGATAAAGATGATGCCGCCAATCAGCGCCGTCAGGAAAATCGCGCGCGGGATTACTTTCGCCGCGTTCGGCGTCTCTTCTGACAGCGAGCTGATGCCGTCAAAGCCCAGGAACGAGAAGCAGAGGATGGTTGCGCCGGTAATCATCGGCACCACGTGCGCATTCTCAGACCAGAACGGCTTGCTGCTCACCAGCTGGCCGGTGCCCTCGCCCTGATACACGCCGTGGATCAGCAGGCCCAGGAACACCACCATGATCGCCACCTGCACCACCACGATAAAGCTGTTGAGGTTCGCCACCAGCTTGATGCCGCGCAGGTTGAAGAAGGTCATCAGGCTTACCAGCGCCACCACGAAGATCCAGGACGGCACGCCTGGGAAGATCGCTTCCAGGTAGATTTTCGCCAGCAGGATGTTGATCATCGGCATGAACAGGTAGTCCAGCAGCGACGACCAGCCCACCATAAAGCCGACGTGCGGGCTGATGGCTTTCTGGGCATAGGTATAGGCCGAACCGGCAGAGGAGAAACGCTGCACCAGTTTGCCGTAGCTGACAGCGGTAAACAGCACGGCGATCAGCGCAAAGGCGTAGGCGGTCGCGACATGGCCGTCCGTCAGGCCGGTCACGATGCCGAAGGTATCAAAAATGGTCATTGGCTGCAGATAGGCCAGGCCCATCATCACCACCTGAACCAGCGTCAGGGTTTTATGCAGCTTCACGCGCTGCGCCGCCGGTGCGGCCGCCATCACATCAGCAGACATGGCTCAGCCCTCCCAGCGCGCGCGGGGAAAGGGTAAGGCCCGGCATTACCGGCCTGGGGTATTCATACAGAGGAAACTGGGGGGACACCGCGGCGCGGGTCCGGCACAACCTGGTACTTTTTTCCTGGCTATGACCACAGACGCCGGCGGGCACCGGCACGAACACTTTACTTTGCCCCATCGTTCATTTCCTCATAGTGGCGACCGGTAGAGTTTGGGGTCGCACACGGACTGGTTTGATTATCTATCCGGATCGAAGCCCGGCCTCTTGATATGTAAAAACGCCCTGTTTCCAGCGCGCGTAAATGGTTTGTACAGCCTTGAATGCAAAAAAATAACCGACGCCTGTGAGCGCCGGTTATTTGCAAGCCGCGTATTCTGCCCGAGGGGGGCAAAGATGACAAGATCCAGAGACGCCCTGACACACATTCTTTCAATTCGTGTAAAAAACAGCCAATCCTGCGCAGGCGCCGATCCGCTGTTTTTCTGCCGGTCAGGCGTTTTTCAGCATCCAGTCAATCTCAGTTTCCGTGATAAGCCGCTCAAATTGCAGCAGCTCATCTGATTTACAGGTGTGGTACACGTGGCAGAAGCGCTCACCTAAATAGTGTTTCAGCGGCGACTGCTCTTCAAATTCATACAGCGCGTCACTCTGGCGGATCGGCAGCGGCACGCCCTCTTGTTCCAGCCCGTTGCCGGTCACCGGCTCCGGCAGCGGCAACTCGTTGTCCAGCCCGTGCAGCATCCCGGCCAGCACCGCAGCCACCACCAGATAGGGGTTGGCATCCGCACCCGCGACCCGGTACTCCACACGGTGACTGTTGGCGTCCCCGCAGGGAATACGCAGTGCCACGGTACGGTTATTGTGGCCCCAGGAGGCCTGGTTCGCCACATATTTGCCCGGCTGGAAACGGCGGAACGCGTTGACGTTCGGTGCCAGCAGCGCCATGGATGCCGGCATCAGGTCAATCATCCCGGCCAGCACGCGTTTCAACAGCGCGGAGTCTTCACCGTCGGCATCAGCAAACAGGTTTTTGCCCTGGGCATCCACCATGCTGACGTGGATGTGCATCCCGCTGCCCGCATACTCTTCATAGGGTTTCGCCATAAAGGTGGCGTGCAGGTTGTGGTTTTCTGCCACCTGGCGTACCAGGCGTTTCAGCGCCAGCGCATCGTCGCAGGCGCGCAACACGTTGTCGGTATGGTTGAGGTTGATCTCAAACTGGCCGGGCGAGGATTCCGCTACCGCGCCGTCGGCAGGCAGGTGCTGCATCTGTGCCAGCGCGTCAATATCGCTCAGCACGTTGCCGAAATGGTTCAGGTTATCCACCGAGTAGACCTGGGTCTGGATGTTGCGCTCCTGGGTGCCGGGGGCGCACGGGGGTTGCAGGTAGCCCTCACTGTCACGCTGACGGTCGATCAGATAGAACTCCAGCTCTACCGCTACCACCGGGAAGAGTCCGCGTCGGCGCAATGCTTGCCATACATTATTCAGGACATTACGGGGTTCAACGTCAAAGGGAGTACCATCTTCGTCCATCATGGTAAGCAGTAACTGGCCGATGTGCTCCGGGTCAGCGGCGGAGGGCACCAGCGTACCGGGGATAGGCATACAGACGTTGTCAGGCTCGCCCAGCTCCTGGCCGAGACCGGCCTCTTCCACCACATTGCCGAGGATGTCCATCGCGAAGACGGATGAAGGGAAGTAGCAGCCTTTTTCGAGGCGTTTCAATGCAGAGACAGGGATGCGTTTACCGCGAAAACTACCGTTGAGATCGGTGAGGAGGACGTCGACGTGCTGGGTTAAGGGATGGCGTTCCAAGTATTGTTCGACTTCACGTTGGAACGCGCTACTTCGTCTCTCTTCGCTATGCTGCGCGAATTTTTCAACTTCTACCAGATTGGTTTGCATAAATCACCTGCCGTTGTGAGGGTCCGGCGCGGCCCACAGAGGGCTGACTGCACCGTTAACTGATTGTTTTCAAAACCTGGGTCCTGTCTGGGGGCGCTGCGTTGTGCGCTCAAAATATACACCGTCTGCTAGAAACATAGCCCCATCACTTATGTTTTGCAAATGTTACGAGCTGGTTTGAATATTAACCACCGGACTGCTAAATTGATAAAATAATGACCAGGATGTCAAAAAAGCAGCGTTTTTTGGCAAAAATTTAGTCCAGTCTGCGAGGTCAAATAATGGGCAATATATTTAACAGACCGATTGTTGGCGTGGTTATGTGCCGGGAATGTATTGAGGGGCATTACACACAAACCGTTGAAGAAAAATACCTGGATGCGGTGTTCGCAGCCGGGGGGTTACCGGTGGCATTGCCGCAGGTGCTGGCGTCTCAGCCCTATGCGCTCGACAGCGTGATCGCCAGGCTTGACGGGATCTTCCTGACCGGCAGCCCGAGCAATATTGAGCCGCACCATTATGGTGAAGAGGGGATTGAAGAGTGGATTGATCCGGGGCGCGACAAACTGGCGCTGACGCTGATCCGCAGCGTCCTCGACCAGCGGTTGCCGTTGTTTGCCGCCTGCCGCGGGATGCAGGAGCTGGTGGTGGCCACCGGCGGCGCGCTGCACCGGCAGGTGCATAACGAGCCGGGCTTTATGGACCACCGCGAGGATCTCTCACAGTCGGCGGATATTCAGTACGGCCCGGCACACCCGGTGATTGTGGAACCGGGCGGATTACTCGAATCTTTGCTGCCGGGCACACCGTTGTTTGAGGTGAATTCGCTGCACGGCCAGGGCACACGGCGGCTCAGCCCGTCACTGCGCGTGGAAGCCAGCGCGCCGGACGGCCTGGTGGAGGCGGTCAGCGTGCGTGACCACCCGTTCGCCCTGGGGGTGCAGTGGCATCCGGAATGGCGCATCGAGGAAAACCCGGTATCGCGCCAGTTGTTTGAGGCCTTTATTTGCGCATGCCGCGACGCGATGGTTGAGGAGCGCGCGGTGCAGGAAAACGTCCTATGAGCGAAAACGTCCTATGAGTGAAGTCAGCCTGGCACCGGGGCGACGGCTGTCACAGCTGCGCCAGCAACTGGGGTTATCACAGCGCCGGGCGGCCGAACTGGCCGGCCTGACCCACAGCGCCATCAGTACCATTGAGCAGGACAAGGTCAGCCCGGCGATCAGCACGCTGCAAAAGCTGCTGACGGTATACGGGCTGTCGATGGCGGAGTTTTTCACCGATGAGGATCGCCTGAAAACGCCGCAGGTGGTGATTGAACCGGAGAACCTGATTGAGATTGGCAGCCAGGGCGTATCGATGAAGCTGGTCCATAACGGCAACCCGATGCGCACGCTGGCGATGCTGCTGGAAACCTATGAGCCGGGCAGCAGCACCGGCGAGAAGATCCGCCATCAGGGTGAAGAAGTCGGCACCCTGCTGGAAGGGGAAATTGTCCTGACGGTGAACGGCCAGCAATTCCCGCTCCATGCCGGGCAGAGTTACACCATCAATACCGGCATGGCGCACAGCTTTACCAACCTGTCGGCGCAGGTGTGCCGCATTATCAGCGCCCACACCCCGACGACGTTTTAGCGGTCAATCCGCAGGCAATGGCACAGTAATTGCTTCATTTTGTTGCCATCTACGGTGTCTGTTCCGCAGCGTGGGAACCCCGGCCTGAGGTCGCCGCGTTCCCCTGTGGGCAAGAAGCACACCGGGCCTGTATAAGGAGAAGGATATGACCGAGCATATTACCAGTTACTATGCGGCAACAGCCAACCCGCATGAGCCGTGGCCGCAGCTGGCCGGCCAGGTGGAGTGTGACGTCTGTATTGTGGGCGGCGGCTTTACCGGCCTCTCTTCTGCCCTCTACCTGACGGAAGCCGGGTACGATGTGGTGCTGCTGGAGGCGGTGCGTGTCGGCTGGGGAGCCACCGGACGCAACGGCGGCCAGGTGGTGAACTCTTTCAGCCGGGATGTGGATGTGATCGAGGCGCGTTACGGCCACGACACTGCCCAGGCATTGGGCAGCATGATCTTTGAAGGGGCGGACATCATCCGCCAGCGCATCGATCAGTACGCCATTGATTGTGACTATCGCCCCGGCGGCATCTTCGCCGCACTCAACTATAAACAGGTGGCCCACCTTCACCAGCAGAAAG
Source organism: Nissabacter archeti (assembly GCF_018257325.1). Classification (NCBI taxonomy): domain Bacteria; kingdom Pseudomonadati; phylum Pseudomonadota; class Gammaproteobacteria; order Enterobacterales; family Yersiniaceae; genus Nissabacter; species Nissabacter archeti. Next base: position 533,076 of record NZ_JAERKB010000001.1, read on the forward strand.
CGCTGTGGGAGAAGTATGGGCATCACAGTCTGATCATGCTGGATGAGAGCGGCATCCGGCATGAAATCGGCACCCGGCGCTACGTGGGCGGTATGCTCGACCCGCGCGGGGGCCACCTTCATCCGCTCAATCTGGCGCTGGGCGAAGCCGAGGCGATCCGCCGCCACGGCGGGCGCATCTACGAACACTCGGCCGTCACCCATATTGACCACGGCACCCCGGCGCGGGTGCACACCGCGCAGGGCGAAGTCAGGGCGCGGTTTGTGATCATGGCTGGTAACGCCTACCTGGGCGACAGGCTTGAGCCGCGCCTGTCGCGCCTCAGTATGCCGTGCGGTTCACAGATTGTGGCCACCGAGCCGCTGTCTGAGGCGGTGGCCCGGTCGCTGTTGCCGAACAACTACTGCGTGGAAGACTGCAACTACCTGCTGGATTACTTCCGCCTGACCGCGGACCGGCGGCTGCTGTTTGGCGGCGGCGTGATCTACGGCGCGCGCGACCCGGCCGATATTGACCCGCTGATCCTGCCGAAGCTGTATAAAACGTTCCCACAGCTGAAAGGCGTGAAAATTGACTACCGCTGGAGCGGTAACTTCCTGCTGACGCTGTCACGGATGCCGCAGTTCGGCCGGCTGGAGAAAAATGTCTACTATATGCAGGGCGACAGCGGCCACGGCGTCACCCTCACCCACCTGGCCGGCAAACTGATTTCTGAAGTGATGCGCGGTGATGCCGAACGTTTCGACGCCTTCGCCAACCTGCCGCACATGCCGTTCTTCGGCGGCCGCAGCCTGCAGGTGCCGTTCACCGCCATCGGCGCGGTCTACTACGCGCTGCGCGACCGGCTGGGCTGACCCACACCGGTACCGGTAAGGTTTGCCCTTACCGGTACTCCCCTGCTGTATTTCCTCCCAACGCTTTCTTTATTCGTTGCCGGCCCGCCTCTCTGTTAAGCGATATTTATTAGTTTCCCTTCGGTATATTCATCTCCCTGTCTTAAGTCCCGAAAATAACGTTTATCCGGTAAATCGGTATACCTGACTATTTGTTTATCCTTCATCCACTTATTTACGTTGTAATTTATTTTATCAACCATTAATTAATTATTGAAACGGTTCAACCCCCTAAATAAATCCTGTTTTCTTAAACTCTAAATTTACTGCATAAACAGTGTTATTCTTTGCATAACATCATCTCATCAGTGTAAAAACCCGCTACGCCAAGCACCAATAAAATTTTTTATGAGAACGATTTTCAATACCCTATATACGGCGTTAATTACCTTTGCGGTTAAAAAAAATTTTGTTAGGTTTCTGGTGATCGCATAAAAAGATAATTTTTTCGATCACCTCCCAATCATTACTATTGAAGGAATATGACATGAGCAATAAAACTGAGAAAACCCCTGCACCTCAGAAACCGAAAGTCGTTATTAAACCAAAAAGCGATCGCCCAATCCTGATGGCTGCGCACCTGTAATTCCCATGACAGCCAGGAAACTGGCTGTCCTTTTTATTATTGAGGGTGAGATATGGAAAACCAGTATGTCATTTCCGGCACCGTATCGCGGGAAGAAGAGAGTCATGGCCTGCTATTCCAACAGGGGAATGCGCTTTTTGAAATTGAGAATATCACCGGTGATGCGGCGCAATGGAATACGCTAATTAAAGCCTGCGATGGAAAAGCAGCACTGAGTGAGATTTTATCACGCACGCCCTCCCTGGATAAAGAAGCAGCGTTGGCTTTTCTGGATGCGCTGGTAGACAACAACCTCGGCTATATCAATAACTCAGGTCAAGCGTACTTAAGTGGTGATGAGGCTATTCTTATTCTTGAGGATCTACAGGCTAAATTACTTTACAGCACGCTATACAAAAATAAATTCTGGCAGGCAATGCAGACACCCGGCGACGTCCCTGAGAAAGTGTATTACGGCATGGCCATTGAGAATTACCACTTTCTTTTCCGGGAAAGCTGGTTTGACTCTCCCGTATTAAGCTTCCAGATGTCGACCAAAGCCCGCTTGATCATGAATGAATTTTATGGCGAAGAGTATGGCCATGATGAGCTGATACTGAAGGCCCTGAATCACATTGATATTCAGCGCGCCGACATCAGCGAAACATTACCTCTGCCGGAGACGCTCGCTTTATGTAATGCACTGGCCTATTGGTCTGCTAATGATCCTTTATTTTTCTTCAGCACCATGGGCATTCTTGAGGGTAAGGACATTAAAGTCGACAGCTATATCCTCGCCATGGAGCAAAGCGGAAAAGTGTCCGAATCCTTTATCAAACCGATTAAAGAACATGCCAACATCAACATCGACGCTGAGCACGGTATATTAACCCGCGAACTGTTCCATGAAATTCCGGTGGTTCGTCTTGATCAAATGAAGAGTATGATTGCCAATACCTACCTCTTTGTTGAGCTTTACGATAATTTCCATAGCGCAGTGTGGAACCATTACGCTGACGATAAAAAACCGCTGTTGCGCAGACTGTCCAATATCTGAGGGAACCCAGCCATGCAGACTTCACCACAACGTTTTTCTTACCCTAAGTTGCGTGACGGTATCCTTTATTCGCGTAACGGGGCAGAACATCATTTAGATTATCGCCAACAGGGTGTGATTTTATTCTCTGACGCGGAAGACGCGTCGCTGGATGCGTTGATTACTGACCTGTCAACGGGCGGCTATACACCTTCTGAGTTAAAAACAAAGAATCCCCTGTTAGCCGACGAAATAGACGCGCTGATTGAACAGCTTGATAACCATTACCTGCTGACAGAAAGCCACTATGCCCCGGTTGCCGATACCCTGTCAGGCACGCAGTTTGCCCGTAAGCTCAAGTCCTATGCCAATGCCTGGCATAGCCAGCTCGGCACCTCGGCGCTGTACGCCGCTATGCAAAACGGTACTGCGACCGCCTCCCAGCTGATTGGCTTTGCCATTGAGTATTACCATATTGTTAAAGCGGCCCCCACGGTGCTCGCCCCCGCACTCTCTCAAAAATGCCCGCCTGCGGTATTCCAGGGCATCAAACACCTTTTCCTGGAAGAGCACGACCATGAGGGTTTGTTACTGAAAGCCCTGGGTGCCGCCGGGTTGTCTGAAGAGCAGGTCAGCCAGACCACGCCTCTGCCGGCCACCTTTTCTGTTTACGCCACCCTGGGAACGTTCAGCCGTCAGCACCTGTTGAGCTTTATCTCCAGCCTGTTTCTGTTCGAAGAACCCTACCCGGAGTTTAATACCGTGTTCGTTGAGAACTGCCGGCGCCTTGGATTACCCGATGCGTTCTGGAAACCGATCATCGGCCATTCAGAGGTGAATGAAGAGGGCGGGCACCATTTGATTACCGATGAGCTGTTAAGCCACATCTCCGCCATCTCTGCGGAAGAGGCTCAGGTGACGCTGATCCATGTCATGACGCTGCTGGAAACCATGAAAATCTGGGACAGCCAGATTTGTGAGTATTATCAGTCTGCTACCACCCTACGCATCTATCAGTGAGGAGAGTGTCATGGAACAGTGGAGTCTTGGCCATTTTGTGAAACCGACGTTGAACACGGCTTTCCTGGCTAAAAATGAAAATGGCACGATTGAGATTGGTGAAGCAGAGGCAGAGCTGGAGATCAGCGCCACTCAGCCTGATGCCATTTTCAGCCTGCTGGAGCGCCTGCGCCTTGGGGATCAACAGGCCTGGGAAAGCGTACAGGGCACGCCACAGGACGAAGAACTCGCCCTGATTATCGGTTCGCTGAATGAGTATGGCTTTATCCGTGAAACCGCCCCTGAACATACGCCCGCCAGGAAAGACGCAATCCTGGCGACGGCGCTTGATGAGGCAGAAGCGGCGTTGCGGCCTCACCAACATGCGTTGACCGCCCCCCTGCGCACCCTGCTGGATCGCGCCCTGAACGCGGATGAGGCCGATTTCATTGATCTCATCCGGGAAGAAAAAAACGCCTTTCTTCTTTATGCGTCCCTGTCACTCATCAGCTGGAAAACGCTTTGCCCGCCGGCTGTCCGCGCGACCACCCTGCTGATGCAACGTATGCTGGGCGAAGAACCGGCACCCGGCACCATTGATTTCACCGCTTTCTGGTCAGGCGAAGTGCGCCGCTGCCTCTCACTGATTGTCTGGGCGCTGGTACGCAGCCAGGCACCCGATGCCGCGCGTAAACCCCTTCCGCCCCTGCCGATCGACCAGCCGGATTCCGGCACCAATTTAGCCTTGCGCCTGGAGCGGTGGGCGTTACATTGCCTGGCCTCCTTTGGTGAGAGCCGTTTTGCCCCGGCCCTGCGCACCAATGCGCATGGCGCACAAAAATCGCTGATTGAGGCGGTCTATGCGCAGGAGTATTACATCACGGAGCGCTTTATCGATCTGGTTTCCGCGGCGATTGCGCTGCGCCTGCCGCGCCCTCTGAAAAAGCTGCTGCGCCGCTACTATAGCGAGGAGATGGGCCATGAGTCTTATGAGCTCAGAACCTGCCTGGCGCTCGGCCTGTCGGAAGATGAGCTGCACAGCGCGCTTCCTACTCCCTTTGCACAACTGCTTTGCGACACCTATACCTGGCTGGCGGGCCACCATGTTGTCGCTTATGCGGCGGCGGCCACCATTACCGAAGGGTTACCGGGCCAACCCAATATCATCAATGAAGCGGTTGCCACCTCGGGTTTGTTATCCGCAGAGGTGAATGAAAGCTCGCGCAAACATGAAGCCCTTAATGAAAAGTTGTTCCACCCCTATATTTCCCGCCTTTTGCTGGCGGAATGCGGTGAGCAGAGTGTGGACACCCAGGAGATCGCGCGGGATTGCTATGGGTTATTGCTGGAAATGACCTGGAGAACCTGGGAGGAGCTGGAAAAATTACATGTCCGGCAAGCCCGCCCTTCTCTTAATTACCGTATGCAGGATTTCCTTTAACGATGGGCGCGCTGGAGACGTATAGCCGGTATGTCAATGATGACTGGCTTCAGACCCTGGCTCCGCTGGGGGAGGTTCCCGTGTTCATCCGGGCCGGCGGCGATCGTCTGCACGACAGCCAGGGGGACGAGTGGTTTGATTTTATCGGCCATTATGGTGCCATGCTGTTTGGTCACCATCACCCGGCTCTCCAGCAGGCGCTGATCGCCGCACTGGCGGACGAGCTTCCCATCGGCGCGCCCCTGGGGATCACCGCGCATGGCGCGACACTGGCGCAACAGCTGGTTGAAAAGCTGGCACTGGGTGACGGCTGGAACAACTGGACGCTGACCACCGGCGCGGAAGCGGTAGAAGGGGCGCTGAAAATCGCGCTGACCGTCACCGGCCGCCAGAAAATCCTTGCCAGGGCAGGCGCCTTCCACGGCTTGAGCAGCCTGACGCTGGCCCTGAACAATATGCCTTTCTGGCGTCAGGGTTATGAAGCCCTGGTGCCGGATGATGGCGTCACGTTCTTTGACGACCCGCAGGATCTCCCTGCGTTATTGGCGTCGGGTGAGTATGCCGCCGTCATTATTGAGCCTCTCCAGGCCATTGCCGGCGGCCGGCGGCTGGATGCGGCACAGGCCGGGGCCATCCGCCTGGCCTGCACAAATACCGGCACCCTGTTTATTGTTGATGAAATTTTCACCGGGCTGGGCCGGTGCGGTGACTACAGTGCCATGCAGGCGCTGGGGTGGGCCATACGGCCTGATATTATCCTGCTTGCCAAAACGCTGACGGGCGGCCTGATGCCCAGCGCCCAGTTACTGGTAAAACAGCCGTTTTTCCATGCCTTTACCGGGCGGCCCGGCTGCGCCAAGCTGATTGCCTCCACCTTTTCCGGCAATAATCTTGGTCATCAGGTGGCGCTGGCCTCTCTGCAATTACTGACGGATACCCTGGAAACCCCTGGGCTGATGGCCCGCCATGACCACTTTTCCAGCAGGCTTCAGGCGCTGGCTGTCCGTTATCCGCGGCTGTTACAGGGCGTTTCCTCATTAGGCGCCCTGCATTTCCTGCATTTCACCACTCCTGACGCTGCACAACTAAGCTGGCACTATCTTCATGCCAATAAAATTCTGACCACACTGTGCGCCCACCAACCCGCCACACTGAAGCTTATCCCCTCGCTGTTCCAAAGTGATGAGGCCAATGACGCGCTGTACAACGTGCTTGACTATGTCTGTGAAGAGGAAAATGAGCATGTCAGATAAAAGGCATATTCTGCTGTTAGGGCCGACCGATGATTACTTTGACAAAGTCGTGGCCTGTGGGCACCACGTCACGGTGTTGACCGAACCCGGCCGCCTGACCGCACGCCAGAAAATACGCGATGGCGTGACCCTGCTGGCGGACTTCCGGCATTTTCCTTCACTGCTGTTGAGAGCCAGTGATGCCCATCAACATACCCCTTTTGATGCGGTGATCTCTTTTACCGAATATGGGATGGAACCGGCGGCCATGATCGCCGCCGCGCTGAACCTTCCCGGCCCGGATCTACGCAGCACCCTGATCTGCCGGGATAAAGTACGCACCCGTGAGGCCGTGGGCGCGCACGCCCTTTCTGCTTTGCCCTTCGCGGCGATAACCGATAACGTGCAGCTCACGCAGTTTATTGCTGACCATGCGTTGCCGGTAGTGGTGAAGCCCCGCTCGGCGACCGGCAGCCAGCAGGTGGCCATTCTGAATCATCCCGGGGATGCGCTGCCCGCGATAGCCGGTGACTGGCTGGTTGAAGGCTTTGCGCCTGGCAAAGAATACAGTTGCGAAACCTTTTCGGTTAACGGGCGGCATACGCTGGTCGCGGTGACTGAAAAATTACTGGGCGGCACCAGCGGCCTGGTGGAGGTCGGGCATAAGATTCTGCCCCAGACAACACTGACACCGGCATTTGAACAGTGGTTATTTCAGGTATTAGAGGCCATCGAGCTGAAAAACGGCGTGGGCCATACTGAGATAAAAATTGAAGGCGACACCATAAACCTGATCGAATGCCACAACCGCCCCGGTGGCGATCGCATCTGGCAACTGGTCGAGCTGGCTACCGGCATCGACCTGATCACCCTCGCCACCCGCCTGCTGTGTGGAGAGGCGGTGTCTGTGCCGCCGCCCCAGTCACGCTGTGCCGCCATGACCTATTTCCAGTTCCAGCCCGGCCCCGTCACCTTGTCATCCCATCCGTTTATCGCCCCATCCGCATGGGTACGTTGGTATGAGTGGACGCTCAAACCCGGCGATGAGATAGCGCCAATGACTGACTCCTTTCATCGCCATGGCGGGTTTATTGTCGATGCCGACGATCATTTCGAACTTAATCAGCGCATTGCGCAGGTTTTACATGAGACGGTGGTACGCTGAATGTCTATCCTTTCTGAGGTGCGGGGCTTCTCCGCCCCTACCCGCAAAACGTTGTTCGTCCAATGGCTGACTTCCATCGGCTATTTCTCAGTGATTCCGTTTCTGGTGGTTTATCTGGTACGTTTCCAGCATTTCAGCGCGGAATTTGCCACACTTCAACTCTCGCTGTTTTTAATTGGTCAATATGGCGCCACCTTTCTTGGCGGGCTGATGACGGACAGGTTCAGCCCTAACCTCACCATGAAATATGGGCTGATTCTTCAGATAGCCTGTTATCTGGTGTTTTTTACCGGTATTTCCCAAAGCAGCATTATCTGTGTGTTAAGTACCACTATCGGCATCAGCAAAGGTTTATTTACACCGGCGGCCAAAACCCTGGTGGCGCGTGTTTCAGCCGGGAGCAATAAAATATTGCTCTTCTCATTCCGCAGCACCGTAAATAATGTCGGTGTCGCGCTCGGCAGCGCCATCGGCGGCCTGTTTATAACGGCCAACAGTGCCTCTTTCTTCGCTATCGCCGCCGCCAGCCAGCTGATTGCCCTGGCGATGCTGTTCACCTTGCCCACGCCCGCGGCGATACCCGCCGACCACAGCCATAGCGCCGCCCCGCCGGTCAATAAAGGCACGGTGCGGCAACTGGGCAGCAATCTCTCCTTTATTGCTGCCTGTCTGCTTTATTGCGCGTTTAATTTTATTTATATGCAACTTGAAAGCGCCTTTCCGCTTTTCTCTTCACAGAAATGGGGGGCAATGGCGGTGTCGGCGATCTTTATGATGAATGCCGCCGTGGTTATTTTTCTGCAAGTTCTGGTGAATGTTTATTTGAATAAGTGGCTCTCGCCCTGGTTATCGATGTGCCTGGGGTTTATGGCGTTCTCTCTCACGTTTTCTCTGTTAGGCAGCGCAGAAAGCCTGGGCGCATTTATTATCCTGATTGGGTTTTATACCCTGGGCGAAATTACCGTAGACCCAACGATTGATGCCGTCACCAGCGAGGCTATTCCTGCCCGGATGCTGGGCACAGCGTTTGGTGTACTGGGCATTGCCGGGCTGATTGGCGGCGTCAGCGGCAACGCTTTTGCCGGGCGGTTCCTCAGCCTCACGCTCAATCAACCTGCGACTTTATGGCATAGCTGCCTGGCCGTCTCAGCACTGGGTGTGGGGTTAACCCTTTTGTTTTCCCTAAAGAAATTCTATATTAAACAGACGCAGGCCGGCTGACTACCCCATGGAGAAACCAATGGAAACGCCTATTGAATGGAAAAAAGATCGTTACCGCATCTCCACCGACCCAGCCCAGCTGGACATTACGGCGATCCACGCCTTTCTGACCCGCTCGAGCTGGGCGGCGGGGATTGATCGCGGGACGGTGCAGCAGTCGGTGGCACACAGCCTGAACTTTGGCTTGTACCACGGGGAGACGCAGATAGGCTTCGCGCGGCTGGTGACGGATTACGCCACCTTCGGCTACCTGTGTGATGTTTACGTGCTGGAGGCGTACCAGCAGGCCGGGCTGGGCCGCTGGCTGATGGAATGCTGCCAGGCCCACCCGCTGTGGAACCGGCTGCGACGGGTGATGCTGGTCACCTCTACTGCGCCCTGGCTGTATGAAAAACTCGGCTACACGCCGGTAAACCGCGAGAATTTCGTCTGGCAGCAGGTGCAGCCGGATATCTATACCGCCACGCGCTGAGTTACAGTGACGGCTTGGCCACCAGCCCGTCAATCATCACCTGCGGCGTCCCTTGTGAGCAGCGTTCAATACGCCCGCGCACCCCGTACACCTTCGCCAGGCTCGCCGGGGTGATCACCGTTTCCGGTGCACCATCCGCGATCAGGTTACCGTTTTGCAGCATCAATACGTGGTCGCCGTGGCGCAGCGCAATGTTGATGTCATGCACCACCACCACCGTCACCATATTGCGCCGCCGGGTTTCACGCCGCACTAAGTCCATTACATGGAACTGGTAGTTGAGATCGAGCGCGCTGAGCGGCTCATCCAGCAACAGCAACGACGGCTGGCGGATCAGCGATTGTGCCAGCCCCACCAGCTGTTTCTGGCCGCCGGAGAGCTGATCGAGGTAGCTGAGCGCCAGATGGGCGATGCCGAGTTGCTCCAGCAGCGCCATCACCTCACTCTCGCCGGCGGCTGTATGGCTGCGCCCGCCCGCGGCACGTTGCGCCACAATAATCGACTCCAGCACATGCAGGTGCACCCCGGCCGGCAGGGACTGCGGCAGGTACACCACCTGCTCTGCCCGGCGGGCAAACGGCATCTGCATCAGGTCCTGCCCGTCCAGCCGCAGTGCGCCCTGCGCCGGGTTCAGCCCGGCCAGTGAACGCAGCAGGGTGGATTTGCCGCTGCCGTTCGGCCCCAGCAGCACCGTGATCTGCCCGCGCGGCAGGTGCGGCACGTTAAGGTCACGGATCACCGGGCGTTTCGGGTAACCGGCGTGGAATGCCTGAATCTCAAGCCCTGCGGTCATACATTCCCCCGGTGGCGTAAAATAATGCTGAGGAAGAACGGCACGCCGACCAGCGAGGTGACGATACCGACCGGAATAATCACGCCGGGGATCAGGTTTTTCGAGGCCACGGAGGCCATCGACAGCACCAGCGCGCCCATCAGTGCACTGGCGGGCAGGTAGAAGCGGTGATCTTCCCCGAACATCAGCCGCGCCATGTGCGGGGCCACCAGCCCGATAAAGCCAATGGGCCCGACAAACGCCACCGCCAGCGCCGACAGAATGCTGATGCGTAAAAGCGTCGCCAGCCGCAAACGCCGCACGTCGATGCCGAAGCTTACCGCACGGTCTTCCCCCAGGCGCAGCGCCGTGAGTTTCCACGCGCTCCCCATCGAGAACGGCAGCAGCAGTGCCACCACCGCCAGCAGGATGCCGAGCTTGGTCCAGTTGGCGCGCGCCAGGCTGCCCATCGTCCAGAACACCAGCCCCTGTAACGTATCCTCGGTGGCGATGAACTGCATCATCGACACCAGTGCGTTGAAGGTGAACACCAGCGCGATGCCGAACAGCACCACGCCGGAGGTGGCCACCCGCGTCCAGCGCGTGACGCCGTCCAGCATCAGCGCCGCCAGCAGCGCAAAGATAAACGCGTTGGCCGAGATAAACCACTGCGCCGGAATGCCGGGCACGCCGATGCCGAGCACAATCGCCAGCGCCGCACCAAAGGCGGCGGCCGACGACACCCCGAGGGTAAAGGGGCTGGCCAGCGGGTTGTTAAGGATGGTCTGCATCTCTGACCCGGCGAGGCCGAGCGCCAGCCCCACCACCACCGCCATCAGCGCATAGGGCAGCCGGATGTCCCAGACAATAACCCGGGTTCCGGCGTCGGCGGTGTCCGGGGACAGCAGCGTATGCCAGAGGGTCGGCAGTGACAGCCCGGCCGGGCCGAGGGTGAAATCAAGAACCAGCGAGCCGAAAATGGCCACAACCAGCAGCGCCATAATTAACAGACGGTGCCGGACAATACGCCGGTAGTGCCCCATCACGCCGGCCTGTGGCGCAGCGGCCGCCAGGCGTGACGGGTCAGTGGTGATGCTCATGTTGTGATTACCTGTTGCGGGTGATTCTTTTCCCGTGCGGCCGGCACATCGCGGTAACGCCGGGGCCTGACGGGAACAGCAAAGACGGTGCACTGAGTGCGTGCGGCCGGAGGCCGGGCAACGCGGAGCCAACCTTAAAGCAAACGAGAATTCTTATCAATATCATTGATGGGCGCGACAGGGTTTTCAGAAAGGTAACAGGTTGTTTCTGCTCGGTTCCTGCCTGCCCGGCCGGCTCTTCCGCATAAAAAAGGGCGGGTCTGCTGACCCGCCCTGCGTTTACCCGGACGCCGTTACGCTTTGTATTCCGGGAAGTCCATCTCGTGGTATTTCACCACTTTGGTGCCTTTGGTCAGCTTGTAGCCGAACCAGATCAGCAGGAACAGCGGAATGCCGATGTAGGTGGCGGCTACCGACGTCCAGTCGATCTGGTCTTCCAGAAACGCCTGATAGTTCTGCCCAAGTGTAATCACCAGACAGAGCGCAAAGGCGAACATCGGCCCCAACGGGAAGAAGCCGGAACGGTACGGCAACGCCGACAGCGGCAGCCCCTGCTTCACATACCCGCGGCGGAAGCGGTAATGGCTGATGGCAATGCCGAGCCAGGCGATAAAGCCGGTCATGCCGGAGGTGTTCAGCAGCCACAGGTACACGGTCTGGTTACCAAACATGGAGGTCAGGAAGCAGAGCGCCGCCACCACCGTGGTGGCATAGAGCGCGTTACGCGGCACACCGCCTTTGGAAAGGCGGGCGAAAATGCGCGGCGCGCGGCCTTCCGATGCCAGCGTAAACAGCATACGGGTGGAGGCGTACATGCCGGAGTTACCCGCAGAGAGCACCGCCGTCAGGATCACCGCATTCATCACGGCCGCCGCCGAAAGCAGCCCGGCGTTTTTGAAGACCAGCGTGAACGGGCTGACGCTGATGTCGGTCACGTCGTTACGCAGCAGGCTTGGGTCGGTATAAGGAATGATCAGGCTGATGATCAGGATGGCGAAGATGTAGAACAGCATGATCCGCCAGAACACCTGACGCACCGCGCGCGGGATATTTTTCGCCGGGTCTTCTGACTCCCCGGCCGCGATGCCGATAAGCTCGGTGCCCTGGAAAGAGAAACCGGCAATCATCGCCACGCCAATCATTGCGGAGAAGCCCCCGGCAAACGGCGCGTCGCCGATGGTCCAGTTCTGCCAGCCCGCATGTTCACCGCCCTTCATAATGCCGAAAATCATCAGCACGCCGATCACAATAAAGATGATGACCGTGACCACTTTGATCAGCGAGAACCAGTATTCCGCTTCGCCAAACCCTTTGACCGAGATCCAGTTCAGCAGGAACATCAGCCCCAGGAACAGGGCGCTCCAGATCCAGCCCGGTACGTCCGGGAACCAGTAGCTCATCAGCAGCTGCGAAGCCACCAGCTCCACGGCGATGGTCACCGCCCAGTTGTACCAGTAGTTCCAGCCCAGGGCGAAACCAAAGCCCTCTTCGACATATTTTGCGCCGTAGGTGGCGAAGGAACCGGAGACCGGCATAAACGCGGCCAGTTCGCCGAGGCTGGTCATCAGGAAGTAAACCATCAGGCCGATCAGCGCATAGGAGAGCAGTGCGCCCCCCGGCCCGGCCTGTGACACGGTGGCGCCGGAGGCCACAAACAGCCCGGTACCGATCGATCCACCAATCGCGATCATCGTCAGGTGACGCGCTTTAAGCTCACGGCGCAGGGCCGGTTGCGGCTGCGAATTATTAGTATGTTGTTCCGCCATTGTTACCCTATTTTTGTTCGTCCCGGGGGAATTTGAGGGCGGATTGTAGCAAACCCGCCCCTAAGGTATAGCAGGATCGGGCGGTTATAAGAGAGCTTCATGATAGGCTATGGATTATAAGTAACAGCCCGGCAACAACTGTTGCAAGGCTGAGCAGATTGCCGGAAAAAGCAGCAATGCGCGGGGAATTACTGGCGGAGTTTGCAATAGTCGAGGAAGCGCTGGAGCGCACTGGAGATATGTTTTTGCCGGTGGTGGATCAGGTACAGGGTACGCATCAGCGGTTCGCCCGGCAGCGGAATTTCAGCCAGCGTCCCGGCAGTGAGCTGCTCTGCGATCACCCGGCGCGACAGGCAACTGATGCCGATATTGTGGCGCACCGCATGTTTGATCGCCTCAGAATTGCCCAGTTCCATCACCAGGTTGAACGCCGGAAGCCGCGCCAGCAACAGGTGATCCAACACCTCACGGGTGCCGGAACCGCGCTCCCGCAAAATCCACGGTGCCTGCGCCAGCATGTCCGGCGTCACCGGCCGCTCGGCCAGCGGCTCCCCTGCCCTGACCCGCTGCGGCGCAGCAAACACCACCAGCTCATCCTGCAGCCACGGCTGGGTGATCAGCTCCGGCATATGGCACGGCCCTTCTATCAGGCCGAGATCCACCCGGAAATCGGCCACCGCGGTGATCACGTCCTGGCTGTTGCCGACATTCAGCTCCAGCGGCGTGTTGGGGTAGTCGGCGCGGTATTCGGCGATCATCCCCGGCAACATGTAGTTACCGATGGTGCTGCTGGCAGCAATGCGCAGGGAGCCGTTGTCATGGTTGAACAGCCGCTCGATCTCCCCGGCCTGCTCCAGCAGCGCCAGCGCCCGCGGGTAGAGCAGCCGCCCATGCTCGTTGATCACCAGCCGTTTGCCGACCCGGTCAAACAGCTGTACCCCAAGCTGGTTTTCCAGGTCAGCCAGCGCGGCGCTGACGGCAGATTGTGACAGGGAGAGCACCACCGAGGCCTGGGTGGTTGAACCGCTCTTCAGCACTTCAGCAAAGACTTCAAGTTGTCGGAGTGTGATATGCATAGCGATCTCTGTGTGTTGGCGCAGCATGCCCGGAAACGCTGCCGGTGCCGATAACCGGCGGCGCTTCCGGCTCTGGGTTTGCACCGGCGATCGGCGTCAGGGCCGGGCGTGGCGCAGGTGCCTCACAATTAAGGGTATCACGTTTGCCGCATTTCGTGAGGCAGCCCCCGCAGCCCGTATGTTTCAGCTACGTTATTGATTGATTGCGCTAATGTTTATACCACTTTTAGCGGTTGGTTATAACGATATAATCAATTTCTCTTTTATACCTTCCCGCCGTAAGCTGCCTGCCTGACCAAGGAGGCATCCCGATGAATACTCTCTCTTTATTGACCGGCAGACGCACTGCGCTGCCCGATCCCAAACAGATGGCAGCCCTGCTACCGGGGCTGGCGCTGACCGGCCTGCTGACCGCCTTCGCCCTGTGGGTGAGCCGCTTCGACGGCGTTGCTGCCCTCGGGCTGGGTGCACTGACACTGGCGATTCTGGCCGGTATTGTGGTGGGGAATACGGTCTATCCCCGGCTGCAAACCGCCGGTAATCCCGGCGTGATTTTCGCCAAACAGCGGCTGCTGCGGCTCGGGATCATCCTGTATGGTTTTCGCCTCACCTTTCAGGAGGTGGCGGCGGTAGGAGCCACAGGCTGGCTTATCGATTTTTTGACACTCAGCTCAACTTTTTTATTGGCCTGCTGGCTTGGTCGCCGTGTCTTTGGGCTGGATCACGCCACCACCTGGCTTATCGGGGCCGGCAGCAGCATCTGCGGCGCGGCAGCCGTCATGGCGACCGGGCCGGTGGCGAAGGCCGATGCGGGCAAAACCGCCATCGCGGTCGCGACCGTGGTGCTGTACGGCACGCTGGCGATTTTCGCCTACCCGTGGCTCTACCATCTGTTGCAGGCGCACAGCGCCTGGCCGGTAAGCGCGCAGGCGTTCGGCATCTATACCGGTTCCACGGTGCATGAGGTGGCGCAGGTGGTGGCTGCCGGCCACGCCCTCGGCCCGGAGGCTGAAAATGCCGCGGTGATTGCCAAAATGATGCGGGTAATGATGCTGGCCCCGTTCCTGCTGTTGCTCTCCGGCTGGCTGGCCCGGCGGGCACCGGCGAAAAACGGCGGCGGCGCACCGGTGACCGTGCCGTGGTTTGCGCTGGCCTTTATCGGGGTGGCGATGCTGAACTCCTTACAGCTGCTGCCGGCGCACTGGGTGCAGGCGCTGCTGGCGCTGGACAACCTGCTGCTGGCGATGGCGATGGCAGCACTGGGGCTGACCACCCATTTCAGCGCCCTGAAACAGGCTGGTGTGCGCCCGCTGCTGTTGGGCGGCCTGCTGTTCGGTTGGCTGATGGCCGGTGGCGCGGGGATTAACCTGCTGGTCAATGCCCTGCTGGGGTAACCGCTGCGATCAAAGGCTCTGTTTGTGGTAACAAAACCATTACACTATGCGCTGACAGGCAGAACCAGAGGAGAATGACATGAAGTTTGTCGGAGCGCACGTCAGCGCCACAGGCGGGGTTGATCAGACGCCGGAACGCGCCCATGCGCTGGGGGCGACGGCTTTCGCCCTGTTTACCAAAAACCAGCGCCAGTGGCGTGCTGCCCCGTTGAGCAGCCAGGTGATTGACACTTTCCGGCGCAACTGTGAGCGTTACGGCTACACCAGCGGGCAGATTTTGCCGCATGACAGCTTCCTGATTAACCTCGGCCACCCGGAAGCTGAGCCGCTGGAGAAATCACGCGTGGCCTTTATCGATGAGTTGACCCGCTGCGGGCAACTGGGGCTGTCGCTGCTGAATTTCCACCCCGGCAGCCACCTGAAGCAGATTGATGAAGACGCCTGTCTGGCGCGGATCGCGGAGTCGGTGAATATCGCGCTCGACCAGACCGAAGGCGTCACGGCAGTGATTGAGAACACCGCCGGACAGGGCAGCAACCTCGGTTTCCGCTTTGAGCACCTGGCCGCCATCATTGACGGCGTGGAAGACAAGAGCCGGGTCGGCGTCTGTATCGACACCTGCCACGCCTTTGCCGCCGGGTATGACCTGCGCACGCGCGAGGATTGTGACCGCACCTTCGCCGAGTTTGACCGGATTGTCGGGTTTAACTACCTGCGCGGTATGCACCTGAACGACGCCAAAAGTGCCTTCGCCAGCCGGGTTGACCGCCATCACAGCCTCGGCATGGGCAACATCGGCCATACGCCGTTCAGCTACATCATGGCGGATGCGCGGTTCGATAATATCCCGCTGGTTCTGGAAACCATCGACAGCAGCATCTGGGCCGAGGAGATCGCCTGGCTGAAGTCGCAGCAGGATACCGCAGACAGCCCGGCAGCCTGACGCCGCGGCATAAAAAAGGCGCTCACTGAGCGCCTTTTTGTCAGGGGAGAAACTGGAAACCGCTTACTGCGCCTCGATTTTCTCCGCCACTTCCGCATCATTGCGTTTCACGATGGCGTAAGAGATCCCTGCCAGGGCCGTACCGGCAACAATCGCCACCAGGTAGAGCAGCACCGGCTGGATAGCACCAGGGATCAGCAGCACAAACAGCCCGCCGTGCGGTGCCATCAGCTTGGCACCAAACGCCATGGAGAGGGCACCGGTCAGCGCCCCGCCCAGGATACAGCACGGCAGTACACGCATCGGGTCACGGGCAGCAAACGGAATCGCGCCTTCAGAGATAAAGCACAGCCCCAGTACCAGCGCCGCTTTACCGCCTTCCTGCTCACTTTGCGCAAATTTGCGACGGGCCAACAGGGTGGCCACACCCATCGCCAGCGGCGGCACCATACCGGCCGCCATGATGGCAGCCATCGGCGCATACACGGAGGAGCTCAGCAGCGCCACACCAAAGGCGTAAGCCGCTTTGTTCACCGGGCCGCCCATGTCAGTACACATCATCGCCCCGAGGATGGCCCCCAGCAGGACTGCGTTGGCGGTACCCAGCGATTGCAGCCAGTCGGTCAGCCATTTCATGATGCCTGCAACCGGTGTGCCGACGATGTAGATCATCACCAGACCGGTGATCAAGCTCGCCACCAGCGGGATGATCAGGATCGGTTTCAGCGCCTCCATACTCGCCGGCAGGCGCAGGTTGCCGCTGATGGCACGGGCCACATACCCGGCCAGGAAACCGGCGATGATCCCGCCGATAAACCCGGCACCGGTGCTCACGGCCAGCATCCCGCCAATCAGGCCCGGCGTCAGGCCGGGACGGTCAGCAATGGAGAAGGCGATGTAACCGGCCAGTACCGGCACCATCAGGGCGAAGGCGGAGCCGCCGCCGATCTGCATCAGTGCGGCGGCCAGCGTGCCTTTTTCTTCAAACGCTTTGATGCCGAAGATAAAGGAGAGCGCGATACACAACCCGCCTGCCACCACCATCGGCAACATGTAGGAAACGCCGGTCAACAGGTGACGGTACGGGCCGGTGCCGCCTTCCTGTTTTTTGGTGCTTTTCGCTGCCGTGCTGCCCGCACCGGCCGGCCGGTAGACTTCCGCTTCCGCCACTGCCTTGTCCAGCTCCTGTTTGGTCTTCTTCAGGGCCAGCCCGGTCGAGGTGCGGTACATCGGCTTACCGGCAAACTTCTCCAGATCCACTTCGATGTCGGCCGCCACCACCACCAGATCGGCCTGCGCCACTTCTTCCGGGGTGATCGCGTTACCGGCACCCACGGAGCCGCGGGTTTCCACTTTTACCCACCAGCCGCGTTTTTTGGCTTCCGCCTCAATGGCTTCGGCGGCCATAAAGGTGTGTGCCACGCCGGTCGGGCAGGCGGTGACTGCCACAATACGTTTCGGCCCGGTGGCCGCCGCGGCAGCCGGGGCGTTGGTCAGGGTCGCGGTGGGTTGCGGCGCCTGATACGCGGTGGCTTCCTGCTGAGCACGTTGCAGGAACGCCTGCGGATCGCGCACGGCCTGTTGCAGCGCGCCCACAAAGAGTTTTTTACCGTTCAGGGCGGCGTCTGCCGGTGCCTGTTCCCCGGCGACGGCCACCAGTTCGGCCTCCGCCACATTGTCGGTCAGCGTCACCCCGGCTTTTTGGGCCGCGGCGGTCAGCATACGTTTCGCCAGATAGCCTCGTGCCTGTCCCAGCGACGGGTCTGTCATCAGCAGCGTTTTCATTGTGCCTCCTGCTGTCAGTTAAAAGGTTTTAAATCAACACGGGCCATCATCGCCGCCAGTTGGGTACGATCGGTCACACCGACGTTGCTCTGGCTCACGGCCAGGGCGGCAACCGCCGTGGCGAGGCGCAGGGTATGTTCACTGGATTCGCGCATCAGCAGGCCGTAAATCAGGCCGCCGACCATCGAGTCGCCCGCCCCCACGGTGCTGACCACCTCACAGGCCGGCGGGCGCGCCAGCCAGGCCCCGGAGGCGTTGACCCACAGCGCCCCTTCCGCACCCAGCGAGATCACCACGTGGGCGATGCCCTGGTCGCGCAGGCCGTGGGCCGCTTCCACCACGGATTCCAGCGTCGGCAGTTTTTTACCGGCCCAGATCTCCAGCTCGCGGCGGTTGGGTTTGACCAGCCACGGCGAGGCTTTCAGCCCGGCGACCAGCGCGTCGCGGCTGCTGTCGAAAATGATGCACGGGCACTGGCTGCGCAGGCGCGTCATCCAGTCGGTGAAAGCCTCCGGATCGACGCCTGCCGGCAGGCTGCCGCTCACCGCCACCATGTCGAACTGGCCGAGCCAGCTCAGGGAATCGGTGACGAAGCGCTCCCAGTCCTGCGGGGTGACGTTAAAGCCGGAGAAATTCAGGTCGGTGACTTCACCGCCGTTCTCGGTGAGTTTGACGTTGATGCGGGTACGGCCGTTGACCACCTGGAAGCGGTTGGCGATGCCCAGCTCGCTGAACAGCTGCTGGAAACCGTCCTGGTTCTCTTTGCCCAGGAAGCCGCCGACAGTAACGTCAATGCCCAGATCTTTCAGCACTTTGGCAACGTTAATGCCTTTCCCGGCGGCGTGCAGCCCGGTGGTTTGCACCAGGTTGACTTCACCGCGCTCGACTTCCGGGCAGAACCCCACCAGATCGTAGGCCGGGTTTAAGGTAATGGTAGCGACTCTGCGGCTCATACGCCCTCCCCCAGCCCTTCGGCGATGGCGGTGCCGATGGCTTGCAGCGCCTGTTCGGCGTCATCCCCGCTGGCGGTGAAGCGCAGGCGGTGGCCTTTTTTCACGCCCAGCGCCACCACTTTCATCAGGCTGCGGCCGTTGGCCGGTTTCCCGCTGCCGTCGAGGTTGGTCACGGTGATGTCACTGGTAAATTGTTTGATGGTGTTCACCAGCATGGTGCCCGGCCGTGCGTGCAGGCCGTGTTCATTGCGCACCACGAATTCGGCGCTCAGCACCTGGCTCTCTTCGGGCACCACGCTGGTCAGCAGCGCCAGCAGCGTCGGTGCGTCAGCCTTCAGCAGGCGTTCAGCTTTGTCCGCCAGCAGCAGGTCGCTCAGGTAATTCAGCACCGCCAGCGGCTGGTCGTCTGCCACGGCAGCGGTCACCAGCAGGGCGACTTTCTCGCCGTCCTGCTCAAAGGCGCTGGCCGGGCGGCTCACGGCCACCGCACTGCGCAGGTTGCCCTCAAAGCTGTCTGCCAGCCAGATACCCTGGCCGAGGCTCAGCGGCGCACGGCTGACGGCATCGCTGACGAAGCGGCTGTCTACCGCGCCGACCTGTTGCAGGCGGCCGGCGTTCAGCGCCTGCAGCGTGATCAGGTTGTCGGCGGCCACATCCAGCGCCATCAGCGAGGTGTCAAACAGCAGCTCCGCGCTCTGCTTTTCGCCCATCAGCAGGGCGCGCAGGGTTTCTTTGGAGTCGGTTTTCGCCATTTCAGCCGCGACGCTGTCATCAGACAGCACGTGCGTCAGCTGGCGCAGCAGGGCCAGGTGTTCGTCTGAACGGGCGGCGATGCCGATGACCACATAGGCGGTCTGGCCGTCGCCCCAGGCGATGCCCTGCGGGAACTGGAAGACCTGCACGCCGGTTTTGAGTACCAGATCGCGCGTGTCAGTGGTACCGTGGGGAATGGCGATACCGTTGCCGAGGTAGGTGGAGGTCTGCAACTCACGTTGCTGCATGCCGTCAACATAACCGGCGCCCACATTACCGGCGGCGGTGAGGGCTGCCGCCACCTGCTGGATGGCCTCTTGCTTGCTGGCAGCCGCGGCACCGAGGTGGATGTCTTGCTGTGACAACTGGAACATAATTCTCCTCGCTTGCTGAAATTGAATCGTTTCAGCTCTCTTGAGAAAAAGGCGGCGCCGGTAAGGCCATGAACACGCTGACCAGCGCTGAAACGTTTCAATTAGTCTCTGACCAGCCTGACTTTTATGCAAGTTTTCTTGTGGTTGTTGTCACAGTTTTTTGACTTCACGCACATTTTGCTGATTGCGGCTGAAGCACATACACGATGCAAGCGCTTTTTGCTGAAAATAGCTGACAGGAGAATTCATGCCGGTAGTCATGGGTGTAGGGGTAATTATTGTGAACGCCTCCGGGGAGGTGTTGTTTGGTCAACGTTGCGGCAGTCATGCGCCTTATTGGTCGATTCCCGGCGGCCATATGGAGCCGGGCGAGGGCTTCACCGAGGCGGCAATCCGGGAGGTGGCGGAAGAGACCGGCCTGCAACTGGTTGCACCGCAGGTGATCGGCATCAGCAACAACCTGGAAACCTGGCGCCAGGAGGGCAAACACACGGTGTCTGTCTGCCTGCTGGCCCGCCATCCCGGCGGCGAGGCGCAGCGCAAAGAGCCACAGAAGTGTGCAGAATGGCGCTGGTGTGCCCCGGACGCCCTGCCCCGGCCACACTTTGAAGCCAGCGAAACAGCGATAACCTTGTGGCAGCGCGGGCAGTTCTGTTTACCGGATACCGCGTAACCCGCTGAATCTCTTCTGACGGCAGGGCAATTTTCCTCTGCCGGCCGCCGATCACCCTTTCACGTTGGCCTGCCGGCGAAGAAAAATCTGTTTACCTTTTCAGCAACTGAAACGTCTTTTTGTTTTTTTTAAACAGGCGTAAGATCCGCCGCGACCTCCCCCTTTTCCTGTTCTGTTAGCGAATATTATGTCTGCTCCCATAGCCTCTGCCCGACGCCTGCCCGATGTCACCTCGGTGGCCTTTTTACTGGTGGCGTTTCTGACCGGTATTGCCGGCGCGCTGCAAACCCCGACCCTGAGTCTGTTCCTCTCTACCGAAGTCCATGCACGGCCGTTTATGGTCGGGCTGTTCTACACCGGCAGCGCGGTGATCGGCATTCTGGTCAGCCAGATGCTGGCCAGCCGTTCTGACAAACGCGGTGACCGCCGCAACCTGATTTTTGTCTGCTGCCTGCTCGGCGCGTTGGCCTGTGTGCTGTTCGCCTATAACCGCAACTACCTGATCCTGCTGCTGGTCGGGGTGCTGCTGTCGAGTTTCGGCTCCACCGCCAACCCGCAGATGTTTGCGCTGGCGCGCGAGCATTCCGAAAAGACCGGGCGCGAAGCGGTGATGTTTACCTCGATCCTGCGGGCGCAGGTGTCGCTGGCGTGGGTGGTCGGCCCGCCGCTGGCTTTCGCGCTGGCGCTCGGCTTCGGCTTTCCCTTTATGTATATGGCGGCGGGCGTGGCCTTTTTGCTGTGCGGGCTGCTGGTGCGTTACTTCCTGCCGTCGATGCCGAAAGCGGCACTGAAAACCACCGATACCTTACAGGCCCCGCGCCGTAACCGCCGCGATACGCTGCTGCTGTTCGCCGCCTGCACCCTGATGTGGACGGCCAACGGGATGTACCTGATCAATATGCCGCTCTATCTGGTGCAGGAGCTGGCCCTGCCGGAGAAACTGGTGGGGGTGCTGATGGGCACGGCGGCCGGGCTTGAGATCCCTATCATGCTGGTGGCCGGGTATTACGCGCGGCGTTTCGGTAAGCGCAGCATGATGCGCCTCGCGGTGGCGGCCGGGGTGCTGTTCTACTTCTGCCTGCTGTTTACCACCGGCACGGTGGCGCTGCTGCTGCTGCAACTGCTCAATGCGGTGTTTATCGGCATCCTGGCCGGGATCGGCATGCTCTATTTCCAGGATTTGATGCCGAATCAGGCCGGGGCCGCCACCACGCTGTTTACCAACTCAACCCGCGTCGGCTGGATTATTGCCGGGTCATGCGCCGGGGTGGTGGCCGAGATGTGGAATTACCATGCGGTGTTCTACAGCGCGCTGGCGATGGTGGTTGGGGCGGTGTATTGCGTCTGGCGGATTAATGATGTCGCGCCCAAACCGGCCGCAGACCCGCTGGCGGAACTGTTGCCGATTGAAAAAGGCGATAACGGCGGCCTGCCCCTGCCGTAAGCGGTGTCAGGGCGCGGTGGCCGCTTCCAGCCGCGCCAGAAAGATCAGCGCATCATCCCGGTGGCTGTGGCACATCTCACGGCTGGCCTGCAGGCCACCGCAGACTTTCGGCCGCAACGGCGAATGGAACAGGCGGCAACGCAACTGCTCATCAAGCTGGACACAGCGGGTGTTGGCCGGTTTGCCGTCAGGCATTCCAGGGATCGGGGAAGAAATAGAGGGTGCGATACAGCAGGCCCCGCAGTCGGTACGGCATTCCATCATCAGCTCACAGGGCAGAGTTATCAGGCGCGACAATAACAGGCAGCGCGCCGCTTCTCCAGCGCTGTTTCACGTGGCCCCTGCCCCGCAGCACAACAATCCCCGGCACCGCCCCACCACCACCGGCGTTTACTCACGCCGTTTTACACCCTGTCAGGATATTCTTCCACCCCGCGGCAGGTGCATGAAGTAAACCGCGGTTTACTTCTTTTTCCCGCTTTTGTACTATTGAGCTAGTACATAGAAGTTGAGCGAGTCCCAAGAAGTGCATAAGCACAATGAGCCTACCTGGAGCCATCATGTCGTCTGACCTTACCCTGCCCGCCACCCGCCCTTCCGCCTTTGGCGGCGCGATGATCATTGCCGGTACCGCCGTGGGTGCCGGGATGTTTTCTATTCCGGTGGTGACGTCCGGCGTCTGGTTCAGCGGCTCCGTGCTGCTGCTGGCCTATACCTGGCTCTGTATGCTGCTTTCCGGCCTGTTAATCCTGGAAGTGGCGCTGAATTACCCGGCCGGGGCGAGTTTCCATACCCTGGTGCGGGACCTGCTGGGGCGGCGCTGGAGCCTGATTAACGGGCTGTCGATCGCGTTTGTGCTCTACATCCTCAACTACGCCTATATCTCTGCCGGCGGGTCGATCATTGCCCATACGCTGGGCGATGCGCTGGGGCAGAAAAGCGCCGGGCTGGCGTTTGCCGTGGCGGTGGCGCTGGTGGTGTGGCTCTCGACGCGGGCGGTGGATCGCCTCAGCACCATTCTGATCGGCGGCATGGTGATCAGTTTTGCGCTCTCCATCGGTAACCTGTTTACCCAGGTGCAGCCGGCACTGCTGTTCAACAGCGCCCAGCCGGGCAGCGATTATGCGCCCTACGCACTGGCGGCCCTGCCCTATCTGCTGGCCTCTTTTGGCTACCACGGCAATGTGCCGGGGCTGGTGACCTACTATCACCACCAGCCGAAACCGGTGGTGCGCAGCCTGGTGGGCGGCACGCTGATTGCGCTGGCGATCTACCTGCTGTGGCAGTATGTGATCCAGGGCAATATCAGCCGTGACGCCTTCCGCACGGTGATTGCCGAGGGCGGCAATATCGGCAGTCTGCTGAAACAGATGGGCAGTGTCAGCGCCAACCCGCTGATCACCACCCTGCTGAACGCCTTCTCTTACATGGCGCTGGCCAGCTCCTTCCTGGGCGTGGCGCTCGGGCTGTTTGACTACCTGGCCGATGTGTTCCGCCTCAGTAATACCCGCGGCGGCCGCGCCCGCAGTGCGCTGCTGACCTTTGCGCCGCCGGCGCTGTGCGCCCTGCTGTTCCCGGACGGCTTCCTGTATGCCATCGGGTTTGCCGGGCTGGCGGCCACGGTGTGGGCGGTGATTGTCCCGGCGCTGCTGGCGCGCGCCAGCCGCCGTCGCCACCCTCACGGCGGGTTCCGGGTGCCGGGTGGCCCGGCGGTGCTGTGGTTTGTGCTGGCGTTCGGTGTGATCAACGCAGCGGCGCACCTGCTGTCACTGGCCGATCTGCTGCCGGTTTACCGCTGAGGCGCAGGCGGTACGGGGGATTGACGCGTACCGCCTCACTCTTTTTGCGCCGCCCGCTTGCCTGAAGCGCACGGCACGGGTACCTTGTCGCCACTTCTTGATAATCCTCTCAGACAGGTCACTTTTTATGCCAAGAGCGAACGAAATTAAACGCGGCTTTGTAATCAATTACAACGGCAAGCTGCTGCTGGTGAAAGACATTGATGTACAAAGCCCCAGCGCCCGTGGTGCCAGCACCCTGTACAAAATGCGCTTCTCCGATGTGCGTACCGGTTTGAAGGTGGAAGAGCGCTTCAAGGGCGACGACATCCTGGACACCGTGACCCTGACGCGCCGCAGCGTTAACTTCTCCTACGTGGACGGCGACGAGTACGTGTTCATGGACGACGAAGACTACACCCCATACGTCTTCAAGAAAGATCAGATTGAAGATGAGCTGCTGTTTATCCCGGAAGGCGGGATGCCGGGGATGCAGGTACTGACGCTGGACGGCCAGATCCTGGCGCTGGAACTGCCGCAGACCGTGGATCTGGAGATTGTGGAAACCGCACCGGGCATCAAAGGCGCATCGGCCAGTGCCCGTAACAAACCGGCGACCATGACCACCGGGCTGGTGATCTCCGTGCCGGAATACCTGAGTGCCGGTGAGAAAATCACCATCCATATCGCGGAACGCCGCTATATGGGCCGTGCGGACAAATAACCCCGCCACGAAAAAGGCGCTCAGTGAGCGCCTTTTTTTATGGTGGCCTTTTCTGTATGGCGGCCCACTCAGCGCCGCGGCAAGTCCGTGAACTGGGTGCACTTCAGCGCCAGCTCGACGCCGCGCAACTCCGCCAGCCCTTTCAGCCGCCCAATCGCCGAATAGCCGGGATTGGTTTTCTTGTGCAGGTCGTCGAGCATCTGGTGCCCGTGGTCGGGGCGCATCGGGATGGCGGACGGCCGCCCGGCGCGGTGGCGGCGCTGCTCCTCACGCAGCAACGCCTGGATCACCGCCACCATGTCCACGTCGCCGTGCAGGTGCTCGCCCTCGTGGAACGATTCCGGGTTCGCCTCGCGGCAGGTGGCGCGCAGGTGGATAAAGTGGATGCGGTCAGCGTAGGTGTCGATCATGCTGACCAGATCGTTGTCTGCGCGCACGCCATAGGAGCCGGTGCAGAAGGTAAAGCCGTTATTCGGGCTGTCTACCGTCTCTTTCAGCCACTGCATATCCTCCTGGGTGGAGATAATGCGCGGCAGGCCGAGGATCGGGCGCGGCGGATCGTCCGGGTGCACCGCCAGGTTGATGCCCACTTCCTCCGCTACCGGCACAATGGCGCGTAAAAAGGCCGCCATGTTCTCCCGCAGCGCGGCCTTGTCGATGCCTTCGTAGGTTGCCAGACGGGCGCGGAACTGATCCAACGTGTAGCCCTCTTCCGCCCCCGGCAACCCGGCGATGATATTCGCGGTGAGCTGCGCCACGTCGGCCTCACTCATCGCCTGGAAATAGGCCCCGGCCCGCGCCTGCGCCTCTGCGTCGTAATCCTGTTCCGCACCCGGCCGCTTCAGGATATGCAATTCAAAGGCGGCGAAGGCATCCTGATCAAACCGCAGCGCTTTGGCGCCGGTCGGCAGTTCATACGCCAGATCGGTGCGCGTCCAGTCCAGCACCGGCATGAAGTTATAACAGACCGTGCGGATGCCGCAGGCCGCGAGGTTGCGCAGGGATTGCTGGTAGTTCGCGATATGCTGCGCCACGTCACCACTGCGGGTTTTGATCTCCTCATGCACCGGGATGCTTTCCACCACTGACCACACCAGCCCTTTCGCCTCAATGATCGCCTGCCGCGCCTTGATCTCCTCGACCGGCCAGACTTCGCCGTTAGGAATATGGTGCAGCGCGGTCACTACCCCGGTCGCCCCGGCCTGACGCAGATCATCCAATGAGACCGGATCGGCCGGCCCATACCAACGCCATGTTTGTTCCATGCTTTATCCTTTTCATTAAGAAGGCAGTGGGCAGCGCTGTGCGGGTAAGGGGCAATCAGCACAAAGCTGTCATACCAGTGAATCAAGTTATCACTTATCTTACTACCATACACCGGCGCGTTGCCTTGTCAAAACACTCTGGGCAATGGGTTGATGCACTTCACGAATCTCAGTTAATCTGCGGTGCGGCGGTTTGAATTTAGCCGGTGCGGCAGTACACTGCCGGGGGTCAGGGCTGCCTGGCGGTGCGGGAAATGCGCTGAAACCTGTCCGCCGCCAAAAAATTGGTCTGACCACTTTTTCCCCGTGTGCGGGTCTTTCCGGCCGCGGGTCCGCCTTCCCGGCCGTAGCCGGCATTCTCAGTCAGGAGCATTCATGAAAACTATTGCCACCGCTTCGCTTCCGCACGCTGTCCAGCAACCGGCTTATGATCGCCGGCGCTTGCAGAGCCGCATTGTGCATATCGGCTTCGGGGCGTTCCACCGGGCGCATCAGGCGCTGGTCACCGACCGGCTGCTGAACCTGGAGGGCGGTGACTGGGGGCTGTGCGAAGTCAGCCTGCACGGCGGTGCGGACATGATGCGCCAGTTGCGCGAGCAGGACCATCTCTACACCGTGCTGGAAAAAGGGGCGCAGGGCAATCAGGCTATCGTGATCGGCGCGGTGCATGAGTCGGTGCACGGCAAAATTGAGGGCGTCCCGGCGGTGCTGGAAAAACTGGCGGAACCGCAGGTGGCGATAGTCACGCTGACCATCACGGAAAAGGGCTACTGCATTGAGCCGGGCAGCGGCAAACTGGACCTCAGCCACCCGGCGATTATGGATGACCTCGCCAACCCCACCGCGCCGACCTCCGTCCCGGCGATCCTGGTCGAGGCGCTGCGCCTGCGCCATACGCGCAACCTGCCGCCGTTTACCGTGCTCTCCTGTGACAACATCCCGGATAACGGCCACGTGGTGAAAAACTCGCTGATCGGGCTGGCGCAGGCGCGCGATCCGGCGCTGGCGCACTGGATTGCTGAGCACGTCAGTTTCCCCAGCACCATGGTGGACCGCATTGTCCCGGCAGCCACGCCGGAGACGCTGGAGGAGATCGCTGAGGCGCTGGGCGGCGTGCAGGATGCCTGCGCCATCGCCTGTGAGCCGTTCCTGCAATGGGTTATCGAGGATAATTTTGTCGCCGGCCGCCCGGCCTGGGAGCGCGCCGGGGCGCAACTGGTGGACGACGTGCTGCCGTTTGAGCAGATGAAACTGCGGATGCTGAACGGCAGCCACTCGTTCCTGGCTTACCTCGGCTACCTGGCCGGTTACCAGCACATTAATGAGTGCATGGAGGACCCGGCCTACCGCACCGCCGCCCACCGCCTGATGCTGGATGAACAGGCACCGACCCTGACGGTGCGCGACACCGACCTGCCCGGCTACGCCGATCAGCTGATCGCCCGCTACGGCAACCCGGCGCTGAAGCACCGCACCTGGCAGATTGCGATGGACGGCAGCCAGAAACTGCCGCAACGGATGCTGGACTCGGTGCGCTGGCACCTGGCCAACGGCAGTGATTTTAACCTGCTGGCGCTGGGCGTGGCGGGCTGGATGCGTTACGTCAGCGGCACCGACGACGCGGGCCAGCCGATTGAGGTGAAAGACCCGATGCTCGCCACGCTGCAACAGACGGTGGCGGCCTCCCCGGCGGATGAAGGCCGGGTGCAGGCGCTGCTGGGCCTGAAAGCGATCTTTGGCGAAGACCTGCCGCAGCAGGCGGCGTTCGTCAGCGCCGTGACCCGCGCCTGGCTGAGCCTGCGTGACGTCGGCGCGCGTGAAACCGTGCAACGCTGGGTCAACCGCTAAGCGTTTCCGGCCCGGCAGCAGCCGGGCCAGCTCTCCTTTTTTCGGCCCGGCAGCAGCCGGGTTGTCATGCCAGCAGCGCCGTTACCCGCTCGCTGACCATCGGATCATCGCTGTGCGCAATATTAAAGCGCATCTCATGCTGCCCGCCGCCAAACAGGCTGCCCGGTGCCAGCGCAATCCCTTCCGCCAGCGCCTGTTCTGCCAGTGCCTCCGCATTCACATGCGCGGGTAAGTGCGCCCATAAAAACAGCCCCCCGGTATGCCGCACCGGGAAGCGGCACCCCGCCGCCTGTAACCATGCGGTTACCCGCGCGGAGGATTCCGCCAACCGGCTGACCAGCCGCCGCTGGTGGCGGTAGTAGCTGCCGTCCCGGAAGAACTGGCAGAGCGCCTGCTCGGTAAATTCACAGGTCACGCTGCCGGTCAGGGATTTCAGCTGGGTGATGGCCTGCGTCAGCGCCGGGTTGGCGGCAATGTAACCCACCCGCATATTGGCGCTCAGCAGCTTGGAGAAACCGGAGATATAACTGGCATTCGCCAGCCCGGCCAGGGCGGCCATCGGCGGCGGTGCCCCTTCCATCAGATCGTGATAGAGGTCGTCCTCAATCAGGTGGCAGCCGTAGCGGTTGAGCAGCGTGATCAGGGCGACCATCTCCCCCAGCGCGTAGCTGTGGCCGGTAGGGTTGTGCATCAGCCCGGAGGTAATAAAGACTTTGGGCCGGTGGGCGATCAGCAGCGCCTCCAGCGCGGCGGGGGTCACCCCCTGATGGCCGCGCGGCACAAAGACCACGTTGGCCCGGTGCTGGCGCAGGTTGGCGGTGAAATTGAAGTAGCAGAGATCGTCCAGCAACACGGTATCGCCCGGTGTCACCAGCACCCGCAGCAGCAGATCAACGGCATTCATGGTGCTGCTGGTCAGGATGAGGTTATCTGCCGGCACCTGCAGGCCCGCATCGGCCAGTTTCATTTGCAATGTCTGGCGCAACGGCAGGTAACCCAGCGGGTGCCCATACTCCATAAAGCGCAGGCGGGGAGTGCGGAGCGTGTGCCGCAGCGCCTTACGGAACAGCCCGGTATCAAGCCAGGCTTCCGGGAAAAAGCCGCAGCCCGGCCGCAGCAGGGTGCTGTTGGTGGCAAACGCCCGCTTCAGCCGGGTGTGCAGATCTGCCGCTGCCTGCGCCGCCGGCGCCGCCGGGCCGCCCGGCACGCTGTCTCGGCTGATAAAGTAACCGCGCCCCGGCACCGAGGTGACCAGGCCGCGTGCGCGCAACCGCTCCAGCGCATCCACCACCGTGTATTTACTGACCGACAACTGCTCACAAAATTCACGCAGCGAAGGTAACCGGCTGCCCGGCCCCAGCGTGCCTTCGTCCACCGCCTGTGCGATAAACGCCACTAACTGATTGACCTTGGACAGCCCTTCAACCCGCTGGAAATGTATTAAGCTCAGCATACTTTTCTTTTTCATCCTGACGCCACTGTACCGGTGTTTTTACCAGCCAGGCCGGGCGGGAAATCATCACGCCTTACCTGCCGCTGATGCCCATCATGCCTTATGTTAGCGATCCAGACCTTCGCCAGGGTATTGATTCGTGAAACTTTTAGGTAAAATTTCATTTAATTTCAGCGCGCCGCGACACACCTTCCTGACAGGCTCCCCCGCCTTACTGTTACGGATGCTGTCGGCCATTGTGCTGTTTGCGCTGCTTGGGCAGGCCAACGTCTGGCTGGATGCCACCAACAACATTGTGTTGGCAACAGGGTACCGGTTGCTGCTGATCCTGACACCCCTGACGTTGCTGCTGTTCGGCCCTTTTGCGTTGCGTGTCACAGTGTTTGCCGCGCTGGCCGGCGTCATACTGCTCGCTGTACCCGCTCTGCCGGGCGTGCAGGTGGTCGCCGTCCTCCTGTTTGGCTACGGCATCGCCGTGCTGGGCTACATCGTCAAGAAAGATGCCGCTGCCACCCCGGCCGGGGCGGCCAATAACAAGATTATGCTGAATGTCGGCAGCCTGTGCGCCGGGGTCGTGCTGCTCTACCCCCACTGGCAACCGCTCTATTTCTACCTGCTGCTTGGCCTGTTGCTGCTGCTGTGCCTGCCCGCGGCCTGGCGTTTTACCCCCTCTGCGGCGCTGCTGCCTGCCACCGCGTTGACGGTGCCCTCCGGCAGGAACACCCTGTGGGTGCTGGCCGGGCTGATGAACGGCATCAAACTGTTCGCCGTGTTTTCTGTGCTGCCGCAGGCGATCCTGGCCCACCACAGCACGCTGCCCGCCTGGTACGGCGTGATGATTATCCTGAACAGCGCGGTGGTGGCCCTGTTACAGCTGCCGGTCATGAAACTGATTGCGTACAGCGGCAATAAGGCGTTGTGGGTGTCGCTGCTGATTATCCTCGGCGGGCTGGTGCTGCTGGCGATG
Organism: Nissabacter archeti; assembly: GCF_018257325.1. NCBI lineage: Bacteria > Pseudomonadati > Pseudomonadota > Gammaproteobacteria > Enterobacterales > Yersiniaceae > Nissabacter > Nissabacter archeti. The sequence continues at coordinate 563,168 of NZ_JAERKB010000001.1, forward strand.
CCTGATATTTTCCGGGTGCATACCTTTACCGGGGCGCTGCTGTGGCTGACGCTGCTCTCCATCGCGGAGTGCGGGCTGAGTTATCTGGATTATTGCGCCGCCCAGGACAATGCCTTGCTGATTAAAGAAATCTCCGTGAGTGCCGGGGCGGGGTTGACCGTGTGTGTGATGCGTTATCTGCCCGCGCCCTATAACGCTGAGATCCTGTCTGCTATTGCCATTTTCGCCCTGTTTAGCTGGCTGTGGCTTTATCAGCGCCGCCATAAGGAACATTCTGATGCCCTCCATAATCTTTATGAAAAGTAAGACTGAATACCTGTTCCGGGATGTTATTTCATTAACCGAGTGCCGTGAAAATATGAAGTTCGGGTGTAAAACCGGAAACTGCGGAATATGCCGGGTGAAAATTATTTCCGGCGCAGAGAATATCACTCGCAAAACGCCCAAAGAAAAAAGATTATTCAACGCCCTTAATATTGAAGATCCGGCTATTCGCCTGGCATGTCAATGCCTGATTACCGGTGATGTTTCCCTGATAGAAAACTATATGGAGTAATATAATGAGCAACCGTATTAAAGACACCTCTATTATCCGTACCGCCCCTTTCCTTGACCGTGACCGCAGCCAGGCGGTGAAACGTGAACTGGATGATTTCCTCGACACCAAGATTATTGAGTGGAATAACACTGTGCCGTCAGCCCGGCACCTGGAAGGCAAAGAGATCAACCCGGCGTATTATCAGCAAACGCTGATTGAGCACTGCTGGCGTATCCGCCTGATGCGCAGCGCCCAGTGCAATGCCCTGCACAAGATTTCGCAGGTCAACGCCGAAGCCGCCCAGCTCTACGCCGCCTATCAGGACGAGGAGATGCTGCACGACACGCTGTTTATGCAGGATGCAGAGAGTCTGGGGGTGACTAAAGAGACGATTTACGCTACCGAGCCAAGTTTTTATACCCGCTTATTAACCGGCTTCCTCTATTTTGTCGCGGAGCATGAAAAACCGCTGGGGGTAGTCTGTTATAGCTATCTGGTGGAATACACCACGCAGAAAATTACGCCGAAACAGATTAAAGCCCTGTCAGACGCATTGGGTGATGACAAAATTATGGGCCAGGCAGCACACCTGAATACCGATCTGGTGGAGGACCACACGCAGGATATGTGGGACATCCTGAGCAAGCTGATTGAAAGCGACCAGGATATTGCCGATGTAAAACGCTATTTCTCTGAAATTCAGGAATTACTGAAAATGTTCTTTGTGGAATTGCACGAGAATACCCTGAAGGCCTGAGCATAAAATAAGGAGGAGAAATAAAAATGAAAAAGGCTGTGCTGATTTTATCCCATCAATTGCTGTCGATGGTTGACCCCATCAAAACGCTGCTGGCACGTGATGGCTACCGTTATTTTATTCTCTCCTCCGCCTCGGCCCGTTTAACGGTGCCGGCCTGGACCGCGGCCCCGGAGGACATGAAAATCACCGCCGGCCTGCATCTGACGCAACAGGATATTGATGAGACGGTGGCTGAAACGGCGCACACCCATCACTTTGTCGGCTGCATCAGCGTCTGGGACGGCTATCGCGGGCTGATGGCCTATGCCAATCAGCGCTTCTCTGCCCAGGATATCCGCGAGGAAACCGTTACCCTGCTGCGGGACAAATGGGCCATGCGCACCCGGCTCCACCAGGCGGGTTTATCCCGTGTGTCGGCGCAGGTATTGACTGAGGATATTTATCAGAGCATCACGGCACCGGCACACTATTTTATCAAACCGCGGATCGGGCTGGCGTCAATGGGCACGTTTCCGGCCACGGCGTTAACCTCTTACGCCCAGCTGGCGCAGCTGCAACGGCGCGCGGCGGAAGATGCCCACTATGCCGGGGTATTCCAGCCCGACAATCCATTCATTATTGAAGGATTGATCACCGGCACCGAATGCAGTTTCGAAGTCAGCCTGCATCAGGGGCAACTGGAGGTGCTGGCGGTTCACGAAAAGCTGGATGTCAGCCAGGCGGCTTTCTCGGTGCTGGAGGGGGCCTGTGTCTGCCCGCCGCGCACGATCTCCGCCGCCCGGCTGGCGGCCGCTACCGCCCTGCTGGAAAAAGTGATGGCGACGCTGGGTGTGGAGACCGGCGTTTACCATATTGAGATGAAATGCAGCGCGCAGGATCACTGGGAAGTGATTGAAATCAACCCGCGCATCGGCGGGGCCTACATTGTGGACAGCACCCGCCTCCACAGCGGGGTTTGCCTGCTGCAACGCTGGCTGGCGCTGATTACCGGCGCACCGCTGGCGGAAAAAGCCCCTGAGCAGCGCAGCACCTTTTTCCGGGTGTTTTTCGGCCAGCCGGGTAAGACCCTCTCCCGCCTTCAGCGTACCCCGATGGAACCGGCCGCCCTGAAGGATACGCTGATGTTTAAACCCCATGACACCCTGCCGCAGGTAGAGCGGGAAATCTTCCTGGGCATGGCGCTGTGGGATATCACCACAATGCCGCCGGCCGAGCAACCGGCGTTTTTCAGCCGCACACAAGGGTATATCACCACGGAGTATCAGGCATGAAAATCGTCATCCTGCACCGCATTCCCTTTGAAAAAATCCGTTATGACCAGATCCTTGATCATCAGGCGCATGACGTTATCTATTTTTGCCTGTCCGCCCCCCAGACACCGCTGCCCGGCAACGCCACGGTCATTGTGCTGGCGCAGCCCTGTTTTGACGCCGCCTGGCTGGCGGAACACCATGCCCACACGCTGGCCGGTGCAGACCGGCTGATTGCCCGGTCAGAATATGATTTGATGGCTGCCGCCCGCTTACGCGAACATTTCGCCATCCCCGGCGACACCCCCGCCCATATTCTGCCGCTGCGCAACAAGTGGGTAATGCGTTACCGCTGCAAGCAGCAGGGGATCCGCCAGCCGGCATTCTGGCATCCGCTGGAGTTTTTGCAGTTACCGCCCCAGCCGGGAAAATTTCTGCTCAAACCGCGTGAAGAAGCGTCCAGCAACGGCATCATCACCGGTGACGATGCCGCGATCCGCGACGCCATCCTGAAGCTGGATAACAGCGAAAAAATGATGGTGGAAACCTTTATCGACGGCACGGTCTGCCACTTCGACGGCTGGCTCTCCAAAGGAAAGCCGCTCGCCTTTGTCAGCAGTGAGTACCTGCGTGACTGCCTGAGTTTTTCGGCGGGTTCCCCGCTCGGCTCCGTACAGACCCCCACTGATCCGGCACACCTGGCACTGGTCACGGAGACCCTGGCCGCCCTGGGCTACCGTGACGGCAGTTTCCACTTTGAAGCGATACGCGATGCCGGCGGCCGGTTCTGGTTTCTGGAGACGGCGGCACGCGTCGGCGGGGCGGGCGTGGCGGAAACCTTCCACCTGCGCACCGGGCTGAACCTCTACCATGCCGATCTCCGCTACCAGATCTTCGGCATCCCCCCGGCCACGGTGAAGGCGCTCAACCCGCTGTTTTACGGCTGGTTCGTGTACCCGGCGCATCATCTTGATGCCGGTGGCCAGGTGCCTTTTTCTGCAGAAAAGTGGGCCGGTTTTTTGCTGCACTATCACCATAATCAGGCGGTCAGGGCCAAAGGCCCGATCTCCTATGCCGCTGACCACTCTCCCCTGAGCGGCGTGGTGGTGGGCAAACAGCAGGATCTGCCCAGGGTTATCAATGCCATTTTCAACGAGTGCAATCTGGTGGTGACAAAATGACGACACCCTGCTTTATCGTGACCGGTTATAACAATGTCAGAATTTACGATGTCGGTAAGATCCGCGCTGAGGCAAGAAAACATTTTGATGCCCATGTGGTGCTGGTAACGGAAAAAAAACAGCCCATCGATGAACAAGCGGCCGACCAGGTGATTGAAGTCTCTTTCTCACCGCCGGCCCGTGAGGCCGGGGCAGCCGCAATCCGGCACCAGCTGGAACAGGCCGGTTTACGCCCCATCGGCATTTTGCCCTTTTCCGATCGCGGCGTGCCGATGGGCGCGCATCTGGCCGCGCACTACGGCCTGCCGGGGGCGGCGGTGCAGCAGGCGCAGGCCGGGCTGGATAAACGCCTGTTCCGTGCACTCGACAGCCGGGCGGCGTCCCACCCTGCCGGTTACCGGGTAGTCAGCAGCGTACAGGTGAACAGTGCCGCAGCGCTGGTGCGGGAGGTTGACCGGCTGGGCGGCAAGGCCTTTATCAAACCGGCGCAAGAAGGCAATAGCCGGGGATGCCGGGTTATCAGCCACCGGGAGGAGTGTGACGCGATCTGGGCAGAGATGACGCCCTATCATGGCGGAGGCATCATGGTGGAATCACTGATTGAAGCGGCCTCGGAATTCAGTTGGGACTATGTCGCGGGCAGGCAATGGATCACGGAAAAACGCACCACCGAAGGCCTGTACCGCGCAGAGTATCAACAAATCGTGCCGGCCTGTTTGCCGGAGGGTGACCAGGCGATGATCGAGGCGGCCGGGGATCATATGCGCAGGCTGGTGTCTGTGGAAAATGGGGTCTGGCACAATGAGATTTTCCTGCTGCCGGGTGCCACGGCCGCCGTGGAAACCAATATGCGCCCGGCAGGGATGCATATCTGGGATCTGGCGCGGATCAGTTATGAGGCGTTTAACCCCTGGCTGCTCTGGCTGCGCTGGGCGACGGACGGCAACATGGCACAGGCTGTGCTGCAACAGCGTGCGTTTTCCGGCATCCGCATGTTGCGTGCGCGCCGCGCCGGGCGGCTGACTCAGTTACCGGACATTCACGCGCTGGCCGGTGAGCGCGGTATCCCGCTGCATGAGGGGCATTTTTCTGTGCTGCCGGGCGATACGCTGAGTGATGCCATTCAAAGCAACGCCGATTTTATCGGTTTTATCATCCTGAGCCACCCGGACTATGCCCGGCTGACCCATGACCTGGATGCGCTGGCCGCGGCTATCGAAGCCGCGGTGGAGATTGCCTGATCCCTGACGGCCGCCCGGCATTCGCCGGGCCGGCTCTTTGTACCCCGGCCCCTGCGGCCCCACTTTCCCCCTTTCCCTGCCTGCACCACTGCCTGCACCGCCTGCCGGCCACTGGCTGACATGTCTGTTTAAAAATAGCCGTCAGGCAGTGACACTGGCACCGCAAAACAGGCAGCACCCTGATTGCCAACGGTTTTTTAAAATCAATAGACGGGGGGTGTCAAACAGGCACACCTGCTTTACTATGCGGCTTCGCGTCAGGCCTGTAGAGTCACAGGCCGGTCACCCACCAAAGGATGCTTTTATGACCTATGTCAATGTGATTACCGGCTTTCTGGGCAGCGGGAAAACCACTACCCTGCGCCATCTGCTGAGCCAAAAACCTGCGGATGAGAACTGGGCCATTCTGGTCAATGAGTTCGGCGAGATAGGGATCGACGGCGCGCTGCTGGCTGACCAGGGTGCGGTGCTGAAAGAGATCCCCGGCGGCTGCATGTGCTGTGTGAACGGGCTGCCGATGCAGATTGGCCTGAATATGCTGCTGAAGCAGAAACCCGACCGGCTGCTGATTGAGCCGACCGGGCTGGGGCACCCGAAGCAGATCCTCTCCCTGCTGACCTCTGACACCTATCAGCCGTGGCTGACCCTGCAAGCCACCCTGTGCGTGCTGGATGCGCGCCAACTGGCTGATGCCCGCTATACGGACAACGAGAATTTCCGCGATCAACTGGCCGCGGCCGATGTGATCATCGCCAACAAACAGGACACCTACCAGGCCGCTGATCTGCAACGGCTGGCGGCGTGGGAAGCAGAGGCGGCAGGCGGGCGGCCGGTGGTGGCAGTACAACAGGGCAACGTGCCGTTCAGCTGGCTCACCCGCCCGCGGGAAAACCAGCGCGAATTGCCGGACGGCGCGCACCACCATGCGCCTGCAGCGGCCCCTCGCGGGCTGGCCGCGCTGAGCCTGCCGGGCAACCAGCGCTGGCGGCGCGCGCTGAACCAGGGCCAGGGCTATACCAGCTGCGGCTGGATTTTCGATGATGAAACGATCTTTGACACCATTGGGTTGCTGGAGTGGGTGCGGCTGGCCCCGGTAGAGCGCGTTAAAGGTGTGCTGCGTATTCCTGAAGGCACGCTGCGGGTCAACCGGCAGGGGCATGACTTACAGATTGAAACCCAGCAGGGTGCGCCGGTTGACAGCCGGATCGAGGTGATTAACCCCGGTGAAACCGACTGGAACGCCCTTCAACGCGATTTGTTGACGATCCGTTTAGCCGACGGCGCTTAACGTAGCTGCCAAATTTAACCTTCATTGTTATATCTGAATAAATAAACAGGTCATCGCAGCTATGTGGCGTAAAAACTTACCGGCTATTCTGCTGTTGAATATGCTGGGTGTGGCGTTATTTCTTTCTTATTACCTGCCCGCCCGGCACGGGTTTTGGTTTTCTGTCGATTCATCGATCTTTTTTTATTTTAACCAGCAACTGGCCACCAGCCCGGCCTTTTTAAAAGGGGTCGCGGTGACCAATAACCGCCTGTTCGACGGGTGCTCACTCCTGGCGATGGGGCTGGTGTATCTCTCCTTCTACCTGAAACAGCCTGCTGAGGGCCGCCGTCGCCTGGTGGTGACCGGCGTAGTAATGCTGCTGACGGCCATCGTGCTGAACCAGCTCGGCCACCTGTTGCCGGTCAAACACGTCAGCCCTTCCCTGTTCTTCCCGCACGTTAACCGCGTCAGTGAGCTGACCGGCATTCCCACTAAGGATGCCTCCACAGACAGTTTCCCCGGCGACCACGGCATGATGCTGATTATTTTCGCTTGTTTTATGTGGCGTTATTGCACCCACACCGCCTTTGCCCTGGCCCTGGCGATTGTGGTGGTGTTCTCCCTGCCGCGCCTGATGATTGGCGCGCACTGGTTCAGTGATATCGCCGTCGGCTCGCTCTCGGTGGTGTTGGTGGGCCTCAGCTGGTGGCTGCTGACCCCGGCGTGTGACCGGCTTATTGACTGGCTGAGCCAACGGTTGCCGCATAAAAACCATCAGCCGCGCTGACGCGGCAAACATCACCAGACAGAACAAAACATTATGCATAAGGGGGCCGTTGGCTCCCTTTTTTATGCCGCTGCCGGGCAAGGCCGCCGCCTGCTCAACAATAAAACCACAGAACGGCCGCTTAAGGGGCTGTTTTCCGCGGAAGGTGGCTAAAAATAAAACAGTGAGTTTTAATCGATTGCTTACATGACTTTACATCACAAATTCTTATCGGAATTATTTTAAAAGCACTCGCAATCTCTGGGGGGTTACGGTAATCTCGGTTTCACTTTTGAGGTTATTCTGTTTTTTCATCTGAAATTAACCGAAATCTGTGCGTAAAGCCGCACTTTTCAATCAGGTGAATTGCTCAATACTTCGACGGTCAGTAGGCTCATTCCGTTTGGCATTTTTCTTATAGCGACGTCGTCGTTAAGGACATCAAGGGAAAACATTTATAATGGTCAAGTCTCAACCCTTTCTGAGATATATCGTGCGGGCGATCCCCGCAGTGGCGATGGCCGTCATGCTTTCGGCCTGTAGTTCGATGAATTCCCAACATGCGCAGACTGAGACGCATGCAGTAAATGACCGTAACGGCTTTCTACTGCAAGCTTCTCAGGATGAGTTTGAAGAGATGGTTCGTAATGTTGACATCAAGTCAAAAATTATGGACCAGTACGCCGACTGGAAAGGCGTGCGCTACCGTTTAGGCGGTACCAGCAAACGCGGCATTGATTGCTCCGCCTTTGTGCAGATGACTTTCCGCGAACAGTTTGGCCTGGATCTGCCGCGCTCCACCTATGAGCAGCAGGATATCGGCAAAGGGATCCAGAAAGGCAAATTGCGCCCCGGCGACCTGGTGCTGTTCCGTGCCGGCTCAACCGGCCGCCATGTGGGTATCTACCTCGGCAACGATGAGTTTGTACATGCCTCCACCAGCAGCGGCGTGATGATCTCAAGCCTCAGCGATAATTACTGGAAAAAACGTTACCGCGAAGCGCGGCGAGTGCTGACCGGCCAGTCCCACAGCTGACAACCCCTTCCCTTGTTGTCTGTTGTGCTGAAAAGTTGTTTGTTGTGCTGAAAAGATGTGATGTCAGACGCAAGTTATGCCAAACGGCTCTGAGCTGAACAAATAAAAGAGCGCCCTCCTGAGGGCGCTCTTTTATTTGCGGGCAATCACGTAACGCCCTGCCCCCGGAAAATAGCCGCCGTCGCCTTGTGGGGGTCAGTTATACTGTTAGCATCTCTGGCGACCGTAAAGGAAATGACATATGCGGCTAAAAACGGCATTAATGCATACCGTTTTGCCCAAGCGACGTTATTTGCAACGCAGCATTCTTCTCGCCTCCCTTTTCTTCCTGTTATTTAATGCCATCACCTTATGGGCTATTTACCAGGCCAATGAACGCCAGCAGCAACGCCTTATGGATAATGTGGTGCGCTTTTCCACGCACTATTTGCAGGATTTGCAAAAAAACATGGCCAACCTGAACACGCTGACGCAGTTTCCCTGCTCGCTTGCCCAGGACACGCTGACCCAGAACGCCGCCTTTACCCGCGGCGTGCGCACTTACCTGCTGGTGAATGAGGGCATCGCCTACTGCTCCTCCGCCACCGGGGAGATGGAGAGGCCGGCTGCCGCCATCTACCCGGAACTCCGCCTCAACCAGCCGCAGGATATGGTGCTCCAGCAGGGCACTTACATGGTGCCGGAAAAACCGGCCATTGCCGTCTGGCTGGCATCGCCGTCGCAGCCGCGTACCGGGGTGCTGGCGACGCTGGACATCAATTTCGGCGCTTACCTGCTCTTTACCCAGGCGCAGGGGCGCGACATCACCGGCGGCCTGGCGCTGATCATCGGCCGCCATGCGCTGACCACCCGCCGCGATGTGGTGCAGGACGCAGCCGCCCTGCCGACCGCGCATTCGCGCCTCGTCCGGCTGCCCGGCTCGCCCATTTCCCTGCGCCTGTACGGCGACAGCCTCAGCATGGGCGATATGCAGATCACCCTGCTGGCGGGCCTGCTGCTGTCGTCACTGGTAGGCGCGCTGAGCTATTACCTGATGCGGGTGCGCCACAGCGCTGACCATGAGATCCTGGCGGGGATGCGGCGGCGGCAATTCCATATGGCGTACCAGCCGGTGATTGACACCCAATCCCAGCGGGTGGCCGGTGTCGAAGCGCTGATGCGCTGGCAACACCCCCGCGAGGGCAATATCCCGCCGGATGTGTTTATCAGTTATGCCGAAGCGCAGGGGCTGATTGTGCCGCTGACCCGCCACCTGTTTGGGCTGATCGCGCAGGATGCGCCGCAGTTGCGTGAGGTGCTGCCGCCTGGGGCAAAACTGGCGGTAAACCTGTCACCAAGCCACCTGACTGACCCGGAGTTTGAGCGTGACGTGCAGCAGTTTATTCGCCAGCTGCCGCCGAACTATTTCAATGTGGTGTTTGAGATAACCGAGCGCGGCATGGTGGAAACGGAAGATGCGCTGGAGAAGTTTGACTGGTTGCGCCACCAGGGTATTGAGATCGCCATTGATGATTTCGGCACCGGCCATAGCGCCTTAATTTATCTGGAAAAATTCCGGCTCGATTTTCTGAAGATTGACCGGGGGTTTGTCACCACGATCGGCCGGCAGACGGTGACAGCACCGGTGCTGGACACCGTGCTGAACCTGACGCGTGAACTGCGGCTGAAAACGGTAGCGGAAGGGGTGGAAACGCCGCAGCAGGCGCATTACCTGCGGGAGCATGGCGTCACTTACCTGCAAGGGTATCTCTACAGCCGCCCGCTGACGCCGGCGGGGCTGAAGGAGTTTGTCACACACTATCACCCCTGATAACAAGCGGCATCCGTGATACGAACAGCATCCCGGATAACAGGGCAGACAAGGCAGGGTTCAGAAAGGGTAGAGCGCCTTCAGGGAATCGGCAATCGCCGCCCCGACATTCTTCAGCCGGCACAGGGTCGCCCCTTCATGGCACCCTTCCACAAACAGGCATGGCTCCCCTTCCCACTCCAGCACGGAGGAATCCACCTGGATTTCGGCCAGCGTCAGGCGCAGCTTTTCCATGATCTGCCAGGCGCTGTCACCGTCATGGCTCAGCAGCCGCAGACCAATCAGGTTGGTTTCATCGGCCATGACCGTCAGCGGCAGCGGCTCGACCTGGACGCCGGTCAAACCTGATGACCAGCGGTAATGTTGTGGCAAACGGTGTACCACCGAAAGTTGGATGTTATTCACGTTCGAACCCCAGAGAAACATGTTATCACCCGGTACAGCGCAGCTGACGTCTGGCTGCCCCCGGGGCCGGTTGGCCACTATTCACATTCCGGGTGAAGCGCGCCATGCGCTGTCATTGGTCTGGTACTGCCCAGGCAGCCTGAAGCGTTGCCCCTGAGTCATGAGAGCCAGATCTCATTTTGGCTTATTTGTAACCCTTTACCCGCTGTATCTCAACCATTTTTGTGCAATCTGGTTACTTTTAACTCCTTATATTTTTACAAATATGAAACAAAAAGCGCAGCAGCAACCAATTACGCCCTGTAACTAACTGATTCGTCAGGCGAACTTGCAGAAACACCGCGAGGGAAGAAAACGCACAGAAAAAGAGGCTGGAGAGGTGGGAACAGGCGGGTGAAAAAACGGTTACACAGGAAACACCGGGGCAGTAGCCCCGGAGTTAATGGGGTTCAGATAGCTGGCTGCACACTGCTTTTTGCCGGGCGGCTGGCATAAAGGTAGAGCAGCATCGCGGCAGTGATGCAGAACGCCATCGATGACACCATCGGCCACGCGCTGTGCGCCGGCAGCATGGAAAGCACTGAGCCGACCAATGCACCGATGCCGAAGCGCAGCGTGCCGGCCAGTGAGGCCGCGGTGCCCGCCATGTGCGGGAAGTCATCCATGATCACGGCCATGGCGTTGGAAGTGACCATGGCGATACAGCCGACATAGCCCGCCACGCCGGCCACCAGCGCCCAGAAGCCCAGCCCCAGCGCCGTAGACGCCAGCAGCCACAGCCCCATCACAAACTGGATGGTCAGGCCAAGGCGGAACATTTTCGCGGAGCCGGTACGGCGGACGTTGCGGCTGTTGAACAGCGTCAGCACCACCATCACCACCACATTCAGCGCGAAATAAAAGCCGAAGTGCTGGGTCGAGACGCCGTTCAAATCAATGTAGACAAACGGCCCGCAGCTCAGGAAAGAGAACATGCCGCCGAATGAGAAGCCGCTCGCCAGCATATAGCTGAACACCCGCTTATGGCGGAACAGCGAGGCAAAATTACCCACGGTGGTACGCAGGTGGAATTTCTGCCGCCGTTCTTTCGGCAAGGTCTCCCGGATAAACAGCATCACCAGCACCGCCGCCACCAGCGCCGCGCCCGCCATGCTCCAGAAGATCGCGTGCCAGCTGAACAGCACCATCAGCCCGCCGCCCATCATCGGTGCCAGAAGCGGTGCCACAGTCATCACCAGCACCACAAAGGACATCATGCGCGAGAACTCATCCTTGGTGAACATGTCACGCATCAGGGCGTTGATCACCACGCTGGCTGCCGCAGCAGACAAGCCGTGCAGAAAGCGCATATGCACCAGCTGGTCAACCGATTGGGCCATCGCACAGGCCGCGCCCGCCAGCGCAAAGACCAGCGTACCGCCGAGGATCACCGGCTTGCGGCCCAGGCTGTCGGCCATCGGGCCGTAGAATATCTGGCCGATGGCGAAGCCCAGCACATAGGCGCTCAGCGTCATCTGCACGCTGCCGCCGGAAACGCCAAACTCTTTGGCAATCACCGGCATACTCGGCAGGTACATGTCGATCGCCAGCGGCATCAGCATGGATAACAACCCCAGAATAAACACCAACCCGGTATGGGATGTGCGTGTCTCTTGCACCGTTACAACTCCTGTCATGGAAAAAAGCGCCTGCCGGTGGCAGGCGGTCAGGCGGGGATCAGCGCGGAACCGCGACGCTGGCAATCTCTTCTTCAGTCAGCGGGCGGTAGTCGCCCGGCGCAAGGTCGTCATCCAGAACGATCGCGCCGATGCGCTCACGGTGCAGGCCAACCACCCGGTTGCCGACAGCGGCAAACATCCGTTTCACCTGATGGTAACGCCCTTCGCGGATGGTCAGGCGCACCAGCGTCGGCTCGATCTGCTCCAGCTGGGCCGGCAGGGTGAGATCTTTCTCATTGTGCAGTTGCACACCGTCGAGGAATTGCTGCGGCGTTTCCGGCGAAAGCGGGTGCTCCAGCGTGACCAGGTAGGTTTTCTCACAGTGGTGTTTCGGTGAGGTGATGCGGTGCGACCACTGGCCGTCATCGGTCATCAGCACCAGGCCGGTGGTGTCGATGTCCAGACGCCCCGCGGCGTGCAGCTTATACGCCACCGGCTCTTCCAGGAAGTAGAGCACCGTCGGGTGATCCGGGTCATCCGTGGAGCAGACATAGCCCTGCGGCTTGTTCAGCATGAAGTAACGTGGGCCGTTCTGCTGTTCCAGCACATTGCCGTCAAACTTCACGACGTTTTCCGGGGTCAGTTTCAGCGAACCGCTTTTGACGATCTCATCGTCTACGGTGACGCGTTTGTTGCGCAATTCACGCAGAACCAGTGCCCGGCTGACGCCCAGTTGCTGAGATAAAAACTTGTCCAGTCGCATTAAATCTTTTTAGCCTTTTGAGGAGTACCGCCGCCCGCCTGCGCCTTTCGGGCAGGCGCGAGCGCCGTCATACAGGGTGGCCTTTTCCGCCGGATGCGCAAAAAGGCGATGTGAACCCGCCAGTATACCCGTGCCTGGCGTCCTGTCATAGAGAGTGCCGCGCTTATCTGCCCGGCAGGGTCGCCATCCGGCGGCGGCTTTGGCATACTGATGGCGTTATGCCCCCTCTTTGTTGCAGGAATCCCAACCATGTCGTTTACCCTTCGCCCTTATCAGCGCGAGGCCGTTGAGGCCACCCTGAGCTACTTCCGCCGTCACCACGAACCGGCGGTGATCGTGCTGCCGACCGGGGCAGGAAAAAGCCTGGTGATTGCCGAGCTGGCGCGCCTGGCGCGCGGCCGGGTATTGGTGCTGGCCCACGTCAAAGAACTGGTGGCGCAGAACCACGCCAAATACCGCGCCTACGGGCTGGAGGCGGATATTTTTGCCGCCGGGCTGCAACAGAAAGAGAGCAGCGGCAAAGTGGTGTTCGGCAGCGTGCAGTCCGTCGCGCGGAACCTGCCGCTGTTCGACGGTGCCTTTTCACTGTTGATCATCGATGAGTGCCACCGCATCGGCGATGACGATGAGAGCCAGTACCAGCAGATTATCCAGCACCTGCGGCGCGCCAACCCCAACCTGCGGCTGCTGGGGCTGACCGCCACACCCTACCGGCTCGGCAAAGGCTGGATTTACCGCTACCACTACCACGGTATCACGCGCGGCGACGAGAACAGCCAGTTCCGCGACTGCATTTACGAGCTGCCGCTGCGCTATATGATTAAACACGGTTTCCTGGTGCCGCCGGAGCGGCTCGACATGCCGGTGGTGCATTACGATTTCAGCCGCCTGGAGGCCAACAGCAATGGCCTGTTCAGCGAGGCGGAGCTGAACCGCGAGCTGAAACAGCAACAGCGCATTACCCCGCACATCATCAGCCAGATTATTGAATACGCCGCTGACCGGCGCGGCGTGATGATTTTTGCCGCCACCGTGGAGCACGCCGGGGAGATCCACGGCCTGTTGCCCAAAGGCGAGGCTGCCCTGGTCAGCGCACAGACCCCGCCCGCCGAGCGTGACCGGCTGATTGAGGCGTTCAAACAGCAGGAACTGCGTTATCTGGTGAATGTGGCGGTGCTGACCACCGGTTTTGACGCGCCGCACGTTGACCTGATCGCCATTCTGCGGCCGACGGAATCCGTGAGCCTGTACCAGCAGATTGTCGGCCGTGGCCTGCGCCTCTACCCCGGTAAAACCGACTGCCTGATCCTGGATTACGCCGGTAACCCGCATGACCTCTTTACACCGGAAGTGGGCACCAGCAAACCCGCCGGGGATAACCAGCCGGTGCAGGTGTTCTGCCCGGCCTGCGGCTTCGCCAACCTCTTCTGGGGCAAAGCCCTGCCGGACGGTACGGTAATCGAGCATTTCGGCCGCCGCTGCCAGGGCTGGATGGAGGATGATGAGGGCCACCGCGAACAGTGTGATTTCCGCTTCCGTGCCAAGAGTTGCCCGCACTGCGGTGCGGAAAATGACATCGCTGCCAGGCGCTGCCATCAGTGCAACGAGGTGCTGGTCGACCCGGATGACATGCTGAAAGCCGCGCTGAAGCTGAAAGATGCGCTGGTGCTGCGCTGCGGCGGCATGGCACTGGAGAGCGGCCGTGACGACAAAGGTGAGTGGCTGAACGTGACCTATTACGATGAGGATGGGGCCAGCGCCGGCGAACGGTTCCGCCTCACTACCCCGGCACAGCGGATGGCCTTCCAGCAGCTGTTTGTGCGGCCGCACCAGCGCGCGCCGGGCGTGCCCTTTAGCTGGCAAACCGCCGCGGATGTGCTGGCGCAGCAGGCGCTGTTCCGCCACCCTGATTTTGTGGTGGCGCGCCTGCGTGGCCGCTACTGGCAGATCCGCGAAAAAGTGTTCGACTATCAGGGCCGCTACCGCCGTGCCAATGAATTGCGCGGCTGACGCATTTTTATGAACAATACGTCGCCGGCGGCCGGGTTTTCATTGCCGCGCCGGGTCAAATCCGTTAAAATGCCGCCCGCTTTGTTTCCGATAACCGGACATAAAGCTGAAATATCCAACCTGTTGCTGGGTCGCCTGTAGCAGGGTTAATTTTCTTAAAGAGAAAAAACAATGTTCACTATCAATGTAGAAACTCGTAAAGAGCAGGGTAAGGGTGCGAGCCGCCGCCTGCGCGCAGCTAACAAATTCCCGGCAATCGTATACGGCGGTACTGAAGCACCGATCGCTATCGAGCTGGACCATGATTCCGTGAAGAACATGGAAGTGAAAGCTGAATTTTATAGCGACATCGTTACTCTGGTTATCGACGGTAAAGAGACCAAAGTAAAAGTTCAGGCTGTACAGCGTCACCCGTTCAAGCCGAAACTGGCTCACATCGACTTCGTTCGCGCGTAAGCCGACCGAGTGATGGCCCTGGGACGCTGGGGCAACCGCCAATAAAAAACGCCGCAATTGCGGCGTTTTTTATTGCCCGGCATTGGCCGGGCGGGCTTATTTCTCGCCGTTGCTCAACCGGCGCTGCAACTGGTCGCGCAGGTTCGGCGGCGTGCCTTTGATGGTCAACGTGTCCGTGGCCGGATCCCAGAAAATACGCTCCCCCATCAGCAAGGCATCAAAATTGATGCTCAGGCCGCCGCCGCTGCCGGCAAATTTGGTGAGCTGGCGCAGGGTGCTGCGATCCGCCGGGAAACTCTCTTCCAGCTGGTAGCCTTCCTCACTGGAGAACTGTTTGAAATCACGTTCGCCAATCGGCGGCAACGCCTGTGCCAGCCCGGTCAGGGCAATCTCTTCCCCGGCCTGCAACTGCTCGTTGCAGTAGCTGTACACCTGCTGACGATAGGCCTGGCGCTCGTTCTTGTCGAGCTGCCCCTCTGCACAGTAATCATCCACCGCCTGCAACAGGCCACGGTTTTGTGCCTTGGTATCCAGGCCTTCTGCTGCGCCAAGGAAATCCATAAAGAAATCCGAGACTTTGCGCCCTACCCGGCCTTTCAGGAACGTCAGGTAACGGGCAGACTCCGGATTGGTTTCCCATTCGGTCAGGTCAATGCGTGCCACGATATCCGCGTGGTTGATGTCGAGATAGTGGGTGCTGCTGATGTCCAGCTGCTCATTCACCCGCATACTCGGGCAGTTGCTCAGCACCGAAATCAGTAAATACTCCACCGCCAGGTAACGGTACTGGCAGAACAGCACCACGCCGCCCTCGGCAAACGGGTATTTGGCCAGCTCGTCCCGCAGGCGGCCGGTTGCCGCGCGGGTAAAGGCCAGGAACGTCTCGTCGCCCTTGCGGCAACTGCGCAGCGCGTCCGCCAGTTCGCTTTGTGCATTGAACAGGCCATACGCCTTGCTCTTGGCGCTGTAGACGCGGTGCAGTTCCGCCATCATCTCATCGACCGCGGCGTTGGTGGTCAGCAGGGAGTCGCGCAGTACCACCTCGAGTGTCTGCTCGTCCCGTTTGATCAACTGGTGTAAGGCGATCTGGCCGATATCCAGACTCATGGTACATTCTCCTGTCTTGATCGGGGCAACCCCCGTGCGGCGCGTATTCAAACACTGAAGGCGGCCGGCTGCAACTTAAAAGCGGCAGCCTGAGAAGGGCTTCCCGGCTTTGGCGGCTTAATGTTATAAAAGTGGGGAAAGTCACGCGCCTATACGTTAAGATATTGGACTTTGTCAGGCCGAGAAGCACAGTAAACTATGCCACAATCATCCCGTTACAGCGACGAACACGTCGAACAACTGCTTGCCGAGCTGGTAAGCGTTCTTGAGAAACACCATGCCCCGACCGATCTTTCCCTGATGGTGTTGGGCAATATGGTGACCAACCTGCTGAATACCAGCGTGGCGCCCGCACAGCGCAAACACCTGGCGCGCTCCTTTGCTGATGCGTTACAGGCTTCAGTCCGCGAAGATAAAGCCCATTAAGCTTACAGCCGCCCTGAACCCTGTATGGTGAAGAATAGCCAGCGCTATCGCGAAAAAGTCTCCCAGATGATCAGCTGGGGGCACTGGTTCGCGCTGTTCAATATCCTGCTCTGTCTGGGGCTGGGCAGCCGCTACCTGTTTGTTTCTGACTGGCCCGCCTCGCTGACCGGCCGGGTTTACGCGTTCGCCAGCCTGCTGGGCCATTTCAGCTTTATCGGCTTTGCCGCTTACCTGCTGATTATCTTCCCGCTCACCTTTGTGGTGATGTCCCAGCGGCTGCTGAGGTTTATCTCGGCGGCGCTGGCGACCGCCGGGATGACGCTGTTGCTGGTGGACAGCGAGGTGTTTACCCGTTTCCACCTGCACCTTAACCCGGTGGTCTGGGAACTGGTGGTCAACCCGGAACAGGGCGAGCTGGCCCGTGACTGGCAGCTGATGTTTATCAGCGTGCCGGTGATTTTCCTGGTGGAGATGCTGTTCGGCACCTGGGCCTGGCAAAAACTGCGCAGCCTTAACCGGCGCAGTTTCGGCAAGCCGCTGGCGGCGTTGTTTATTGCCAGCTTCTTCAGCTCACACCTGCTTTATATCTGGGCGGATGCCAATTTCTACCGGCCGATCACCATGCAGCGGGCCAACCTGCCGCTCTCCTACCCGATGACGGCGCGCAAGTTCCTGGAAAAACATGGGATGCTGGATGCGCAGGCCTATCAGCGCCGGGTGGCTGAACAGGGCAAACCGGAGGCGCTGGCGGTGGAGTATCCGCTGAATGAGGTGAGCTTCCGTGACAGCGGCAGCGGCTACAATCTGTTGATGATTGTGGTAGACGGCTTCCGGGCAGAAGACCTGGCGCAGACCATGCCGGAAGTTGACCGTTTCGCCCAGGAAAACGCCCGTTTTACCCAGCACTACAGCGCGGGCAGCCGCAGTGACAGTGGCCTGTTTGGCCTGTTTTACGGGATTTCACCCACTTATATGGACGGGATCCTGTCAGCGCGTAAACCCAGCGCCCTGATTAATGCGCTGAGCAGCCAGGGTTACCAGTTTGGCCTGTTCTCGTCAGATGGCTTTAACAGCGTGCTGTACCGCCAGGCGCTGCTGGCAGACTTTTCCCTGCCCCCGGCGTTAAAACAGAGCGACAGCCAGACGCGCCAGCAATGGCAACAGTGGCTGGAGAGCCGCAGCGACCATGCGCCGTGGTTCTCTTACCTCAGTTTTAACGGCATCAGCCAGGCGTTAAACACGCCCCGCGCGGGTAAGCCACTGAGCGGCCCTGCCCTCGCCCAGCAGTACCACAACGCGGCGTTGCAGATGGATCAGCAGATCGCGGCGGTGCTGGAGAGCCTGCGTAGCCGCGGGGAACTCGCTAAAACGGTGGTGGTGATCACCGGCAGCCATGGCGTTGCGTTTAACGACAAAGGCCGGTTGAACAACGGGTATAACCGCCAGCAGTTGCAGGTGCCGCTGATTGTCCACTGGCCGGGCACCCCGGCGCAGAGCATCAGTAAGCTCACCAGCCATGCGGATGTGATGGCGACGCTGATGCAACGCCTGTTACATGTGCAAACGGCGGTGGCTGACTACTCGCAAGGTGAGGATCTGTTTGCTGCCCGTCGCCGCCATGCCTGGGTCACTACCGGTGACAGCGGGAATCTGTGGGTCACCACACCTGGCCAGACACTGTTGCTGGATGCCGGCGGCGATTACCGGGTCTATGACGTTGACGGCCGGGAGATCAAAAATCAGAAGCCGCAACTGGCCCTGCTGTTGCAGGTGCTGACCGACGAAAAACGCTTTATCGCTGACTAACTGTTTAAAACTAAAGCAGTCATTGGGCTGAGCGCTTGCATTCGGAACGGGAAACGGTAGTATAGTGGCCCATAGCGTCGGCATGTAGCGCAGCCTGGTAGCGCACCGTCATGGGGTGTCGGGGGTCGGAGGTTCGAATCCTCTCATGCCGACCAACAATCTCTTCTGGCAGTACCGGTTACTGACAGAACCCCAACAAAAAACCCGCATCCTCTCTGAGTTTGCGGGTTTTTTGTTGCCCGGTATTTGCCGGTATGCCCCTGTTTCAGCCCGATGGTTTGGGACTCCATTTGGGACTATGCGCGCGTAGTCCCATCGTGGCGTAGTCCCATCCTGCGATAACAGGCGGATGGGAAAGCAGTGCTGTTCCCTCCCTGTGCCTGGTATGCCAAAAAACGCCCGGCATTTTATGGCGCTGTCCCTGATGACTCTGCCCCTGCTGACTCGGCATGCTGTTTTAGCAGCATATAGCGGTTAAGTAACTGATGCAGATGCATATCAGTTTGCGAAGCCTGAATAGCCGGCAATGGCTCACCCGGGGGCGTCTGTGCCAGGTTATACAATTGTTCCTCGACCGGTACGGCACGCGAAAAATGCTGCGTGATGGCAAACACCATCGACTTCAGCTCTGATCCGGTCAGGTATTTCCCTTTCCGTTCGTCTAATGCATCCAACCGCGCCGTTAATGCCCGCAGCCCCGCCATTCCCTGATGCCAGCCAGACAATGCCTCCAACGGTAACGCATTGGCGGCGATATGCTGCTGCCACTGCGCGTTGAGCGCACCGGTTTCTGACGGCAACGCCTGCGCGGCTAACGCAAAACCGTAATACTGCAACCATAAGGGTGACTGCCGCCCTAACTCCACCAGCGCCTGCTCACTGGCTGCGACCGGCAACGGCGTCATCGGTGGATGCGTGTAGTGCCAGCCCCATAGCGCCACCCCACCCATGACTAATGTGGTCAGCGCGCCTGCCGCAAAGCTTTTCCACGGCCAACCAGGTTTCACCGGCGCACCGGTTTTTAAGCCGGGGCTTACCGGTACCTGCCGGGCCGCACAGGCAGGGGCCGGTGTCTCTGCCCTGATCACGCGGGCTTGAGCCGATAACGGTTCGGCAATCGGTTCTTTATACACCGCCCTCTCTTCCAGCCGGGCGGCGGCGTTATGCATAAAAGCCGACAATTCACCCCACTGGCCGGCCTCTTTCAACGCCAGCCGTTGCAGCTGCGCCTG
The DNA here is from genome assembly GCF_018257325.1 of Nissabacter archeti. Lineage (NCBI taxonomy): Bacteria > Pseudomonadati > Pseudomonadota > Gammaproteobacteria > Enterobacterales > Yersiniaceae > Nissabacter > Nissabacter archeti. The sequence continues at coordinate 582,883 of NZ_JAERKB010000001.1, forward strand.
GAGTGCTTTGAGATGCTGTTCTGCCCGGTAAATCAGCGGCAATTCACGGCATGTCAGGTTCAGCATCCGCACGACCGTCTGTAACCGCTGGCTTAGCCCGGTGAGTATGTGTCTACGTGCAGGCGCAGGTTGCGGCCATAACACATTCCACTGGTGGATAATTAATGCCTCCAGCATTGCCAGCCCCTCGTTCAGGCCGAGTATCCCGGCCAGATGAGTGCGGGCCAGCGTATACCAGGCCACGGTTTGCAGTTCAATCCCGTTCTGCCGGAACAGCGACAGGCTGAGTTGTTCCACCCGATCCCAGTTCACATCCGGCCGCGCCGGATGCATTAGCTTGTTGACTTCCTCACGCAGTGCGCCAAAATCCGCCAGCGCCCGCGGGTCGCCGCCTGCTTTTAACAGGCGTTCACTGTTGTGTGTCATAAAAGTGCCTTCCCTGAACGATGAGTCATCAGTCTCCCTGGTTAAAGGTACTGCTGCTGTGTGAGGTGACGCATCAGCACCCGCCCTTCCGGCATAAACGCCGTGCCATAGCGCACCAGCCCCAGCCCTTTCAGCTCCGCGTCAATGGCGTACTCCAGATGGCCGGGCACAGTCTGCGTTAACATCGACACCGACAGCTTTTTCAGCCGCGGTTCATACTTCAGCAACACCCTTGAGAGGGTATCCATCAACTGGTGCGCGGTGCCCGGCATCCCCTGCAGGATTTTGCTCATATCCGGCAGGCCATAATCCGGCAGATGGCTCAATGTGCCTGCGCGGCAGTTCAGGATGCGCTGCATATTGTCGAGCACCGAAAGAATGACCTGATTCTCTTCACTGACCTGATGAAGATCGAGCCCGCCCGAAAAATTGCCGAGCAGGGCTTCATAGAGTGAGGGGCCGTTGTATGTGTTCACTAATTTTTCTCCGGCAGCAGGGTCAGGCTGTTACTGCCCGGCACAATGATACGGGGGTCATCCGGATCGAGGTCATCACGCGTCAGCACCTGCTTCCAATGGTTTTTCTCCCGGTCGGGATGGCGGAATAGCCCCACCACGGCCACATACTGCGCCTGCTCGTCCATTGGCATGGTGAGGTTTGCATCACCGCCGGGTTTGACTATGACCTCACGGGATGCCAGCAATGTTTCGCCTAATGCCCCCTCACCGCCGCTCACCAATTGTTCGTAGACCGTTTTATCAAAGGCTTTACGGTCTCTCAGTTGGTATACGCGGATCATCAAGGGTTCAGACAACGAGCCGCTTTCCCGCGCATCGGTATTCAGCGCTTCCCGGGCGGTAAAATCGAGGCGCAGCGTGTTCACCTGTTGATAGAAAATAGCGTTTGCAGCGGAGGCCGTCCCCTCGGTAAGGCTCTGCGTCAGGCCACAACCGGCCAACAGTACCGGCAGCAACAGCAATGAAAATCGGTTAATTGAAGCGATATGTAACACGTCGGTTTCCTTTCATTGTAACGGCCCGCGGCAACCCACAATAATGGCCCGGCACCACGGTAAACTCCCTGGGTATGGCATGTGCCAGGTGCTCATCATCAACACCCAGCACACCGGTCAGCCCCAGCAAAAAATCTTCTTGCCCCAGCACCGGCTCAGGCAGCAGCGGGGTGGGCACGGTCAGCGTGATCCGCGCGTTATAGCGCCAGCCCAGATAAACCCGCAGCAATACCTGAAAATCGCCGTAGAGCGGCCCATCCGGCAGCCAGGCCCGCGCCTCCTGTGCGTCTTCAGTCAACAACGCAATCAGCAACTGGCTGTTGGCCTCTGTGGCCTCCTCTCCCAGCACGGTATACCCGTCCAGCAAAAAGCCCTCGCCTTCATAAAAACCTATTGGCCGATCCATCGCGACCGGACGCAGGCAATGCGGGGTCACGACTGCGCGGGTTTGCGGGGCGAGCAGCGCTACCAGTGCCTGCACACCCTCTGCCGTGCGGGCCTGGCGACGCATAACGCCCAGAAGCGCCAGAAAACGGGATACCGGCGTGGCAACATGCTTATCGGTACCGGGGATACCCAGGCCAATAAGCCCTAACAGGCTCTGAGAAACCGCATCCTTTCCGCCTGCCTCGAAATTGGCCGGGTAGGCGTGCTTCCGCCAGATCCGGTAAAACTGTGTCAGGATGCGGTGGTTGAAGATATCGAGAAATCCCTCCAGCGCCTCATGCCCTTCCCGACGTTGCGTAATGTCGTCGAGATAGGGGGTCGGCAGCGGGGAATCCACGCCATACAGCCCCAGGAAGGTCGTACGTACGGTCGGCGGGGCATCCGGCTCCTCCTCGTCATACTCCACCGCTTTCAGTTCGCTGACCGGGAACCCCATCCCCGGGTGAGGCCGGAAGCGAACCGGATCATCCGCCGGATGGATACTGCTGCCGAGCGGTGGCCGGGCCGGTGCCCCTTTTTCCAGTAACTGGCAGAAGCGGTAAAAGTTGATGCGCCCGATCTCTTTCACCAGCCGCAGGTTCAGCCGGGGATACGTCGGTTGTGGTTCTCTTCCCATTCAAGGCGCTCCCCGGTTGGCTGAAGAATAATGATCAGGCGGTTAAATAAGTGGATATCGGTATAGAGGGTAAAGAAACGGTTGAGCATCTCACCAAACAGGCAGATATCACCGTGGCCGGCAAAACCGTGGCTGTCGAGCGTCACCTCAATCTGCACACCGCGTAACAGATGCCCCTGCTCAAAGCGTTCAATTTCGCTGTGTCTCACGTCGATAATGGCGGCCAGCCTGCGCCGGTTCATTTCATTCTCTGTCCAGTCATACAGAGCCAACGTGCCGCGCAATACCTCAGCGTTATCCATCATCCACATAAAGCTGCTGCCCAGATGGCTCAGTACCCGCCAGTGGAAACGGTCACGGTTTGGCGGATAACACGGCAGCGTCGGTGCGCAGAGGTTACGCACCCGCACATCAATCGCCATTGTCTTCACCACCGTGTCCAGCACAGCACTTTGCAGCGTTTTGCGTGGCAGCTGGCCGTTGGTGCCGGTCAGGTTCAGGCTCAGGCTCTCATTCTCCGGCACCGTGTGGTTATCAAAGGCCTCACCGCCCAGCACCAGCCAGGTATCATGCAGCCCGGACGGGCCGCGTTTCACGCGGGTATGGTAGTAGTATTCCGGTGCGTCATGGCGCAGCATCCCGCCTTTGTGGCGAAAACTGGAAAACGGGACATATACCTGATGCCCGGTCTGGCGTGAAGAGATCACGGAGTCCACAGAGTAAATTTCAGTATGACCGTCCTGCACCCGCATCGGGCGCAGCAGGTAGTCAGTCTGCAACGAGTCCAGGCGCAACGGGTCAGATTCCAGCGCAAACAGGTTAATTACCGGCACACAGTGCAGGCGCAGATGTTTTTCTGAGAAGCTGAAATCATGCGTCCAGCGCTCTGACAGCACAATATCAATGTCGAACCAGCGCAGCCCGGCCGGCAATTTAACGCTTTCCAGCCCGCGCAGCGTCACAAACATAAACTTTTCGCGGAAGGTAAAATATTCCAGCAGTAGCTGATAACCGCTGAAGCTGCCCGCATCTCTGGGCCACAGGCTGTCCTGTTCACCAAATCCCTGCGGAGAGAAATAACCATCAAGTGGCCGGCGATCCGTATCGCCCGAAAGCCGTATCCACATCCGGGCAGCCTTCAGGGTGAGCGCCTCATGCAGAGCGCAGGCCAGCGGTGCATCCGCATTGAGATAAAGCGGCAGGTTGCCCAGTGACATTTTGTCCCAGTCTGCCAGTTCCCCACATTCAATGCGCAGGCGGATAACCGACCGGCCATCCGGCTCCGTGCTGATACTTGCCCGGCTCAGCGACAACGGTAATAAGTTGATATTCTGCGTGGTGGTGTAGCGACAACGGGTCTGGCGTTCGCCCAGCGGACGGGAGAGCACCTCAAAACCGCGGGCCACCGGCATGCGCTCCTTCATCTCCTGCCAGTCCGGGGTAAATTCCACAATCGAGAGTGACGGAATAGTGCGCAGATAGTGCGGCCAGAGCATACTGACCAGCCCTTCGGTAAGCTCGGGTAAATCGTCATCAAGTTTTTCGCGCAGCCGGCCCATCAGAAAGGCAAAGCCTTCAAACAGCCGCTCCACATAAGGGTCAGGCACCCCGGCCTTGTCCAGATTTAATCCGGCCGCCCGGTCAGGATGAGCGCGGGCAAATTCCTCGCCCGCCTCGCGCAGATAGCGCATTTCAGCGTCAAAATAACGCTGGGTTAAATCGTCCATGGCTATATCATTTATCTTATTGAGTGAGTATTACGGAATTGGTGTATTGTGATGAAGCTAACTATTAACTAAAAAATTATCTCTCATTATTTTCGATGCTTATTTCTTTTTCATATATACGTCATCAAACCCCAGGTTATTTATACAAAATCTAACAACACTTGGCTGAATGAACACAGCCCCCAGTTCATCATTAACAGCCGGGTATTATAAAACTGAAACCCCTACAACCCCCTGGGATTATATTAAATTCTTTATATCTCACAGTAGAAACCTGGGAAATTTTTATATTTCCAATTTTACAGGCAAGATACAACTGCCGATTTCCATGACGATATCGTAAAAACTCAATAAAACTTTCGCTGATTTTATTTTTCCTATCCTAAAGGGACTCATAAAAGCACTCGCCTCTTCCTCATTAGGATCTGCGCCCTTTCCTCCAGCACCAGAATAAATTAAAATCACGCTATCTGCTTCGGCATCTATTCCACCATCACTTTTAAAGAAATAAAAAGAAGAAATAAAAAGCAGGAAAACAACGTTATTTTCTATTGCTTAATCTTAACAGGAAATCGCACATCATTTATTTTTATCTAAAAAAACATTCAACTTAAATATTAATCATTAGGGCTCAATAGGATTAATCCTTTTAAAACAGAGTATTTTATTCCCTTTTTTCTTTTCAGTATATAGTGTATCTATTTTAATAGAGAAACTACACACGCCATTTTTTGAACCAATAGAAAACCATTGATAGCCGCTTTCCGAAAGAGATTCTACACGGCTTCCAACCTGCCAACCAATATCTAGTTCGATTTTTTTTCTCAACAGAGATCCTATGGTCGGCCTTATCTTTAACTTGCTTTTTGGCCTTATTATTTTGGCTGTTTTTATCTGATTAACTTCATCAATACTAGGTTCTTCTAAAATTAAGCTTCTTTCCATAACATAAAGATAAATAATTTTATCCGTATCATTCTCAATGGTAATCTGCGGTCGAAAATATAAAACAAAATAACATAAAAAGAGGAAAGTGATAAAAATCACTACCTTCCCCCCCCTTTTAATATTATTTCTCATAAACCCTTCTCTATATGATCTGAATTTTTAGCATTCCAGCACCAATGTATACTTCTTGACTCAGAAAGCTCGTAACCTGATGCATTTTCTAATGCTTCAAGAACATCATTATCGGTCAATGCATCAGCATACTTTCCATATTGATGATACAGCCTAAAACCTATTTTCATACAAGTAATATCATCTATAGGATCGGCTTCATTTGTTATACTAGTTCTAATCTGCTCAATACTCGAACCAAGTAACAAATAATCCTGTGAAAAACCTACGCTTAACCCAACATAGCCATAATGAATATTTGACCATACATCATAAAAGTAATCATTATTTTTATATTTGTGATAATAGCTACTTGACATTTTGTTACTACGAAGCGGTCTGGCTATAGCATCTTTTTTAAAAAGCGCCTTAATTTTAGGTTTATGATCCCATTTAGCCCCTGTTTTAACAGCATCAAACCATATCATCGATGCTGTGATCGCATCCGGCCGCGGCGGAGGGCTTACTCTTAAATACCAGGGAGCATTTTTCCACTCCTGAATTTTTCGCTGATATACATCCTCGTCAACAAACTCCCTTATCCGTTCCGCCGTGTCACTCCTGACATTATTTTTAATTTCAGCAACTATATAATTCGCTACCGCTATAGCGCCATCGCTATGATGGCAAATTATTTTCTGATTCTCTTCTGCTTGACTTTTAACGTTAAACGCACTCGGCACCGGTTCATTTTCAAGAGCAACCTTACTTTTATATGCAGAATGAACAGCGTGTGCAGACTGCGCATGCTGTTCAGGTTCAGGTTTATTACTGACGGCACCAGACGCTTTTTCATATGTATCTGTCAGTATAGAAGGGACCAGTCGTGCCTGGCAGGGGCAGGTACTTTTACTGTCCAGTGTGCCCGCTATTTTGCGCCCGAAAATCGTGTCGGTCTCTATGCCGCCAGCGATAAAAAACTTCCCAGCATATTGCCCGCAGGTGACCTGATCCCGCTCACGCGCCAGAGGCTTACCAAACAGCGTATGTGTCGGCTCCCCTTCAATAATAATTCCACCGCAGGTAGTTTTGTCACCCTGTACTAAATAGTAACCTTTTACCATTGTCTTCTCCTTAATAGTCAATTGCACAAAGCGGACGCGAGGGCTGGGTCAAGGGTAATAAATATTGCTATCGGGATTTATGCGCCGATAAAAAAACCCACATAAAAACAATGCAGATTAAATTATTCATATATCCCCATTATGCTCATTAAAATTAGAGAGTCATTTAAAGAGAGAAAAATAATTTATTTTTTGCATAAGTTTTCATTTAGTGCGTACTTTGTTGCCATACCCGGCATCCAGCCGTTAGGTATTCCTTGGCATGAAATATAGCCTTTATCTTTCAGTTTGTTGGTATAAGTTATTTTAAAAGAAAAAGAAGTGGTTATGCATATTAATAGCGAACATATTATTATTCTGATGGAGTTTCTAGCATAACAATCTGGAGCTTTTACTCCTTTGAAGATAGGATATATTGCTAACGAAGTAATAGGCAATGTTAACATTGGAAAAAAAACAAGAAAAAGCACACCACTTGAATATGTTAGCGCTTTTGGAAAGGCAAGGTACTCCTGAACGGACTCGACTCCTATATATAAAAAAAACAAGGCAAGTGAAATATAAAAAACGAACCACACCAACAAATGCAATCTTTTTTTTGCAGAAAATTCTTTCATTTTAAATCCCATGAAACCAACTCTTCCAATAAACTTATTAAGTATCTTTTTACCTCAACTTCCAACACCTCCCTTCCTTTTTCCAAAACATTATCTAAGTACATACATCCTAAATCCCATATACCATCTTCAATTTCTCTAGCTTTCTGTGCAAATTCCTGTTGTGACGCTTCTATATATTTGCAAATCTTATCGGTAACACCAAATTTCTCATCAAGTATATTTAATGCAATTGCTGTTGCTAAACCTACAATCACAACGGCAGCTATCGGTCCCCATATAAAAGAAGTGATAACTGCAGTCCCAGCGCCCGCCCCCCAACTCACTACCGAAGCAATGCCAATCTTCACCACATCCGTAGCCAGACTTCCGATAAACATCGCAAGCGTTGTCTCATCATTGAGAATGAAATCCACCGTCCGGTATGCGGCTGCAACATAAATAGTCAGCCTCGCTCCCTCCACAATGGACTTTGCCAGACCATATTTACCAATACCTATATCTACAACTTTTTGGTTTCTTAAGGAAAAAATAGGGGCGTTCAATACTTTTCTTACCCCTGGGTAACCAGATATTTTTATTAGCTCAGTACCTTTGTGATTTACAAAGGCAGTTGCACGAATATCAAATCCGCCTAATTTATTGATAAGTATTGCAGCATTCAGAATATCCCTGCCATTCACACCATAATTTACTAAAATCTGACCAGGTCCTGACTGGGTTATCTCTACCCATCCCTCTTTATAGCTTCCCCATGAAGAGAGAACTTCAAAACACTCTTCTAAAGTCAATAATGCTACATCATGATTATTGGCTTGCAGCATTGCTCGGAGATGCTCATCCGGAAGATTATGTGTATTTTTTAAGACCGGATAATCAGACACGTACCCAGAACCCGTTTTTTCACCTGTCACATAAGAGGACAAAAGGGGCTGTTTCTTTTTGATAGACTGCGCATGTTGTTCAGGTTCACTATTGCTTGCACCAGACGCTTTTTCATATGTATCTGTCAATATAGAAGAGACCAGTCGTGCCTGGCAGGGGCAGGTACTTTTACTGTCCAGTGTGCCCGCTATTTTGCGCCCGAAAATCGTGTCGGTCTCTATGCCGCCAGCGATAAAAAACTTCCCAGCATATTGCCCGCAGGTGACCTGATCCCGCTCACGCGCCAGAGGCTTACCAAACAGCGTATGTGTCGGCTCCCCTTCAATAATAATTCCACCGCAGGTAGTTTTGTCACCCTGTACTAAATAGTAACCTTTTGCCATCGTCTTCTCCTTGTCGTCAGGCACATAACACGGCCGCGCGGGCTGGATCGAGGGCGATAAGCCCGGCGAGCAAATTCTCCATTTCCGTGTTCAGGCGGGTTTTGTCTGTGTCATTCCGCCCGGCTTTCATGCGCAGCAGTTTCAGGCGGCGGGCTTTAACCTCGAACAACAGTTCCGGTTCCCATTGCGTGAGCGTGAGGGTGGCCGCGTTATCGTCCAACTCACCCAGCAAGTGCAGCGCCATCTCATTTTTACCGTACTGCTCGGTGACGCGGGCCATCAGTAACCGCAGCAGCCACCGGTGGCGCGGGGTGATGGTGCCCGGCCGGTGCTGTAACCAGTTCAGCGCGACATCAATACCGTCGCTGTCGGCCAGCCGCAGCGCCTCTGCTTCCAGTTGCAGGATATCGTCGTCCCCCGCTGCCACAGCGGAAGCCGTGTGCTGTTCGCCCCAGCCGGCAGGCGGCTCCATCACATGCTGGTTGATCCAGTTCAGCGTTACCTCATCAGCAAAGGGAGTGCCGTCGTTCCAGGTCAGGCTCTCCAGCCCCGGCAAGCGGGTCAGCAAACCCTGCAAATCCTGTTTGATGATATCGGCCCAGGCGTCATACGGCGCACCTGCCCGGGTGAGGGCCTGATGGATATACCATTGTAAATCCAGCCAGATATGATTGACGCCCTGTGCAAACAGGCTGTCAGCCTGCTCCAGTAACTCCAGCCAACTCTGTTGCAACCAGAGGCGTTTGAGCAGCGCCCGATGCTCCGGTTTAGGCGGCACCAGCCGGGTACGGCCGTTTGCATCCAGCGGCGGTAATTCGTGCAAGGTATCCTGACGGATGCACTTCATTAAATGGTGGCCGGAGAGCCAGCCCTGGGGCTGGTCACGCAGGTAGTTCGCCAGCAATTTTGCCTGCTCAAGCAACTCACGCCCCGATGCGACCGGTTTCAGGGCCGGCGCATCCGGGGACGGAGCAGGAATACTCTCAGCAGACCCGCTGTTCTGCGGCACGACAGCCTCCAGCCCACCGGCCTGGGCCAGACGGTTTTCCAGCGTGGCATACAGGCTGCTTAACCGTGGGCGGGTGCTCTCATCCCAGGCAGAAATGCCTTGCTCCAGCAGGGTTAACGCGCTGGTAATACGCTCAAAGTCCGTTTTTGTCACTTCAGGGTAGAGTGACAGGCTGTCCAGCATTCTGCTGCCTGCCAGCCACTCCAGCGCCGCTTTACGGCTGTTGGCGCGTAACGGATGCAGGCTGTCACCAAACTGGTGTATTAACCCGGCCAGCAGCATCAGCCCCTCTGCCAGACCCGCTTCCCCGTCACGGTGCAGCCTTGCCCAGACGTAATAGGTCGCGACGCGCACATCCTTGCTTACGGTGGTAAGCAGTTTTTCCGCCAGTTCACAGACCAGCGCTGTATCAGCGCCGGTGAGTTTATTGACTTCTTCACGCATCTGCTGGAAGTCATCATCATAGCCGGGGTCATCACCGGTGGGTGCCTCTGCCGTGACCGGCCGAAGCCAGTGCGCCCATAGGTGGAGCTGTTGCCGGGCCTGCGTCAACAGAACATCAGCCGGAGACTGACAGGCAGTAAGCAGGGTATTGAGTGTAGCCATACGTTATTCTTCCTCTGTATCAATAATGCCCGGCAACATCGTATCCGCCGGCGTTGCCTCAGCCGGCGTCAGCGCGGCCGTTTCTATACGGAATATCTCCGCCGGAAGCATAAAGTTACGCAGTTTCAGCAACGCCAGCGGACCATCGCCCAGTGCAGTGCGCAGCAACCATTGCACCTGCCGGTTGTCCGGTGTGGTGAGAGTCAGCCGGTACAGGCCATCTCCCACTTTCTCCCGCCGGGTTTGCTCAAGCCAGCGAATGAACCCCCATGCCCCGCTGTGATCAGCAAACAGGCGTGCGCCTGCATCGGTGTCAGTCCAGGTCAGCATGGCACCCGGTTTATTGATTACCCCCGGCCAGCGCAGGCTTTGCCACGCCGGCAACTGGTTAAAATAATGCAGTAGCTGGCCGTCGAGCGTGAGCTGCGTCTCCACGATGCCCGGCATCGCTACCCCCTGCATTTCAAAGCTGATGCCCTGGCTGCCGTCAGTAAACAAAATGTCAGACAACTGGCTTAGCTGATTGATGGCTTTCAGGAATGCCGGGTTAAAGGTCAGCCCCCGGCTGCTGGTTTCATCCACTACCCACGTGTTGCCCTCTTTATGCAGCACGCCCCCTAATTGCGTCGTCAGGAAGCGGTCTATCCGCCCCGTATCCCGTCTGATAAACTCTGCCAGCATCGGCAGCGAGACGTCCGTTTTTCCGGCGGCAAACGGATAGCGCCCGGTGAAGGCCGATGCCCAGTTAGTGACGACTGCACGCTGCCATACGTCGTTAAGGCTGGCGGCCGAAGGCTGGAGGACGGTTTCCCAGGCCTGGGACAAGGGTTGAACAAACATGGCTTGCCCAAAACCGTTCCATTCCTCACCAAGGCTGGCCGCAATCAGGCTGCCGTACTCCTGGGTGTCCGTCAGGTCAACACTTTTGCCCTGGAACACCGTCTGCGCCAGTTGCTGCATTCTTGCCTGCGGATCAGGCGCGTTAGCCACCTGCTGAAGTTTCAGGCGCACGCGGGTCACGCGGGTGAGGTAGGTCTGTAAGCTGAGGGAACTGTCAGCCGCCATGACTGTTTGCGTGCTGTTTTTACCCATCAGCGTCAGCAGCGGGCCAAAGGTGCTGTCCAATGGGCCGGCCGGCCCGGCGGCACGCTGGTCAATGATGGGTTTTTCCTCTTTGCCCAGCAGGTCTTTGGCCGATTTCATCAATGACGCGGAGAGTGCCTCGCGTTGCCGCCCCGCCTGGCCCTGGTAGGCCAGTGTATTCATCAGGGCAATCAGCGGTGACTGGCGCACATCACTCATCAGCGTGAGCTGATCGGTAACATCAGACAGGTTTTGCACCGGGTTCCAGCTCAGGCTGTTAAGAAAGCCCAGCCAGGCACCCGCAAAATCAATAAAATAGCGTTCGGTAAGGCGGTTCTTTAACGCGTCGGGCGAGATATCCACAGACACGGATTTGCGGTTGTCACTCAGCACCCAGTCAATCTCATCGCGGCGGGACGCCACCGCCTTATCAATCGCCTCCTGGATCCCCCCTTCCCACGCCTGGCGGGTAAACATACCGGGCACCACGTCTTGTGTTGCGAACAGACGACGGGCATCAGTATCTCCGGCCATCGCTTCAAGCGTCATGTCCGCATAGTTGCGGCGCACGGAGACCAACATATTTTCATACAGTGTGCTTTCCGCATTGCGCTGCCCAATTTGTTCCAGCAGCACCCGCCGGGCCTGGGCCACCAGCGCGGCATCGGAGGTTATTTTCCAGGTTGGCTGGGACGGTAAATTCTGCATGTAAAAAGCCCACAGATCGGGGGCAAGGCTTTGCCAGAGGGCGGGCGACAAGCCTTTACGTGCCGGATCCACGTTTTTCATTACCTGCATGTAAAATGCCGCATCTGCTTTTTCCGGACGCGTCATCATCAGATAGGCTTTAAGCTGGTCATAACCCGGTTTTGCCCGTTGCGCCCGTTGCGGGCTGCCCGGCGGCAGAGCGGCCAGCGTGTCGAGTTCAGCATGCAGTCGTTGGGCCGACCCATCACGTATCAGGCGATTATTCGCCGCACCGTACCAGGGCAACAGTGCCTGCAGGAGCTGCTGGTTGTGGTTCAGGCCAACGCGCTGATACCAGGGCGCGCCCTCTTTTTCACGTTGTTGCAGACGCCCGATATCATTACGCAGCGCATGCAACGCAATAAGGTGTTCATCAGTAAGCACGACGGCATGTACCAGTTGCTGCGCCTGTGCAGCGGCAGAAATCATCTGCTGACGGTTCACCGCAAATGAGATGAGGCTGCCTGCTGCGCACAGGGCTATTATCCCCAGCAGGGAGAAGCCGAGCGTGCGCTGCCACGGCAACCCGACCCAGACACCGCGCGTACCGGTGCAGTCTGTCAGCACACCCTGCCAGATAGCCGGAGCACCCCAGGCATGCTCATGCCCCCCCTCTTCCGCGTTTTCCTTTTGCGACAGCGGCAGGCTGAACATCAGCCCTCGCAGCGGAACACGCTTCAGATGCGTCCTCAGCCAGGGGGTCAGCAGCGTCTTCCAGTGGGCAATCTGTTTTTCTTTAAGGCACTGACCAAGACGCAGCAAAAAATCGTGTGGTGGACGGTCGCATACCTGTTGCATACCCTGCTCACGCAGCAACGGCAGCATTGCAGTGAGTTGCTCGCTGACGATCTCCGGGGTGGCGCGCGCGGGGAACAACGCCCCCACGGGTTGTGCCTCTCGTTCATCCTGGGACCACGGTGTATCACACACCTGCCACAGGTAGACGACAGGTTGGTAATGCAGCGATTCACCGACCTGCTCCAGGGTACGCAAGGCCGTGTCCAGCGTGGATGGCGTCGCCTGGTCGTGCGTGAGCGCCAGCACGATCCCATCCAACGGGCGGCTGCGGCGCAGTGTGCGCAGCTCGCTCAGGCGCTCTTTATCTAGTGTATTTCGCGGGCTGCCGCCGTAAATCAGCACCGTGCGGTCGCCTTCCAGCCACTGTTTTTCCTTAAGGCCGGGGGCGATGGCGGCAATATGTGCCTCCTCCCCCATTACCCACAGCAAACGGACTTTATAACGCCAGAGCCGGTGGTAGCGGGTGCGGAGATGGGATTTAAGCTGGGAAAGACCAAAGATGAGTGCCTTTGTTTCTTCTAAAGATTTTATTTTTTCTTCAACGTCATCATCTCCTAAAACCTGATAACGCAAAACCTCGAACTCATGTGCTCCTGTTGAATAAATTGCAAGATAAAACAGACCCATGAATGCTATTAAAATTGTGCAACTTATCCCTATACCTATTTGCCAGTATTTTTGATTCTCTGAGTTCATCAGCATCCCTACTACTTCAGGCTGCCAGGTAATAATAAACACACCTATGACACCCATCATTAATAAGATTATTGTTACCACCCAAAAATAGAATGCGGGCAATCTTCCTAAAGAAGGAAAATTATTGGCTGATGTTTTTTTTATCGGCGTTTGTATATTTTCTACAATTTTATTAATACGCACTCCCTTCACTTTTTGATCTCCTGTTGCGCTGCATTGGGGGAAACCACTACGCTCCAGAGAGATTCGTCGGATGCGGGGTTGCCGCTTAAAATAAGTTGTTCCAGAGGATTATGCTGTATAGCTTGCGTTGCCGCTGCAATAGCCAGCCATGGTGCAGCACAACAGGAATAGCCTAAGGTATTATCTAGGTTGTAAATTGCACTATTCGGATCTACTGATGCCAGCGGTGGCTTGCTGCTTAAACCTGCAACTTCGATATGTGCTTTATGCGACAGACCAGAAAGCCACACATGCAGAATTTCTTCTGAAGGCATAGGCACCCAGTCCAGTGCTTGTTTAATACCCGAAGCGAGGTCAGCTATCAGTGATTTTTCAGGGCGATGGAGATAAGCTAGAGGAGACAATTCCTTCTGTGTAAGTCTGTTGCCCAGTAACAGTCCTACCGCCGCCTCTGCTGTCATTTCAGGGAATTCCGGAGCAATGTGGAAAGCAATGACTAATAATAACGCATTATCTTTGATTCGCTTATCTAGCCAATAATCAAGATAATTAAGGCCTTTCGATATGGGATCAATTAAGTAAAATATTTGCCTAAAACCTAATTTTTTCCATTCAGCTTCCAAGAAAAATTTAATTTCTTGATAAGCCAATGCTCCTTCTGTATCTAATAACACAGCTACCGGCTTATCTGCCGGGAACTTTTCCAAGCTATTCTTTATATTGCTCAATATATGAAATAAAACTTCACCGACACGTTCTTTAGGAAATATTTTCTTATTAAAAGAAAGATAACTGTGCCGGACGCTCTCTTTACTTATAAGAGAAGATTGAGTTTTAATGGCCTCCTCACCGGCGAGCAATGAATATAATTGCGATTCTTCAGGTTGAGGAAGCAAAGGAGAATATAGCGCTGTAAAATACGTAGAATGTAATATCTGTAAAGATCGTCTCCCGCGCCTGACTTCCTCGAAGATAAATTTCTGACGACGTGAGTCCCAGCCATTCGCCCGGATGTGACGTATGCTATAGAGCAATTCACGTCCTGCCATAGCTGGCAACCAGATTGCCAAAGGAAAACCTAAGGCTATTATCACAAATTTTTGTAAATTATCCTCCCAAGCTCCTTTTTCCAAAAATAATGACATCCCTATTCCAGTCAATAACAAGAAAATCAATGTTGCCAACCAGCGTATACGCCTAGGCGGGGATGGACGGAATGCTTGGCGAGGAATTTTTTTTAATTTTACAGACATGATAACTACTTCACCATAGTTTATTATTTTTAATAAAATTCTTTCATAAATTTCGAATATTATTTTCTCAAAAGAAGCTCTATCCTCAGTAAGATGGTACGTAACATTATTCAGTTCATATGATAAAACCCTAAAAAACTAACAGACCTCAAATCCCCGGCATCCGCTTTTAACATATCATCATATATAAGTTTATTTATACATATTTATAAGAAAACCAATTTTATTCTAAGAAATAAAAATAGAGCACTCATGAAAGTGATAACCATATAAAAATTAATGGAATTTACTCTCCATAATAAAATGTGCAGTCTAATAAAAACATGGCCGATTATTTGTGAAAAGTGTGCAGCGCCATCTGTAAAAGCAACCTTTCAGGCTTATCATTTTCTATACACCTTAGAATAGTTTATTATTACATTTTACTAAGTAAGTGGGCCATGAATTTAACCAAAAATAAATACAATTAAAATGATTCTTATATTTTATAAATCACTAGAAATAAATTTATTTTTCACCATTTATTTTCAAATAATCACTCATCTTTTTGCACGCAACCTCTCCGTTAGGTAATTCATCAATAATATCAACAATAGAATTTAACTTCATAACACCATCTTCCTTTCTAAAATTAAAGAAATAGCCATATGCACCATCATCGTCACACATTCTCCTAACATATTCAGGTAAAGAAAAAGTTATTTCCCAAACACAGATCCCTTCCTCGGGAAATTCTTTTGAGTACTCAGATGGCATATTAAAATTTTTCCCTCCCCCCCATCCAAACACCACCTCATTTGATCTTGCTATAATTAAATTATTACTACGCAAATAGGAGTATTGGTCAAAACTCTCCTGCAAATTTTCTATCGCCATTTCTTTCAAAATATCACTACTTATTGACTCATTAGAAAGGCGCTTTACAAGCGAGGCCGCCTCCAGTTGATTGATACACTCTATATGTTTAGCAAAAATAAATGATGGGTAATATATAATTAAAAATAATAAAATCCTCATGAATGCATTCACTGCCTTATATTATCTTGTTTTACTATCATTTGTAGAGATAGGAGATGACCCTAATGACTTTCTTACTGAAGCTATATCATTATATATGACTTCTAAATCTCCTCCTGCTTTTATTATATTTTCAGCATACTTCTGATAAATTGTAGGCACATAATAGCCAATTAACTCATAACCTAATTTCGGATTGCTATATACATAATACATAGGATTAACTGTAACACTATCAGCTTGGTTACCTCCTAAAACCCCAATTTCACCATCTTTTGTCTTACAATAAACAAAAGCTACATGACCTGATCTTTTCGATCCTTTCTTATGGAAAACAGCAATTGCACCATACACTGGGGCATCTACCTTAACAAAGTTTGGACTGTAAGCAAAAGATTGTGAGTTTGCACTTCTAGAGGTTAGGTACCCGGCTTGCTTCAAACAAAAATTAACAAAAGATGCACACCATGCATTTGATGTTCCGGACATTGATGAGTTTGAAGTACCTATTTCCTTATGGTAATTAATTCCTCCATCATTTTCCTTTACTGCTCCCCATTTCCACCGATACTTACCTTCTTGATATGCTACTTTCATCCAAGGCGCTTGTTCTGTTGCATTCCCGATATTAGCCTGCGGGTAACCATTGTCAGAGACTCCTGTCTTAATTTCCACCTGATTTTTCCTTATCTGTTGAGATGTCGGCAATACAGTTGACTTTAACAGTTGTGGTTTACTCATACCTCCCGGAACTTTTATTTTTTGCCCAATTGAAAGAACATCCACATTGTTAATTTCGTTTAAATTAGCAATTCTTTTTACCGTTGTATGAAATTGCCTAGCGATCTTGCTAAGATTATCGCCTTTTTTAACTACATAATCTTCCGTGGATTTTTCACTTTCTTTATGAGCTCCGGTTTTTGCTATGAAGGTTTGGTTACTCTTGAGAAGCAATATATTTTTACTTGTAGCTCCCGCTAGCGCTGAATAAACCTTCTCATCTTTTCCATCAATATTTTCCACTAAAATTTCAATCTTATTTCTATTTGGAAGATGAGCTATTGCTGGAACTTCTCCATATTTATTTGAACTCCACTCATAAGCGCATTGGTCGATGATTATTTTTACCTTTTCATTTGGGATGGGTTTATTTCCATCAGAAATAAAAATATTGGTTGTAGGTATCACCCTCTCTTTTCTGGTTTCTTTCTTGTTATAATAACCTTCCATTTTTTTTATGGCTTCCATAACTCTTTCAACAGTAGCATCATCCATATCTCTTATATAATCATCTCCTTTCACACGTGCTTCATTAATAATGAAATTTGTGTATTCTTCTGAGTTGTTATGATCTTTACTTGGTGCATAAACATTGGTTATTTGCTCAACCGTGAAATCTTTATACGTTATTTCTAATAGAATTTTTAATGCTTGCCAGCCTGTTTCATCATTCGGAAAAATCATGAAACTGCCGTTTTTTGTCTGGCCAATGCCAATTTTCAATGGATTACAAACGGATGTTTTTGAAGGGCGTATATTTCCTGGATTAAAAAAGCGCCAACTTAGTGTGCCTCCAGCGCGTAAATATCTAGTTCCATCATGCGCTATGAACTCAGCTGTAAGTGATGTCTTATCATGTGAGGCTCTAATATATTTCATATTTTTAACCTTTTATCTTCATATCAATAATTATTAGTTGCTGATAATGGTCATCTCATTCGCCAACAATAATATGGCGGTAAAATTATATGCTGTAACTGCTAAAACCAATTTTCCTGAAACACGAACATGCTTATACATTAAGGATTCAATGTTCTTATATTTTTCAGCATGAGGAGGGAAGATGGTTATATCTTTTCCCCATGATTCAAATGTTTTATCAACATCAACCATACAATCTAATGGTTCATCTAGCTCTAAAACCAGCTTGTTAATCGGCTCAGGTATATCCTCAGGGCTCTGATAAGTTTTACTTACAAGCATACCAGTCAAGGTAACAGCATCTCCATTTTTAAAACAATCAGCATGGGAAAAACATGCAAATAAAGCACAAAAAGTCAGAATTATCGATCGCATATATCCCCTGGCAATATTCAATCTAATGGGAATTGTTACTCTTCACCTTCAATAATACCAAAAATATTTGCAATAAACTTTGGCGGTAGAAAGTTTCCATCATCTAAATCTAACTTATCAATATAGGGGTCTATATACTCCCCTTGCTCATAATCAATTTTTTTTAACACTTCCTCCTGAGAAGCTTCAAAAATATCAATTAAATTCACCTCCCATCCTTCACCTACGGTCAAACTAAATTGCTCAGGACTATCCAATTTAATTCTTGGTGTGCGTCCGTCCTCACCTATTATTCCTTGCTCAACCAAATCTTTAGCCCGATTTCGTATAAAATAAGGTTTTTTTATGGCATCTTCAGATAGTGCAAATCTTAAACTTTGCTTGCTTGCTTCAAGAACCTCTTTACCTTGATCTATAACTGGGAAGACAGGAGATGCTATTTTTATCGCGCTCCCACCTCGTCGCTCATAATACCCGGCTTTAGTGACATAATCGCCCATCGTGGCCGACTCAATGCCGTCTTCATCTATCCGGATATAACTCCCGCCGCCGTTCAGCGTTATTCTCTTTTTCGCGGTGATGACGATTTCATCATCGGTGCTGGTAAGGGTGAGGCCATTTTTCGCCAGCAGCTCCATCCCATCATTCTGGGCCTGCAGTTGTACCGCCCCCTGATTGGCGATAAGCCGGATACCCAGTCTGCGCACAAACACATTCAGCGCCTGACCCACCCCGATAAAGAGCTTCTTCGCCACGCTGATGTCGGCGTTGTTTCCGGCAGTGGCGATAAGGTTCTGGTCAGCTGACAACTGCAGATGCTCACCGCTGGCCAGGGCCGCCCCCTGCGGCGCATGCATCAGCAGCACCGCCTGCTTCAGCGCATCCAGGTTGTGTTGCAGCAGCGTGATTTGTGCCTGCAGGTCAGCCGGGGCACCGCCGGCAGTCTGGGCATCTGTTGAGATAGCCTGCATCTGTTCTTGCGCGCGGTTAAGCAGGCTGACGGCCGGGGCCATCTCCAGCACCTTGCCCTGCGCCCCGGGTTGCGCATCGGCACTGATGAAGAGGCCCTTTCCGGCGCGTATCGCCCCGTAACTGTCGGTTCTGAGCTCAAAGCCCTCGCCGCGCGGCTGGCGCTCGCTGTCCACCAGATGGCCGAGGTTCAGCTGGCTTTTGCCGCCGTAGTCGGTGGAGAGCTTGATGTGCTCCTGCCCGCGGGTGTCATCGAGGCGCAGTTTGTTGTTGGCAGGCGTTCTTAAGACGTTGCGCTTGTAGTTGCGGATAGTGACGTGGTCCGGGTGCGAGGAGTCGTGCAGCACGCCCGCGATATAGGGCCGGTCGGGGTTGCCGTCCTCAAAGCCTATCGCCACCTCGGTACCCGCCAGCAGCGGCAGGTGCAGGCCGTAAGTGTCGCCCGCATAGGGGCGTGACTGGCGCACCCACAGGCTCTCCTCGCCCGCAGGCCAGCCGGCCCGGTCAAACAGCAGGTTGACTTTATAGCGCCCGTGCTTGTCGATATGGCCGTAGGGGTCATTGCGCTGGGTGCTGGTGACGCGGGCCGGCAGGGTGCCCGCCATCGTCGGCTTCGGGATGCGCGGGGGCCGGAAGCCGTACGCCTCTGCGCTGGGTATCGCCGTGATTTCCACCTCAAAGTTTTTGTCCCGGCGGGCCGTGGCGGTGAGGGCCGTAATCACCACGCCCTGGCGGAACGCCTCCGGTACGCCCATGCCGCCGGTGACCGTCAGTACCTGCCCCGGTGCAATACCGGCGCAGTTGGTGACCGCCGTGAGCTGCGTCCGGGCATTCAGGTAGCGCTCATGGCGGACACGGGCATAAAACGCGCCGCTCTCAGCCTCCGGGTCACGTCCGGCACTGCCGGCGGTGAGGTAGTTATCAGCGTAGTGGTAGGCTTCACCGTAGGTCGTCACCTCGCCGTACGCCACCTCCGCCTGCGCGCGCAGGTCCTCCGCGGCCTGCCGGTAGTTATAGTCCTGCGTGCTGACCGACTTCTCCACCACCTGATGGGCGCTGACCAGGCTCCACACTGACTCCACCCCCTCATCATGCAGGCCCGAGGGCGGCACCACCGGCAGCGTGACGCCCGGCTGGTAGTGGGCCGGGCTGTCACAGAACGCCACCACATCAATGCCCAGCCGGGTGTCCGGGGTAAAGTGAAACCAGATACCCACCTCGGCCAGCAGGCGCGAGATAAAGGTCAGGTCATCCTCGCCATACTGCATCACCTGCTCGCGGCGCGGGTACTCGTGGGAAAGGGTGAACACAAA